>NZ_SLWM01000036.1:0-49721 GCF_004342085.1 Kribbella orskensis
TCGGGGTGGACCGGTGGCAGGGCGTCGGTCACGGCGGGGTACTTGCGGAGGGCCTTGGCCAGGGCCAGGTCACGCTTGATCACGCCCGGGTCGAGGCGGTGCCGAAACGCCAGCAGCCGGGCGGTGTCACCGGCACCGAGGGTGGCGGCGTGACCGGAGGCGTCGTAGCTGGCCAGGACCTGCAGGCGGTAGGTCTGCAACCGGGAGATCTCGGCGTTGAGCGCGTCGAGAGTCGCCAGCTGTTCGCTGTCGCTCATCGACCACACCGGCCGCTCGCCCAAGATCTCCATACCCCAGACCCTAGACACCACCGCCGACAGTTTCCGGTCCGGAAGGCCCTTATTTGTAAGGGATTCCGAAGGTTGACCGAAATTGTGCCAACACTCCGGATCCGGACGAGTTGTCCACAACCCACCGCACCTGTGGACCCAGCGAGAAGGCTGGGCGGAACGGGACTATAGGCAGTTCACGTGGGAGTCGGGAGACGCAGAGGCGTGAGGAGGGGTGAGAGATCCACTGGGCGACCAGCCGGAACTCCGCGGCGGCAGCCGGCAGCACGCCGAGCGGCAGCAGCGCGAGACCCTTCCAGAAACCGAACCGAGATGTGGGTTGGCGAGCGTCTGGGTCAGTCCGGCCCAGTCGTAGATCACGTGCTCCACCTGGTAGGCGAGCACCCAGATCAGCGCGGTGCAGACCGCCGCGCCGACCAGGAAGATGCCGGCGGCAACGGCGAACATCCGCCGGGTGATCCCGTGCGAGACCATCAGTGCGAACAGCGCCGGCGTGACGGTGATGCCGATCGCCGCCGAGAGGTACTTCGGTGACTGGGTGCCGTAGTCCCACATGCTGTGGTCTCGTCGAAGATCGTCAGCGGTGCCCGGCTGGCCAGTCCCACCACGGCCCCGAGCGCGGACTTCTTACCGCGGGACAGGTTCTGCACCCGCTTGCCGGTCGGTACTTCGAACTTGTCCAGCAGCCCCTGCTTGACCTGGGCGCTGCCGACCAGGTCACCAGACTCCCGGATCAGGCAGACCCGGCTCGTGACGATCGCGTCGTCGTACGGTTCCCTCGCGTCACCCAGGTCGCCGCCGTCGAGCAGTACGGCCGCTGAACCGGAACGTCAGGTTCTCGGCTCGCACTCCCAGCCCGGTCATGACGCACCTCCTTCTGCCTGTCCGGCGATCGCTTCCCTGGTTCCGGCCGGTTCTTCGGCGGCCGACTTCTCGATGTGGCGCACGACCTCTCGCAGCGGGACACCGATCGCCCGGGCCTCGCGGATCATCGGGTCCACCACCTCGGCGAAGAACGAGTCGCGCCGTCCGGTCCGGAGCAGCTCCCGGGCGTTCGGGCTGACGAACATGCCGATGCCGCGCTTCTTGTAGAGCACACCCTCGTCGACCAGCTGGGCGAAGCCCTTGGCCGCGGTGGCGGGGTTGATCCGGTAGAACGCCGCGTACTGGTTCGTCGACCTGACCTGTTCGTCCTCGGCGAGGGCACCCGTGACGATGTCGTTCTTGATCTGCTCCGCGATCTGGAGGTAGATCGGGCTGCGATCGTCGAACACCGTGGTCCCTCGTGGCTCGATTCCTGCTGGGCGGTGATGCGGTTCTGTGCGGAGGTTGGTTGGTTCGTAGGTTCATTACTTGACTAATGAACCGTAGCACCGAGAGATCCCCTGGCGTCAACCCCGATTTCCGACGCAGGGCACTAACGTGCTGTGGGTGTGACAACCCCATACCGAGCAAGGGAGCGGACCGTGGCTGAGTCAGTGCGTGAGTTGCGGCTGGTGGTGACGGCGCCGGACTACGAGGAGGCGGTCGCCTTCTATCGCGATGTGCTCGGCCTGCACGAGCGCGAGGCGTACGACACGGAGGGCGGGCGGGTGACGATCCTCGAGGCCGGCCGGGCGACGCTCGAGATCGCCGATCCGAACCAGGCCGCGTTCATCGACCGGATCGAGGTGGGCAGCCGGGTGGCCGGCAAGTACCGGGTCGCGTTCGAGGTGGACGACTCGGCGGCGACCACGGCACGACTCGCGGCGGCCGGCGCGACCGTGATCGCCGAGCCCACCGTGACGCCGTGGAACTCCCTCAACGCCAGACTGGAGGCCCCCGCGGGCCTCCAGTTGACACTCTTCACCGAACTGGGCGAGTAGAGCCTCAGCCCTCTTTGGACGGGCGGCCCTGGCGGCGCATCCGGCCGACGTCGCTCGGCAGCCGGCCGGCGTCGGCCAGGGCCCGGCGGAGCAGGAACTCGATCTGGGCGTTCGTGCTGCGCAGGTCGTCGTTCGCCCAGCGCGCGAGCGCGTCGTGCACCACGGGATCCAGCCGGAGCAGGATCTTCTTGCGTTCAGTCGCCACGGCCGCGGCCTACTGGTAGAGCGTCCCGGCGTTGACCACCGGCTGGGCGTCGCGGTCACCGCACAGCACCACCAGCAGGTTGCTGACCATGGTCGCCTTGCGCTCCTCGTCCAGTTCCACCACGTCGCGCTCGGACAGCCGGGCCAGGGCGAGCTCGACCATGCCGACCGCACCTTCGACGATCCGCTGCCGGGCCGCGACGACCGCACCCGCCTGCTGCCGGCGCAGCATCGCCTGGGCGATCTCCGGCGCGTAGGCCAGGTGCGTGATGCGCGACTCGATCACCCGTACTCCGGCGGCCTGCACCCGGGCGCCGATCTCGGTCGACAGCTTCTCGGTGATCTCGTCCGTGCTGTCCCGCAAGGACATCCCACCCGACTCGTCGTGCACGTCGTACGGGTAGCTGTTCGCGATGTGCCGGACCGCGGTCTCGGTCTGGATCGCGACGAACGCGACGAAGTCGTCCACCTCGAACCTCGCCTGCGCGGTGTCCTCGACCTGCCAGACCACCACCGCGGCGATCTCGATCGGGTTGCCGTCGGAATCGTTGACCTTGGCAACCGTCGTCTCGTGGTTGCGGATCCGGGTGGAGATCTCCCGGCGGGCGGCGAGCGGGTTCACCCAGCGCAGCCCGTCGGTCCGGATCGTGCCGGCGTAGCGGCCCAGGATCTGCAGCACCCGGGCCTGCCCGGGTGACACCGGCGTCAGCCCCGCGGCCACGATCGAGCCGAGCCCGAAGGCCAGCACGCCGAGCAGGATGATCGCCACCCGCTCACCGTCGAGGCCCCACACGAACAAGGCGATCCCGCCGACCACCAGGACGAACGACAGGGCGACCATCGGCCAGCCGTTCAACTCCCCCGCCGGCCGCTCGACCACCTTCGGCTTCGGCATCTCCACCATCACTTCACCATCCGCGCTCATCCCGAGCCCCTCTTCCACTGGTTCTCACTGACTATCTCGAAGGTAGCATAGTGATATCAGTTTTCCCCTTCAGACCTGGCGTGCCAGAGCGACCAGGGACTCCTGCCACTCCGGCGCGACGGACAGCGGGAGGGGGTCGATGGGGTCGGTGTGCCAGGCGTGGACGGGGCGGATGCCGTGCAGGGCGTTCACCAGCCAGACCTCGTCGGCATCGGCCAGCTCGGCCGCCATGCGGGCACGCTCGGCGACCTCGACACCGCGGTCGATCGCGAGCCGCCGGAGGAGTTGCGCGGTTACCGACGGGAGGATCGGCAAGGTGGACGGCGGGATGCAGAAGACGCCGTCCTCCCACCAGACCAGGGCCGAGTTGCCACCTTCCAGGGCGATGCCATCGCGATCGACCAGGACGATCTCGTCCGCGCGGTCCTGCGCGGCCGCCTCCGCCCTGAGTTCCGCCAGCACCTCCAGATCGGGGCCTTTCACCCGGGGATTGGTGCGCGGATCACGGCGGACCGACACCCGGATGCGATCGCCCTGCGGCGGCGCCGGCCGCAGCTGGACGGCGAGCTCACCGGTCGCCTTCAGCTCGAACCGCGGGAACCACCGCCCGAAGGCCGGCAACCGCCCGACCTGCTCGTCGAAGAACGCGCCCGCCTCGACGCCGAGCGCGGTACAGGAGTCCGTGAAGCGTTGCCGGTGCAGTTCGATCCCCCGAACCTTGCCGTCGGCCACCAGGAAGGAATCCGCCACCTGTAACGCGTTCACGTCGTCCCACCCTTGATCGTAGCCGTTGCCTTAAGCACCATTTCGTCGTACTCCGCGACCGGTTCCGAGTCGAGCACGATCGCTCCCCCGGCCCCGACCACGGTCCCGTCCGGGGTCATCACCGCGGTCCGGATCACCACGCTCAGGTCCGCCCGGCCGTCCACGGTCAGGTAGCCGAGAGCGCCCGAGTAGACGCCGCGGGCGCTCCACTCGAGCTCGTCGAGCAGTTCCATCGTGCGGATCTTCGGCGCCCCTGTCATCGACCCCGGCGGGAAGCACGCCCGGACCGCGTCCACCGCGTCGGCTTCCGCCCGGAGCTTCCCGCGGACCGTCGTGACCAGCTGGTGCATGGTCTGGTAGCTCTCGACGGCCATCAGGTGCGGCACCTGGACCGTGCCGGGTTCGCTGACCCGGCCGAGGTCGTTGCGGATCAGGTCCACGATCATCAGGTTCTCGGCGCGCGTCTTCTCGTCCTCGGCCAGCGCCTTGGCGACCAGTTGGTCCTGCGCCGGGTCCGCCGAGCGCGGCGCGGTCCCCTTGATCGGGCGGCACTCCGCCCAGCCGTCGGCATCCACCGTCAGGAACCGCTCCGGCGACGAACTGGCCACGGCGAGGTCGCCGTACCGGAGGAAGGCCGAGTACGGCGCGGGGTTGTGCGCCCGCTGCCAGAGGTAGAACTCGAAAGGGTCGGCGACGGTCGGCAACCGGACCCGATTCGTCAGGCACGCCTCGTACGTCTCGCCGGCCTCCAACGCTGCCATGCAGGCGTCGATCCCGGCCAGGTAGGTGGCGCGATCCTGCTCGAGATACGCCTCCAGGTCCAGCATCGCGATCTCAGGCTCGGCCGGCCCGCTCATCACCCAGCTGCTGGTGGAGGCCTCCGCCCGATCCAGCCACCGCGGCGCGGCGGCATCACCCGGCGGGTGGATCGCGACGAGCAGCGATCGGTCCTCGTCGTGATCGATGACGACGAAGCGGTTCGCCCAGATCCACAGGGCATCCGGAGTCGTCGCCTCGTACGCCGCGGCTCCCCCGGTCAACGCCTTCAGCTCATACCCGAAATACCCGACATAGCCGCCGCTGAAGACCTCCCGCAGCTCAGCCGGTACTGCGCCCAGCTGGTCCCGCCGGGCGCCGAGGAGTTCCTGCAGCTCGGCGAAGACATCACCGTCAGCCACATCCCGTACGACGACCTCTGCGTCGGCGCCGGTCGTCGTACCGAGGACGGAGACGCGGCGGACACCACGGTCGGTGAGGCTGCCGTCCAGCCAGAACGCAGCGGGCTCGTCAGCGAGCAGGAAGCGGTAGATCCCCTCGCCGTCCAGCGCGTGGTCGACCGAACGGACGGACCAGGTCAGAGCAGGCACAGCACGAACGGTACAGACTCATCAGGCGAGCGCGACCTTGGTCCGCATGGCGGTGATCCGGCGGATCGGGACAGCCACGTCGAGGCCGTCGCGAGCCTCGGCGCGTTCGGCCAGCCAGGCGGCAGCGGCCTCGCGGCGAGCGTCGGAGGTGCCGGGGAGGTAGAGCGCGCCGACCAGCCGGCGGGCGTCCTCGATCGAGCGCACCGAGTAGGCGTAGCGCTCGCGCTGACTCTCCATCACGTGGAAACCGGCCGCGCGAAGCTGATCCTTGAGGTCCTTGATCTCGCCACTCGCCGGGAACTGCGGGGTGGACCGCAAGCGGGTGGTCAGGCTGGTGAGGGTCCGGATGTCGCCACGACGCAACGGCCTGAGCGCCGGCACGGTCGCCGCCAGCACACCTCCGCGGCGCAGTACCCGGGCTGCCTCGGCGAGGATGTCGGGCAGCGGCTGCAGCACCGCCAGGCCCATCGAGCAGGTGACGACGTCGAACGCCTCGTTCGCGAACGGCAGGTGCAACGCGTCGGCCTGCACCTTGGGGCCGGGCGCGCCGGCCAGCTGGGCGGCGTTGTTGTCCACGCCGACCACGCACCGGCCGTACAGCTCGCGGGCCACCGGCCCGTTGCCGCAGGCCAGGTCGAGGACCCGCCGGGCCTCTCCGGACACGGCTCGGACGAGCCAGCGGTAGGGCGTGTGGTCCCCGGCCACAGCTCGTGACAGCAGGGCTTCGGTGCTGCCAGGGGCTGCGGAGTGGAACTCCCGCAGATATCCCGGCCAGTCGATCTCGTTCTCAGTCATCGCGGACAGACGTTACTGCCTGACCACTGTCAGTACCGCATCGAGCGCTCTTGGTGGCCGTTCTTAATGGACTCTTCAACCAGGACCTGCTGCAGACCGAGATCCTCAGACCAGACTCACGAAGATGTGGCCGGCCGTCTCGTCGCTGATCACGCCACCCGCCTCGCGGCTGCCCATCAGCACGCCCTCGGCGTCCAGCGTCGAATCCACCTCGCGGCCCGGCAGCGCGCCCGCGCGCCGCAGTACGGACATCGCGTCGTCGTCGGTCTGCACCGGCTCGGCGATCCGCCGGACCAGCACCCGCACGCTCTCCCCGGTCGCGCTGTCGAGCACCTTGTCGAGCGGCTCGACGCCCAGCCGGAACTCGCCGATCGCGGTCGCCTGGCTGTCCTTCTGCAACTCTTCCAGGCCCGGGATCGGGTTGCCGTACGGCGACTCGGTGGGGTTGTCGAGGATCTTCAGCAGCCGCAGCTCGACCGCGTCGCTCATCACGTGCTCCCAGCGGCAGGCCTCTGTGTGCACGTCCTCCCACTCCAGCCCGATCACGTCGACCAGCAGCCGCTCGGCCAGCCGGTGCTTGCGCATCACCCGGACCGCCTGCATCCGGCCGACCTGGGTGAGCTCCAGATGCCGATCGCCCTCGACGGTGACGAGCCCGTCGCGCTCCATCCGGGCCACCGTCTGGCTGACCGTCGGGCCGGATTGGTGGAGCCGTTCGGCGATCCGCGCGCGCAGCGGCAGGATGCCTTCTTCTTCCAGCTCGTAGACGGTCCGCAGGTACATCTCGGTGGTATCGATCAGCTCGCTCACGACAACCATTCTCACCTATGTAGGCAAGCCTCACCCAATCCCTGTCCAGGTGCGCCTCGGTCGTCGCCCGGGCGCAAACCCTCCGCCGCTACACAGCCATCCAACCGATCAGGCTCTTGACCGGACGCTCCCCCCTAGGCGTATTGTGCTAGTTAACTAGATGAATGGGGTTGAAGATGATCGAGTTCCATCTGGATGGGCGGTCGGGGGTTTCGCCTTACCAGCAGATCGTTCAGCAGGTGCGGAACGCGTTACGGCTGGGGTTGTTGCGACAGGGGGACCAGCTGCCGACGGTGAAGGACGTGGTCGGGCAGCTGGCGATCAACCCGAACACGGTGCTGAAGGCGTACCGCGAGCTGGAGCACGAGGGGCTGGTGTCGGCACGGCCCGGGGTCGGGACATTCGTGACGCGGACGCTGACCGACCACAGCCTGGCCGCGCACGGACCGCTACGGCAGGACCTGCAGCGCTGGCTGACGAAGGCGCGCAAGGCCGGCCTCGACGACGAGAGCATCGAGGCGTTGTTCATGACAACCTTTCGGACCGCCGCTCAGGAGGACATAGCATGACCGCCGCCTTGCAGGCCCAGGGACTGGGCAAGAGATACGGCCGCCGCTGGGCGCTGACGGACTGCACGCTGGACCTCCCGGCCGGCCGCGTGGTCGGGCTGGTCGGTCCGAACGGCGCCGGTAAGAGCACCCTGCTCAACCTGGCCGTCGGCATGCTCACGCCGACCGCGGGCTCGATCGACGTACTGGGCTCCGCCGCAGGCACCAGCCAGCTCGCCCGGATCGGCTTCGTCGCCCAGGACACTCCCACCTACGCGCGGCTGAGCATCGCGGACCACCTCAAGCTCGGCGCCCACCTCAACCCCGGCTGGGACGAGACGCTCGCCAACGGCCGGATCCAGCGCCTCGGGCTCGACCCCAAGCAACGCGCCGGCCGGCTCTCCGGCGGCCAGCGCGCCCAGCTCGCCCTCACTCTGGGCATCGCCAAACGCCCCGAGTTGCTGATCCTCGACGAGCCGGTCGCCGCCCTGGATCCGCTGGCCCGCAGGGAGTTCCTGCAGGACCTGATGGAGGCGGTCGCCGAGCAGGAGCTCAGCGTCGTCCTGTCATCGCATCTCGTCTCCGACGTCGAGCGGTCCTGCGACTACCTGGTCGTGCTGGTCGACTCGCGCGTCCAGGTCAGCGGTGACATCGACACCCTGCTGGCCACGCACTACCGGCTGGTCGGTCCGCGCCGCGACGAGAAGTCGCTGCCGCACAACCAGCGCGTGATCTCCGCCAGCCACACCGATCGCCAGTCCACCTTGCTGATCCGCACCGACGAGCCGATCCTCGACCCGGCCTGGACGGTCACCCAGCTCACCCTCGAAGACCTGGTGCTGGCCTATATGGGCCGCTCCAGCCAGACCAAGCAGAACGACCGCCCCGTGCTGGAGGTACAGCGATGATCTGGCTCACCTGGCGGCAGTTCCGCCTGCAGGCGCTGGTGGTCGCCGGCGCGGTCGCCGCGCTCGCCATCGTCCTGGCGGTCACCGGCCCCGGCCTGCTCGACGACTACAAGACCTACCCGAACGACTTTCTGAGGCAGATCCAGTTCGACCGGATCAACCAGTACCTGTACATCGTCGGCCAGGCCCTCGTGTACGCCGCTCCGCCGGTGATCGGCGCCTTCTGGGGCGCGCCGTTGATCGCGCGCGAACTGGAGGCGGGCACCCACCGGCTGGTCTGGAACCAGAGCATCAGCCGGACCCGCTGGCTCGGCATCAAGCTCGCCTTCACAGGGCTGTCGGCGATCGCCCTGACCGGGTTGCTCAGCCTCGCGGTGACCTGGTGGTCCGACCCGATCGACGACGCGATCGGCGCCGGGCAGGCGGCCGGCGTGTTCAACGTGCCACGACTGCTCCCGCCCGTCTTCGGCGCCCGTGGCGTGGTGCCGATCGGCTATGCCGCGTTCGCGTTCGCCCTGGGCGTCGCGCTCGGGCTGGTGATCCGGCGCAGCGTCGTCGCGATCGCCGTCACGCTGGCGGCCGTGATCGCGATCCAGATCCTCTCGCCGGTGCTGCTCCGGCCGCACCTGATGACGCCGGTGAAGACCAACGTGATCGTGACGATGGACAACATGCGCGGGATCGAACTGTCCGGCCCCGGCGAGAATTCGCAAGTCATGCGGATCGAGGCGGAACTGCCGGGCGGCGGCAACTGGAAACTGTCCGAGAACACGGTCAACGCGGCCGGCCAGGTGCAGAAGACCCTGCCGTCCTGGATGGCCGAGTGCGGCCCGCCTCCGCCCAACGCGACGGTTGGCGAGGCGCAGTCACGACCCCCGCTGTCCACCTGCTTCCAGCGACTGGCGGACGAGGGCTACCGGCAGCAGATCACCTACCAGCCGGCCGACCGGTTCTGGGGCCTGCAGTGGCGCGAGGCCGGGCTGTTCTTCGTACTGGCCCTCGCGCTGAGCGGCTTCTGCTTCTGGCGGATCCGCCGCGACCTGACCTAGTGTCGAACCCGGCTAGACGGCCTTCAACACCGTCAGCAGGCGAGCTACCTCGGCCGCGACCGCAGTACGGGCGGGGCCGAGGTACTTGCGGGTGTCCACCAGGCTGGGCTGGTCGGCCAGCACCTCGCGGACGGTGGCGGTGAAGACGTTGTTGAGGTGGGTGGCGATGTTGACCTTCGTCATCCCGGCCTCGACCGCGCGGGTCAGATCCGCGTCCGCGACACCCGAAGAACCGTGCAGGACCAGGGGAACCGGTACTGCGGAGCGCAGCGCGGTGATCAGCTCGAAGTCGAGCTCGGCCGTCCGCTCGGTCATGGCGTGCGAGGAGCCGACCGCGACGGCGAGTGCGTCCACACCAGTCGCCTCGACGAAGGCCAGGGCCTCGTCCGGTCGGGTGCGGGCACCGGGCGCGTGGACGCCGTCCTTGCCACCCACCTCGCCGATCTCCGCCTCGACGAACACCCCGTGCTCGTGGCAGAACGCCGTCACCTCGGTGGTCGCCCGGACGTTGTCCTCGTAGTCGAGCTTCGACGCGTCGAACATCACCGAGGTGAAGCCGAGCGACACCGCCTCCGTCACCAGGTCGCGGTCCATCGCGTGGTCCAGGTGCACGACGACCGGGACGGTCGCGGCCGAGGCGGCGGCCAGGGTGGCCACACCGATCGGCTTGAGCGCGCCGTGGTACTTCACCGCGTTCTCGCTGATCTGCAGGATGACGGGCGCGCCGGCCTGCTCGGCACCGGCGATCAGCGCGGTCGCGTGCTCCAGCTGGATCACGTTGAACGCGCCGACCCCACGACCGTCCTTGGCCGCACCAAGCACGACCTCGGCTCCGGATACCAACGGCATGACGAACTCCCTTAATTCACAAGGATCTAGAGGCTCTGTACTTCGACCTGCGGCTGCCAGCGCCGGTACGCCGCGAGATCGATGTCCCCGGCAACCGGTGTCAGCACGGCCGCGGCCGACGCCGCCACAGCCGACTTCAGTACTACGGCCCAATCGGGCTCGGGCGACTCCGCGACAGCCGCGGCGACTACCGCAGTACAGGCATCTCCGGCGCCGGTCGGATTGCCGGCGACCTGCTCGACCGGCAACGCGCGCCAGGCACCATGCTTGCTGGCGGCAACCATCCCGCGAGCGCCGTCGGTGATGACGGCCGCGGTGGCTCCCAGCTCGACCAGTTGCCGTGCGCCCTCCTCGACGTCCACGTCGCCGAGGGCATCGCGGAGCTCCGCGGCGTTGGAGCGGACCACTGCACCGGCCTTGGCGGCTGCCACGAGCGCATCGCCGCCGGCGTCGATCACGGACAACACGTCGTGATGACGGGCTCGCACGGCCAGTTCCGCATAGGCATCGGCCGGCAGGCCAGGAGGCAGACTTCCCGAGCAGGCAAGCACGCCGATCCTTGCCCAAGGCATTCGATCGTGGAAGGCCCGCCACTCGTCGGCGGAAACGACTGGGCCAGCCTCGTTGAAGATGGTGGCGTCGCCGTCCGCGCCGTTGACGATGGCAACGGTTCGCCGGGTCTCCGCCGCGATCGGCGTCAGCAGAGCGGTCAGACCGGCGTCGAACAACTCCTCCGCGACGATCTCGCCGGTCACCCCGCCGACGAATCCGAGTGCCAGCACCTGGTGCCCGAGGGTGGTCGCGACCCGCGCGACGTTCACGCCTTTGCCGCCCGCGCGCTGCCGGATGTCGGTGACCCGGTGACTCCCACCGACCACCAGTTCGTCGACGCCGTACGTGACGTCCAGCGCCAGGTTCAGCGTGACGGTCGCGATCAGTCCAGCCACGAGCCGGCCCGCATCACCTTGCGGACGCCGTACTCCTCGTCCAGCACGACCAGGTCGGCCCGCTTGCCGGTCTCGATCCCGCCGACGTTGTACCAGCCGAAGGTCTCGGCCGGCGTGGTCGACGCCATCCGCGACGCGTCCACCAGGGAGACACCGGCCTTGACCGCGTTGGCGTAGGCGACGTCCATCGTCAAGGTGCTGCCGGCGATCGAGTGGCTGCCGTGGGCCAGCGTCGCGAGCCCGTCGGTGACGTCCACTTCCAGACTGCCGAGCATGTACCGCCCATTGGGCATGCCGGTGGCAACCATCGCGTCGGTGATCAGCGCGATCCGGTTGACGCCGGCGGCAGCCAGGGCGACGCGGACCACCTGCGGGTCCAGATGCATGCCGTCGTTGATCACCTCGAGCAGCAGCCGCGGGTCGTTCAGCGCGGCACCGACCGGGCCCGGGTCGCGGTGGTGGAACGGCCGCATCCCGTTGAACAGGTGCGTCGCCACCGTCGCGCCGGCGTCCGCCCCGGCGATCATCTGGTCGTACGTCGCGTCCGTGTGCCCGAGCGCCGCGACCACGCCTGCGTCGACCACCTGGCGGATCGCGTCCAGGCCGCTCGGCAGTTCGGGTGCGATCGTCACCATCTTCACCGCGTCGCTGAGCACCTTCGCCACGTCACCCTCGACCGGGTCGCGCAGCAGCGTCGGCTCGTGCGCACCGCAGCGCGCCTCGGACAGGAACGGCCCTTCCAGGTGCACCCCGGCGATCACGCCGTCGGTGATCAGGTCGGCCAGACAGGCGGTCTGCGAGACGAGGTCGTCGAGCGGGCTGGTGACCAGGCTCGCCATCGTCGTGGTGGTGCCGTGCTTGGCGTGGAACGCCGCGACCTTGCGCGCCTCCTCCGGATCGGTCGTCGAGTACGTCGCACCGCCGCCGCCGTGGGTGTGGATGTCGACGAACCCGGGCACCACGGTGACCTCGCCGAGGTCCTCCGGCCGCAGTCCGTCGGCCGGCATCCCCTCGGACCGCCGGCCGTACGCGAGGATGTCGCCGTCCGAGACCTGGAGCCACGCGTTCTCGAGCACGTCGTCCGGCGTGACCAGCCGCGCCATCCGATACGTCGTCATACCGTCTGTTCTCCGCTCTCGTCAGCAGTCACGCGATCCCAGGCCATCAGCGCCGCGCCGAGGCACCCGGCCTCCTCGCCCAGTACGGCGGCCACGATCTCCGGCCTGCGCTGGAACGTCAGCCGCGCGGCAACACCTTCGCGCAGGGGCGCCAGCAGGGTCTCACCGGCCCCGACCAGCCCACCGCCGATCGCGATGCGGGTGGGCGCGACCAGCGTGGTGTAGAGGACCAGCGCGTCGACCAGGGCCTCCAGCGCGTCGCTCCACACGGCGGCCGCGTCCGGGTCGCCTTGCGCCAGCAGTTCGAGCACCTCGCGGGCGCCGTCCACCGTGCGGCCCGTGCGTGCGCCGTACCGTCGGGCCAGGGCGGCGGCGGAGGCCACGGTCTCGAGGCAGCCCCATTGGCCACAGGCGCAGAGCTCGGCGGTGTCCCCGTGGACGAAGCGGGTGTGCCCGAGCTCCCCCGCGTACCCGTCGCCGCTGACCAGCGAGCCGTCGACCACCATGGCCGCGGCGATGCCGGTGCCGAGCGGGAGGAAGAGGGAGTTCGTGGTGCCGTTCAAGGCTCCCTGGCGCAGCTCCGCGTAACCACCCGCGCGCACGTCGTGGGCGAGGACGACCTGCTGATCCTCGCCGAGGGACTCCTTCAGTTCGGCGAGGACCGGCGTACCGACCCAGGCCAGATTCTCCGCGCCGACGGTCCCGGTCGCCGCGTCGATGATGCCCGGTACGACGACGCCGACCGCGCGCACGCGGTGTCCGTCGGCGGCGGCCTTCTGGCCCAGTTCGACGACGGTTTCGAGCAGCGCGTCGAGCACGGCGCGGCCCCCGGCCTCCCGGGGTGTCGGCCTGGTCTCCCGGTGCAGCACGGCACCGTCGGCGGCGACCAGGCCGCACTTCATCCGGGTTCCACCGAGATCGACGGCAACCACGACTTCACAGGGGTCCACGGAGCGCCATTATGCAGCGTTACCCGGCAGTTCGAACATCCGTGAGCATTTTCCGGACAGCTCCCACAAGACCAGTGTGCCCCCTGGACCACTGCGTGCAAGGCGATGTTCAGGCGCGCAACCCCCGGTCGAAAGCGGCCACCAGGAAGGCGATCAGGTTCTCCGCCAGTTTGCCCGGATCCTCCACGTCCTCGGTGCCGGGCGCCCGCGTCAGCGCCTGCGACTGGTGCAGAGCGAGCAGCCCCAGCATGTTCACGTACCCGAAAGCCACCGACTCCGCCGCCGCTCTCGGCAATGCCGCCTGCAGCGCCGCGAGGTACCGCGCCTCGACCGGATCCGACTCCGCCGCGTACAACTCCCGGATCCGCTGGCTCGGGTCGAACGCGACCCGGCCGATGAACCTCGCGACCACCGGCCCGCGCTCGCCGCGGCGCAGTACGAGATCGAGACCCGGCTCGATGAACGCCCGGATCAGTTGCTCGGCGGTCGGCTGCCCCTTCGCCTCCAGTTGGTCCAGTCGCCGTCGGCGCTCGGTGTTGACCGGCGCCATCGCGCGCGCCACCGCCGCCCGGAGCAGAGCCTCCTTCGAACCGAAGTGGTAGTTCACCGCCGCGATGTTCGCCGCGGCCGCGACCGTGATCGCCCGCAGCGACGTTCCTTCGTAACCACCCTCGCCGAATCTCTGCTCGGCGATGTTGAGCAGCCTTTCCCGGGTTGATTCCACGGGTGTTTCCACAGAGTTCTCCTCCCCCCAGCCACCGCTCGCTCAGGCACCCCACCTGCTCACGCGCCGTAGCCTGCAGTCAGCATAGTTCAAACGGACGTTTGAATGAGAGTGCTGGCGGCCGCAAATCTGCAAAGAAGCTGAGAAAACACGGGAATCCCGGCGTTTCCGCAGGTCATCGGGTCTTTCCGGCCCGGAACCGGCCGCAACGGCGGCGGGGGTTAGGGTCGTTGGCCATGACCACGCGAGAGGTACTGCGGATCGCACCGCGCTTCAGGGGGCCCGCACATTCAGGCAACGGGGGCTACGTCGCGGGCCACGTCGGTACTGCGCTGGCGGCGGTCGCCGACGACGGAACGGTCCCCCGGGTGCGGCTGATGGTGCCGCCGCCGATGGAGGTCGACCTCGACCTGCTGGTCTCCTCGGACTCCGCCCAGCTGGCCGGCGCCGAGTCGCCGGCGGCCTCAGGGGTGGTTGCCAAAGCGATCGCCGTCGCCGCGGCCACCTTGGACCACGCCACGGTCGACCCGGTCGGACCGGACGAGGCGCGCACGGCGGAAGCGCAGTACAAGGGGCTCGTGAAGCACCCCTTCCCGGGATGCTTCGTCTGCGGTCCCGCGAACGCGGAGGGGCTTCGACTGCGGCCCGGCCCGCTCGGTGACGGGCGCACGGCGTGCACGTGGCACCCGTCGACCGACCTGGCCGCCGAGGACGGACTGGTCGATCCGGTGTTCCTCTGGGCGGCACTGGACTGCCCCGGTGGCTGGGCGATCGACCTCGAGGGACGCCCGTCGGTGCTGGGCCAGATGAGCGCCTGCATCGACGCCAGACCACCCGCGGGCGAGGCCTGCGTGGTGATGGGCCGAATCCTCAGCGAAGACGGCCGCAAAACCCGCACCGCCAGCACGCTCTACGACTCCGACGGCCGAGTCCTGGCCCGAGCCCAGCACACCTGGATCCTGGTCGACCCCGCGCTCTTCAGCTGAACCGCCCGGCACCGCACGACCGATGGTGCCGGGCCAGGCATCCAGCTATTCGCCGAACAGATAGACCGGGCCGTCATCGGGCTCGCCGCCTCGCCGGAAGTAGATCGGGGCGTCGAAGGTGGTCGGGACTTTGCCGAGGCCCTGGATCACGGTGGCAGTTCCCTTGGCGTGACCGACGGCGTACAGGTAGCCCGCCTTGGTGTCCTTGTCGATGCCGAGCAGCAGCGTGCCGGTCGGCCCACACTGCTCGATCGCCAAGGCAGTCTCTCGGCTGGTCGGCTGTCTGTGACGGTGACTGGGGCTGATAGCAACGATCCGCTGACTCCCTAGGACCCCCTCAGGGCCGGGGATAGGGAGGAATTCCGATGTGCGGGTGCACCTCAGACGAGCAGATTCGGGGTCTCGGCAGGGAGCCGGCTGACACGAGGAGCAGCAGATGTTCACGACCGACTCGGTCAAGGCAGAGGTCCCGGCGGTCGCCACCGGGCGGCCTCGCGTTCTGGTCATCGGCGGCAGGCTCAAGCATGTACGCAAGGCCCGGGAGCTCGGCCTGGACGTGGTTCACGCCCAGTTCCCGGACGCGTATGACCGCGGCCACTGGCCGTACGTCGATCAGGCGCTGCTTCTCGACTACGGCGACATCGACCGGCTCCTGCCGCTGGTCCGGGCGTTGCACGAGGCGTACCCGTTCCAGGCGGCCGTGTCGCTGTCCGAGCTCGGGCTGCTGCCGACGGCGCGGATCAACGAGATGCTCGGCCTCCCGGGCGAGTCCGTCGCCACCGTGGAACTGCTGCTGGACAAGTGGCGGATGCGCCGGCACCTGGCCGCGGAGGGCATGAGTCCGGTGGCCGCCGCGGTCGGCCGTTCCGCGCAGGACGTTCGGGAGTTCGTGCAGGCGCACGGGCTCCCGATCATCGTCAAGCCGATCCGCGAATCGGGCAGCCTGGGGGTGTTCCGCATCCGCGACCGAGCCGACGTGGACGCCGTCGCCGAGCGGTACCGATCCCTCGACGACGGGCATTGGGCCGTCGGGGACCTGTCCGATGCCGGATCCTTCGACGAGTTCCTCATGGAGGAGTTCCTGGACGGCCCGGAGATCAGCGTGGAGACCCTGACCTTCGACGGCCGGCATGTGGTCGTCGCGGTGACCGACAAGGAGACGGGCGGCTCCGGTTTCGTCGAGATCGGACACTCGCAGCCCAGCGGCTGCTCGGCCGAGACGCTGCGCGAGGTGACACGGTTGGTGACGGACTTCCTCGACGCGGTGGGGCTGCGCAACGGGCCGGGGCACACCGAGGTCAAGCTGACCTCGCGCGGTCCGCGGATCGTCGAGTCGCACAACCGCATCGGCGGTGACCGGATCAACGAACTGGCCGAGATCGCCTACGGCGTCGACATGGAGCGCTACGCGCTGGGCGCCGGTTTCGGCGTCGTGGAGCCGCTGACCACGTCGCCCGAGCCTCGGGGCGGAGCGGCCGTCCGGTTCCTCACGCCGGAGCCCGGACGGGTCGTGGAGGTGACCGGCATCGACGCCGTGCGCGCGGACCCGGCCTTCGTCGACCTCCAGTTGGAGGTGGAGCCGGGCGACGAGGTACCACCGCTGACCTGGAACGAGGACAAGGTCGGTCACGTGATCGCCCGCGGCGCCACCGCCACCGAAGCGATCGCCCACGGCAGGCGGCTCGCCGCGGCGATCCACGTGCGCACCGAGCCCGTCGCGTGAGCACCGCGACGCCGGGCCGGTCGGGCGTCGACGAGCCGCGATTCCGCGACGCGCTGCGCAGCCTGCCCGGCCGGGTGTGGATCGTCAGTCTCGGCATCCTGGTCAACCGGGTCGGCAACTTCCTGCCCGTGTTCATCGTGCTCTATCTGATCGGACGCGGCTATTCCGCCGGTGCCGCGGGGTTGGTGCTGGGCGTGTCCGGTCTGGGCAACGTGCTCGGCAACACCGTCGGTGGCTACCTCGCCGACAAGATCGGCCGGCGATGGACCATCGTGGTGTCCGCCGTGCCCACCGCCGGGCTGACGGCGATCGTGCCGTCCCTCGGATCGTTCCCGATCATCGTCACGGTGGTCGGTCTCATCGGCGTGACGTCGCAGATCTACCGGCCGGCCGCGGCCGCGGTGCTGCTCGACTCCGTGACGACCAACCAGCAACGGCTCGCCGCCTTCGCGGTGTTCAGGTTCGCGTTGAACATCGGCGCTGCCCTGGGCGGCGTCATCGGCGGTGTGCTGGCCAGCACTTCCTATGTGGGGCTCTTCCTGGGCAATGCCGCCGCGTGCCTGCTGTTCGGCGTGGTCGTGGCGGTGCTGCTGCGGGATGCGCCCCAGCCGCGGTCCGACCAGCACGACGCAGACACACAGGCGGACCGGGCGGTGGGGTACCGGCAGGCGCTCGCTGACCGCACCCTGGTGCGATTCCTGCTGATGACTCTGGTCGGCGAGTTCGTCTACATCCAGTGCACCGTCGGCCTGCCCCTGCACGTCAGCGACGTGGGGCTGAGCGCGCGCGACTTCGGTCTCCTCATCGGGCTCAACGGTCTGGTGGTGTTGGTGCTGGAGCTGCCCACCACCGGCGCGGTCTCGCGGTACCGGCCGGAGTACGTACTGGCCGTCGGCAACCTGCTCATCGGGGCAGGTCTCGCGCTGACCGGGTTGATGAACGGCATGGTCCTGCTGTCGGCGACGGTGCTGATCTGGACGCTCGGCGAGATGATGTCCAGCTCTGTCGCCATGGCCTATCTGGGAAGTCTGACTCCGCCACGGATGGCCGGGCGCTACCAGGGGTTGTACGGCGCCGCGTACACAGTCGGTACGGGCGCCGGACCGCTCATCGGCGGCGCCATGTACGCGATCGGCCCATGGGCACTGTGGACCCTGGTCGCCGCGGCCGGGCTGCTGGCCGCCCAGCTCTGCCTGCCGCGCCGCCGCGCGACGTCCACAGTGAACGAACCGGCTTCCTGACCTGGGGTGTGAGTGGGTCGGAGTACCAGGTGTCAGCGGGTGCGGGCGGCGTGGGCTCGGACTTTGGAGCGGTTGCCGCAGGTGGACATGGAGCACCAGCGGCGGCGGCCTCGGGGGTCCAGGAAGAGCCAGCCACAGGCGTCGCCCGGGCAGAGGCGGACGTGGTCGCGGGAGGCGCCGGTGAGCAGGCCCGCGGCCAAAAGAGCCAGCTGGTCCAAGGGCAACCCCAGGTCCTCCGGGAGATCCCAACCAGCCCCAAGACCTAGGCCGACAGCCGGTACTGCGGTGAGGCGGCGGCGCGCGGTGGCTCGTTCCACCGCGCGCGCGACGGCGTCGAACGAACCACCCGCGCCGGCGTCCGTCAGTACGTCGTACAGGTCGGCGCGGAACTCCAGCGTCGCGTCGAACCGGTGCGCGGCGTCCTTCGGCTTGACCGCGGCCTGCTCGATCAACCGGAAGACGCTGGCGTCGGAGAGCAGACCGACGTACCCGTTCCAGATCACGAACGCCTCGTACGACGTGAGCCACTCGCTCCGTGCGGGTCCTCGTCCGGCGAAGTCGGAGCGGGTGTTCAGGAAGTCCAGGACCGGGTCCGCGCCGACCGGCTTGGGCAGCACGACGCCCTGCACCAGCTCCAGGTGTGACGGCAGCGCGGACACGGGATCAGCGGGGCGTCTGGGTCGGGGTCGGGACCGGGATGCTCACGTTCCCATTCTGCGAGATCCCCGGCTTTGCCATCAGTGGTCGAGCTCCTTGCCTTCGGTGAGTCGCCGGATGTCGGCGAGGGTCAGATCGGCGGTGACCGCGACGTCACGCGGTACCGACGGATGCGAGCTGAGCGTACGGAGCCCCTGCTCGGCAGCCGCGACCGCCTTCTCGAGCGACCGGACCTCCCGCAGCAGCGCCTTCGTCTCACTGTTCAGGTCGGCCACGGCCTGCTCGGCGAGGACGGCCCGGCGGTACCACGACCATGAGAACCAGGCGGTTCCTACCAGCAGCACGATGACGGGAAGTCCGAGCCTGAGCACCATGGCTCCATGGGACCACGGGACGGCGTTCATCTGTCGGCGAAAACCGGTTGAACGTGGCCAGGCCCCGACGTAGGTTCTGAGTACACGTGAAGGGAGGTGGTCCAAGGCATGATGTGCTATCGGACTCGTGAGGTGGCGGCGGGCTAACCGCCAACCACTTATTCAGTGGGCAAGTGGCTAGTCATTCCGACGCCAGCCACCGGGCCCGCGGGTAGTCAGGAAAGTCCGCCTGACCCAGAGTTCGGCCACCCGGCCGTGTCTCCGGAAGCGCCCGCGGGTCTCTTTTTTGTCTCAACCCGGCGGTGGGCAGTCCAGGCCCAGCGCCTCGCCGATCTCGTAGAGCTGCGCCTGGAAGTAGGCGCCGGCATCCTCGAGCGCCCAGTGCAGCTGGCCGAAGACCTCCATGCAGATCAGGCCGTAGAGCCGGGTCCAGCAGTTCAGCGCCAGGTAGACCGCGCCGGCCGGCATCCCGTCGAAGTACTCCGACTTCTGCTGCAACTGCGCGACCAGTTCCGGCCCGAGCGACTCGTCGGACGGGCTCGGGAACGGCTGCTGGTGCCACACCTGCGCGACGAGGTCCTTGAAGACCGCGCCGAACCGCATCGCCGCCTGGTGGTTCGGGGTCAGCTCGTGCCCGTCGGCCAGCGGATTCGGCACCGGAGCGCCGAACAGCAACCCGAACTCGGCCGGATGCGCCAGCGCCCAGTCCCGCAGTCCCCCGGCCACCAGGAACAGCCGAGTGCCCAGATCCGCCTCCGCATCCTCGTCCCGCAGAGCCACCAGTACTGCGGTGAGCTCGTCGTACAGGTCGGCGATGACGGCGGAGATCAGGTCCTCATGGCTGGCGAAGTACCGGTACAGCGCGGGGGCGCTGAGGCCGAGCTCGCGGGCGACCGCGCGCAGGCCGACCGCGGACGCGCCGCCCTCTACCAGGAGCTTGCGCGCCGCCGCCTTGATCTCGGCGACCGTCGCGGCCCGCTGCCGGTCCCGCCGGGTCCCCGTCGTACTGAGGTCCACTCGCACCTTCCCTCGGACCGGTCGTCCGTGATCCGCACCAAAGCCACTTGACAGGCAGAGCCTAGGGCCGTTTAGAGTTTACACCGTTAACTGTTAACGGTGTTCACCAAAGCGACCACTGTTCAATGTACGCCCCTGGGGAGACTTCGTGTTCGAGACACTCGGCCGGTTCAACTACCGGCGCCGCCGCCTGGTCCTCGCGCTGACGGGCGTTTTCGTGGTCGCCGCGATCGCCTGGGGCACCGGCGTCTTCGGCTCGCTCGCCAACGGCGGCTTCGAGGCGCCCGACACCGAGGCGTACCGCGCCGTCCGCACGATCGAGCAGACCGTCGGGCGGACCGGCACCGACGTGATCGTGCTCTACCGCAGCGACTCCCGAACCGTGGCTGACCCTGCCGTCCGGCAGACCGTCGAGAGCCACCTGTCCGGCCTGCCGACCGACGAGGTACTGCGCACCACGACCTTCTGGAGTACCCGCTCCCCCGCCTTCGTGTCGAAGGACCAGCACTCGACGTACGCCGTACTGACGCTGGCCGGGGCTGATCCCGAGGAGCGACTGGCCACCTTCCACAAGATCGCCGACCAGGTCCGCCAGGCGCCGGCCGGGCTCGACGTCAAGGTGGGCGGCGAGGTGGCGGTGTTCGACGAGGTGAACACGCAGACCGAGCACGACATCGTGCAGGCGGAGACCATCTCGCTGCCGATCGTACTGGTGCTGCTCGTGGTGGTCTTCGGTGGTCTGGTCGCGGCGAGTCTGCCCTTGTTCGTCGGCGGTCTGGCGATCCTCGGCGCCTTCGTCGTCCTGCGGGTGCTGACCACGTTCACCGACGTGTCGGTGTTCTCGATCAACATCGTGACGATGATCGGACTCGGGCTGGCGATCGACTACGCGTTGTTCATCGTCACCCGGTTCCGCGAACAACTTGCCCTCGGCAATGATGTCGAGACGGCCCTGACGGTGACGATGGGCACGGCCGGCCGCACGGTCGCCTTCTCCGGCGTCACCGTGGGCGTCGCGATCGCCAGCCTGGTGCTGTTCCCGGTGATGTTCCTGCGCTCGATGGCGTACGGCGGGGCCGCGGCGGTGCTGGTCGCCATGATCGCGGCGCTGACGGCGTTGCCCGCGTTGCTGGCGGTGCTGGGACATCGGGTGAACAACCTCAGGCTGCCCTTCCTCAAACGTGGCGGCGGCCTCGGTTCCACCGAGCACGGGGCTTGGTACAAGCTCGCGCAGAGCGTGATGAAGCGCCCGATCCGGTACGTCGTGGTCCTGGTCCCGCTGCTGCTCGTGCTCGGAATCCCCTTCCTGCAGGCGCAACTGGGTGGAGTGGACCACCGGGCGCTACCAGCCGGGGCCGACAGCCGTACGGTCACCGAGACCTTGCAGAGCGCCTTCGCCGGTGCGGGCGGTTCCGACGTACTGGTGGCTGCTCGGTTGTCCGCGGCGGATCCCGCGGCCACGCTCGCGCCGTACATCGCTGAGCTGGAGCGGGTGCCCGGCGTCGAGAGTGTGCGGCTGGGCGGCTACGAGGACGGCGTGGCCTCGGTGGTCGTGCACACGCACTACACCTCGCAGGAGTTGCCGGCTCGCGAGGTGGTCAAGGGCGTTCGGGCCGTGACTCCTCCGGCCGGCACATCGGTCGAGGCGGGTGGCGACACGGCGGCGCTGGTGGATCTGCTGCACGTGCTCGGTCAGCGGGTGCCGTGGATGGCCGGGTTCATCGTGCTGGTGACGTTCGCCCTGCTGTTCGTTGCCTTCGGCTCCATCGTGCTGCCGGCCAAGGCGCTGCTGATGAACGTGCTGTCGCTGTCGGCGTCGTTCGGCGCGATGGTGTGGATCTTCCAGGACGGCAACCTGTCCGGCCTGCTCGACTTCACTCCGGCCGGCTTCCTCGACGCGACCAACCCGGTGCTGCTGTTCGCCGTCCTGTTCGGGTTGTCGATGGACTACGAGGTCTTCCTGCTCAGCCGGATCCGCGAGGAGTACGACCGGACCGGCGACAACACCCGGGCCGTCGCGCTCGGCCTGCAACGCACCGGCGGCATCATCACCAGCGCGGCGCTGCTGCTGATCATCGTGGTGGGCGCGTTCGCCACCTCGGGCATCGTGTTCGTGAAGATGATCGGCATCGGCCTGGTGATCGCGATCGCCATCGACGCCACCGTGGTCCGCGCGTTACTGGTCCCGGCAACGATGCGGTTGCTCGGTCGCGCCAACTGGTGGGCGCCCGCTCCGCTCGCGCGGTGGTGGCAGCGCCACGGGTTCCGGGAGTCCGGGCCGGTCCAGGAGCAGCAACCGGAGCACGAGCTCACCCAGGTTTAGGGCTGGAGTCGCACCAGGCGCCACGCGTCGTCCGCGCGGTAGTAGGCGAGGCGGTCGTGGAGCCGGCCGGTGCGGCCCTGCCAGAACTCGAACGCCTCGGGCCGGACCCGGTAGCCACCCCAGAAGTACGGCGCCGAGATCTCGGTACCCTCCGGCCACTGCCGCTCGTACGACGCGTACTGCAGGTCCAGCTCCTCCCGGGACTCCACCGGCTGGCTCTGCTGGGACGCCCAGGCGCCGAGCTGCGAACCGCGCGGACGGGATGCGAAGTACGCCTCGACCTCGTCGGCAGCGACCATGCTCACGGTGCCCTCGATGCGGACCTGCCGCTCCATCGCGTGCCACGGGAAGACGAGTGCGCAGTACGGGTTCGCGGCGAGGTCGTCGGCCTTGCGGGACTGCTGGTTGGTGAAGAAGACGAGGCCGCGCTCGTCGAGTCCCTTCAGCAGGACGGTCCGGGCCGAGGGCTTCCCGTCCGGGTCCGCGGTGGCAAGCACCATCGCGTTCGGCTCGGGCAACCCGGCCTCGGTCGCCTGCGCGAGCCACAGGCCGAACTGCGCGATCGGGTCGGCGTCCACCTGACTCTCGAGCAGTTCGCCGAGGCCGTAGGTCTGCCGCATCTCTCCTAGATCCACGACAGCGAGCCTACGAGGTCCGCCCGCTTTCAGCGGCGCCCACCACCCCACGAGCGACCGAATCGGCTGGCCCGGAAGAGGCGCCAGACCTGTCCCCGCGCCAGCTTCCGTACTACGGCCTGCCGCCGCAGGCGTTGCCTGAACGGGTTCACGCGGGCCGGCGGCACGGTCGCGGTCCGCGTGACGGGTGCAGGGGCGGGTACGCTGATGTGCTGATTGACCTCGGTGAGGTGCCTCGAAGACCGCTCGCCAGAGGAACTGCCGGAGCGCCACTTCCTGCGCCGCCGTACTGCTGCCCCCTTCGGAATCGTCGGCGCAGCAGCTGGATCGGCGGACCAGCGGCGTACGCCGAGGACGCCGAACCGGTCACAGATCTGTCCGCGCGGCAAGGCGGAGAACTATGCTGCCTGAGCGCCTAAGGTCCGGACAAGGGAGTCGCAGACGTATGTCAGATCCGAAAACCGAGGTTCAGCACGGTCTCGAGGGTGTGGTCGCGTTCGACACCCAGATCGCTGAGCCGGACAGGGAAGGTTCGGCGCTGCGCTACCGCGGCGTCGACATCGAGGATCTGGTCGGCCGGGTGCCGTTCGAGAACGTCTGGGGTCTGCTCGTCGACGGAGCCTTCACGCCCGGTCTGCCACCGGCCGAGCCGTTCCCGCTGCCCGTTCACACTGGTGATGTCCGGGTCGACGTGCAGTCCGCGCTGGCGATGCTCGCCCCGGCCTGGGGGCTGCGGCCGCTCTACGACATCGACGACGTCCAGGCCCGTGACGACCTGTCCCGCGCCGCGGTGATGGCGCTGTCGTACGTCGCCCAGGCGGCTCGTGGCATCGGGCAACCAATGGTGCCGCAGCGTGAGGTGGACAAGGCGACCACGATCACCGAGCGGTTCATGATCCGCTGGCGCGGCGAGCCGGACCCCAAGCACGTCAAGGCGGTCGACGCGTACTGGACGTCCGCGGCCGAGCACGGCATGAACGCCTCCACCTTCACCGCCCGGGTGATCGCCTCCACCGGCGCAGACGTGGCCGCCGCGCTGTCCGGCGCGGTCGGCGCGATGTCCGGACCGCTGCACGGTGGCGCGCCGGCCCGCGTCCTGACGATGATCGAGGGCGTCGAGAAGAGCGGTGACGCCCGGGCCTTCGTGAAGGGACTGCTGGACGGCGGCGAACGCCTGATGGGATTCGGGCATCGCGTGTACCGCGCGGAGGACCCGCGCGCCCGCGTCCTTCGCCGTACGGCCCGCGAGCTGGACGCCCCGCGGTACGAGGTCGCCGAGGCGCTGGAGAAGGCCGCGCTGGCCGAGCTGCGCGAACGCCGGCCGGACCGGGTGCTGGAGACGAACGTCGAGTTCTGGGCCGCGATCGTGCTCGACTTCGCCGAGGTCCCGCCGCCGATGTTCACCTCGATGTTCACCTGCGCCCGTACTGCGGGCTGGAGCGCCCACGTGCTCGAGCAGAAGCGCACCGGCCGCCTGATCCGCCCGTCAGCGATCTACTCCGGCCCGACCACCCGCCCCGCCGACTCCGTCGAAGGCTGGAACCCCTCATGGGCCTGAGGTCTGCCCTACGTCCGAAGAAGTGAGGGTCCTGACCCATGGCATTCGGACGTAAGGTTTCTGAGTGAGTCCTGACGCGAAGCAGAAGTCCGAGGATCTGCTGGTGATCTCGCCGGTGAAGGCGTTCACCTGTGCGGACTGCGGCAGTACCGAGGCCGACCTGATGCGGCTCGAGGATGATGCTCCGCACTGCCTCGAGTGCGTTGACCTGGACCACCTGGTCTTTCTGCCGTCCGGCAACACCGCCCTGACCCGGCGGGCGCGCAAGGCGAGCACGCTGTCGGCTGTGGTGATCCGCTGGAGCCGGGCTCGCAAACGGTACGAGCGGCAAGGGGTGCTGGTTGAGCAACCCGCCCTCGAACTCGCCGAAGTGCAGTGTCTTGCCGACGAGGACGTCCGCGCGCGGCAGCGGGAGCGGGCACGCGAGAAGCGAGCGCTCGAGGATGTCGACTTCCAGCAGCGAATGGCTGTGGAGATTGCTCGGCTGTTCCCCCGCTGCCCTGCCGACCGCGCCGAGGCGATCGCCAAGCATGCCGGGACGCGCAGCAGCGGGCGCGTCGGCCGGTCAGCTGCCGGCCGGGCGTTGGAGGAGAACGCAGTCACGCTCGCTGTCGTCGCCTCCGTCCGGCATCAGGACACGCGGTACGACAACCTGCTGATGGCGGGCATCCCGCGAGCCGAAGCACGCAATCAGATCCGCTCCGAGGTCGACGAAGTACTCGACGGCTGGCGTGGGTAGGAGACGTCAACGGCGGCTCTCGCTGGGTGGGCGGCCGGTGCGTTGTTTGTACTGGCGGCTGAAGTACGGGGCGTCGGTGTAGCCGAGGGCGGCGGCGACCTGGGTGACGGACATGCCGGTCTCGGTCAGGAGCTGGTGGGCTCTGTCGATCCTGGCCTGGATCAGGTACTGCGCGGGCGCCATGCCGTTCTGGGCGACGAACCGGCGGGTGAACTGGGCTCGGGACAGTGCGGCCCGCGCAGCCATCTCCGCGACACTCCAGTCACGGCCGGGGTCCTGCCGGATCACCTGTGCGACCTCCAGCACGGCCGTGTCCGTCGCGCTCTGCGGTGAACTGTGCGCCGCCTCCCAGATCAAGCAGAGCAGCTGTTCGAGGCAGAGCGCGGCCTGCCGCATCCCCAACGCATCACCGCGCCTGTACGCCGTATCGGAGCGCTGGGCGAGTGCGCCGAGCAGTACTCGGTCCGGCAGGTCGGCCCACCGCTGCTCCGGTACTACGCCCGCCGGGGTGACGATGAAGTGCATGCCGAAGACCAGCAGGCGGCGACGTGGATCGTGGCCGGCGGTAGGGGCGTCGCCGGGAGCGAAGACGGCGCAGGTGCCCGGGCCCAGCTCCCGGGTGGCGCCGTTGAGCTCCAGGCGGCCGATGCCGTCGAGGACGCACCACAACAGGTGATCCGGGAGCGGCCGCGACACCCAGGACCAGCTCGGCTCGCACCGCCAGAAGGTGGGCGGCGAGAGCAGGTGCAGGTCCAGCGGATCAGCGAGCACTGGTCGATGCGTCAAAAGCTCAAGTCCTTGCGTCGATCATCCGTGGCTCCGGGATGGCTACGGATCGGAGAATCTCCTTGTCAGGGTTCTCAGTATGCGTTGTCGCCGGATCGTGCCGGGCCGACCAGGGGAGACATCGGTGAGCGTTTCGTTCAAGCAGGAGTTCGACACCTCGGGGTACACGCTGGTCCGTGGACTGTTCGCGGCGGACGAGGTCGAGCGGCTCCGGGAGCACTACATGGTGCTGCGCCGGCGGAGTTCCTACCCGGGCGACGTGGTCGGCGTGCAGGCCGACAGCCGGGATCCGCTGCGCCGGTACCCGCGGATGGCGCAGATGCACCGCTGGGATGAGCTGTCCCTGTGGTGGATGATCGACGACCGCCTGGACGAGGTGATGACCGCCTTGCTCGGCAGGTCGCCGTACGCGGTCCAGACGATGATCTACTTCAAGCCTCCTGGCTCGCGGGGTCAGGCGCTGCACCAGGACAACTTCTACCTGAAGGCGGAGCCGGGGACGTGCGTGGCGGCCTGGATGGCGCTCGACAAGGTGGACCGGGCGAACGGCTGCCTCGAGGTCGTGCCCGGCAGCCACCGCTGGCCGATCCTGTGCACGGAGAAGGCCGACACCAAGGTCAGCTTCACCGACGTGACGGTGCCGCTGCCGGAACCCGACGCCGCAATACCGGTGGAGATGGAGCCGGGAGACGTCCTGTTCTTCCACGGAGCGCTCGTGCACGGCAGTGCGCCGAACGTGACGGCCGACCGGTTCCGGCGGGCGCTGATCGGCCACTACATCGAAGGTGAGGCCGAGCAGGTCGCGGAGTACTACCACCCGGTCATCCGGATGGACGGCAGCGTGCTGGAACTCGGCGTGGCCGAGGGCGGCGGCGCGTGCGGCGAGTGGGTGACCACCGAGGACGGCCCGGTCGCGGTGATGACCGGCCAGGAGACGATCACCCGCAAGCACGAGTAGCCCGGTTGAGACCCGTCGGCCGGGGTCTGCGGGGATATGGAACACTGGGTGGTGCTGACAGCGTCGTCGGCAAGGATTTCCGCCAGACGACGAAGGGAACCGCTGGTGACCAGCGACATTCAGATCCCCGCAGAGTTCAAGCCTGCCGACGGACGTTTCGGTGCCGGTCCCTCCAAGGTGCGCCCCGAGGCCGTGGCGGCCCTGGCGACCGAGGGCGCGAAGCTGCTCGGCACCTCGCACCGCCAGGCCCCGGTGAAGAACCTGGTGGCCCGGGTCCAGCAGGGTGTCTCCGACCTGTTCCAGCTGCCCGACGGGTACCAGGTCGTGCTCGGCAACGGCGGCTCGACCGCGTTCTGGGACATCGCGACCTTTGGGCTGATCCGGGAGAAGAGCCAGCACCTGAGCTTCGGCGAGTTCTCCTCGAAGTTCGCCAAGGCCTCCCAGCTCGCCCCGCACCTCGGTGAGCCGAGCGTGATCAAGTCCGACCCGGGCACTCGCCCGGTCGCGGTCGCCGAGGCAGGCGTGGACCTGTACGCGTGGCCGCACAACGAGACCTCCACCGGCGTGATGGCACCGGTCAAGCGGGTTGAGGGTGCTGACGAGGGCGCCCTGGTCGCGATCGACGCCACCTCGGGTGCGGGCGGTCTGCCGGTCGACATCAACGAGGTCGACGTCTACTACTTCGCGCCGCAGAAGTGCTTCGCCTCCGACGGCGGCCTGTGGATCGCCCTGATGTCGCCGGCCGCGTTGGCCCGGGTCGAGGAGATCACCGCCTCCGGCCGCTGGATCCCGGCGTTCCTGGATCTGGCGACCGCGATCGACAACTCCAGCAAGCACCAGACGTACAACACGCCGTCGCTGGCCACGCTGTTCCTGATGGCGGAGCAGACCGACTGGATCAACAGCCAGGGCGGCCTGGAGTGGAGCGTCGCGCGCACCACCGACTCCAGCAACCGGCTCTACACCTGGGCCGAGAAGTCCGACTACGCGACCCCGTACGTCGAAGACGCCGACGCCCGGTCCCTCGTCATCGGCACCATCGACCTGGACGACTCCATCGACGCGGCCGCGGTCGCCAAGGTGCTCCGCGCCAACGGCATCGTCGACACCGAGCCCTACCGCAAACTCGGCCGCAACCAACTCCGCGTCGCCATGTTCCCCGCGGTCGACCCGGACGACGTGGAGAAGCTCACCCAAGCCATCGACTTCACCGTCGACGCCCTCCGCTGACCCACCCCCCAACCCAACAGCCGCCGCCCCGGAAGGCCGGCGGCTGTTGCGCGCCCGGGCCAGCCCGGCAGCCCGCGGACAGACTTAGCCACCTGCCGTAGGGGTTGGAGCGGCGGAGGGTTAGGCGTCGGAGCGGCGGGGGTTAGGCGTTGGAGCGGCGGCGGCCGTGGGGGTTGGGTGGGGTTTGGCCGGTCAGGCGGGCGTTTTCGGCCATTCGGTCGAGGCGTTCGCGGCGGCCGGCGGGGAAGGTCACAAAGGTGATGATGATGGCTAGGAGAGCGGCGCCGACGACTATCCAGCGAAGGTTGTGGTTCTTCTTCGGCTCCGTGCTGTTGCCGGCGGCTTTGGGGGTTGGGGTGGCCGGGGAGGATGCCGCGGTCTTCTTCACCGGGACCTGGAGCTGGTAGACGGCTGAGCTCGGGCCCTCGCTGCCGACGATGATGTCGTTGCCGGCTGGGCCTACTGCGATCGACTCGCTCTGTTTGGCTAGCACCGTGGCCTTGGCGACGACGGTGGGAGTTTTGGCCCACGCCACGTTCAGGACTTCCAGGTAGGTGCGTAGGACGACGCTCTTGCCGTCCGGCATGAACGTTCCGTCGGTGACTCCGGCCGGCGCGGCTGCCACCTTGGTCAGTTCGTTCGTCCCCTCGCGTGACGCGCTCTCCGGCGCGGCGTAGAAGGCGGCCTTGCTCGAGGACTTCGTCACGAAGTACAGCCGCTTGGTGGACGGCTGGATCAGCAGCGTCTCGGCGTCGTGCGCGCCGTCGGGGTACTCGAAGTCGTACCGGTGGAACTTGACGCTGGCCTGGTCCTCCAACGACGCCGGTTCCGGGATCGTGTAGACCTCGATCATGTCGCGGGTGGCCTTGTTGTCGCCGATGTCGGCGATGTAGATCGTGCCGTCGGTGTCGACCGCGATCGCCTCGACGTCCGTGACGTCCGCGTTCAGCCGTAACTCCGCCTTGACCTCGCCGGTCCGGTCGATGCCGAACACCCGGGCGCTGTCACCGGAGTCGTTCACCGTCCACCAGATGCCGTCGTACTTCGCGCTCTTCGCCAGCCCCGAGGACTCGTCGACCCGCTCGTCATCGATCGTGAACAACTTCTTCGGCGCCGGCGTCGGGTCCGCCTGCGGCCACGTCTGGGTCACTGCGGAGTCAGCGGAGGCCGCGGCGATGGGGAGGGTGACCCCGGCCAGGCTGAGGAGGGTGACCGCGGTCACGGCCAGGACTTTGCGGAGCAAGGTCAGAACACCGCCTCGCGGTCAGGGTCGAGGACCAGCGCCGCCAACCGTGGCTTGACCTGCCACTCGCCGACGAGCGCCTCGTACTCCGCGCGGACCTCAGGCCCGGCCTTCGCGCCGGTCCGGGCGGCTCGGAGCAGGAGGTTGCGCGGCGTGTGCTCACTGTCCACGAACTGCACCACCTCTACCCGGTAACCGACTTGACGGAGCACCGCGGCCCTCAACGAATCCGTGAGCACGTCGGCGAATCGCTCCCGAACGATGCCATACCTGGTGAGAAGCGCGTAAGGCGGCGGTGGTTCGACGCTCTTGAGCTGTTTCTGGATGTCATGGTGGCAGCAGGGGGCCGCGAGGATCAGCGGCGCCTCCCAGCCGACCGCCCGGGCCAGTGCGTCGTCGGTCGCCGTGTCGCACGCGTGCAGCGCCAGAACCACGTCCGGCGGGGTGTCGAGCTGGGCATCCTCGATGGTCGCGTCGACGAAACGCAGGTGGTCCTGCCAACCGAGCGCCGCCACCCGCTTGCTGTTCCGCTCGCGCGCTGCCGGGGTGCGATCGATTCCCGTCATCCGGATGTCGTGCCCCGCCGCCGTCAGCAGGTGGTACGCCGCCAGCGTCAGGTAGGCGTTCCCGCAGCCGAGATCGACCACCTGCAACGGCCGCCCGGCCGGAATCCGGCCAGCCGCCAGTGCCTCCTCCAACGCCGGCGCCAGCAACTTGCAGAACTCGTCGATCTGCTTGTACTTCGACTGCCGGGACGGCTTCACCCGCCCGTTGTGATCGCTGATCCCCAGCTCGATCAGGAACGGAGCCGCCGGATCCAGCGCGCGCTGCTTGACCCTGTCATGCCCGGTCCGCTGCTCCCGCTGAGCCCCCTCGCGGCTCAGCAGCACCTTCCCCTTCTTCGTGAACCGCAGCCGCAAAGTCTCCTGAGTCGTCTCCACATGCCAGTTCCCGTACGGCACCCGCAGCAACTCATCCACCACCTGCTCGGCCGCGTCCCCGACAGCGACGTTGCGGATGTGCGCCTGGCGGTCGTCGTACTCGGTCAGTTGGAGGTGGCGGGTGCCCTTGAGGTCGACGTAGCGGAGCTCAACTCGCTGGTACTGCGGGGCTTCCGCGCCTCGGCGGCGCCCAGATCCGATCGCCCGGACCAGCGAGCCCGGCTCGAGCAGAGCGGCGCGAATCGCAGACCACGCCCCGGACTCGTCGTCCACTGGGCTTGTCTGCTCCTCAAGGTCCTGCTCTGCCTGCATCGCGCCATTGTCGCCGACCGCTCCACCGCATCACAAAACTGTCTCGCTCTCCCACGCACAGTCACCACCCGCACCGGCCGGCGACGGAGGACTTGGTCGGCGCCGGCTCACTGGAGTTTCTCGTCGTCGGCCAGGAGGTTGAGGGCCCTGAGGCGCGTCTCGATGCCACCAGGCTGGCGGCCCAGGGCGGCTACCAGCTCGTCCTTGGTGGCGCTCTCGTTGAACAGGCGCGTGAGTAGCTCCTCCTGATCGTTGGTCCAGGCGCGGTACGCGTTGGGGTGCGTCTTGCGAGCTTCCTCGATGCGGCGGCCGAAGGAGCGGTTGGACAGCAGCTCCAGCGAGCGAATGCGGGTCTGGCGGTGGCGACCCACCTCCTCACCCTCGCGCCAGAAGACGACGACGCCTTCGTCGAACGTCATCAGATCGGCCGGGACGTCGCAGTAGTCGGCGTCCTCGAGCATCACCCGGACCATGTCTGTCTCCACTTCGTTGACGGGCCGCCACGGCCACTCCGACCGCGTCCTGATCCCTTCTCACCACACAAGATGCCGAGTTCGCCGCCGCAACTCGGACTGATCTGACTCGCTGTGGATAACCCGGCGACTCGCCCGCAGATTGCAAGATCCGTTTGCAAAGAGTCTTTGCAAACGGATTTTGCAGTTGTAGTCTCGCTGTCATGAGCGACCAGGAGCACCAGCCGAAGCCGGCAGACCCGAGTCCCGCGTCGAGCACGTCGGAAGGGCCGAACAAGTCCGTTCGCCTGGACGCACAGCTGTTGCGCGCGTTGGCTCATCCGATGCGGAACCGGATCCTCGGCCTGCTCCGGCTCTACGGCCCCGCGACGGCGACCACCTTGGCCGACCGGTTGGCAGTGAACACGGGTGCGACCAGCTACCACCTACGGCAGCTCGCCGAGGCCGGGCTGGTCGTCGAGGACGACAGCCGCGGCAACGCTCGTGACCGCTGGTGGAAGTCGGCCCACCAGGGCACGGACTTCGACACGAGCGAGTTGCTGGCGGAGGAGCCCGAGCTCGCGCTCGGGTTCCTGCACGGGATCGGGCAGATATACGCGGAGAACATGTTCCGCGCCATCGACAACCTGCAGACCATGACGCCGGAGTGGCGCGAGGCGAGCCTCATCTCGGACTACCTGTTCCAGCTCAGGCCCGACGAGCTGACGGCGATGACGACCGAGATCAAGGCCGTGCTGGAGAAGTACAGCACCGACCTGACCGCGCCGCTGCCCGATGGCGCCGAGCAGGTCTCCGTCCAGATCCAGGCCTACCCCCGGGAGACCCGATGAGCCCGAACAGCTCAGCGGCACAGATCACAGCAACCACCGGTACGCCGTACCGGGTGCCGCTGGTCGCGTTCCTGGTGGCGAACGTGGTGTCGATCTGCGGGACCCGGGTGAGCGCGATCGCGATCCCCTGGTTCGTGCTCGTCTCCACCGGATCGCCGGTGAAGATGGGCCTGGTCGCGGCGGCCGAGACGTTGCCGCTGGTGATCTCCAAGGCATTCGGCGGCCCGTTGATCGACCGCCTCGGCGGACGGCTGGTCAGCGTAGGAGCCGACATCTGCAGCGCGGTGGTCGTCGGACTGATCCCCCTGCTGCACCTGCTCGGCGCGTTGCCCTTCAGCACGCTGCTCATCCTGGTGGCCATCGCCGGCGCTCTGCGCGGACCGGGCGACGCCGCCAAAGGCACGCTGATCCCGGACATCGCCGATGCCGCCAACGCGCCGCTGGAACGTGTGACCGGCCTGGAGAGCACCACGGAACGCTTTGCCGGCTTCATCGCCTTCCTGCTGGCCGGCGGGCTGATCTCGCTGGTCGGCGCGGCGAACGCGCTCTGGATCGATGCCGCCTCGTTCGCCATCTGCGCTGTGCTGATCGCCTGGTGGGTACCGCGCCGCAGTACTGCGGTCGCCGCGGCACCGGCCGACCAGGAGGATCAGGGCACCTACCTACAGCAGTTGCGGACGGGCTGGCTCTTCCTGTCCCGGGACAAGCTGCTCCGGCCGTTGGTGCTGATGATCTCGGTGACGAACCTGCTCGACGCGGCCAGCTTCGCCGTACTGCTGCCGCTCTGGGTGCACGAGCATGGCCACGGGCCGGCGCAGACCACGTTGGTGCTGACGGTGTTCTCGGTCACGGCGACCTTGTTCGCCCTGCTGGCGGCCTCGATCGGTGAGCGGATCCCGCGGCGGCTCGCGTTCACCCTCAGCTTCCTGGTCTGCGGCGCGCCCCGGTTCATCGTGCTCGCCCTGGACCTGCCGGTGTGGGTGATCCTGCTGGCCTTCGCGACCAGCGGTGTCGGCGCCGGCTTCATCAACCCGATCCTCGGCGCGCTCTTCATCGAGCGGATCCCCCGGCACATGCTCGGCCGGGTCGACTCGCTCGCCGGCGCACTCGGCTGGGCCGGCATCCCGCTGGGAGGCGTGCTGGCCGGCGCAACCGTCGCGGGCATCGGACTCGCCCCTGCCCTGGTGATCGCAGGCGCTCTGTACTTCGTCGCCACCCTCTCCCCCGTCCTGATGGGCCGGTCCGAGCATTGGGGTGGCCGCGCGAGCACAGCCCCTAAGCAGGATCTCCCGGGTCCTCAGGAAAAGGCGGACTGTCAGGATCTGGTGGCAGTCCCCACATCTTCGGCTTCGTAGTCACCGGAGTCGCCTCGCGACGCAGGCGCTCGCGCTCGGCCCCCAGCAACCCGAGCAGCACCAGGTCCAGCGTCATCCCGCCGACGGCCGCGAACTGCGTCCCCGCGAACTGGAAGACCTGCGTGACCAGCAGCGACACCAGTACGGCCAATTCGAACAGCCGCACAGCCCGAGCCCGGTCGCCCCGTCGCAGCCGCAGCCAACCCCGCAAGGTGAAAGTTGCCGACAACAAGCTCCCCGCGACCACTCCGAGCACAGGGATGTCGTTCAGCAGTCGCCCCTCGTCCAGCCGGATCCCGGCCGCGATCAAGGGCGCCCCGATCGCCTGCACCACCAGTACTCCGACGGCGATGCGCGGCGCGAGCGGATGAGTGGCGAGCCGGTCGAACCCACGCTGGACGGCACGCCAGGCGGTGTCGACCGGAGCGGCCAGTTCCACCTCGTCCGCAGGACAGGCGGCCAGCAGGCCCCGGGTCTCCATCCGCGCCAGCACGTCCGGCCCGACCAGCCGGAGTTGCTCCGACGCTGCCGCCAGGCGACGCCGGGACAACCCGCCGGCGACACCCTCGACCGCGATGTCGACCACGTTCGACAGGATCTCCCGCTGGTCGATCGGCCGCCGGTTGGTGACGTACCGGGAGCCGAGCACGATCAGCACGAACACGACGTACACGATCGCCGCGGTGGGTTGGTAGAAGTAGTTGTTGTCCGAGGTGACGAACTTGCCGACCTCGTCGATGAACAGCCCGAACCCGACGCCACCCACCAGTGCCGCGGCCGGCCGCACCACCGGCCCGACGTACGCGAGCAGCAGGTAGATCGACAGCAGCATCAGCAGGCCGCCGGGCAGCACGTGCGCGATGTGCAGACCCTTGCCGCCGATCTGCGGGTAGCCGCTCAACCCGAGGATCAGCCGGGTGATCAGGACCGTCGAGACGCCCGACACCACGAACGTGGTCAGGTGCTCGCCGATGCGCACGTTGCGCACCAGACCGGCCCGCAGCAGGTACGGCGACCGCGTGCCCGAGGTATCCATGACGCGCAACGTTAGCGCTCGAGGGTGCCGCCCTCGACTTCTCGAATAGGTTCACCGGTTCCCGATCACCGGGGTCGGTCCCGACAACCACGCGGCGTACTGCGGGGCCGGGATCGCCAAGCTGCTGACGGAGTGCCCGGACATCGACGGGCTCACCTTCCGGGTGCACTACGAGGGCGGGATCCCCGACGACAAGCATGAGATCTTCTGGCGGTCGGTCTTCGAGGGAGCGAACTCGGCCGGCCGCCCGCTCGAGATCGACATGCACGCGAAGGGCGTCGACCAGGCGCTGCTCGATGCGGTGGACCTGCCGAACCTGTCGCCGGTGCTGTCCGCGAAGTACTGGGCGGAGCACGTCGGGCTGCCCTACCCACCAGGCCTCGATCCGGGCCAAGGAGACCGCCAAGCCGATCCCGCCGGGGCACGAGATGAAGGGCATCACCGAGTTCTCCCGGCGCTTCACCCGCTACGGCTACGGCGACTTCCTCCGCGAGGATCGCAACGTGGACCTGATGTTCCGGGTCTGGCCGGGCACCCAGAAGCTGTTGCTCTGGGGCGATCCCGCCATCGCCGCGGGGTACGGGCGACTGTCCACCTTCGGCGGGTCCCGCGGGGTCGACCTGTGTGAGCCGTTGTTCTTCAAGGGACGCCAGGGCAGCGGCGAACCCGGCCATCGCGACCCGTACATCCGCGAGGATCTCCGGCTGCCCGGCAATCGCGAGTGGACGAAGTACGGGTACAGCTACCTGCTCTGGGGACGCCTGCTCTACAACCCGGACACCGAGCCCGAGACGTGGCGCCGCCAACTGCGATCGACGTACGGCGCTGCCTCGGGCGAGGTGGAACGCTCGCTCAGCTCGCTCAGCCGGATCCTGCCCCTGGTGACGGTGGTGCACGGCGTCGGCGGATCGAACAACGGCTACTGGCCGGAGGTGGATCAGTCCGAGGCCTGGCAGACGGTGCCGCTGGAGGAGGTCGGCGGGGTGTTCTCGGGCACCATCGACGGGGATTACACGGCCTCGGCGTACCCGCTGATGTACTTCTTCTCCGTGCGGCACAGCGGTGGTGGCCAGGCGCTGTATCCGGGGCTCGCGGCGGATCTGTCGAACCAGCCCTACGTCACGATCAGGTCGACCGGGAGCTGATCAGCGCACGATGGCGGCGATCACGACGATGGCGACGAGAGCCGCTAGTACGAGCGAGGTGACGAGCCGTCGGGTCCGGGGGTCCACTGACCCAGGCTAGTGGACCCCCGGCCGGACGGTTCAGCCCAGGCCGGTTCAGCTGAGGCCGGTTCAGCTGAGGCCGGGGAGGGCGACCAGGGGTTCGGGGCGGTGGACGCCGCGGGGGCGGTAGGCGAGCACGTCGGAGAAGCCGAGGTAGTCGGTCAGCAGCCAGATGATCGCCAGCCACATCTCCGTCCCCTGCAGCCCGGGGATCGCCCGGTCGTCATCACCGTCGGGAGCGAACGCGAAGCCCGCACCGTCCACCCAGCGGCCGAGGATCTCCGCGAGCTGCGCCTCGGCCCAGCGACGGCCCTCGGGCCGGCCGAAGTCCGTCTGCTTCCCCGCGAGCCAGAGAGGGTGAATCACATCGAGCACGTTGCAGGCGTTGAACCCGCCACCGCTGAACACCCGGCGATCCTCCGCATGGGCCAGCAGCGTCCGGACAGCCGCCTCCGGGTAGGGCAGCGGGAGGCCGAACTGCGCGTAGGTTCCACGGGTCAGCCGGTAGAACCCGTTGACCACCTGGAGCCAGCCTTGGTCAGGATCCGGTTGACCCCACATGCCGCTCGCCGGATCGACCCTGGCCGTCAGCCAGCCCATCAGGGTGAAGAGCGGACCGGAGCCGGTATCCCTGTGATCGTTGAGGTTTCGCGCCACTGCGGTGCCGAGGGCATCTATTCCGGAACCAGCGCTCCAGGCGTTCCTTGCCCACGGCAATCCGTCCAGCCGGCGCTCGAGCTCGGCCGGCGGCAGGTCGAGGAGAATCGGATGCTCGAAGCAACTACCGAGCACCTGGAGGGCGTAGCCGGCGCAGAGGACGTGGTAGCTGGCCGGGCCTTCCAGGACCGACAGCCCGCTCGCGTCGAACGGTTGCTCCAGGCCCCGGTCGGACAGGTCGCCAGGGGCCACCAACCCGGTCCGCGGATCCTGGCGCGCGCGGAGACGGCGTACCAGGTCGTCGCGGGTGTGGCCCTCGGGGGCACGGCGGAGCAGCAGGTCGGCGATCTCGATCGCGTCGCACCACGGGCGGATCGCGGGCTCCTGCTCGAGCCCCGGCCGGTCGACGAACCGCTCCCCGTCCCAGCTCCGCCGCAGCAGCGCATCGACCTGCTCACGAGCCTTGGAGGCAAACGCGGCTGCCCGCTCCTGCAGATCGCGGCCCTGGACGGAGTCGACGGTCGGGCGAGGGGCGCGGCGGTCGCGGAGTTTGCGGGCCGGGTTGCCGGCCACGACGGACCACTCGGCGACGTCCTTGGTGACCACCGCGCCGGCGCCGACGATGCTGTGGGCGCCGATCGTGACGCCGTCCAGCACCAGCGCGTTCGAGCCGATCCAGACGTCGTCGCCGACGGTGATCCCGCGCGAGGTGTGCGGCTGGCGGAACATCGGCTCCTCGGTCACCTCCGTGCCGTGGTTGAACGCCAGCATCGAGGTGTGCGCGCCGATCCGGACCCCGTCGCCGATGGTGATCCGGCCGCGGACCACCGAGAACGGGTTGATCGTCGAGTCGGACCCCAGGCTGATCTCGCCGGTGACGTAGGCGTGGGCGGCGATGTACGACCGCTCCCCCATCCGGAGCCCGTCGCAGAACACCGCCGCCGTCTCCGCGACGTACACGTCCGCGGCGAGGTCGACCTTGCCGCTCGCCGCCAGTTGCCGGTGCCGCTCGGCCTGCCTCTCGCGGTCGGCGGCGGTACCGCGCCGGGTGTACTCCCAGGGCAGGAAATCGAGTCGGCGTACGGCGTCGTCCGGGTCTGGTGAGATCATTGGATAACGCTATCCAAGACTCGGGGCCGGGCGCACGTGGCGGCCTGTCGCGGAATCGCGCTGCTAACGTTCGGCCCATGCGGGGTGGGAGCGACAGATGACAACACCCGGATCCTTGGACGGCGGCGAGACCGTCTCCGACGGTTCGGCGAGCACTGGTGCACGCCGGACGCAGCGAGTCACGATCAGCGATCTCGCGCGCCGTCTCGACATCTCGAAGGCCTCCGTCTCGTACGCGCTGAACGGCCGGTCCGGGGTCAGCGAGGAGACCCGGCAACGCGTCCTCCAGCTTGCCGAGGAGCTCGGCTTCCACCCGAACTCGGCGGCCGTCGCGCTGTCCGCGAGCCGGACCCGAACGATCGGCATCGTGATCGCCCGCGACCCCGCGCTGATCTCCACCGAGGCGTTCTACATGCGCACCCTGGTCGGCATCGAGCAGTACCTGAACGAGGTCGACTCGTCGCTGCTGCTCCGGCTGACCGGCGAGCACGGCGAGGACCTGGCCGTACTGCGGCGCTGGAGCCGGCAGGGCCGGGTGGACGGGTTCATCCTGTTCGACGAGCACAACGACGACCCCCGCATCCCGGCCCTCAAGGAGCTGGGCGTCCCGTGCGTCGTGGTGAGCTCGAACGCGCCGGACGACGGCGTCGGCCGGCTGATCAGTTCGCCCGAGCAGACCGTGACGCTGCTGCTGGATCACCTGGCCGAGCTCGGCCACCAGGAGGTCGCGCACGTCAGCGGGCCGTTCACCTTCGTGCACGAGCAACTCCGGGTCCAGCTGTTCGCCGAACGCGGCCGACAGCGCGGGATCCGGGTGACGCACTACGAGGGCAGCTACCGGTACGAGGACGGCGCGGAGATGACCCGCCGGGTGCTCAGCGGGAAGAACCGGCCGACGGCGCTCGTCCTCGGCAACGACCTGATGGCGGTCGCCGCGGTGCGGGTGGCGACGGAGCTGGGCACGGCGGTACCGGCCGAGCTGACCATCGTGGCCTGGGACGACTCACCCCTGTGCGAGCTGGCCAACCCGGGCATCACGGCGGTCGACCAGCAGACGATGGAGCGCGGCCGGATGGCGGCGGACCTGCTGTTCCGGATCGCCGCGGGCCAGGCCGCGCTGCACTGGGAGACACCTCCCGGCGTATTGCGGGTCCGGGACTCCTCGGCCGCCGCGCACCGCAGTACGCGCTGACCCTGCGTCAGCAATTCCTGACATGGAGTCGCAAAGCAACCGTGCGCGAACGTGCGCGGGCCAGTCCACAATGCGCGGATAACCTGCATTCGGCGCGATACGAGGTCACGGAGCAGTAACGAACCAGACCCAACTGAACCGGTTCGGGTTCCCATACTTAACCGGTTAGGCCACTATGGGCCCGATCCGCCTCCGCTCCCTGCCGGAGGCTCGACAGGACGAGGGAGTCCGACGTGAGACTGCGTTCGCTTGTAGCCGCGGTAGCGGTGTCCGCCCTGGGAGTCAGCCTGGCCGCGTGTGGCGGCAGCGACTCCGGCGACAGCTCAAACGGCGGTGGTGGAGGAGACGCGACGCTGACCTACTGGGCCAGCAACCAGGGCACCAGCCTGGACAACGACAAGCAGGTCCTGACCCCGGTGCTGGAGAAGTTCACCCAGGAGACCGGCGTCAAGGTCAACCTGGAAGTGATCGGCTGGAACGACCTGCAGACCCGCATCCAGACCGCGATCACCTCCGGCCAGGCGCCGGACGTGGTCAACATCGGCAACACCTGGGCCGCGTCGCTTCAGGCGACCGACGCGTTCCTGCCGTTCGACGGCGACGCGATGAACGCGATCGGGGGCAAGGACAAGTTCGTGCCGACGGCTCTGGCGACCGGCGGCAAGGAGGGCACCGACCCGACGTCCGTCCCGCTCTACGGTCTGGCCTACGGCCTGTACTACAACAAGGCGATGTTCGCCGCGGCCGGCCTGCAGCCGCCGAAGACCTGGGAAGAGATGGTCACCGCCGCGCAGAAGCTGACCAACCCCGCGAAGAAGCAGTGGGGCATGGCGCTGGCGGCCGGCAGCTACACCGAGAACGTGCACTTCGCGTTCATCAACGCCGCGCAGAACAAGGCCGACTGGTTCGACGCCGACGGCAAGCCGACCTTCACCGGTGACGGCAACGTGCAGGGTGTGCTGCGGTACCTGGACCTGATGCAGAAGGACAAGGTCGCCAACCCGTCGAACGCGCAGTACGACAACGGCACCAAGTCGGTGAACGACTTCGCCACCAAGAAGGTCGCGATGGTGATCAACCAGAACAACGCCGACTCCTCGATCGTTGCCAACGGCATGAAGGCCGGCGAGTACGGCGTCGTGCCGTTCCCGGCTCCGTCCGGTGGCGAGCCGGTGGCCAGCCACGTGGCCGGCATCAACCTGTCGATCTTCAAGAACACCAAGAACAAGGACGCGGCGCTGAAGTTCGTCAAGTACATGACGGACGCGACCACCCAGACCACGCTGGGCAAGCCGTTCGCCTCGCTGCCGGTACTGAAGGACGCCAAGCCGGTGTTCACCACGGACGCGGCCGAGGCGGCGACCTTCGCCGACGTCTACAACACCAAGTCCAAGCCGCTGCCGCTGGTGCCGGCCGAGGACCAGTTCGAGAGCACCGTCGGCAAGGCGATGAACGGCCTGTTCGCCAAGATCGCGACCGGCGGCACGGTCACCGCCGACGACGTGAAGACGGCGCTGAAGACCGCTGAGGATCAGGTGGCGGCGAGTAGCTGACACGCGAACGGTGGCCCGGGTGTCCAGCCCGGGCCACCCTCGTAGCCGTCTACCCAGCGATCCACAAGACAGGAGGCGACCGGATGTCCGTCGCCACAGAAAAGGCCCCCGCCGCCGCGGCGCCCGAGCCACGGGCGACGAAGAAGAAGCGAGGGCCGGACCACCGGCCCGGGCTGAGCCGGAAACTGCCGTATCTGCTGCTCGCCCCCGCGGTACTGCTGGAACTGCTGATCCACATCATCCCGATGCTCGTCGGGATCTGGATGAGCTTCGTGAAACTGACCAAGTTCTTCATCGCGAACTGGTCCGCCGCCCCGTGGGCAGGCTTCGACAACTACCGGGTCGCCCTCGACTTCGACAACGCCGTCGGCGAGGGCCTGCTGAAGTCGTTCGGCGTCACCGTCGCCTTCTCCCTGATCACGCTCGCGCTGGCCTGGGGTCTCGGGATGGCCGCGGCCGTCGCGCTGCAGCCGCCGTTCAAGGGACGCGCCCTGGTCCGGACGCTCTTCCTGGTCCCCTACGCGCTGCCCGCGTACGCCGGCATCCTGACCTGGAACTTCATGCTCCAGCGCGACACCGGCGCGGTGAACCACCTGCTGGTCGACAACCTCGGCCTGGTCTCGGACCGGCCGTTCTGGCTGATCGGCGGCAACGCGCTGGTCTCCCTGATCACCGTCGCGTTGTGGAAGCTGTGGCCGTTCGCCTTCCTGACCTTGATGGCCGGCCTGCAGAGCATCCCGCGCGACGTGTACGAGGCGGCCTCGGTGGACGGCGCCGGCGCGATCCGGCAGTGGCGCAACATCACCCTACCGTCGCTGCGCCCGGTCAACCTGGTGCTCGTGCTGGTGCTGTTCCTGTGGACCTTCAGCGACTTCAACACGCCGTACGTGCTGTTCGGTACGGCGCAACCGCCCGCGGGTGACCTGATCACCTTCCACATCTACAACGCGTCCTTCCTGACCTGGAACTTCGGGTCCGGCGCCGCGATGTCCGTGCTGCTGCTGATCTTCCTGATGATCGTCACCGGCGCCTATCTGCTCATCACCGGCCGGAGGTCTCGTCGTGCGTGACACCAAGGGCTTCAAGATCTACCGGGCCGTCGTGCTGACCGTGCTCGGCCTGTTCGTGCTCGTCCCGCTCTACGTGATGGCGACCTCGTCGCTGAAGCCGCTGAGCGACGTGCAGGGCGCCTTCACCTGGTGGCCGTCGAACCTCACGCTGGACCCGTTCGTGGACATGTGGCAGACGGTGCCGCTGGCCCGCTACTTCGTCAACAGCACGATCGTCTCGGTGGTCGCGACGGTCTTCTCCGTGGCGATCGCGATCCTGGCGGCCTTCGCGGTCTCCCGGTTCCGGTTCCGCGGCCGGACCGTGTTCAGCACCACGGTGCTGTCGACGCAGATGTTCCCGGGCGTGCTGTTCCTGCTGCCGCTGTTCCTGATCTTCGTGAACATCAACAACTCCATCGGGGTGCAACTGGTCGGCACCCGGCTCGGGCTGATTATCACCTACCTGACGTTCAGCCTGCCGTTCTCGATCTGGATGCTGGCCGGGTACTTCGACAGCATCCCGCGCGAGCTGGACGAGGCCGCCCTGGTCGACGGCTGCGGGCCGATGGGCGCACTGTGGCGGGTCGTTCTCCCGGCCGCGCGCCCGGGCGTCATCGCGGTGGCGATCTACTCGTTCATGACGGCCTGGGGTGAGGTCCTGTTCGCCTCGGTGATGACCACGGAGGCCAACCGGACGTTGTCCGTGGGCCTGAGGCAGTACTCCACCCAGACCAACGTCTACTGGAACCAGATCATGGCCGCCGCCCTGGTCGTCAGCGTCCCCGTCGTCATCGGCTTCCTGCTGGCCCAGCGCCACTTCGTCGCCGGCGTCACCGCCGGAGCCGTCAAGTAACCACCCGTACTACGCAACTCGCGCCCGCCCGGGATTCCCGGGCGGGCGCGGCGCGTAGTACGGGTTGGTGCGGCTAGGCGAAGAGCTTCTCGCCCCAGAAGGAGCCGGCCGGGACGCCGCCGGGGCAGGCGAAGATGCCGGAGCCGACGTGGCGGATGTACTCGTTCATCACGTCCGAGCGGGCCAGTTGCTGCTGGATCGGGATGAACTGCTTGCGCGGGTCCCGCTGGTAGGCGAGGAAGAACAGCCCGGCGTCGAGGCGGCCGAGTCCGTCCGAGCCGTCGACGAAGTTGTAGCCCCGGCGGAGCAGTTCGGCGCCGCTGTTGAACTGCGGGTGCGCCAGCCGGATGTGGGCCTCCTTGGCGACCTTGAGCTCACCCTCGGAGTTCTTCGCCTCGAAGTCGATCAGGTCGAACTCGTCCGCCTTGCCGAGCGGGGCGCCGGTGCCCTTGCCGCGGCCGACGATCGCCTCCTGCTCGCTGAGCGACGTACGGTCCCAGGTCTCGATGGTCATCCGGATCCGCCGGGAGACCAAGTACGAGCCGCCGACCATCCAGTCCGGGCCGTCCTCCGGCTGCACCCACAACTGCTGCTCGAGCTTGTCGGTGTCCTCGAGCTTGAGGTTGTTCGTGCCGTCCTTGAAGCCGAACAGGTTGCGCGGCGTGCTCTGCGCCCGCGAGGTGGACGACGTCCGGCCGAAGCCGAGCTGGGAGTAGCGCACGGAGGTGGTGCCGAAGCCGATCCGGGCCAGGTTGCGGATCGCGTGCACCGCGACCTGCGGGTCGTCCGAACAGGCCTGGATCGCGATGTCACCGCCACTGCGGTTCGGATCGAGGTTGTCGCCGATGAAGTGCGGCAGGTCGACCAGCGCGGCCGGCCGCCTCGCCTTGATCCCGAACCGGTCGTTGCCCTTGGCATCGATGAAGAAGCTCGGCCCGAACCCGATCGTGAGAGTCAGCCGGGCCGGCGGCAGACCGACAGCCTCGCCGGTGTCCTCCGGAGGCGCCTCGGCCGGGCCGTTCACCGCACCGTACTGGCCGATGTCGCGGCCCGCGGTCATCAGCGCGGCCGCGGCGGTCCACTCCTTCAGCAGGGAGACGACCGCGTCCCGCTTGTTCGTGGTGACGTCGAAGGTGGCGAAGTGCAGCCGGTCCTGGGCAGGCGTGACGATGCCGGCCTGGTGCTTGCCGTGGAACTCGACCGGTCCGGTGTTGTCGGCCGCCTGCGACTCCTCGCCGGCGACCGCGGAGTGCGCGGCGTACCCGGCCACTCCGGTGGCCACGGCGGCTCCCGCGGCGCCCAGCAGGCCGCGACGGGAGATTCCTTTGCGTTCGGTCATTTCTGCGCGATCACTCCGGCGACCTTGCTGACCGGCTCGGCCAGCGCGTCCACCACCGTGCCGAGTTCCTTGCGCTCGGCATCGGTCGGCTGGTAGGGCTTGAAGCCGTCGCCGACGCGGTACTTGTCGACCGCCGCGAAGACTGCCTTGAAGTTCGTGTCCAGCGTGGTGACCAGGGCCGCGTCACGCTGCTGCAGCGCCGGGCGGAGCGCCTGGATCGCGGCCTGCGAGCCCTCGACGTTGGCCTGGAAGTCCCACAGGTCGGTGTGCGAGTATCGGTCCTCCTCGCCGGTGATCTTGCCGGTCGCGACCTCGTCCAGCAGTTCCTTCGCTCCGTTGGCGAGCTGCAGCGGGTTGAGCTTCACGACCTTGGCCTTGGCGACCACCGTCTTCACGTCCACCAGCAACTGGTCGGCGTACTTCTGCATGCCCGCGGTGGTGTTCTTCTCCCACAGCGCCTGCTCGATCCGGTGGTAGCCGGTCCACTCGGTGCCCGGCTCGACGTCGTTGACGCGCGCGTCGATCTTCGGGTCGAGGTCGCCGAACGACTCCGCGACCGGCTCGATCCGCTCCCAGTAGGTGCGGGAGACGGGGAACAGCTCCTTGGCCTTGGCGACGTCGCCGGCCTTGACCGCGGTGACGAACTCGGTGGTCTTCTGCTCCAGCGCGACCGCCTGGGAGTTCACGTAGCGCTGGTAGCTCACGGTGGCCTCCTTCAGCGCGGTGTCCGCGTCCACCTGCGCGGGGGCGCCACCGGTGACGTTCAGGTCGCCGCGGATGCCGTCGCCGACCATGCCCGGCTTGCAGACCGCCTGGTACTTGCCGGTCGGCAGTTCCACGATCAGGTCGCGCTTCAGGCCGGGCCCGATGTTCTCGACCTCGCCCATCACCCGGTCGCCTTCGGCGTACACGTAGAACTCGGTGACCTTGCTGCCGCCGTTGGAGACGGAGAACGTGCTGGTGCCGGACTTGACGTCCGTGCGGCTCAGCGAGCACTCGGAGTCGGTCGCCTTGACCGCGACCGGGCCGGTGGTGTCACCCGGTTCGGCGGCCGGGGTGTCGTCAGCACAACCGGTCAGACCGGCCAGCAGCAGTACTGCGCCGGCGGCAGTGGCCCGGCGGGCCGTGATGGTGATCATGCGAGGTGTCTCCTGGACGGGTGAGGGGGTGGTTCAGGCCGCATTGGTTCGGGCTTCGGCGGCTACCGCGGACGGCGGCGTGGTGGGCTTGAGCGGCCGGAAGTAGAGCACGAGCACCGGCACGAGGTACGCCAGCCAGGCGACCGCCTCGACGACGGTCGGGGCCGGGTTGAAGTTGAAGATCCCCTTCAGCAGGACGCCGTACCAGCTGTCCGGCGGGATCACGTGCGAGATGTCGAAGGCCAGGCTGTCCAGGCCGGGCAGGATGTTCGCCTCCTGCAGGTCGTGGAAGCCGTAGGCGAAGATGCCGGCGGCGACCAGGATCAGGATCGCGCCAGTCCACTTGAAGAAGACCGCGAGGTTGATCCTCACCGCGCCGCGGTAGATCAGGAAACCGAGCACCACCGAGGTGGCCAGGCCGAGCAGCACGCCGATGAACGGGGTCGCGGTGGTCGCGGTCGCCGCCGAGGCGTAGACGATGAACGCCGTCTCGATGCCTTCCCGGAAGACCGCGAGGAAGGCCAGCACGACCACCGCGCGGGAGCCGATCTCGAGCGCGAGGCCCATCCGGTCGCGCAACTCCCGCGCGATGCCGCGGGAGGCCTTGCGCATCCAGAAGATCATCCAGGTGACGAAGCCGACCGCGATGATCGACATCACCCCGCCGATTGTCTCCTGGGTGGTGAACGAATTGGCCGTGAGCGAGGTGATGAACTGCAGCAGGGCCCAGCCTGCCACCGCGACGCCGACGGCCGCGCCGACACCGATCCAGACCAGTTTGAGCCGGTCACGGTGGCCCGACTTGACCAGGAAGGTGGCGAGGATGCTGACCACCAGCGATGCCTCGAGGCCTTCTCGGAGACCGATCAGGTAGTTGGCGAGCATGGCGGAACTCCTGGGCGTTAGGTACGGCTAACCTTCCGAAGGTTAACCTAAGAACTCCCATTCGCCCACTGTGTCGTAGGCCGCACCGTGGCTCGGGCCTTCACCGAGACGCGATGAGATCAACTCGATACTTTCCGCAGTCCATGCCGGGCCGCGGTACTCGTCCAGCACCCGGACCCACTTCACCACGTCGATCGGCTGCCGCGTCCTGGCCAGCGTCACGTGCGGGGTGAACTTCCGCCCGTCCACGGTGACCCCGGCCTTGTTCGCCGCCGACCGTGTCGTCATCGCCAGATGCGGCAGCGCCTCGCTCTCGTCCCGCACCCCGGACCACACCACCCGCGCGTCCGCCACCGACGGGAACGCGCCGGCCCCGGCCAACTGCAGGTCGAACGGCTTCTGCCGCTTGGCCGCCACCTCCAGCCGCTCGGCCAGCTCGTCCGTCTTGTACTCCGGAACGTCCCCCAGGAACGCCAGCGTGATGTGCCAGTTCTCGTCCGCCGCCCACCGGATGTCGTCATCGCGATGAGCCCGCCGCGGCTCCACGAACTCACTCAGATGCTCGACAACCTCCACCGGCGGCACCACCGCCACAAACAATCGCATCCACCAACCCTAATTCCCCCGGCAACCTGCTTTACGCCGTCGACGGGGCAGGTGATGATCGGCGGATGGGTCGGGTCGCGCGGTTGGAGGCTTGAGGCGATCGGCTGCGGTATCCGGCCGGTGAGGTTGTTGCCTCGACGGTGGATGCGTGGGGCCGGGTGGTTGCGCTGGTCAACGCAGAGCCGACCAAGGTTGCCCGACGTTTCGCCTCCTCCCGGCTGGGCGCGCCACCGGGTGTGCCGGGACAACCGCCTGTGGCTGCAGTTCGAGGATCCGCGGGACTGGTATGTGCTGGAGATCGGGGGAGACTGAGGTATGGGTGATGTTGGTGGGCGGAATCTGCCTTCGCCGTGTGTGGTGGTGTTGGTGGGGCCGGGGGCGGCGGGGAAGTCGACGTGGGCGGGCGAGGCGTTCGCGCCTGAGCTGGTGGTGTCGAGTGATCGGCTGCGGGCGTTGGTGGGCGCCGGGGAGGACGATCTGGCGGCCAGTGTTGATGCGTTCGCGTTGCTGGAAGAGGTGGTGAGGCAACGGATCGTGCGGCGGTTGACCACCGTGATCGACACGTTGGGGCTGGATCGGGAGCGGCGGCTCAATTGGTTGTCGTTGGCAAGGGAGCATGGGATTCCGTGTGTGGCGGTGGCTTTCGACACCCCCGCTGCCGAGTGCCGGCGCAGGAATCGCGAGCGGACCAAGCGAATCCCGGCCGACGTGCTCACCGCGCAGCTGAAGACCTGGGCCCGGGTGAAGAAGGAACTGCCTGAGGAGGGGTACGACGAGATCCTCGTGCCGCGGGCGGTTCGCGTAGTACCGGAGGCGTTCGTCCAAGCAGAGCAAGCGGTGCAGCGGCAGCAGGCTGCGCCGGCAAGACTCCAGTTCGGGCTGCAGCTGAGCAGCTACACCCACAAAGCGGGACGCAAGACCACGGGCGAGTGGATCCGGCAGGTCGCCACCAGGGCCGAGGCCGCGGGCTTCGATGGGATCTACGTGATGGATCACTTCCGGCAGATCCCGCAGGTCGGGCGCGCCTGGGAGGACTTCCTGGAGAGCTGGACCACGCTCGCCTATCTCGCGGCCTGCACCGAGCGCGTGAAGCTCGGCACCCTCGTCACCGGGATCACCTACCGCAACGTCGCCCACCTCGGGAAGATCGCGGCGACCCTCGACGTACTGAGCGGCGGCCGCGCGATCTGCGGGCTCGGGCTCGCCTGGTTCAAGGCCGAGCACGACGCGTACGGCTGGGACTTCCCGTCAGTCAGCGATCGGTACGCCCTGCTCGAAGACGCGCTCCAGCTGCTCCCGGTGCTCTGGGGCCCGGGCAACAAACCCTGGCGCGGCAAGGTTCTCGACGTACCGGAGACGGCCTGTTATCCACGCCCGCTGCAAGACCCGTTGCCGATCCTGCTCGGCGGCAGCGGCGACCGCACCCTCCGGCTGGCGGCCCGGTACGCCGACGCCGCGAACGTCTTCGGGGATGCCGCCAAGGTGCGGCAGAAAGCGGAGTACCTGAAGGCGCACACGGCAGCGGGCAAGCAACCACCGACGCTCACCCATCTGTCGACCACGCTCGTCGGCAAGGACCACCAGCGGGTCAACGCACTGGTCGACCGGCTGCGACCGCGCAACCAGGACCCGGCCCGGTACGCCGCGACCGTCAACGCCGGCACGATCGCCGACCAGATCGGGCGGTTCCGCGAACTGGCCGAAGCCGGCGCGGCCGAGGTGATGCTGAGCCTCCCCGACCTCGACGACGACCTCACCCCGATCGACACGATGGCCGAGGTCATCACCGCGTTCCGCTAGCCGTTCACCTTCGCCGCCCTGGATTCTCGCTACCCCTTGAGCTTCAGGTTCAGCAGGGCGTTCTCGATCAGCTCGGGCATCGCCGGGTGGATCCAGTACTGGCCGCGGGCCATCCTGTGCGCGTCGAGGCCGAAGCTCATCGCCTGGATGACGGGCTGGATCACGGTCGCCGCCTGCGGGCCGATCACATGGCAGCCGAGCAGCAGGCCGGTGTCGGGATCCGCGAGGATCTTCGCGAAACCGGTGGTGTCCTCCATCGCCCAGCCGTAGGCGATGTCGGCGTACGCCTCGCGGCCGACGACGTACCGGACGCCCTGCTCGATCGCCTCCTCCTCGGTCAGCCCGACGGACGCAACCTGCGGCGAGCCGAAGACGGCGTGCGGGACGTACCGGTGGTCGGACTTGATCCGGTTCTCCGGGTGCAGCAGGTTGTGCTGGACCACCCGTGCCTCGTGGTTGGCGACGTGCTTGAGCTGGTACGGCGAACAGAGGTCGCCGAGCGCGTAGATCCCCTCGGCCGCCGTCTCCTGGAACTCGTCGACGATGACCCGGCCGTCCTCCTCCAGCTCGACGCCGGTGGCTCCGAGATTCAGCACGTCCGAGTTCGGCGTCCGCCCGACCGCGACCAGCAACTCGTCGACCACGAGTTCGTCGGGCCCCTGCGGGCTGAGCATCTCCAGCGCGATCCCGTCGTCGCGCCCCTTCACCCGGACGGTGTCGTGATCGAGCCGGACGTTGTACCGCTCCTGGGCGATCTCCGTGTAGCGGACCGCGATCTCCCGGTCCTGGTGCCGCAGCATCAGGTCGGAGCGCCCGATCACCGTCACCTCGACGCCGAGTGAGGAGAAGACGTGCGCCAGCTCGGCCGCGACGAACCCGCTGCCGATGATCCCGAGCCGGCGGGGCAGCTGCTCCATCCGCATGATCGTCTCGGAGGTGTGGAACCCGACCTCCTCGAGCCCCGGGATGAACGGCACGATCGGCCGGCTCCCGGCGGCGAGCACGAACTTGTTCGCCGTCAGCACCTCGGTCTGCCCGCCCTCCGCCGACGTCACGGTCAGCTCGCCGTCGGCGGTGAACCGCCCGGTGCCGTGGTACAGGGTGACGTTCACGTTGTTCGCGTGGTGCAGCCGGTACTCCGCTCCGCTCGCGGAGATCGGGTCGATCCGGTGGAAGATGCGATCGCGGATCTCCGGCCAGTGCACCCCGGTCAGCTGCTCGTCCACCCCGAACCGGGAACTCGCGGACGGTACGGCGGCCAGGTCGGCGGTGTGCACGAACATCTTGGTCGGGATGCAACCGACGTTCAGGCAGGTCCCGCCGAACGTGCCGCGCTCGACGATCGCCACCTTCCAGTCGGCGAACTGCTTCGTCACGATCGTGTTGCCGGAGCCGGTCCCGACCACTACCAGGTCAAAGTGGGTCACACCCCATTGTGACCACCGACGCCAATCAGGCGGCGCGGGCCCACCTGACGGACTGTCGGTCGGTACACAGGGGCTTCCGGAGCTGGGTTTCGCCCTGGTAGGTGGTGGTTGCGCCGATTCGGGGCTGGCGCCGGCGGGTTGTTCGACCACTGGCGGGTTGTTCGACCACTGGCGGGTTGTCAGCCAGCTGGCGGGTTGTTCGGCCGCTCGTGGCTCCTTTCGGGGTCCACTGGCGGGTCGTTCGATGGCTAGCGGCCTATAGAGCCTGTTGGGGAATGGTTTTGGCTGGCGGAGGTCAGGGGTGTTGGTGGGGCTGTGGGTGTTGGGGCCCTGGGGCCGGGGCCTGCACCCTGG
>NZ_SLWM01000037.1:0-46125 GCF_004342085.1 Kribbella orskensis
CTCTGTCGCCAGGGCTCAAACGGCCCAGGAAGTACCAGTGCTCACCTGCCAGCAGCTACAGGCACCGAGTCTGCCAAAGACCCGATAACACCCATTAGGCAGTACCAGGCAGATCGCCACGCCCGGTGCGCGCCGTGCGCTGCGCGAGCCGGCACGGCAGCAAGTTCTACCTGTCGCTCGGTACTTCGCCCGCCTCCGCGCCGATCGTCCACGCCCGGGCTGACCGCCCACGCCCCGTGCGCCCGCCCGCAGGCGGCGGTTCCCGTGGGGGTACCCCCGGAAGGTGCGGGTTGCCTCCTCGGGCTTCGCGGCGGCAACCCGGCGTACCGGCGTGCCCTACGAGCGGGTCCACCCCGCAGGGTGCCGATTGCCCTCTCGTTGCCGGCGGCGACCCGGCGTACCGGCGTCTCCTTTGAGGGGTTGACCCCGGAGGGTGTGGGTTGCCCTGTCGGATTCTGGGCGGGCATCCCTGCGGTTGAGGGGTTGACCCCTCAGAGGCGGGTGAGCTTCTGGCCGGCGGGATGCGGGTGGGGTTCATCGCGGGGTTACCTGCTGGTGTTGTGGGTTGCCCCCTTGACGGGTCAGTAGGTAAGGCACAACAGCGGCAGGCAACCGCCGCCTATTCGCGGGCGCGGCTGGGCGGGTGGCGGCGTGGTGTGGCGGGCGTGGATGGCGGGCTATCTGGTCGCTGGCGGACTGCAGGGCAACAGTGGCCGGATAACCTGCCATCGGACATGCCATTGGCCGCCGGGGAGACGGTGGATGGCGTGATTGTGGGGACCTGGGACACCTTGTGGGGACCTGGGGGACAGACTGTTTCGTGTCCGAGGTCCCGGCTTGGTGTCCGAGGCCGCAGTTACTACTGCGGGCCGACTACTACTGCGGGCCGACACGATCGCGTTGAACCGCGCCGCGTTTCCTGTCCACTCCGAGCCCGGCCGCCGTGTCTTCACTGCCGCGTTATGACGTCCGCCGGTTGTACCCGATACCAGACGATGGCCGGCTGGTTGCTGACGGCAACGTTGGTGAGACCAGCGGCTCCGTCAACTCAAGCGACGGAGTGCGGCGCGGGTCAGATGCGGATTTCGGCTACTACGGGGCGGTGGTCGCTGCCGGTGGAGGGGAGGACCCAGGCTTTGGTGGGGGTGACGCCTCGGACCATGATGTGGTCGATGCGGGCCATCGGGAACTTGGCGGGCCAGGTGAAGCCGAAGCCGTGGCCGGCAGCGCCCTGGGCGGAGCGGAGGCCGGCGGTGAGCGGGGCGAGGCTGCGGTCGTTCGCGGTGCCGTTGAAGTCGCCCATCACCACGACTCCGGCCCGTTTCTCGGCGGCGATCTGCTGACCCAGCTGCTTGATCGTGGCGTTGCGCTGGTTCGAGGTGAAGCCGCTGGCGCCGACCCGGACGGAGGCGAGATGCGCCACGTAGAAGGCGACCTTGCCCTCCGGCGTGGTCACCTCGGCCCGCAACGCCCTGGTCCAGCCGAACCCGACGTCGACGGACTCGCTCTCCTCCACGGGGAACTTCGACCACAACGCCACCGTGCCGCGGGCAACCACATGCGGGTACGTCGCGGCGAACCGGGTCTTGTAGATCTTCAGGTCGGCCGGGGTGATCTCCTCCAGCGCGACCACGTCCGCGTCGGCATCGATCAGGTCCTGCGCGGTCCTCTCCGGGTCCGGGTTCGCCGCGTCCACGTTGTGCGACAGCACGCGGAGGTCATACGCTCCACCACCCTTGCCCGGGATCAGCAGGTGCCCGAACATCAGCCCCCACACGGCCAGCGGCACTAGCAGAGCCACCCCGGCCGTGGCGGATCGGCGTACCAGGGCGGCGACGGCGAGGACTGGGATCGCGACGCCGACCCAGGGCAGGAAGGTGTCCAGCAGGCTGCCGAGGTTGCCCACCGAGTTCGGCACCCAGCGGTGGAACAGCAGCGGCAGTGCCGACAGGATCGCCAGCACGGCGATCACCCAGCCGCGACGCCACTTGCCGGAGCGGCGTTGACGCCGCGCGGTGGTGCGCGCGCGCTTCGGCTTCCGGCTACGTACGGCTGTCTGGCGGTCGGACATGAAGTGATTGTTGCGGACAGCGGCCCCGGACCAAAGTCTGGCCCGACATCCGTGCGCTGCCCCAAGCGTGCCGGCTGTTCGATTTCATCCGTTGGAACGACCGCTCCGTCCGAAGTGAGGATCGCCGTCCACAACCTCTCCGACGGCCGGTACGGCGTTGGGCAGGTCGGATAGGGTCCGGGCATGTCGGAGTTCAGCGAGACGTCGCAGGTGTTCAGCTGGGTGGATCCGGAGCAGTTGCTGGCGAAGGTGGCCACGTTGACCGGGCTGGAATACCTGGAAGGTATGCGGGACGGGACCATCCCGCCGCCACCGATCGCCGTGCTGATGCAGTTCCAGCCGGTGCACGTCGAGCCGGGCAAGGTCGTCTTCGAGTGCCGCCCGTCACACGCGCACTACAACCCGATCGGCATGGTGCACGGCGGACTCGTCTGCACCGTGCTCGACACCGCGACCGGCTGCGCCGCGCACAGCACCCTGCCCGCCGGCGTCGGCTACACGTCGGTCGAGATCAAGGTGAACTACCTGCGTCCGGTGCTCGCCGACACCGGCCCGCTGACCGCGACCGGTCAGGTGATCAAGGGCGGCAACCGGGTGATATTTGCCGAAGGCAACGTCACCACCAGTGCGGGAGATCTCGTCGCGACAGCCAGCAGTACCTTGCTGGTCCGGCCGCGCCCCGCCTGACGAGCCCGATTCCGAGCCGCTCGCTCCGGCAGGTCCCCCGCACTCCCCCGAGCACCACCCCGCCGCCGGCGCCCCCGTGACACCGCCTGCGTTTCATCCCCCTCAGCTCCGATCGTCGCTCAGCTCTGGTCGTCGACGATCGCGTCGGCGGCGTTCTTCTTCACCGAGGCGACGCCGTTCAGCGCCGAGTCCTTGCTCTTGTACCCCTCGGAGCTGGCGATGATCTGACCGTTCGGCGCCTTCAGCCGAAACCGGTACTCGCCCCGCCCATCCTTGAACACCTCGAACTTGGCCCCCACGATGCACCCTCCCTGGTTTCACATCGCCCTACGCCTGACTATCCCTCCGCGGAGCGTCGGCGTTACCGTCCGGGCCGGAGAACTTCCGGCAACCGGCCCGGCGTACTCGTGAAAGCTGGTGCCGGACCCCGTCCAGGCCGACAAGGACATGCCGGACACAACAACCGCGGAGCCGTTCGTCGTCCGGAAGCGGCGGTTGAGACCACCACGTCGATCCTGTACCTCGGTGGGCTGGTCTTCGCGTCAGCAGGGACCGACCAGCCCAAAGCCGATCAGCCCAGAGCCCGAATCAGCCCTTGGCGCCGAGGAGCTTCTCCAGGTCGTCCAGTGTGGCCATCGCGCCGATCGGGCCGAGGCCGAGGAACCAGACCTCGTCGTTCACCCGGGCGACCTTGCCGGCCTTGACCGCGGGCAGCGCCTTCCACAGGTTGCCGTTGACCACGGTGTTCTCGGCGGTCGTGTCCGGCTTGCCGTAGCTGGAGTAGAAGACCCAGTCACCGTCCGCCTTGCCGATGTTCTCCTGCGAGACCTCGACGGCCAGGTCCTGCACGTCCTGGATCTTCGGCCGCGGCAGCCCGACGTCCTTGAGGATGACGCCGACGAAGGACAGGTTGCCGTACAGCCGGATCTCGCCCGGGCGGAACCGGACCAGCGAGATCGTCGGCGACCCGGTGACCTTGCTCTTCACCTCGTCGGCGCGCTTCTGGTAGTCGTTCAGCAGCTGGGTCGCCTTGTTCTCCTCGCCGAGGGAGTCCGCCAGCAGCAGGAAATCCTCCTTCCACGGGAACCCGGGCCGGATGCTCATCACTGTCGGCGCGATCGCGCTCAGCTTGTCGTACAGGTCGTTGGCGCGCAGCTTGCTGCCGAGGATCAGGTCCGGCTTCAGCGCCGCGATCGCCTCGAGATTCAGCTCGCTGATCCCGCCGACCGTCTTGATGTCCTTGGCCTTGCCGGCCAGGTAGCTAGGTACGCCGTTCTGCCCGGCGGTGGTGGCCATCCCGACCGGGGTGATGCCGAGCGCCAGCACGCCGTCGAGCTCGCCGCTGTCGAGCACCACGATCCGCTCGGGCTTCTTCTCGAGCTTGGTCTCGCCGAGTGCGTGCTTCACCGTGCGCGGGAACGCGCCCGGGCTCGCGTCCGACCCGAGCTTCGCGGTCGCCTCGTCCGCGGTCGCGAACAACCGGCCGCCGGTGGCCACCTCGGTGTCACCCACTCCCGTGTCGGCGGACTTGTCGTCGTTGCTGCCGCAGCCGGCGAGCAGGAGGGTCATCATCACCGTGCCCGCGAGCAGCCGGCGAGCCGATCGCATCACAATCATTCCCTCTCGTAGACCGATGATTGAGATTACAACAACTTTGGGTAGGCATACCTAACCGGTCTCGCATTCCGTACTCCGGTACAGGTTTACCGTGGGAGCCATGAGAAGCGGACAGGTGGCCGCCGCGGCCGGCGTCAACCTCCAGACCCTCCGGTACTACGAGCGCCGCGGCTTGCTGCCGGCTCCCGACCGCACCCTCGGCGGACACCGGGTGTATCCGCCTGAGGCCGTCACCCGGCTCCGCGTGATCAAGGTCGCCCAGCGCCTCGGCTTCACCCTCACCGAGATCACCGACCTCCTCGCCGCCGGCCACCATCACGGCGGCAGGCGCCCGGCCGGAACGTCCATCAAGCCCGGCCTGCAGGCGCAGGCCGCGAGCAAGCTCGCCGACGTGGAGGCGAGGATCGCGGACCTGACCGTGATCGCCGAGACGCTGCGCTCAGCGCTCGCAGTCGGCTGCGACGACCTCGCCGACTGCGCCACGGCCCCGGAGTGCCCTCTACCCTTCGCCGAGCTAGCGCACTAGCCGCCGAGTTCGCTCGTCAGATCCCGCGTCTCCCCCGCCTCCAGGCGGACCGAGATCGCCCGACTGGTGGGTCCACTGATGGTGAAGGCGCCCGCGTGGTCTGCCGTGACTGTGGCGGCAGTGAGCGCACCGGCCGACCAGGCGACGTCGAAGGAGAGCCCACCCCGGGCCCGAAGGCCGTGGTACGAACCGTCCGGCCACTCAGCGGGAAGCGCGGGGAGGAGTCGGATGACGTCGGTGTGGCTCTGGATCAGGAGTTCGGCCATGCCGCCGGTCATGCCGAGGTTGGCGTCGATCTGGAAGATGTCGCCGGTGCGGTACAGCAAGTTGTCCGACACCAGGTTGCTCAGGTAGTTGCGGACCACCCACGCGGCCTTCCCCGACTCCCCAAGCCGCGCCCACAACGCGATCCACCACGCGCTGGTCCACCCACCCGGATCACCCGTCGACGTCCGTACTGCGAGTGACGCGCGCGCGGCGGCCGCCCAGTCCGCAGTACGGGCCGGGTCGATCTCCGCGCCCGGGTAGAGGCCGTAGAGGTGGACTGGTGGCGGTGGTCCGGCTCGGAGGGCTGCCAGTCGGTCGGCCACTCCATCAGCCGCCCGTCCGTCGCGATCGGGATCTCCGGCAACCTCCCGACAGCACCGCGGATCCGAGACGCCAGGTCGGTCGACAACCCGAGCGCCTCCTCGGCCTCCAGGACGTTCCCGAACAGCTCACGCAGCACCCAGAGGTCGTACGTCGTGGTCAGGTCGACCGACGCCTTCGCACCGGACGGCAGGATGAAGTGGTGCTCGGGAGCAGTGGACGGGATGAACTGCAGCCGCCCGTCCCGGTCCTCCACCAGCATCGCCAGCGCGAACTCCGCAGCACCGGCGAGCACCGGATAAGCCCTGTCCCGCAGGTACTCCGGGTCCGGGTGGAACCGGTAGTGCTCCATCAGGTGCGCCGAGAGCCAGATCCCACACGTCGCCGCCATTGCCCAGACCGGGTCGTCGTCACCTTCACCCACGGGCCAGCTGGCGCGCCAGATGTCCGAGTTGTGGTGCGACACCCAGCCCGGCGCGTCGTACAGGACGCGAGCCGTCTCCGCGCCGGACTCGGCCAGGCCTTCGAGCAGGCCGGCGAGCGGTTCGAAGCACTCGCGCAGTCCGGTGACGTCGGCGAGCCAGTAGTTCATCTGGGTGTTGATGTTGTTGGTCCAGTCGCTCGCCCACGCCGGGCGGCGGTCCTGGTTCCAGATCCCTTGCAGGTTGGCCGCCTGGGTGCCCGGCCGGGAGGACGCCATCAGCAGATACCGCCCGAAGCCGAACACCAGCGCGGCCAGATCCGGATCGTTGCCTCCGGCACCGACTGCCCGGATCCGCTCGTCGGTCGGCAGGTCGACCGGCGCCCCGAGAGTCAGCTCGGCGCGGTCGTAGAGAGTCGTATGGTCGTCCAGATGACGCTGCCGAACCTTGTCCAGGGCAACGGCATCCACCAGCCGGACAGCGTCGGCCACGGCAGTCGCCGGATCCCCGCCAGGCCTCGCCGACCAGCCTGCGAAGGTGCTTGCCGCCGACAACACCAGGGTGAGCGCGTCCGCCCCCTCGATGGTGATCCCGGCGCCTGAGGTCTGGACGATGCCCCCGGTGGCGAAGGCCCGCAGTACGACGCCGAAGCCGATGCCGTGACCCTTGCGGTACCGGATCGGGTCCGGGCTGGTCCGGTACTCGATGGTCAGGTCCGAAGGCGCGTGGCCCGCCACAGCCACCGTCGTACCGTCGACGACCGATGCCTCGACGGGATGCTCACTGGAGAGCGCGACCCGTACGCCGACGGCTCCTGGGGCGTCGGCGGTCAGCGTCCACACCATCACCTGGTCAGGCGTCGAGACGTAGGTCTCGCGGTGGTAGCGCACGCCGGCGCTGGTGTAGTCGACCGAGACGATGCCCGTCCGCAGGTCGAGGCTGCGACGGTAGTTCTCCGCAGTGTCGGTTGAGGTGATCAGCAGGTCGCCGAGCGGCTGGTAGGACTCGACCAGAGGTCCTTGCAGAGCGCGGGTGCGCTCGGTGGCGGCCAACTGGTCGCCTTCCTCCAGCAAGAGACGGCGGACGTCGGCCAGTACCTGCGGGCCGTCCGTCACCTCCAGGGTGCGGGGACCGTCGCCGGACCAGACGTCGTCGAGGTTGAGCGCGACCCGCTCGTCGGCGACCCTTCCGAAGACCTTCCCGCCGAGGTGGCCGTTGCCCACCGGAAGCGCCTCGAACCAGTCGGCGGCAGGCGTACGGAACCACAGTTCGTGCGACATGCGGGAGCTTCCTTCACGAAGTGGCGGCCGCGCCAAGAGCCAGGACGGTGGCTCCCGGCGCGGCCGGTGGGGGTGCGGCCGGAGGGGACGGCCGACGGGTTACTTGTTGCCGGACTTGTACTTGTCGTACGCCTGCTGCTGGATCTCCAGGTACCGCTTCATCCCGGTCGAGTCGAGACCCTTGACGAAGGCGTCCCACCCGGCGTCGATGTCCTTCGTGCCGGTGATGAAGGCGAGCTGGTTCTGCGAGACGTAGCTGTTCAGGTTCGTCTGCAGCGTGGCCAGCTCGGAGCCGAGGCTCGGGTCCGGCCAGACCGACGTCCCCGGGAACCACTGCGCCTTGTCCTCGTGACCCTCGTACTGCTTGGTCGCCTGGAACAGCCGCCGCTCGAGACCGTCGGAGCTGTAGATGTCCTTCGGCACGACCTGCGCGTTCCGGAACGCCAGGGTGATGTTGTACTGCGCCATCGCGTCCCAGGCGATGTTCTTCTTCGCCTTGTCACCGGAGAACCGGTACCAGCCCGGCTCACCCTCCAGCGCGATGTCGCCGGCCTGCGGCTTGCGCCAGCCCTCGCCCTCCGGGCCCATCAGGCTGACCTCGCGGCCCTCGTCGCTGTAGATGTAGTCGAGCATCTTGACCGCGGCGACCTGCGCCTCCTTGCTGGCCTTGTTGGTCAGCATGAAGGTGTAGCCGGTCGAGCTCGGGTAGTTGTAGCCGGTGTAGTTCTTGCCCTCGGGACCGGTCAGCGGCGGCACCGCGTCGTACTGCTTGTCGCGGCCGTCCTTGGAGCCGAGCTGGACGAAGATACCCGGCCACAGCACCGGCACCGAGCCGAGCGTGACGGCCTTCGGGTTGTTGCCCTGGGCCTGCAGCGCCTGCGCGTTCTGGGTGAACGCGGCCTGATCGATCAGGCCTTCCTTGAAGAGCGAGTTGATGTACTTCAGGCCCTCCTTGAACTCCGGCTTGCTCACCGGGGTGACGACCTTGTCGCCGTCCAGCGAGATCAGCGAGCGGACCCCGTTGTTGGCGCCGACCGGGTCGTAGGTGAACGCGTTCATCAGGTACGCGATCAGGCTGCTGTCCTGCGGGTCGGTGGTCATCGGGATCTCGTCGGCCTTGCCGTTGCCGTTCGGGTCCTTCGTCTTGAAGGCCTGCAGCACGGTGCGCAGTTCCTCGGTCGTCTTCGGCATCTGCAGACCGAGCTTCTTCAGCCAGGTGCTGTTGATCCACAGCTTGTCCGGGTAGGTGCAGTGGAAGCAGTCCGACCACTGCGGCAGGGCGTAGATGTGACCGTCCGGAGCGGTCGACATCTCCTTGAAGGTCTTGTTGGAGTCCAGCGCCTTCTGGATGTTCGGCGCGTTGTCCTTGATCAGGTCCTCCAGCGGCAGCGCGACGCCCTGGGTCCCCAGCTTGAGCACCTCGGCCTGGGTGAACCCGTCGACCCACGGGATCAGCATGAACAGGTCCGGGTAGTCGCCGCTGGCCAGCGCGATCTGCCGCTTCTCCTTGGCCGGCCCGCCGTCGTACGTCGTGGTCTGCCAGCGGAACTGGATCTTGAACTTGTCGCTCATGATCTTGGTGACTGCGTTGGAGTCCAGCTTGTCGTCCGGGCCCTGTGGCGAGAAGGTGTCGATGACCACCTTGCCGTCAGCACTCACCTCGTTCGTCGCACCGTCGTCGGACTTGTCGGAGCTACAGCCCGCGACAGCCAGCGCGGTGGCTGCCACCAGGGCGGCCACCACCCTGCTCTTGGTTGAGCGCATTTTTCCCTGTTTCCCTTCTGGAACTTACTGACTAACCCTTGACAGCGCCGACCATGACGCCCTTGGTGAAGTGACGGGCGATGAACGGGTAGATGAGCAGTACGGGCAGACTCGAGATGACGATCAGCGCGTACTTGAGCACGTTCGCCAGCTGCTGCCGTTCGAGCTGCTGGGCGACGTCGGAGGCGGATCCTGTGGTGGAGTTCAGGATGAGGATGTTCCGCAGCACGATCTGGAGCGGATACAGGCCCGGGTCCTTCAGGTAGACCAGGGCGTCGAAGTAGGTGTTCCACTGGAAGATCGCGTACATCAGCGCGATGACGGCGATCACCGGCTTGGACAGCGGCAGCACGACCGACCAGAGGAAGCGCAGATCGCTCGCCCCGTCCAGTACCGCGGCCTCGTAGAGGTCGTCGGGGATCGTGCTGCGGAAGAAGGTGCGCGCGATGATCACCTGCCAGACGCCGATCGCGCTCGGGATCACCATCGCCCAGCGGGTGTTCAGCAGGCCGAGGTCCTGGACCACCAGGTACGTCGGGATCAGGCCGCCGGAGAACAGCATGGTGAACAGCAGCACGCTCATGATCACGTTGCGGCCGAAGAACGTCTTGCGCGAGAGCGGGTAGGCGATCGCGATCGTCAGGGTGACACTGATGAACGTCCCGCCGACGGCGTAGATCAGCGAGTTGTAGTAGCCCTTCAGGATCTGCGGGTCGCTGAGCGCCTCGCGGTACGCGCGCAGGCTGGGCTCGACCGGCCAGAGGAACACCCGGCCGCCGCTGACCGCGCTCGCGCTGCTGAAGGAGTTGGCGACCACGTAGATCAGCGGGATCAGTACCGCGACCAGCGCGACGGTCAGCATGATCTTGATGCCGATCAGGAAGATCCGGTCGGTCCGGGTCTCGGCGATGGTGGTCTTCTCCACCTGCGCCCCGGGCTTGTTCAGCCGCGCCTTGAACGGCTGCAGGGTGACGCTCATCGGTTCTCCTCCGACAGGTAGCTCGAGCTCGCGGTCATGACCACAGTCCGTTCCCGGTGATCCGCTTGGCGGCGAAGTTCACGCCGAGCAGCAGGAAGAGGTTGATCACCGAGTTGAACAGGCCGACCGCGGTGGCCATGCTGAAGTCCGCGTTGAGCAGGCCGGTCTTGTAGACGTAGGTGGCGATGATCTCGGACTGCGCCAGGTTCAGCGGGTTCTGCAGCAGGAAGGCCTTCTCGAACCCGATCGACATGATGTTGCCGACGCCGAGCACCAGGATGATCACCGCGGTCGGCATGATGCCGGGCAGGTCCACGTGCATGATCCGGCGGATCCGGCTGGCGCCGTCGATCTTGGCCGACTCGTGCAGCGCCGGGTCGATGCCGGCCAGCGCGGCCAGGTAGATGACCGCGGAGTACCCGGTGGTCTGCCAGACGTCGGACCAGACATAGATATGGCGGAAGTAGTTCGGATCGCCCAGGAAGTCGATCGACGGGATGCCGAACAACCCGATCGCGTCGTCCATGAAGCCGATCCGCGGCGACAGCACCAGGATCGTCATCGAGACGACCACCACGGTGGAGATGAAGTACGGCGCGTAGGTGACCAGCTGGACGGTCTTCTTGAAGAAGCCCTGCCGGATCTCGTTCAGCGCGACCGCCAGGATGATCGGGATCGGGAAGCTGGCCAGCACCGTGTAGGCGGCGAGCAGGAAGGTGTTCTTCACCAGCGTCCAGAACACCGGGTTCTGGAAGAAGAGCTCGAAGTTCTTGAAGCCGACCCAGTCGCTGCCCCACGGGCCCTTGATCGGGCTGTAGTTCTTGAACGCGATCACCGCGTTGGAGATCGGGATGTACTTGAAGATGACGAAGTACGCGAGCGGGATGATGATCAGCAGGTAGAGCTGCCAGTGCCGGCGGAAGCTGCGCCGGGCCTCGGTCCAGCGGCTCGGCCGCCGGATCCGGGTGGTCGCCACCACCTGCTTCACCACCGGCGCGGGTGGCGCCGGTTTCACCTCGATCGTTCCGCTCACACCTGCATCCCTTCGGTACAAATCCGCACCCACCCGACCGCCTGGTCAGGTGTCGTGCACATGCTGTGACGAACTGTCACATCTTGGAACCAAACCGATATCCGATAGGATCTCGGCTCCACCGGGAGGATGACACAGAACCGGGCCGGGCGGAAGAGGCACCGTCCCGGTCGATATCGGACCTTGACCGAGTGGACTTCCGGCCTGCACCACAAAGGGATCCGCGCATTTGCCCAGGGCAACCAACGCCGAAAGATCCCGTGGCACACCACGGGATCTGGGCGGTCGTCAGCGCCGGGCGGAGTCACTCTGAGCCGCGACCCCGGACCGGTGTCCGAGTTTATTTCCTTTGTGAACTATATGGCAGTCAACTGCTCGGCGCTCATCATGTCAAGACGTGGATGATGAGATGTCGCCGACCACCTCGGCAATCGTGACGCGCCGTTTCTCGGTGGCGGATCGGACCGCGGCCTCGACCATCGCCAGGCTCTGCACGTTACTGTCCGCCGCGGTCGTGGACGGCTCACCAGTTCGCACGCAACGGACGAATTCGGCGAGCGAGCCATCCGTCTGCTCGAGATCGTCGTCGACCGGAACCTCCCGCGGTGGCTCCCCCGCGAGCGGAGCGTTGTCGCCGTCCCAGGTCGCCGTGCCGAGCTCACCGGCCACCCGCCAGCGGCTGTTCCACGAGGTCTCCTGGCCCGGGTTGCACCAGCTCCCGTTGAACACGAACCGGGCGCCACCCGGGAACTCGAAGATCGCCGTCGCCACCGCATCGCCGGCGAACCAGCTCCAGCCCGGGTTGTACGACTCGCAGTACACGGAGACCGGGTCCTCGCCGAGCAGGGCGCGAGCCGAGTCGAACTGGTGGATCGCCATGTCGACGAGCAGCGGGTACGGCATCTGCTCGCGGAAGCCGCCGAAGTGCGGGGCACGGGCGAACTCGCAGGAGACGGATGCGACCGTGCCGAGCTCGGCGACCGCTTCGCGCAGGGCGTTGAACTGGTTGAGGTAGCGTCGGGACTGGCTGATCATCAGCAGCTCGCCGGTCTCCTTCGCGACCTCCGCGATCCGCTGGGCCTCCGCGACCGTCGGCGAGATCGGCTTCTCGCAGAGCACCGGCAGTCCGGCGCGCAGCGCTTGCTCGTTCACCGGGTTGTGCGCGCCCGGCACGGTCACGTTGACGACCGCGTCCGCGCCGACGAGATCCACCAGCTCGGTCAGCGACCTCGCGACCGGGACGACCGCGGCGAGCTCCTCCTCGCTGACGCGCTGGGCGAGCTCCAGGTCCAGGTCGACCAGGCCGACGAGCTCGGTGTCGGGGGACCGGCCGAGCGTGTGCAGCCAGGTGTGACCCATCGCGCCGGCGCCGACCTGGATGATCCGCAGCGGCGCGGCCGTCTTCTTCCGCTTGCTCCCCCGTGGCTCAGACACTGAAGTCCCCCACCGCGTGACGCTCGAGCGTCGGCGCCTTCCGCTCCGGCCGATCGGTGACCGCCCAGGCGACCCCGTTCGCGATCACCTTGCGGACGTCCTTGTGGTGGTAGACCGGGTAGTCCTGGTCACCCGGCGAGAAGTAGAAGATCCGGCCGTGGCCGCGGCGGAAGGTGCAGCCGCTGCGGAACACCTCGCCGCCGCTGAAGTTGCTCACGAACACGAGTTCGTCGGGGACCGGGATGTCGAAGAACTCGCCGTACATCTCCTGGGCCTCGATCTCGATCGGCTGCGGGACGCCCTGCGCGATCGGGTGGGTCGGGTCGACGGTCCAGACCAGCTCGCGGTCGCGCTCGTTGCGCCAGCGCAGCGTGCAACTGGTGCCCATCAGCGTGCGGAAGATCTTCGACCAGTGACCGGAGTGCAGCACGACCAGCCCGAGACCGGCCAGCACGTGCCGCTGGACCCGCTCGACCACCTCGTCGGACACCTCCTCGTGCGCCATGTGACCCCACCAGACCAGGACGTCGGTGCTCGCGAGCACCTCCTCGGTCAGCCCGTGCTCGGGCTCCTCCAGGGTGGTCGTCCCGACCGTGAACCGGTCGCCGAGGTTCTCCTCGATACCTTCCTTGATCGTGGTGTGCATGCCGTCCGGGTACAGCTCGGCGACCCGCTGGTCGCGGTGCTCGTGCCGGTTCTCGCCCCAGACGAGAACGCGCGGGGTGTCTGCCATGAATGTCCGTTCGATCGCGTCGAGATGGGCGGTAAAGCGGTTAACCTGAGCCTAGCCGCGTGAGCGGCGCCCATGTCAAGACTTAGGGAGTACTGCGGGTGGCCACGGTCCGGGATGTCGCCGAGCGCGCGGGGGTGTCGATCGCGACGGTCTCCTTCGTGCTGAACGGGACCAAGCCGGTCACCCCGGCGACCCGGGATCGCGTCGAAGCGGCGATGGCCGAGCTCGGCTACCACCGCAACGTGCTCGCCCGGGCCCTGGCGTCGCGCCGGACCCGGATCCTCGCTCTCGCCCACCCGACCCTGGAACAGCGGTTCGGGAGCACGACGACGGACTTCGTCACCAGCGCGGCGCGGGCCGCCCGGGCACGGGGATACCACCTGGTGCTCTGGCCGGTGGACACCGACGGCGACGAGATCCGCGAGCTCCTCAGCCAGGGTCTCGTCGACGGGGTGGTGCTGATGGAGGTGCTGCTCGAGGACGCGCGGGTGGAAGCGCTGACCGGCTCCGGCACCCCGTTCGCACTGATCGGGCGTACTGCGGATCCGGCCGGGCTGATCCATGTGGACATCGACTTCGAGCAGAGCATGGCGATCGCGCTGGACCATCTGCAGGAACTCGGCCACCGGGAGATCGCGCTGGTCAGCGCCGGCCACGCGCTCCCGGAGTACGGGCCGAAGGTGCGGTCGGCGGCGGCGTACCGGCGGCTGTGTGGTGAGCGAGGGCTGCGGCCGCTGCTGCTGGAGTGCGAGGCGAGTGTGGTGGGTGGGCGTTCGCTCGTGCCGCGGTTGGAGGGGCGCACTGCGGTGGTGGTGATGAACGAGTTCGCCTGCTTCGGGTTGCTGTCCGAACTGGCGAGCCGCGGCGTTGCGGTACCGGGTGACGTGTCGATCGTGTCGTTCACTTCGCCTGACATGGCGGGGATCGCCGATCCGCCGTTGACGATCATGCGGTCGCCTGGCGCCACGCTCGGCGCGCTCGGGGTCGACGCCTTGATCGATCGGCTGGAGGACCCCGAGCTGATGCCGCCGCCCCAGCTCCTCCCCTGCACCTTGGAGCTGGGCGGCTCGACTGCTCGGGCTGAGTCGTCTACTCCGGCTTAGGTGTCGGAGCGGAGGCGGCCGTGGAGGTGCCAGTCGTGCCAGCCGTCGGCGTGCTTGATCGCCTGCCGCAGAGTGCCCTCGTACCTGTATCCGGTGCGCTCGGCGACGCGGCAGGACGCGGTGTTGGCGGTCGAGTGGTGGATGTCCAGGCGGTTGAATCCGATCACGCCGAAAGCCCAGGCGGTCAAGGTATCCACAGCCCTCGCAGCGGTGGCTCTGCCGCGGGCGCTCGGCGTCACCCAGTAGGACAGGCTGGCCGATCCCTCGGCCAGGGAGATATTGCGCAAGCCGACCTGGCCAAGCGGTTCGTCCCCTTCGTCGACGACTGCCCAACTGGCCGCGCTCTCGTCATCCCACCGCTGCTTCCACTGCCCGGTCCACTCCTGCGCTTCGTCGAGGCTGTCCAGCCGGCGAACGTGCCAGCGCTGGATGTCCGGATCCTCGAACGCGGTCCGTACTGCGACGGCGTCGCTCACCCGCCACGGGCGCAGTACGAGCCCGTCGGCCGCCAGCCGAGGCTGGCCGAGTGTGTGCAGAGTTCCCTTGGACAGCGCCGGATCCACGAGCAGAGGCATGCCCTGATCCTAGGGTTTCGGGGTTCCAGTCGGGCCGAGCCGGCGTTCGATCGTCGGCAGGTCGAAGGAGCCGGTACGGCGGCCGGTCCAGAGGTCGGCCATCACCATGTTGACCCCGAAGTCGCCGTGCACGATGGTCTGCGGCAGCTCGAGAAGGTTGTTCGCAGCAACGGACTTCTTCGCCTCGGCCATCGCGAACGCTGGGGACGATCGCGGAGAACCCGACCGGCAGCGTTGCGCTCCACGAAAGCCTGGGCTACCGGATCACGGTCCTGCAGCCCAGGTATCGCAAACCCATCTAGTCGACGATCGCGCCACAGCTGAGGTTGACGACTGCGCCAGTCATCGCGCCCGCGTGGTCGGAGGCGACGAAGGCGGCGGTGCCGGCGACTTCGGCGAGCCGGGGCAAGCGGCCCAGCGCAGTACCGTCGATCAGCGGCTTCAGGCTGTCGTCGTCGAGATTCACCCACTCCGGATGGGTTTCCGGCGTGAAGTTCGGGCGGAGGGCGACGACTCGGACGCCGTACCGGCCGACCTCGCCGGCCAGCGTGCGGGTCAGGCACTCGATCGACGCGCAGGCGAGGCTGAAGCCGCCCATCTCGAAGCCGGACTCCCGCGCCGAGGACGCCGACAGCATCAGGATCACGCCCCGGCCCTGCGCGCGGCCGAGGTGGAAGTGACGAAGTTGGTCCGGGCCGCGTCCTCGACCGGCCGGACGAAGTCCTCCACCGACAGGTCGACGAGCGGCACGTTCTGCTTCTCCCGGACGCTCACCCCGTTGAAGCAGACGTCGATCGGCCCCTTGATAGAGGTCGTGTACGCCTCGACCGCCTCAGCGTCGTACGCGTCGACGACTGCCATGGTGGCACGACCGCCGGCCTCGGCGATGTCGGCAGCGACCTTCTCGAGTTTGGCGAGCGTCCGCCCGGCCAGGTGCACGGTCGCGCCCTCGCGAGCGAAGGCCCGGGCTACCGCGCCGCCCATGGCGCCACCGCCTCCGTGAACGATCGCGACTTTGCCGTCGAGCAGCATGGTGTTCTCCTTCGTGCTCAGGGGGATTCCGCACTGAGACGACGAAGCTCGCGGGCGAATCTCTACACACCCGCTGACAGAAATGACCCGACCCGACCATCACGGGGGAACGGCCGGGCCGGGCTAGTTCCGATGGTACCCCCGCGAGGGCTGCTCAACCCGGTAATTCGGAGGCGGAGAACGGCGGGTCTGCCCTATCATCGCGCACATGCAACGTCGCTCCTGAAAGCGCACCACCGCCCTCACCGGCCGGCGCCCGTCTCCACCTCGTGGAGCGGCGCCATCCTGAGCTGTGCCGTCGTGCGTCACGTCCGGCGCCTGACCGTCGCCAGTCGAACGGTCGCGCCTCGTCATGCCCGCACACGTGATGCTTTCAGGAGCTCCCGACGATGTCTCTTCCTGCCTATCGGGCCGCTGATCCGGTCCGCACCTACTACGCCTTCAACGGCGTCTGGTCCTTCCTGTCCGCGCTGACCTTCACGCTCAGCATGGTCTACTACGTCAAGGACGTGGGCCTCAGCCCGCTCCAGATGGTCCTGGTCGGGACCACCCTGGAGGTGGCCTGCTTCCTCTTCGAGGTTCCGACCGGGATCGTGGCCGACCTGTACAGCCGCCGGTTGTCGATCATCATCGGCTTCATGCTGATCGGCGCCGGCTTCCTGCTGCAGGGGCTGGCTCCGGCCTTCATCGCGATCCTGGCCGCCCAGGTGCTCTGGGGTATCGGCTACACCTTCACCTCCGGCGCCGACCAGGCCTGGATCACCGACGAGGTCGGCGAGGACCGGGTCGGCCGGGTGTTCGTCCGCGAGCAGCAGGTCAACCTGACCGCGAAGATCGCCGGTACGATCTCGGCCGGCGGGCTCGGTCTGCTCAGCCTGCCGCTGCCGATGATCCTGTCGGGAGCGGGCATGGTGCTGCTGGCCGTCGGCCTGGCGGTCTTCATGCGGGAGGAGAACTTCCACCCGACCCCGAAGGCCGAGCGTGAGACCTTCCGGCAGATGGGCGACACCTTCAAGCACGGGCTGGCGGTCGCGCGCCGGCGTCCGGTGGTCCGCACGCTGGTGCTGATCAGCCTGATCTCCGGACTGTCCAGCGAGGCGTTCGACCGGCTGTGGTCGGTCAAGATCCTCAACGACTTCAGCTTCCCCAGCCTGTTCGGTACTTCGGACCCGGCGGTCTGGTTCGCGGTGCTCTCGCTGATCGGCACGTTCCTCGCGCTGGCCGCCTCGCTGGTGGTCAACAAGGTGTCGGCCGAGCGGGTCAACTCGTTGCACCCGAACGGACTGCTGGCCCTGCTGGCCGGCATCCAACTGGCCGGCGTGATCGGGTTCGCGCTGGCGGGTCACCTCTGGCTCGCGCTGGCGGCGATGTGGATCGGCACCGTGGCCGGCACCATCGCCTACCCGGTCGAGTCCGCCTGGCTGAACCGCAACCTCGATTCCCGCTCGCGCGCGACGGTGATCTCGATGGTGTCCCAGTCGAACGCCATCGGCCAGGTGGTCGGCGGACCGCCCCTCGGTGCGCTGGCGGGCCGGACCTCCCTGCGTACTGCGCTGGTGGTGTCGGGGTTGATCCTCACGCCGATCCCGCTGCTCTACCTGCGGTTGCGGCCGGACCGGCGTACCGAAGTACCGGCCGAACCGGAGGCGACGGCGGCTCAGGCGCCTAGTCCACGCTGACGCGGCGGCGGTCGTAGCCGGACTTGATCAGGCTTGCGACCGTCGTCACCAGCAGCGTGCCGGCGATGAACCCGAGTGAGGTGACGATGCCGATGTGCGGCAGGTGGATCGCGCCGATGTCGTCGATGTGCGAGCCGTGCAGCGCCTCGATGATCAGCTTGACGCCGATGAAGGCCAGGATCACCGACAGGCCGACGTTCAGGTAGATGACCCGCTCCAGCAGACCGCCGATCAGGAAGTACAGCTGGCGCAGCCCCATCAGGGCGAAGGCGTTGGCGGTCAGCACGACGTACGCGTCCTGGGTGAGGCCGAAGATCGCCGGGATCGAGTCGAGCGCGAAGATCACGTTCGCCATCCCGATCGCCGCGATCACGATCACCAGCGGGGTGAGCATCCGCTTGCCGCCGACCTTGCTGACCAGCTTGGCGCCGTCGTAGTCGTGCTGCAGCGGCAGGATCCGGCGCATCCCGCGCAGGACGGCGTTCTCCTGGAAGTCGGTCTCGTCGTTCTCACCCTCGAGCGCCAGCCGGACCGCGGTGTAGACCAGGAACGCGCCGAAGACGTAGAACACCCAGCTCGCGGCGGCGATCGCGGCGGCACCGGCCAGGATGAAGACCGCCCGCAGCAGCATCGAGACGACGATGCCGATGTAGAGCACCTTGTCCTGGGCCAGCGACGGGACGGCGAACCTCGCCATGATGATGACGAACACGAACAGGTTGTCGACGCTGAGGCTGTACTCCGTGATGTAGCCGGCCACGAACTCAGACCCGGAGGCTCCCGGCGTGAACAGGAACAGCGCGACCGCGAACAGGCCGGCCAGGCCGACGTAGAAGAGCACCCAGCGGGTGGCGTCCTTGATCGTCACGGTGTGTTTGCGGCGGGCGATCACGATCAGGTCGAAGGCGACGATCGCGAGCAGACCGATGACGGTGATGATCCACACGTGGGTGGGCACAGCAGAGACCATGACGATCCTCCGGACGACGACAGGGGCGGGTCCGGAGGTCTCTTCCGCCCGAGTGACTCGGACCGACAGCACCGGGTCGACCGCCGTCCCGGCGGGGCCGGGGGTCTTCCGTGATGACGACGCTGCCGCGAAGGAATACTCCCCTCCACAAAACGGGCCGATCCTACCCGCGCGAGTCCGTCAGGACCGTGCCCGGGGTCACAGCACGTTGCATTCGTCGAGAATGGTATACCGGATACTGCCGCCACCACCAGCCCCAAGGTTGCCGTCCCACCGTTTGCCGCCCCGGCCGGCCGGGCACCCGGAGTGCCGATGACGCCCTGCCGGTCCGCCGGTACGGCGTGCTCCACAACCTGAGGAGGCACGATGGGAATCGGTGCGGGAATCTTCCTGCTCGCAGTCGGCGGTGTGCTCGCGTTCGGGGTCTCGGACCGGATCAGCGGCGTCGACCTGACGATGATCGGCTACATCCTGATGGGAGCGGGCGCCCTGGGCCTGATCCTGGTGATCCTGCTCAACAGCCAGCGCTCCCGCAGCGTCGGCACCCACACCACAGTCATCGAAGAAGAACGCCACACCCCCCGCGACCCGCGGATCTGAGCGACGCGCGGAATATGGAGGGAGCGCCGTCGGCTGTAGCCGGCATCAGCGACAGCATCTCCGAGGAGCTCCCGATGAAGGCAATCGTGCACGACCAGCTCGGCCCCGCCGAGTCCGTACTCCGCCTGGTGGACAGGGAGGTTCCCGAGCCCGGCGCCGGCGAAGTACGGATCCGGGTGACCGTGTCGGGCGTCAACCCGACGGACTGGAAGGCCCGCACCGGCCTGTACGGCGGTGAGGTGGTCGAGTCGGTCCCGAACCAGGACGGCGCGGGTGTTGTCGACGCGGTCGGGCCGGACGTGGACGGCCTCGCTGTCGGAGATCGGGTCTGGCTCACGCTGGCGGCCTACCTACGGCCCGGGAGCGGAACGGCGCAGGAGTACACGGTCGTTCCCGCCGAGCGGGTCTTCCCGCTGCCGGGTGACGCTTCCTTCGAGCTCGGCGCGAGCATCGGAGTCCCGGCGATCACCGCGCACCGAGCTCTCACCGTCGCCGAGGACGGGCCGACGCGTCTTGCGCCCGGAGCCCTCGACGGCAAGGTGATCCTGGTGGCCGGCGGGGCCGGCGCAGTCGGGCATGCGGCGATCCAGTTGGCTCGGTGGGCTGGAGCGACGGTCATCGCGACCGTCGGCTCAGCCGCCAAGGCCGGCTATCCGGAGGCGGCCGGCGCGCAGTACGTCGTGAACTACAACGACGCCGACGCGGGTGCGCAGATCCGCGGATTCGCGCCCGACGGCGTCGATCTCGTGGTGGAGGTTGCCATCGGCGCCAATGCCGAGCTCGACCTCGAGGTACTGCGGCCGCTCGGCACCATCGCGATCTACGCGAACAACGGCGACAAGCCGTTCGCTGTCGACATCCGTCAGAACATGGGCCTGAACGCGCGGTACCAGTACGTGCTGCTCTACACGGTCGGGTGGGACAAGCTGACCGCGGCGGCTGAGGACATCAACGCGGCGATCGAGGCGGGCGCCCTGCCGGTCGGCGAGGACGCCGGCCTGCCGCTGCACCACTTCACCCTCGACCGGACCGCCGAGGCCCACCAGGCCGTCGAATCCGGCGCCACCGGCAAGGTCCTGATCGACGTCTCCTGACGGTCCCCAGTCGCGTCGCCACCCCCGGCCGAACGTCCGGGGTGGCGGCTGGGCGGGGTGGCGGCCGATCGCCGGGCGCGGCTGGCGTGGTCCACGGCGGCTGGCAGCTTGTAAGGCGTCAGCGGGCGAACAACCCGTCATCGGGAGGCCGATCGCGGGCCTGGAGCCGATGGCGCGCGGTTGAGAACGCACGTCAGCAGTTCTTCGCCGCCCTCCGATTGGCGGGGCAACGGCGACTACACCTCGCTGGTCCGGAACGCGATCGGCTGGCCACCTCCGACTCATTCGTCGAGGCCGGCACGCTGTACGGCGGACGGGTGGTCCGCCGGTTGGGTCAGGCGGGTGGGGCGACGGTGGCGTCGGGGCGGTTGGAGCGGTGGAGGGAGTCGGCGACGAAGCCGTTGGCCTTCTGGTCCTCGATGAACAGCCGGAGGAACTCGACGGTCTCGGGGCGGCGCGACTTCGTCGTACCGAGAGCTTGCTGGATTTGCATGAAGGCGTCTTCGATCACCCGCAGGCCGTCGTTCGCGGCGACGAAGTCGGTGACTGGTTGTCTGATCCCGGCGCCGGCCTCGAGGCCGTCGGCAAGGAACACGTCGACGCCTTCGTCCCCGCGGACCAGGGTCGCGTGCTCGAGCGTGCGAGTGAGGAACAGGTCGTAGGCGGAGCCGTTCTTCACGCCGACCCGGACCCCCTCGCGATCCACATCGGCCGACTTGGTGATCGCCGAGTCTTCCGGCACGGCGAAGACACCCTCGATCACGACGTACGGCGCGGTGAAGGCCACCTCGGCCTCCCGGGCCGGGTCGATCGCGAGGAAGCAGATGTCGGCCTGTCCGTCCACCATCGCCTCGAACGACTTCCGCGCCGCGTCGAAGCAGGCGAACTCGACCGGGACGCCCAGCCGCGCCGCGAGCTCGCGAGCCAGGTCGACGGTCACGCCCGCCGGCGCGTCTGGCGTGCCCTGCGCGAGCACCGGATTGCCCAGGTTGATGGACGCCCGCAGGGTCCCCGTGGGCGCGAGATCCTCGATGACGGCTGAAGAAACGTTGCTCATACCGCCCAACCTACGAGGGCGGTCACCAGCTGGTCTCGACGGGTTTGCCTTCGGTGTAGCCGGCTGCGCTCTGGATGCCGACGACGGCGCGTTCGTGGAACTCCTCCAGGTTGGCGGCGCCGACGTACGTGCAGGAGCTGCGGATGCCGGAGACGATCGAGTCGAGCACGTCCTCGACGCTGGGGCGCTCCGGGTCGAGGTACATGCGGGCTGTCGAGATTCCCTCGCCGAAGAAGCTCTTGCGGGCGCGTTGGAAGGGGGTGTCGTCCGCAGTACGGAGGCGGACCGCGCGGGCGGACGCCATACCGAAGCTCTCCTTGTAGATCCGGCCGTTGCTGTCGCGGTGCGGGTCCCCGGGCGACTCGTAGGTGCCGGCGAACCACGAGCCGATCATCACACTGGACGCTCCTGCGGCGAGGGCGAGCGCGACGTCCCGCGGATGCCGTACTCCCCCGTCGGCCCAGACGTGCTTGCCGAGCTCCCGCGCCCGGGTCGCGCACTCCAGTACTGCGGAGAACTGCGGCCGGCCGACCGCGGTCTGCATCCGGGTCGTGCACATCGCACCCGGACCGACGCCGACCTTCACGATGTCGGCGCCGGCCTCCACCAGATCGGTGACTCCCTGGGCCGTCACCACGTTGCCCGCCACGATCGGGACCTGCGGCTGCAGCGCTCGGACGAGACGCAGTACTTCGAGCATGCGCTCCTGGTGACCGTGAGCGGTGTCGATCACCAGTACGTCGATGCCGGCGTCGAGCAGGGCCTTCGCCTTCTGTTCCGCGTCGCCGTTGATCCCGATGGCCGCGGCGACCCGCAGCTTCCCGGCCGCGTCGACGGCCGGCTCGTACAGGGTGGCGCGCAGAGCGCGTTGACGGGTGAGGATGCCGACGATGTGACCGTCCGCGTCGACGACCGGCGCCAACCGGTGGCGACCGTCGTGCAACTGGTCGAACGCCTCCTCGGCGGCGATCCCGGCCGGCAGCGTGAGCAACTCGCGGGACATGATCCCGTCCAGTTGCGTGTACCGGTCGACGCCCTCACAGTCCGCGTCCGTCACCACACCGACAGCCCGGCCTTCGTCGACCACGATCACAGCGCCGTGACCGCGCTTCGGCAGCAGGTTCAGGGCCTCACCGACAGTGCCGTTGGGCGCCATCGTGAGCGGGGTGTCGTAGATCGTGTGCCGTTGCTTGATCCACGAGACCACCTCGGCGACCACCTCGACCGGGATGTCCTGCGGGATCACCGCCAGCCCGCCACAGCGAGCGATCGTCTCGGCCATCCGCCGCCCGGACACCGCGGTCATGTTCGCCGCGACGATCGGGATCGAGGCCCCGGTCCCGTCCCCGGTGGACAGATCCACATCCAGCCGAGACGCCACCACCGACCGGTTCGGCACCAGGAACACGTCACTGAACGTCAGGTCCTGCTCGGACACTCGATCATGAAGGAACCGCACGTCAACCACCTCACCGACCAGTCGTCAGTTGCACCTGGCAATCACAACGAACCCTTCGGAGCGTACGTCATCGCCCCTACCGGTTCCCATGCATTCACCCAACAAGCACGACCGGCACAAGGGTTCAGGGAGTACGGCGGAAGCGGCCCGGGGTGGTTCCGACCGCTTCCTGGAAGGCCCGGGCGAAGGCGGACTCCGAGTGGTAGCCGACCTTCGACGCGACCGCGGCGACGGTGAGTTCGCGATCCGCGAGCAGGTCTGCCGCGGCCATCATCCGGACGTTTGTGAGGAAGGCGCCGACGGTGGTCCCGGTGTTCTTCACGAAGCGCCGCAGGAAGGTGGCCCGCGCGAGCGCCGCGATCCCGGCCAGCCTCTCGATCGACCAGTCGGCGCCGGGATCCCGCAGTACGGTGTCGATCACGAGGGCGATCCGCTTGTCGTCGACGGCGGTCCACAGCGGGGTCTCGGCCAGCCGGCCGGTGGACTGCCGGAGCACCATCGCCAGCAGCGCGGTACAGATCGACGAGAGGATCGCGCTGGTACCTGGACCTCCGGCGAGGGCCTCCTGCCGCATCAGCCCGCTCATCGTCCGGACCATGTCGCCACCCTCGCCGAAGGACACTACGAGCGGATCGGGAAGGCTGCGGACGAGCAGTACCCCCGCGCGCGAACCGAACGTGTAGTGCCCGCAGAAGAGGTCGATCACCCCGTCACCGGCGGAATCGCTACGAATGGTGTCGAAGAAGTCGCCGTGGGTCTCGACGACTCCCTGCGCCCGACCGGCGCCCGCAGTACGGATGCGGTGCGGCGGGCTGCTCGGCAACAGGACAGCGTCGCCTGGCTTCAGGGCGTAGTTCTTGCCGCCCGCCTCCAGCGTGCACTCGCCATCGAGCAGAAAGTGGAAGGCGGCCTCGGCGTCGCCGTACGCCGGCACGTCCATCACTGTCGCGCCCGCGAGCAGGCAGCGCTTGTCCAGCCGGGCCTGCACCCGGGCCAGGTCCATCAGCTGGCTGATCGTATCCATGTGAGACTCTCGCGAAGAAAATTGGCACGAAAACACCTAGTGAGGATCATCCCCACGGTGGAGGCTACTCCCCATGGACAACAACACCCTGCATGCCGACGTCGTGGTGATCGGATTCGGCAAGGGCGGCAAGATCGCCGCCGCGACGCTCGGACGGCTCGGCCGGCGGGTCGTGCTGATCGAGAGGTCGGACCAGATGTACGGCGGGACCTGCCCCAACGTCGGGTGTGTGCCGACCAAGGCGCTCGTGCACCACTCGGGCAACCGGCGGCCGGACGACTCGCCGCAGGAGTGGTTCGAGCACGCTGTCGGCCAGGTCCAAGCGCTCACCTCCCTCTTCCGGGCCGGCAACTACGACGCACTCAACGGAGCCGACACGATCACCGTGATCACCGGCGCCGCCGCGTTCGTCGACTCGCACACGGTGGCCGTCGGCAAGGGTGCGGACCGGATCACGGTGACCGCCGAGACGATCCTGATCAACACCGGGTCGGCGCCGGTGATCGCCGGCATCCCAGGGCTGGCGGACAGCAGCCGGCTCGTCACGAACGTCGACCTGATCAAGAACACCACGCTGCCCGGGCGGCTCGCGGTGATCGGCGGTGGCTACCTGGGCATCGAGTTCGCCTCGATCTACCACCGGTTCGGCTCCCGGGTCACCGTGTTCGAGACCTCGGCACGGATCCTCGGCCGGGAGGACGACGACGTCGCGGCCGCCGCCGAGCAGATCCTCACCGACGAAGGAGTCGACATCGTGCCGGGCTCCACCGTGCTGGAGGTTCGCGATGGCGCGAACGAGACAACCGTCGTCTACGAGAAGAACGGCCGGCAGCACACCCTCGTGGTCGACGCCGTGCTCGCCGCCACCGGCCGCGCGCCGGTGACGGACGGCCTCGACCTGGAGAAGGCGGGCATCCGTACTACGCCCCGCGGCGCGATCGAGGTCGACGAGTACCTCCGGACCAGCCAGCCGCACGTGTTCGCGCTCGGCGACGTCAACGGCGGCCCACAGTTCACCTACATCTCCCTCGATGACAGCCGGATCGTGCTCGACCAGCTGACCGGCGAAGGCAAGCGCACCACCACGGACCGGGTCGCAGTACCGGCCACGCTCTTCATGACTCCTCCACTGGCCACGATCGGCCTGACCGAGAAGCAGGCCCGCGCGGCCGGGCACCGGATCACGCTCGCGCGGCAGAACGTCGCCGACATCGTGGCGATGCCGCGCGCGTACATCGTCGAGGAGACCCGCGGCCTGATGAAGTTCGTCATCGACGCGGACACCGACCAGATCCTCGGCGCGGCCCTGCTCAGCGTCGATGCCCAGGAACTGATCAACACCGTCGCCCTCGCGATGCGTCACGGCATCACCGCCTCCGAGCTGCGCGACTCCATCTACACGCACCCGAGCTCGACCGAGGCCTTCAACGACGTCATCGGTGCCGTTATCCACACGGACGACCCGCTGGACGTCTGACCACGGCGATCCGGCGGCGGCTCGCACTTCGTACAGGCTCTCGTCAGTCCCGACGACGAGAGTTGAACAGGGCTGATCGCCTTACCCAGCACCTGACAGCTTCCATCGCCCTATGCTGAGGCCCGTGGTTCGGCGGGTGGGGTGGGGGTTCATTTCTTTGTACGCCTTGGCGTACATGAGTACCTGTCTCGTGTTGATCGCGCCGCTGCTGGTCACCTTGGCCCTGAAGGTCAACTCGCTCGTTGGGATCGAGCGCGCGCCCAACAGTCTGGCGCTCGTGGCCGGGGTCGGCTCCCTGGTGGCGATGGTCGGAAACCCGTTCTTCGGCAAGGTGAGCGACCGCACCTCGTCGTCCCTTGGGATGCGGCGGCCATGGATGGTCATCGGCCTGATCGGCGGTTCACTCGGGGTACTTGTCGTCGCTCTCGCGCCCACCATCGCGGTCGTCCTGATCGGGTGGTGCATCGCCCAGCTCTTCTTCAATGCTCTCCTCGCCGCCCAGGTGGCGGTGTTACCGGACCAGGTGCCGACGATCCAACGCGGCATGGTGTCCGGGGTTCTGGGCATCTGCGTACCGATCGCGTCGGTGAGCGGGACCTTCCTGGTCAGGCTGTTCACCGGCAACCAGGTGGCCATGTTCCTGGTCCCGTGCGCGATCGGCGGGTTCTTCATCCTGCTCTTCGCGATCGTGCTGAAGGATCGCCTGCTGTCCAGGGCGGACAGGCCGGCCTGGTCCCTGCGCGAGTTCGTCGGCACCTTCTACGTCAACCCGCGGACCAGCCCGGACTTCGCGTGGGCCTTCGCCGGACGCTTCCTCTTCGTGCTGGCCTACGCCTTCCTGGTCACCTATCAGGCGTACTACCTGCTGGAGAAGCTCGGCAGCGCCGAGGAGGACGTCCCCGGGCAGATCTTCCTCGGCACGCTCACCCAGTCCACCTTCATCGTCGCGGCCTCCCTGATCGGCGGCAGGCTCTCCGACCGATCGGGCCGACGGAAGATCTTCGTCATGGTCGCGTCGATTGTGTTCGGTCTGGGGCTGTTCGCGGTGGCCGTGGCCGGCGACTTCAACGGATTCCTCGTCGGCATGGCGATCAGCGGTCTCGGCTTCGGCCTGTATATGGCGGTCGACCTCGCGCTCGTGGCCGACGTACTGCCGGATCAGGACAACACGGCCAAGGATCTCGGCGTCTTCAACATCGCCGGGGCGCTGCCCTTCTCCGTCGGACCGGCGATCGCGCCGCTCATCCTGGCGATCAACGGCGCCGGCTACGGCATCCTGTACGCCGTAGCCGGGATCTGCGCGATCGTGGGGGCCTTCGCCATCCTGCCTGTCAGGCGTGTTCGATGATCGGCGCGGGCTTGAACCCCTTCACCACCAGCCAGGTGCCGAGGGACAGCTCCCAGAAGAAGATCGGGGCGACCAGGATCATGGCGACCGGCGAGAACTGACCGAAGACGCCGAACAGCGTCGCGATCGAGGAGGCCAGCAGCAGCGGGGCTCCGATGAGTCCCACCGTCGGGATGATCCGCGGGACGAGGCCGGACTTGTACATCAAGGTGCCGATCAACAGAGCGTTCACGGCAGCCATGAAGCCGGGGCCGAGCAGCATCGTCCAGTCACGGACGGCAACGAGCGACTGGCCGGCGACCACCAGCGAATCAGCCTCCGCTCCGGAGGCTCCGGGCTGTCGCAGGGTCACGATGGACAGCAGGCTCACGATGCCGATGACGATCACGGCGGCCTCGAAGAGTCGAGTGGTGACGAACCCGAGAGCCAGTGACTCGTTCTGTCGCTTGACCACCGGGAACAGCGCGACCGCAGTACCGATGGCGGCGAGGGCGTTGATGAAGTCGAGGAGGCAGGCGAACAGCACGCGGTTGTCAGCGCCGGAGCTGATGATGTAGTTCGCGTTGTTGAGCACGGGTTCGAGCAGCGGAACCGCCGGGATCGAGCTTGCGAAGGTCAGCAGGTAGAGGCCGCCTGCGACGAGTGCCGTCTTCCGGTAGAGGCCCTGCTTCTTGGTCGATGGAGCTGTCGTGGGTGGGAGCGTGCTGGTCATGTCGGTCTCCTTGGTGCTGTGAGTCATTGACGTTCGGTGGGGTGCGCGGCGGGCTGATCGAGCTGCCGGAAGGACAGCAGGGGCAGCCCCACGTCGCGCACCTTCTGGAGCAGGCCGTGCAGCGCGGCCTGGTCGACCACCCGGCCGCGGATGAGGGTGGTGCCGTCGCTCTCGTTGGTGAGGGCCAGCCCGTCGAACCACGCGGCCCAGCGGGCATCGAGGTGCCCCTTGAGGCGGATCTCGCAGCAACCGGTCTCGGGAGGTTCGCCAGTCGCCGCCTGCGTCTCGTTCATCGTGCTCCTTCCGCCGTTGCTCGAAAGCTAGAAGGAGATGTGGTGAGGTGACGTCATCACTTGTGATGAACGAGGTGATGATCCAGCCGGCACCCCGGTACGGCGTACCGGGTCGCCCGGGTACGGCGTACCGGGTGGTCGCCGCGGGACGGCGTTCCCGTCAGCGGTGGTGGGTGAGGAGGTCGAGCTCCTCGGCGCGGCGGACCGCGGCGCGGCGGTTGTTCACGCCGAGCTTGGCGTAGATGTGCTGGGTGTGGGTCCGCACGGTGTTCAGGGAGACGATGAGCTCGCGGGCGATGTCCGGACCGTCGAGGTCGGTGCCGAGCAGTCGGAGTACATCCAGCTCGCGGTCGCTCAGTGGCTCGATCAATCCCTGCCTTGCGGTGGTTCTGTGCCGCCCTGTCTTGTCGAAAGCGGTGAGCAGTCGGACGACGTACTCCGTCTGGTGGGCCGCTTTCAGCAGGGTTGCCATGGGTGCGCCCTCGTCGACGAAGATCCGGCAGTAGCCCTCCGGCTCGGCCAATGCCAGGGCCCGCTCGAGTGTCACCAGCGCGGCGGGAACGTCGCCTCGCAGTTGCTGCGCGAGCGCCTGCAGCACCAGGATCTCGATGGTGCTCCTTCCGCCTTCGTCGGCTGACTGGAGGAGTCGCTCCAGGAGTCTTCTCGCCTCATCGCTCTCGTCCTGCGCCAGGAGCGCCCTGGCCAGCGTCACGTGCTCGAACTCCTGCAGATAGCTGAGCTCATCCTCTGACGAGAGGCCGCGCTCGCTCACCCAACTGGAGACGTCACTCAGTCGATCCTGGGCGATCCACACCCGTGCTCTCATCGCCGGAACCGGCCGCACGTCGGGCGAGAAGTCGCCCACGTAGAGCCGCTCGGCCTCGTCGTACAGGTCGACCGCTGCATCCAGATCGCCTTCGGCCTCACGGATCCGAGCCATCGCGACCCGCCAGCGGTACCGGTTCTGCGGCAGGCCCAGGTGCTCGCCGAGCTCCTGGCTCCTGACCAGGTACTGCGTGGCCGCCTCGAGGTCGCCGTGCTCCCGGTGGAGCGCGCTGATTCCGACGTACATGTCTGGCGTTCCCCGCGGCGGCGCCCCGTCTTGCTCGGACGCAAGCCGCAGGGCTCGCTCGTACGTGCGCATGGCGTCGCCGAGTCGTCCTTGCACGATCCGGATGTCCGCCAGGGTGATCGAGCAACCGAGGACGTCAGCGATGTATCCCGCCTTGTGCAGGCTGGCGGTGGTTGCGGTGTAGGCCTCGTGAGCAGTCTCGAGATCGCCGCTTCCCCAGGACGCGAGCCCGATCAGCGCTGAGGCGGCTCCCTGCCCGAGAAGATCGTCGGGGTCGAGAAGCTCGAGCGCCCGCTGTGCGTGAGTCACCGTCGCGGCTGGATTGCCCAACATCAGAGCCAGACCGGCACGGTAGACGGCGATCCACCCGGGCAGACGCCGTACCTCCTCTGCCGAGGTGGCTTCCGTCGTCTTGTTCGCAGACTCCAGCCATCGCTCGGCGGCCCGCAGGAGTGACTCGACTCCCTCGGTCTTGTTGGTGGACAGCAACGTCCCGGCATACCTGACGGTGAGCACAGGCCGAACCTTGATCACCTCGTCGGGTAGCGCCTCGAGCCAGCTGAGCAACGCCCCCTCGCGTCGATCCTTGAGCATCGCCGGGGTCGCCCGCTCCACCAGTTCCGCCGCATGCTCGAAGTCCTTGGCTGCCAGCGCGTGGTCGATGGCGACGGCGTGTTCGCCGTTTCCCTCGTACCACGTGCTCGCGCGTCGGTGGAGCTCTGGAACCTCGTCGGGCTGCTCGTCGAGCAGGTGCGCGCGCAGTACGTCCGCGAAAAGCTGGTGATACCGGTACCACTGGCGTCGATCGTCAAGCGGTACGAGGAACAGGTTGCCCCGCTCCAGCGCCACCAGCATGACCTTGCCGCCGGGTTCGCCGGTGACGGCATCACACAGCGGCCCCGTGAGCCTCTCGAGGATGGAGGTCTGGAGCAGGAAGCGCCGTACGTCCTCAGGCTGTCGTTGGAGGACCTCCTCCACCAGGTAGTCGACGACGTACCGGTCGTCCCCCGCGAAGCCCGCGATGAAGGCCCCGGCGTCATCGCGCCCTTGCATCGAAAGCGCCGCCAGTTGCAACGCCGCGATCCACCCTTCGGTGCGTCCCTCCAACGCCTCGACATCCCTGGCTGTCAGGCCCAGTCCCATCACGCCGTTGAGGTACGCCGCCGCCTCGTCCGGCCTGAACCGAAGATCGGCAGCGCGGATCTCGACCAGCTCGCCGCGCGCCCGCAACCGTGCCAACGGCAAGCCCGGGTCAGCCCTCGCAGCGATCACCAGACGCACCTGAGGCGGCAGGTTGTCGACCAGGAAGGCCATCCCCTCCTGCACGTCGCGCGCCTCGATCACGTGATAGTCGTCGAGCACCACCACGATCTCGTTCGGTAGGGCATCGAGGTCGTTGATCAGGGTGGCCAGGACCGCCTCGATCGGCGGCTTGCCCGACTCCAGCAGCGAGAGTGCCCCGTCGCCGACTCCGGGCTCCGCAATCCTCAACGCAGCAAGGAGATACGCCCAGAACAGCGCGGGATCGTTGTCCCGCCGATCCAGCGAGACCCAGGCCACCGAGCATCCGCTCTCAGCGGCCCACTCGGCCACCAAGGTGGTCTTCCCGAACCCGGCCGGGCCCGAGACAACTGTAAGTTTGTCTCCACGCCGAAGCCGCTCCCCCAGTCGCTCCCGGCCCACGACTCCCCGTCGCCGCGGGATACGCAACTTGGTCTCGACCAGCACATCATCACCCCCGCCCCTGCGCGCGGTTCCACCGTACGCGTCGACCGGTGCGGCTGCCGCTGCCTTTGCTGGTGCCCCTGCTGGCCTCTGCTGGCCTCTGCTGGTTTGCCTCGGTGATCAGGCTGGCGCTTGGAGTGACCGGCTCGGCCGCCGCGGGCGCAGTACGGCTGGGGTCAGCGACCTGTGGGGCCGCCTCAGCGGCGGACCAGCCGGGCGTGGGTGGCTTTCTCCGAACTGACCAGCTCGTCCACTCGGTAGTTCTCGGAGATGTCGCCCAGGTTGTCGAAGAGACGCTCGCCGCGGCCTGCCAGAAGGGGGACGATCACCAGGGACAGTTCGTCGATCAGATCGGCCTGCAGGTACTGCTGGATGGTGGCCGCCCCACCGGCGATGATCACGTCCTGACCACCAGCGGCCGTCAGTGCCCGCTCCAGGACCACGTCGGCAGGTTCGGCGCTGAAGTGGAAGGTCGTGCCTCCCTCCATCGCGAACGATGGGCGCAGGTGATGGGTGCGCACGAAAACGTCGTGATGGTACGGCGGGTTGTCGCCCCACCAGCCCTTCCACGACTCGTCCGGCCAGTCGCCCCGGACCGGCCCGAACATGTTCCGCCCCATGATCGTCGCGCCGGTGTTCACGTCCCACAGGCGAACGCGCTCGGCGTCGACCCCGGTAGCCCCGTCCTCCATCGCCGCGAACATCCAGTCATGCAACCCCTCGACCCCGTCCCCGAACGGCGCCTCCAACCGCTGATCGACCCCCGCCGCGAAGCCGTCGAGCGTGACCGTGAGGTTGTGAACCCGAACCTTGGCCATGACACTTCCTCCTGATCTAGGTTGTCCTCACCCTCCGGTCGAAGCACTCTGTCCGACCTTGACATCCCTTGCCGGTCAGCTGGATCTTGCTGGTCAGCTGGACCTTGCCGCTTATTCGGACCTTGCCGCTTATTCGGATTCTGAGCGCCGGCCGGCTGATTCCGGGCGCCAGCCGGCTGATTCCGGGCGCCGGCCGGCCGGGGGATCCTCGCCGACCCGACCGTCGACGGCCTCGCGGAGCAGGTCGGCGTGTCCCGTGTGCCGGGCACGGGCGGAAGTGGTTGCCACCGGCATCAGCGCGGGTGGTTGCGTCCCCGGGCTGCGTGATTGTGCTAGCGGGCCGGTGTGCGTCAAGAGCGCTTCGCGTCCCTTCGGGATCGGAACAAGTTCCGACTCTTGACCCACCCCACCCCGACCAGGGAAGGAACGCAGCTATCCCGGAGCCGCTGGGGGGTGTGGCGACAAGGCCCGGGGGAGCACGTCTGGTGCCCAAAGTGCGGGTCCTGGGGCGCCGGCAGGCTGTCGCTGGCGGGTTGTTCGGCCACTGGCGCCCTACTGGCCGCCAGCCGGCGAACATCCCGCCAGTGGACCCCGAAACGAGCCACAAGCGGCCGAACAACCGGCCAGCCGGCTGACAACCTGCCAGTGGTCGAACAACCCGTCGGCGCCACCCCCCGAATCGGCACGGCCACCACCCACCATGGCGAAACCCAGCCCCGGAAGCCCCTTGTGTACCGAAGGACAGGAAGTAGTCGCCGCACACGCCACCCCGACGGGCCGCCCACGCCTGGAACCTCCGCGACCACCCCAGCACTACCTGTCGGTCGGTACACCCCACCCCGAAACACCACCCCGGACCGGCTCACACCTCCGTCGCCCGGTACACCCCACCCCGAAAACACCACCCCGACCCGGCTCACACCCCTCCGCGGGATCCGCGTAGCTGCGTCCTTCCCTGGTCGGGATGGGGTGGGTCAAGAGTCGAAACTTGTTTCGATCCCGAAGGGACGCGAAGCGCTCTTGACGCACCCCAGCACGACTAGCACCATCACGCAGCGGAGACCGCGAACCACCCCCCACCCATACCCCGGGGAACCACCCGCCCACGCCGGGGAGCCGCCCGCACCCACGCCCGACGAACCACCCGCACTCATGTGGGGGAACGACCCGCTCGGCGCAGCGGCGTACCAGGTGATCGCTGGTTTGGACACGCCCGGGGGGCGGCAGGCGTCGGGCGGGAGTAGCGGGCGGTTGGGCATAGTCTGCCGTGTAAGCCCGGCCGTACTCCTCGATCAGGTCACACACCAGCCGGCGCAAGCTGAGGTGGCTCCCGTCGCTCCAGGCGAGGTACACGAGCTGGTCGAGCCCGCCGTCGGCAAGGGTCGCGTCGAGCTTCTCGCGGGAGCGTTCGATGGTGCTGTCCCAGATCGCGTAGAGCTGATCGGGGGTGTCATCGGCGGCTGGGTTGAAGTCCCAGTCGGGATCGCCGTCCCAGTCCGCCGTGTCCCACGGCGTAGCCATCGGAGCTCCGCTCAGCTTCGTGCTCAGCATGAAGAAGCGGCGGGTCGATTCTGACCACGGCAACGACCGTACGGGTCTGACACGCGGTCTGAGCCTCCAGCAAGCAATCGAGTGGCCCGACCGTTCGGCCGGGCCATTCGTGCGCATGACGTCATTCCTTGCAGCTTGCTGCCTCAGCACAACTGACGACGCCAACCATCGACGAGCCGCGACGCAGGAGGGCGCAACGAGGGTTAGTGGGAGCAGCTACGGAGGAGCTGCGTGGGTGATGTCAGCGGCCGCCGAAGGTTTCCAGTAGGACCTGGCGCTCGGCGTCGGTGAGGTTTGTGTCTATGAGCTTGCTGTGCATGCCGTGGAAGCGTTCGCCGACCCGGTCGAGATCGCCCTGCTCGGTGACCGCGAAGAGAGCCGAGGTTCCTGGTGTCACCTCGGTGCGGATCTTCTGCAGTTGATCCTTCGTGATGCCAGAGTCCTGGGTCACCTTGCTGATCGCCCCGATCGCAGCGCCGGCCACACCGCCGATCACGGGCACGAAGAAGAGGGCCCCGAGGAGCACGCCCCAGAGAGCACCCCAGCCGGTCCCGCGCCAACTCTCTTCGTGTCCCTGCTTGGTAGTCGGGTGGGAATCGCCCTCCGGCCAGGAAACGACCGCGTGGTCGAGGATCTTCACCAACCCGTCCCGCTCGCAGCCCTTGAGGACCGAAGCGGCCTTGTCGGCTCCATCCGGACCGTCGAACTTCCACACCGTAAAGGCAGTCATCTCGCACTCCTTTGCCTCGACCCGCCGGCCTTCAGGCCATGGCGAGCACTGCGGATTGCCATCGTCCACACCGCCAACCGCCGACGAGCCCGCGCTTGAGTGGCGTACCGCCCCGGCCGACCCGAACACCGCGACGCTAAGCGACGGGGTAAAGGGGACACATCACCCGCACAGGATGAGCCACTGCCGGTGGCGCGATACGACGGACCATCGCGTGCCTGGCATACGCAGCACGGCTGACCGTCATCCACCGGCGGACCAACACGAGCGGGCCGTCAACGAGCTGAGATCAGCTGAACGACTGGGGGCCGAACCGGGCGATGGCTACGAGGGCGATCAGGGCTAGGTAGGTCAGGTTCAGTAGGGCGTGCTTGGGTTCTTGGCGGCGGGTGGTCACGATTGCCGCGCCGGTCATGATCGTTGCCAGGCCGACGGCCGCGAGCGGTACCAGGATCGGCGCGACGTCGAGTGCGGCCGGTAGGATCAGGCCGACGGCGCCGAGGATCTCGACTGCTCCGAGGGCCTTGATGAAGCGGGCGCTGAAATCGTTGACCCATCCCCCGCCAGGCGCCTTGGCCAGTTTCTCCCGAGGGATGAACAGCTTGTTGGCACCCGCGACGAGGAAGACTGCTGCCAGCAAGCCGGCGATGATCCACAGGGCGAGGTTCATGAATTTCCTCCTGATCGGTTACTTCGGCCCTTCCGGGCCCGTCATCCCCCATGACGGAACTCGCTTGTGGGAGGTAACGACATGACCGGCACTGGTCCGGAGGAAGCCGTAGCGGAAGCCTTCGAGGAGCAGCGCGGACGCCTGGTGGCGGTGGCCTACCGGATGCTCGGATCGCGCGCGGACGCCGAGGACGCAGTACAAGAGGCGTGGCTGCGGCTTGCGCGCCAGGACCCGGCTGCCATCGACAACCTCGCCGGCTGGCTGACCACCGTGGTGGGCCGGGTCTGCATCGACGTACTGCGCTCGCGCAAGGCCAAGCCCGAGGCGTCGTACGACGATCGGCTGCCCGAGTTGGTGGTGACCGAGGAGGCCGACGGAGCGCCCGAGGACGACGCGCTGCTCGCCGAATCGGTCGGGCTGGCGCTGCTGGTCGTGCTCGATACCCTCGGCCCCTCCGAGCGGCTGGCGTTCGTGCTGCACGACATGTTCGCGGTGCCGTTCGAGGAGATCGGTCAGATCATCGGCAGGTCCCCCGACGCTAGCAAGATGCTGGCCAGCCGAGCCCGCCGGAAGGTACAGGGCACACATCGTTCAACCGATGAACCGCAGCAGCAGCGTGCGGTGGTCGATGCGTTTCTCGCGGCAGCGCGGAGTGGAGACTTCGAAGGGCTGCTGCGGGTGCTCGATCCGGACGTGACGTGGCGTACCCACACCGCGCGGGGTGTGGTCGTCAGGCTGGGGGCCACCGAGGTGGCCGCCAAGGCCCGGCGCGGGGTCCACACGAAGCTCACGGGGCGCAACGTCCTCGTCAACGGTGAGCCGGGAATCCTGGTGTCGGACGCGAACGGCAAGCCGCGGATCGTGATGGCGTGCACCGTGGTCGACGGCCGGATCGTCGAGATCCTGTCAGTGACCGACCCGGAACGCCTCGCTTCCGTGGACCTCCCTGAACGTCCGGTCTAGCGTCCGGCGGGGAAATCGGTCAGTTTTGAAGAAGCCGGTACTGCGCGCGGCTGCATAGCCTGAGGATCGTTCACATCGGATCACGCAGACAGGACTTCCCATGAACCCCCCGCAGAAGCGCACCGCGAAGAAGACCTCGGCCACGCAGGACAAGTCGTACGACGGATTCACCGAAGAGGAGCGGGGCGCGATGAAGGAGCGCGCGAAAGAGCTCAAGGCGGCCTCACGCGGAGCCAAGCCCGACAACGAGACCGCTCTACTGGAGAAGATCGCCGAGCTGCCGGAATCGGACCGTGCGATCGCCGAGCGACTCCATGCCATCATCACGGCCAGTGCGCCCGAGCTCTCGCCGAAGCTCTGGTACGGGATGCCTGCGTACGCCAAGGATGGCAAGGTCGTCTGCTTCTTCCAGAACGCGGGGAAGTTCAAGGCGCGGTACAACACGTTCGGCTTCAACGACTCGGCGAACCTCGACGACGGCGACCTCTGGCCGACCGCCTTTGCCCTGACGAAGCTGACCCCCGCCGTGGAGAAGCAGATCATCGCCCTCGTACGGAAAGCCGTGAGCTGAGCCCTCTGGGCCGTGACGGAGTCGTACGTTGAGCGTCCACCGTTGCCGGGGTTTGGCGGGGGTGGTGCGGACGGTCTGGATCCAGCGCACCGGCGCGGCGGCGTACGTGCAACGGCACCTGCCCACGGGCGGGGTCGAGATCCATTTCCCGATCGGTGGCCATCCCCAACTGACCGGTCCGGAGATCGAGGTTATTCCGGCGCACACCACCATCGTGGGTGTGTTTCGAAGTACGGTCCGCGTGGATCCGCTGGTGGGCGAAGGTCGCCGAGGACGCCACCGCGTTCGCCCATCGCAGCGAACGCTTCCTGCTCGAGCACATCAGCCAGGCGAGCGATCCCTGGGTCGACGATTCCTGGGTCGACGATTCCTGGGCGACCGCCCCCGTCGAAGGGTCAGGACGTGGCTACCCCAACTTCCCCGACCCCGCGCTCGACGACTGGGCCGCGATCTATCACGTGGGCAACTACTCCCGGCTGGCAGCGGTCAAGAACGCCTACGACCCGCACCGATTCTTCGACTTCCCACAAGCCATCTGATCAACACCGGAGGAGAGCTATGAGCAAGGTCTTCACGGCCCACGCCGTCTCGGTCGACGGTTATATCAGTGGTCGCACTCCCGACGGCGGCGAGGAGTTCGGACGCGGTCTCGGTGACGCGGGCATGCTCTTCGACTGGTACATGGACGGGGACACGCAGAGCAAGGCGTTCGACGGATTCAAGCTGAGCGAGCCGAGCGCCCGGTTCTTCGACACCATCGCGGCACGGGTGGGGGCGACCGTCGCGGGACGCACCACGTACGAGCATTCCGGCCATTGGGGAGGTGGTGCCCCGCACCCGACGGCGCGACTCTTCGTCCTCAGCCACCGGCCCGCGCCTGAGATCAGCGAGACGCAGACGCTTGTCACCACCGGCATCGAGGACGCGATCGCGGCGGCACGGGAGGCCGCCGGGGACAAAGACGTCGCCCTCATGGGTGGCGGGGCGCTGACCTCCGCGCTGGCGGCGGACCTAGTCGACGAGGTGATCCTCCACCAGGTGCCCGTCCTGCTGGGCGGCGGTCACGGCTTCTTCCAGGAGCTCCCGAAGCACGTGAACCTCCGTCTGCTGGAGGCCATCCCGGCACCCGGCGTGACCCATCTCCACTATGAGGTGGTCCGATGATCCTCATCACCGGAGGGCTGGGCATGATCGGCGCCCACACCGCCCGCGCGCTCGTCGACCTCGGACGCGGGGTCGTCGTCACCTCTCATCGCCGGGCCGAGGTCCCGTCGTTCCTAGCCGGCAAGGTCGCAGTGGAATCCCTCGACGTGACCGACCGGGATGCCTTTCTCGCCCTCGGGGATCGCCACGACATCAGGGACATCGTCCACCTCGCCGGCTCCATCCCCGACGAGGATCCAGTCCGCTTCTTCCGCACGGACACGGCCGGCCTGTTCAACGCGCTGGACGCCGCCCGCACTTGGGGCGTCCGCAGGTTCGCCGTGGCGAGCAGCCTCGGCGCGTACATCGGCCGAACCGAGATCCCCTGGCACGAGGAGCTCGCGCTGCCTACTGCGGAGCTGCCGCACCTGATCATCGCCTTCAAGAAGGCGGTCGAGCCACTCACGACGCACAGCCTCCAGGGCAGCGGTGTCCAGCCGGTCGTCCTTCGGATCGGGACCATCTGGGGCCCGCTCGTCGACCCGGAATCACCGTTCTTCTACATTCCGCCGTACATCAGCGCCGTGCTCCGCGGTGAGAAGCCGCAGCCGCTGTACGCCGACGACGGCGGTGACTGCTGCTACGCACCTGATGCCGGGCGCGCGATCGCCCTCCTGATGACCACGCGGACTCTGCGGCAGGACACCTACAACCTCTCCAGCGGCCGGCCGTTCACCAACCGCGAATTCGCGGAAGCCCTGCAGAAGATCACGCCCGGCCTGCAGCTCGACCTCCTGCCCGGACGGCAGGACGGCCCCGGCGACAACCCGTACCTCGACATCACGCGGCTCACCCACGACACCGGCTTCACGCCGGACTTCGACGTCGCCGACTACGTCGCCTGGCGCGCCGACAACCCCCGCTGAAGGAGCACCCCTGCTCGACCCCAACGTACAGACGATCCGTATCGGCTGACCCTGCCTCAGTGCTGGATCAGGCCGCCGATCGGGACGGGAGCGACGTGGCCGGTTGCCGGAGCGGTCTGCGCCAGGGCGAGGCCGACGTCGACCAGCGACGAGCGGCGCAGGCCGGCGACGTCGGGGATCGGAGTCCAGACCGACTCGGCGGTTTCGCCGTTCGGCTCAGGCCGGAGCTGGCCGCCGGTAATGCGGACCTGGTAGAAGATGCCGACATTCTGGTGCTCGATCCGCCCACGCGCCTCGGCCGCGGGGATCACCCTCGAGTCCACGCCCAGCAGGCGTTCGACCACCCCGTCGCAGCCGGTCTCCTCGGCGACCTCCCGGATCACCGCATCGAACGGATCCTCCGACTGCTCGACCTTGCCGCCCGGAAGAGTCCAGTTAGTCTCGCTCTTCGGTGATACGTAACGGGCGAGCAGCACCCGCCCGTCCACGATGCACACGGCGTACGCCGCCAGCCGGAAACTCATCCCCGCACCCTAATTCCACCGTCCAGGATCCACGCATCCCCGCTGAAGCGCTCCGGCGGCGAAGCTCGGCAACCCTGATGGCAGAATCAGCCGCGTGCAGATCGGGATGCTTGGATCGTTCGAGGTTCGTACGGACGACGGCGTCTTCGCCGACGTGCCGGGCGCTCGGTTACGTGGGCTGTTGATCGCCCTCGCCCTCGAACCAGGCCGCGTCGTCTCGAAGGCGACGCTCGTCGACTGGATCTGGGGCGAGCAGCCGCCCGCCGACGCGGCGAATGCCCTGCAGCGCTTGGCCTCGCGACTGCGGAAGGCACTGCCGGGCGGTGTGATCGAGGGACTGACCGGCGGCTACCGATTGACTGTGGAACCTGACGCTGTCGATGCCCTCCGGTTCGAGCGCCTCGTCGATCAGGCCCGCAACGAGAGGGATTCACAGCGGGTGGAGCTGCTGCGCGACGCCCTCGCGTTGTGGCGTGGTGCGGCCCTGCAGGATGTCGGTCTGGAGGACAGCGCGGCGTTCGACGCTGTGGTGACTCGGCTCGAGCGGCTCCGTCTGACAGCGATGGAGGATCGGTTCGATGCAGAGGTCGGCCTCAACGGCGGCGCGGAGCTGGTCCCGGAACTGACCGACCTGGTGGCCGCGCATCCGGTGCGGGAACGGCTTGCTGCCGCGCTGATGCGTGCCCTCGCCGCGGCCGGTCAGAAGACCGAGGCACTGCTCGTGTTCGAGCGTACGAGGGAAGCCCTGGCCGACGCGCTGGGCGTCGATCCCTCGCCGGAGTTGTCGGCCCTGCACGTCGCACTGCTGCGGGGTGAGTTGGGACCGCGAGAGGAGAACCGGAAGACCAACGTACGTGCCGAGCTCTCGAGCTTCGTCGGGAGGGACGCTGATCTGGCCGTAGTCCGCGAGCTCGTCGCGAAGCATCGGCTGACCACCCTGATCGGACCGGGCGGCTCGGGGAAGACCCGGCTGGCCACGGAAACCGCACGCACGCTGGTGGGCGACCTGCCGGACGGCGTCTGGTTGGTGGAGCTCGCCGCCAGCGGCGTCGACAGTGATGTGGCCCAGGCTGCGCTCACCGGACTCGGGCTCCGGGAGACCCTGCTCGGCGCGGCACCCAGCACAGACCCGACGGAGGGGCTCATCGCCGCGATCCGCGACCGGGAGGCGCTGCTGATCCTGGACAACTGTGAGCACGTGATCGAGGCGGCCGCGAGGTTCGCCGATCGGGTCCTCGGGGAATGCCGACGGCTGCGGATCCTGGCGACCAGCAGGGAACCGCTCGGCATCACCGGGGAGGCGCTGTGGCAGGTCGAGCCGCTGGCCGTGCCGACCGGCGCCGGGCTTGCCGAGATCGCCGCCTCACCGGCCGTCCGGCTGCTGCGGGACCGGGCCGGCGCGGTACGCAAGGATCTCGGGACCGACGAAGACACCTTGTCGACGATGGTGCGGATCTGCCGGGCGCTGGACGGGATGCCGCTGGCGATCGAACTCGCTGCCGCCCGGTTGCGCACCATGACCATCGAGCAGCTCGCCAACCGGCTCGACCACCGATTCCGCCTGCTGACCAGCGGGAGCCGTACCGCCCTGCCGCGACACAAGACGCTGCGCGCGGTGGTCGACTGGAGCTGGGAGTTGCTCACCGACCCCGAGCGAGCGGTGCTGCGCCGGCTGTCGGTGTTCTCGGGCGGGGCGAGCTTGGAGGCGGCCGAGCAGGTCTGCGTCGGCGATCTGGTCGAGCAGGATCAGGTACTGGAGTTGCTCACCTCGCTGGCCGAGAAGTCGCTGCTGGTCACCGAGGGGGACGGCGCGCCGCGGTACCGGATGCTCACCACGATCAAGGAGTACGCCGCGGATCGGCTCGCCGAAGCAGGCGAATCCGACCAGACCCGGCAGGCACATCTCGCCTACTTCACCGAGCTCGCCGAGACCGCGGAGCCACATCTGCGCCGGGCCGATCAAGTGGAATGGCTCGCCAAGCTCGAGGCCGAGCACGACAACATCAGCGCCGCGTTGCGGGAGGCGATCGCGGCCGGAGACGCACCAGCGGCGATGCGGCTCGCGGCCGGCGCCGGTTGGTACTGGTGGCTGGGCGGACGCCGGACCGAAGGCCTCGAGCTGCTGATCGCGGCCGCCAACCTCCCGGGCGAGGTGACCGATGACCTCCGCGCCATGACGTACGGGCTGGTGGTGCTCTACGTGACCTCCGGGCAGGGCGACGAACACCTGGGCGCGGAATGGATCCACAAGGCGTACCGCTTCAGCCAGCTCAGCCGGAGCGACAACCCGCTGCTGGCCTTCGTGATCCCGCTGGAACGCCTGGTACAGGCACCGGAGGAAGCAGTGACCGCGTTCGAGTCGTTGCTGGACAGCGTCGATCCCTGGGTGCGCGCCATGGCTCGGTGGCAGGTCGCCAAGATGCGCACCATGCTCGGCCAGGGCGGCCGGGAGGTGGAGCCCCAGTTGGAGCAGGCGCTCGCCGAGTTCCGGACACTCGGCGAACGGTTCGGGATGTCGCTGGCCCTGTCCGAGCTGGCGGGCCAACTTGCCATCCGGGGTGAATTCGCCGGTGCCTGCGAGTACTACGAGGAGGCGATCGCGGTCCTCACCGAGCTCGGCGCCGTCGAGGATGTCATCGAGTCCCGGACCCAGCAGGCCATGCTGTACTGGCTCGACGGCGATCGCGATGCCAGCGCTGCTGCCATCGCCGAGGCCGAGCGGAGCGCCGAAGGTGTCACCTGGCCGTACGCTCTGGTCGCCCTGGCACTCGCCAAGGCGGGGCTTGCCCGCCTGGGCGGCGACGCCGAGGAGGCCCGCCGTCAGCTCGGCCTCGCGACCGCCCTCTTGGGCGATGCCGCGGAGCAGGCGAACATTCGCGCACAGATCCACAACCTGCACGGCTACCTCACCGACGACCTCCGGGAGGCCCGTACCCACCGCGTGGCTGCCTGGCAGGCGGCGTCCGAGCTGGGGCACGCCTTCCTGCTCGGCCCGATCCTCGTCGGTTTCGCGGACCTGGCGGTTCGCCTCGGCCAGTACGAACAGGCGGCGCGGTTGCTCGCGGCCAGCGTCGGCGTCCGCGGACTGGCGGATCTCTCGCAATCGGATGCGGCCAGGATCGAGCAGGACGCACGACGTCACCTCGGCGAAGCACGGTTCGCCGAGGTGACGCGGGAGGGTACGCAGACGAACTTGTCCGAACTGATCGAGGTCACGCTCGCGTCGTGAGGGTCAGCTTGCCGCGCGTTGAAGGGTGATGTCGCCGTGCCGGGTGCGGGCGTGGACCGAGACCTTGGCCTCGGACGGGCCCGGCTCGCCCTGCGAGGAAACGAAGTTGTGCACCGCCCCGCGCTCGCTGTTGACATCGATGGAGGCGGCGACGCCCTCGCTGATGCCGACCTCGATGTTCCCCGAGCCGTTCCTCAGCTTCGCCTGACCGTTGGTCATCCGGCCGATCCGAACGGCACCGCTGGAGGTCGCGGCGGTGACGTTGCCGTCGGCGCGGTCGATGTCGAAGTCACAGCTGGCGCTCCCGAGATCAACGTCTTCCCAGGCATGGCCGATCCAGGCCTGCCCGCCAGAGTTCGAGAGCTTGGCCGTGCCCTCGACCTCGCCGATCCGCAGCGCGAACGCGCCACCGTCGATCGTGGCGGGGCCGGCGATGTGACCGATCGCGACCTCACCGGACGCGATGTTCGCCCGCAGCGCTTCGATGCGGTCCAGCTGGACCTGACCCGAGGCCAGGTGCAGCTCGCACTCGCCGAATGAGCCGTCGGCGTGCACGGCCGAGTGCGCCAGGTAAGCGGCCAGGCTTGAGCCGGTGGGCAGGTCGATCGTGATGGCGACCGACCCGTTCTTGTTCCCGGAGACGGTCGTTTTGACCGACAGTTGGCCGTCGGCGAATTCGACCTTGGTCTTGTCGGCCACCTTGACATCCGATCGATTCGCCTCGTCGATGGGTTCGACCAGGACGACGGTGTCGGTCCGGTCGCTCGCGGTGACCCGCACCCGGGCTCCGCCGACCTCGACGGCCGCGACGATGGGCCCTTGCGTAGCGAATGTAGGCATGACGAACTCTCCTTGTGTCTCGTACGTGATGTGTTGGTGGGCGGGTCGACCTCGGCCCAGTCGGTCAAGCGTGCTTATCAGCTGATCTGGCGCCGGTAGACCCGGATGGCGAGGACGTAGCCGAGAACGAGGATGCCGAGGCACCAGGCAAGCGCGGCCCAGATGTCGTTGCCGACCGGCTGCTGTGCGAACAGATTCTGGATGGTGTTGACGATCGACGTGACCGGCTGGTTCTCGGCGAAGGCGCGCACGGGACCCGGCATGGTGTCCGTGGGGACGAAGGCCGAACTGATGAACGGCAGGAAGATCAGCGGGTAGGAGAAGCCGGCGGCACCGTCCACAGACTTCGCTGACAGGCCGGCGAGGACTGCGATCCAGGTGAGTGCCAGGGTGAACAGTGCCAGGATTCCGGCAACAGCCAGCCATGCCAGGAGACCTGCCGAGGTGCGGAATCCCATCACGAGGCCTACCAGCACAATGATCACGACCGAGAGCCCGTTGGCAACCAGCGAGGTCAGCACATGTGCCCACAGCACGGACGATCGTGCGATCGGCATGGAGTGGAATCGCTCGAAGATGCCGCTCTTCATATCGGTGAACAACCGAACGGCGGTGTACGCGATGCCCGACGCGATCGCGATCAGCATGATTCCAGGCAGCAGGTAGTTGACGTAGTTGTCGGTACCTGTCTCGATTGCCCCGCCGAGGACGTAGACGAACAGCAGCATCATGGCGATCGGCGTGATCGCGGTCGTGATGATCGTGTCGACGCTGCGGAAGATGTGACGCATGGAGCGGCCGGTCAGGACGGCCGTGTCTCCGAAGAAGTATGTGCTCATGACTGGTCCTTACTTGACTCGGCCTTGTTGTCGTTGCCCACCAGTGCGAGAAAGATTTCCTCCAGGGTCGGCTGCTTCTCGACGTACTCGACCTTCGCTGGGGGGAGGAGTTGCTTCAGCTCGGCGAGGGTGCCGTTCGCGATGATCCGGCCCTCGTGGAGGATGGCGATCCGCTCTGCGAGTTGCTCAGCCTCGTCGAGGTACTGCGTGGTGAGCAGAACGGTGGTCCCCTGGTTGGCGAGCTCCTGGATGACCTGCCACACCTCGATGCGTGCTTCGGGGTCGAGCCCCGTGGTCGGCTCGTCGAGGAAGATCACCTTCGGCTCCCCGATCAGGCTCATCGAGATGTCCAGGCGACGGCGCATGCCTCCTGAATACGTCGACACCTTTCGCGAACCTGCCTCGGTGAGGTTGAAGCGTGCGAGCAGGCCATCCGCGATCTTGCCCGGGTCCTTGAGGTGCCGCAGCTTGGCAACCAGCACCAGGTTCTCCCGGCCGGAGAGGATCTCGTCGACCGCGGCGAACTGTCCGGTCAGACTGATGGACTCCCGAACTCGGAGCGCGTCCGTCGTGACGTCGAATCCATTGACGGTTGCTGTGCCGGCGTCTGATCTCAGCAGCGTGGACAGGATTCTCACCATGGTGGTCTTTCCCGCGCCGTTCGAACCGAGAAGGGCGAAGATGCTGCCTGGCGCCACCTCGAAGTCCACGCCGCGCAGGACGTGCAACTCCTTGTAGGACTTCTCTATGCCCTGCACCCGGATCGCAGGTTCGCGGTCCCGCATTCCTGATTGTGTGTTCGCTGAACTTGTCATGTGACAACCATCGGCGCCCGGCCTGACACACCCCAGCCACGCCCCTGACACGCCCACTGACACGGCCCTCCACCTCGTTGCGCTGGGCCATATCGCACGTGGGACGACATGCGTACGGTCGCGATCAGGCTGGCCGCGACCGTACGCGAAAGGAGCTATCGAGTTATTTCCCGCTGGACGCCCCGGCCACCAGCGGCAGCGAGACCGAGGTGCCGGCCAGATCGACGGTGACCTTGGCCGGTCACTGCCGCGTCATTGCCACGCGGTACCGCTGCTCGGCGGTGATGAGGTGGTCGTTGTCGTCGGCGGCGTCGCCGAGGTCGATCTGGACCCAGAGCACTTTGCCGGTGAAGGCACTGTTCGTGGTGTTGTAGTCGTCGCTGACCGGTATGGCGCCGTCGACCCCGATGTCGGTGGTCTCGTCGGCGGAGAACGCCATCGGCTCTGTCGCGTCGACCTTGCCCTCACCGACCGGTTCGCCGTCGAGGAACAGGTCGACCATGCTCAGGGCGTGCTACCCATGAAGCGGCGCCACACCTCGCGCTTCATCTCCGCGAAGGCATCCACAACGTCCTGCGCGGTCTCGGCATCTTCGACAGCCCCGACTGCCTGGCCAACATCTCGCCAGGAGGCACCCGACGCGAGAGCCCCACGCACCGCCTCACCAAGTGCCTTGTCGATAGCGATCGATGCCCGACAGCATTCGCGCACCGACTCCAGCGGATCTTGCCTCCAGTGACCACGTTGTCGGAGCCGAAGCCGCTCACCGTGTCCCGATAGGCGCAGATGGGGAGCTCGTGCAAACACGGAGACCACCTCCTCGTTGAACTACTTCGAGGTTAGGTCTCAACCACCGACGATGCACCGAGCCGTCGGGGTTCACCTGATACCCCCGACTCTTGCTAACAGGGTTGCTAACAAGCCGCTGGACGAGCGTGGACACCGATGGGCGATGGGTGATGGGCTTGCGCTCCTGGCCGCACCACGTTCGACGCTGTGGACAGTCGTCACGGCACTCGTAATGAGACGGTCAACGCTCGCTCCGCGTGCGATTAGCTTGCGATTACGAGGGGTCAGCCGACGTCAAGTTGGGGTCAGTCGGTGGGCACCGGTTCACCCTCAGGGCGAGGCGGTGAGCGTGCGTCGAAGGATCTTCCAACTGGCTAGCCGCCGGGCACCCTTGCGGTTCCTCACGACTGAGCGGCGCAGCAACGTTCGCGAGCAGCGCTAGTGCGAACGGGCCTGGCCGGCCGAGCTGCGACCTCCGGGTTATGAGTAGGCCTGACGCTGTCTCGAGTATCCCGTCGAGCTCCATCCGTACCCAGGGAACAGCCTTGAGCTGTTTCATGCGTACCGTACTGTCGGCCCCGTCCCGGTCCGTCGTCGTCACCGATTTGGTCACCGACTCTGGGCTTCGACGGAGCTCAGGAGCGCCGATTTCGGTCAGGGCTCAGTCGTCGTGCCCGACTTTTCTTTCGAGGTCTGAGCCATCGATCGTCTGGCAACGGTCAGTCCAGCGATAGCCGCGATCAATCCCGCCAGCGACGACACCAGGCCGGCCACCGCCGAGATGACATCGGAGACACCAGAGCTAGCGGAGGGTGCGGGCGGGGCCTGTGCTGACACTGTTGGTGGTACTGGTGATCCTGAGTGGGTTGATGATGGCGCCGGTGATCCTGAGTGCGTTGATGATGGCGCCGGTGATCCTGAGTGCGTTGATGATGGTGCCGGTGAAGGTGACGGTAGAGGCGACCGGTCAGTGCTCAGAAAGACGGGCCAGAGCGTGACAATCCCAACTGCCAGCAGCACCAGACCACCCGCCAGCAGGCTCAACCCGCGCAGCGTCCCCCTCACCCTCCCAGCCTAAGACTCCAACCGTACGTAGGCGCAGGGTTCGAACCCCTCCGCATGCACGCCCGATGGCGAGGAAGTACGTCGGCTCGGTCTTCGTTGCTGAGGTCGGCCACCGTCTGTTCGCGCACCAGCGCGTACTCCCGGAACTGCGCGCGTCGAAGGAACGAGCCGCCGTCGTGGCGTCTGATCGCCGGTTAGCCCCGCGGAATTTGTCAAGGTGGTTGAGGCCAGCGGGAGTTACGCGGCGGTCCGTTGAACTGTCTTGTTTTGTTGGGTTTCGTGGATGGGTGGGTTGATC
>NZ_SLWM01000038.1:0-43934 GCF_004342085.1 Kribbella orskensis
TGGTCGCTGCTGATCGTGAAGGCCCTGACCCCTTCCCCGCCTACGCCACGCCGACAGTGACGAACGGCTCACCCACGCTCAACTCCGAAGAGCCGCTAAAACCGGCAGCCGTTCCGATTCGCGTCTGGCTGATTCCCCTGGCGCCGGCACGCCGCAAGATCGTGCCCGAGGCCCTCGATCGCCGCGTCGTCGACGCCTTCGCGTCGAGACCAGAAGGCCCGGCACCGCTGTTTCGCAAGACATCGTGTGCCGTGTCCTTTGTGCACGGTCTGCCGGACTACAACGGCCACTACGGGATCCGCGAACTGTGCGACATCTGCCCGATGGCCCAGCTCAAGCTCTGCGCCAACTCCCACCGGGCGCCGACGACGCGCGCGTTCCTAGATGCAGCCGCTGAACTGCCGGAGGCGGCAGACTTGAAGGTGCTCGACATCACCGGCCGCGCGGTTCAGGTTGATGGGCTGGCTTCGGAGCAGCCCCGGTACTTCCTGCAGCACGCGTTCGCGTTCCAGGTCCACGACGCCGGGCACCCGCACCACCTCAACCGGCACGGCCGCGCAGATATCGGATGGGAGGCGACGACCAATGGCTGACCCCACACCCCTGTGGACCGCGTCCGACTACGCCGTGGTCGACGTCGAAGGCAACGGCCAACAACCACCCGACCTCGTCGAAATCTCCATCGTCCCGATCCAGAACGGCACCATCGGCCAACCGAAGAATTGGCTCGTCCGCCCACCACGACCGATCACCGCGATGGCGCGACATTTCCACAGAATCACCGACGACGAAGTCGCCGACGCGCCAACCGCCGTACGCTCCCCCATTGCTTCAAGGGAGCCGGACGACGGCCTGTACCTACAAGATCCTCAAATCACCCTCTGATCTGCAGGAACGTCAGCGGATGCGCATGCCCGAGATTGCGCGCGAGATCACCAGTCGCTGGATTTCTGAGGTGCCTTCGAAGATGGTGTAGATCTGCTCCGTGCTCGCGGGGACCTCGGTTGCGTAGGCTGCGAATCCGCCCTTACCTGCGGATTCGTGTCTCGACGCTTGTCGCCAATTGCCGCCACTTGCCAGCGTCTCACGGAACAGTGACGGAACAGCGATCCAGCGACCCCAGGAGCCAAAGTGTCGCACCTTCACCGCCCGACTAGACGGTATGGAGTGGTGCACGGTCTGTGGGTTTGGGGGAGGTTGACGTTTCCTCGGGCGGTGAATTGTGAAGCCGGCCGGTTGGTGGGGCGCCGGTCGAGGAGAACGGAGAGTGCGGTTCACCGGGGTGGGGGTCGGGGTGGTTGTGGGCCGGGGCCTCGCGCGCACAGATTCGTGGGTCACCGAGCAGATTTCGGCTGCTCGGTCTATCCGACAACGTGTGGGAGGCCCCGGTGTTTACCGAGCGTACGAGTGTTGGGCTGGACGTGCATGCCCGGTCGGTCGCGGCGGCGGCGATTGATGGCGTGACCGGCGAGTTGGTGCAGGCCAGGTTGACCCCGGCCGATGAGCACATCCGGTCCTGGCTGCGGCAGTTGCCGGGTCCGGTCGCGGTAGTTTATGAGGCCGGGCCGACCGGGTTCGGTCTGTACCGGGCGTTGACGTCTGCCGGGGTCCGGTGCAAGGTAGTGGCGCCGTCGAAGCTGCAGCGCCCGTCGGGGATCGGGTGAAGACCGATGCCCGCGACGCGGTACATCTGGCCCGGTTGCTGCGTCTGGATGAGATCACCCCGGTTGCGGTGCCGACCATCGAGCGGGAGACCGCGCGGGATCTGGTGCGGGCCAGGGAAGGCTGCCGTGGTGACCTGGTGCGGGCCCGGCACCGGCTGTCGAAACTGCTGTTGCGGCACGGGATCGTCTACTCCGGCGGCGATGCCTGGACCGGCAAGCATGATGCCTGGCTGCGCCAGCAACGCTTCGACGTGGCGGCGACCCGGTTGACGTTCGACTCCTACTACGACTGTGCCCTGGCCACGACCGCGCGCCGCGACGCCCTCGATGCCGCGATCACGGCGATGGCGGCCGACTCGGAGTTCACCGCCGTGAGGCGGCGGCTGGGTTGTCTGCGTGGTGTCTCCACGTTGACCGGGTTCGCGCTCGCGGTCGAGATCGGCGACTGGACCCGGTTCACCGGCAACGAGCGTGTCAGATGGTCTGTGTATAGGAGTTGCGGATGAGACTGAGGTGACGGATGTGATTCCGTGGGTTGGGAAGAAGTACCGCAATGTCTGCACAGATGTCGGAGTCGACTGGCGGCGGGTGCTGCTTGAGAGCTCAGCGCAGGAGGGCGTGGAGGTGTTCGGTTCGGGCCCGCTGGATGGGGCTGGCGGCCGGTCGGTGGACGCGCTGGTGGATGGTCCGTGGCTGGATGCGCTGCTGGAGCGGGTCGACGAGCAGGGGCTTGGGTTGACTGGTGAGGGCGGGTTCTTGCCGGCGCTGGTGAAGGCTGTCTTGGAGCGGGGTCTGGCCGCCGAGCTGAGCGATCATCTGGGCTATGACAGGGGCGACCCGGCCGGTCGGGGCGCGCCGAACTCGCGCTAGGGCAGCACGCCGAAGACGCTGCAGACCGAGGTCGGTCCGGTGGGTTTGGACACGCCGCGGGACCGGGCGGGCAGCTTCAGCCGCGGCTGGTGCCGAAGGGGACTCGGCGGCTGCCGGTGGCCTGGACGAGATGATCATCAGCCTCTACGCCGGCGGGATGACGGTCCGCGACATCGAGCATCACCTGGCCCGCACGCTGGGGGTCGAGCTGTCCCACGACACGATCTCCAAGATCACCGACGCCGTGCTGGAGGAGGTGAAGGCCTGGCAGTCGCGGCCGCTGGATCCGGCTTGAGTTCCATCGGTGGTTGCGAACACTCCAGGAGGAGCTGTTCGGATGCCACGTTACGCACCCAACAAGATGCCGGCCTCGGCGAAGCGGCGGTATTTCGAGCTGATCAGGCAGGGCCATAAGGGAGCTGCGGCTGCGCGGATGGTCGGCGTGTCGACCAGCTGTGGATCGTTGTGGTTCCTTGACGCTGGTGGTGTGCTGATCCCTGATCCCAGTCCGATTTCGCCGCGCTTTCTCACCCAGGACGATCGGATCGCAATCGCCGATGGCCTGCATGCTGATCAGGACTTGAAGCTGATCGCCGGCGTGATCGGTAAGAGCTTTCAGACGGTCTATCGCGAGGTGAAGCGCAATGGCAAACCGGATGGCCGGTATCAGCCGTGGTGGGCTCACAACGAGGCGCTGCGGCGTCGTCAGCGCCCGAAACCCGGCAAGATCGCAGCGCGGGTCGAGCTAGCCGCGGTCGTGCGCACGAAGCTGACGGGGAAGTGGTCCCCGCAGCAGATCGCTCGCTATCTCGTCCGGTCTCACCCTGACGATCCGACCATGCAAGTCTGCGCCGAGACGATCTACCTGGCCCTGTTCGCTGGTGCCCTGGGCAAGAAGGAAGGCAGGCTGCGCACCGGTCGCTGCAGACGGAAGCGACACCGTCGCGGTGTCGCCGAACCGAACAAGATCAAGAACATGAGGCCGATCGCTCGACGACCAATGACGGTGTTGAACCGACAAGAGCCCGGCCACTGGGAGGGCGATCGTGCGACACGAAGCTGCACGAGTTTGAGTGGAACGCGACCCTCGAGTCCACAATTCTGCACGAGACCTGCTTCCGGAAGACCAGGCTCCGCGGGGTCAACTTCACCGGCGCCAGCCTCGACCACGTGGTGCTGATCAATGTCGACCTGCACGGCATCCAGCTCAGCGGCAGCAGCCTGCAGTTCGCCAACCTCACCCGTTCCAGGCTCGAGCACGCCGACCTGTCCGGCGCGAACCTCGCCCACGCCACCTTGGCCGGAACACACCTGTCCGGAGCAACTCTGACCGGAGCCGGGCTTCAATACGCGTACTTGACAGAAGCCGACCTGTTCCGCACCGACCTGACCGCGGCGAACCTCCAGGGCGCCGTGCTCACCAACGCCTGCCTGACCGAAGCGAACTTCGAGACCGCCGACTGACCGGCGCAGACCTCCGCGGCGCGAACCTCCAGGCAGCAAACCTGCGCAACGCGAACCTCACCGGCGCGCGCTGGTCTTCGACAACCCGCTGGCCACTCGCGATCGCACAAGACCTACGCACCGCTTCAACCCGGACCGCAACAACCGACGCCGACGGAGAGTGGACAGTCCACAACTGGGCCCACCCCTGACCCACTGCGGTAGACGAGCGTGACCAGCACGGGCCTTCAGTGGCCGCAGCGCTCAAGCACGGCGGGCACCACGTGTCAACGGGAACCCTGACCGGCACACCGGTCACCTCCCCCTCGACCTCCGCCACGCGAGTCCCGTCCACATCCGCCGGGTGCCCGATCTTGGTCTGCGCCACCGCCAGCGTCGGACCGACGACCTCCGGGCCTCAGTGACCGCATCCTGGCGCGTCTCCCACCGCAGCTGCACGACCATGTCACCACCGGCGATTGGTCCAAGTCGACTAAGTCTGCTGGCCACTCGGCGCGGTGTCCGTCCTGATGACGGTGGATCTCGTGGCCCGGTAGACTCTGCGGCCACTATCTGTCGATCCGCTCCCGGCGAGCCGGTCGGCTCCTTGCACCAACAACGGTGCCCCCCGCGGGAGAGCGCAGGCAGGGCCGAAGGTCCCGGATCGGCGGACGACTGGCCGGTCCGCCACAGGTCCAGGGTCAGGACCTTCGACTCTGGGTCACCCGACGCAACCTCGCGAGAGTCGGATCATGAGACCGCTGCATGCATCCCCTGCGGCTCCACTGGGAGTGCCCGGGAGCCGCCGGACCTCGGTGATGATCGAAGCGCTGGCCTATCTGGGCGGCGCAGTAGTCCTGGTCGGAGCGATGCTGATCGGGGCGCAGTACTGGCCCGACCTCGGCACTGGCACCCGGCTCATCATCGTGGCGACGACCGCACTGGTTCTGCTCGCTGCCGGTTTCGCGGTTCCGGCTGGCACCGGCGCCGTCCCCCGGCGCCTGAGGGCGATCCTGTGGCTGCTCTCGACTGCCGCCGGCGCGGCGTTCTGGGCCTTGCTGGGCGATCAATCCCTGCTCTGGGGGGCCGAGGACACTGCGTTGCTGACCGGTCTGGCTACCACCATGTACGCTGCCGCGCTCTGGGCCGTCTCGCAGACCGCGCTGCAGCAGGTTGCAACCTTCGCGGGCACTCTGATCACGGCGGGCACGGCCGGCGCTCAGCTGGCCGGCGATTCGTGGCCAGGCATCGCGATCTGGGTCACCTCACTGGCCTGGCTGGTGGCCGGCCGCGCCGGAGTGCTCGCATCGAAGCGTCTGACCCAGGCGGCTGCCGCTGCGGGTCTGGTCCTCGGGGCGGACATGACGATGCCGGCGGATGGCGGGATCGTCTTCGCGCTGGCCACGACGATCGCATTGATCTGCGCCGGCGTGATCTGGCGCGAGATCGTCGTGGTGCTGATCGGGGCGATCGGCCTGGTGCAGGTCCTGCCGATGGCGGTGACCACCTGGTTCTCCGGCCGAGCGGCCGCCCCGATGGCGCTGGTGCTCGGTGGCGGTCTGCTGGTCGTCGCGGCCGTCGTACTGGCTCGCCGTACCGCGGACAACCACGCCCGTCCCGTGATCGACCCCGAACGATACGACGCGGTGCTGTTCGACCTCGACGTCGTCACCGACACAACGCCGGTGCTGGTCGAGCGGTTGCGCGCGGCGCAGGTGGACTGCGCAGTGATCTCGGCACGTCGTGAATGCGCCGAAGTACTTCGTGTCGCCGGACTGGCGGACACGTTCCAGGTACGGGTCGACGGGGTGACCGCGGACGAGCTGGCCCTGCCGGGCAAGCCGGATCCGGCGATGCACCTGCTCGCTGCACGCCGGCTCGGTGTCCAGCCGCGGCGGACCGTCTTGGTCGAGAACACCCCGGCCGGCGTCGCGGCTGGATCCGCGGGTGCATTCGGCCTGGTCGTCGGAGTCGACCACAGCGGCCAGCCCGACGACTTGCTGTCGGCCGGTGCGGACGTGGTGATCCGCGATCTCGACGAGCTCGCCGTACCCACCGAACAGGTTTCAGTCCGATGACCTACCACCAGGGAGGAGCCATGCGCGCCAACAGCCCCGAGTCGCGCACCATGCCCGAGCAGCCGACTGCCGTACTGCGGGCGACGCGCCACCACGGGGAGCTGGGCGACTGGACCGGCAAGGCGTTCGACCAGGTCGCCGACTACCTGCACCGGCATGGTGTCGCGCCGTGTGGCTTCCCGTTCGCCCGGTATCACCTGCGGACGGACGGTAGCTTCGAGGTGGAGGCCGGGCTGCCGATCCCGACTCCGATCGCCGGTGACACCCACGTCCAGCCCTCCAGGTTGCCGGCTGGTCACGTCGTCGCGGTCTGGCACATCGGCCTCTACGACCAACTCGGCGACGCGTACGAGGCACTGGACGACTGGCTGAGGGCTCACTACGGGATCCGCACCGGCGATCCGTGGGAGGTCTACCACGGTCCTCAGCGCAACGACCCGCAGCCCTGGCGCACCGAGGTGATCCAGCCGTTCGCTCTGCGCCGGGCGACGTCGATGCCGATCGGCCGTAGGACGCCGGTCACCACCCACGAGGAGCTCGGATGAGTGTTCAGCTGACGGTCCCGCGGCCTGACCGACGTCGAGGCCGTTGACGGAAGGAGAAGGGCGATGAGCGACTTGCGGGTGGACGCGCTGCGACGCTACGCGGACCGGTTCGGTCACGACCTCGGTGCCGTCCGGGCGCGCCTGCTGGCCGGTGACAAGACGCCGGCCGGGCAGATCGCGACGGACAACGGCCTGCCGGCCGCCGCGGGCAGTGGGCCGGCCACGTTCTATGCCGACTTCACCGCGCCGCACGGGCGACGGCACATCCGCGTCTGCGGCGCGGCCGCGTGCACGGCAGCCAGCGGTGGTACCCAGGTGGCCGACGTCGAGGCCGCACTGCACGTATCCGTGGACAAGTGTCGCGACGACGGCGAGGTCTCGCTGCAGGAGGTGCGCTGTCTGGGCTATTGCTATGCCGGTCCTGCCGCACTGGACGGCGACAAGCCCTGCGCCGGGCAGGACATCGCTGCGCAACTCACGGGCACGCGGCAACCTCAGGATCCACCGATCACTGTCCAGGCCGACTGTCCCGAGCCTGTGGTGACGGCCGGGCTCCTCTCCACGGAGTCCAGCTGGGCGGTCTGGCCCGAGGTGATCAGCAGGTCCGAACCGACCGACGTATTGGCCGAAGTGGCCGCGGCGCGATTGCGTGGCCGAGGCGGCGCGGGGTTCCCGGCAGCGCGCAAGTGGACTGCTGCCAGGACGTATCCGCAACCACGAGTCGTGGTCGCGAACGGCGACGAAGGCGACCCGGGCTCGTACGTCGACCGGCTGCTGATGGAACGTGATCCCGACCGCGTACTCGAAGGCCTTGCACTGGCCTCCTTCGCGGTGGAGGCCGAGCAGGCCATCGTCTTCATCCGCGGCGAGTATCCGAGAGCTCGCGAACGAGTCGAGGCTGCGATCCGGAAGGCGTACGACGACGGCCACTTCGGCCCGAACGTGCACGGCAGCGGCCGCACGCTCGACGTACGCGTCGAGTCCGGCGCCGGGTCGTACGTCTCCGGCGAGGAGACCGCACTGCTGAACGCCATCGAGGGCCTGCGTGGGGTTGTCCGGCCACGTCCGCCGTACCCGGTCGAGCACGGCCTCGACGGCAGGCCGACCGTGGTCAACAACGTCGAGACCCTCGCCACGGTGCCGTGGATCGTCCGGCACGGTGGTGCGGCCTATGCCAGGTTCGGCACCGCCGACGAGAACGGAACGGTGGTCGCGTGTCTGTCCGAGCGCTTCGCCCGGCCCGGGGCCTATGAGGTCGAGATCGGTACGCCGGTACGTCACCTGGTCGAGGACCTCGGCGGTGGTCTCCGCGACCGCGCCATCCTGCGATCGGTCCAGGTCGGCGGACCGTTGGGCGGATTCCTGAGCCCTGGTGACCTCGATCTACCGCTCAGTGAGGCCGCCCTGTCGTCCAGAGGCGCGGCTCTCGGTCACGCCGGCATCGTCGCCTTCGACGATCGGCTCACCGGTGCCGACGTACTGCGTCACATCTGGCGGTTCGCGGCGACCGAGAGTTGCGGCGAATGTTCACCGTGCCGCGTCGGCACCAGCCGCGGGCTCCGGCTGGCAGAGCTGGACGCAACCACCGACGTCGTGCGTGCGCGGACCGACGTGCTGCGGACCTTGGCAGCCGGAAGCCTGTGCGCGTTCGGCCGACGGGTCCCCGCCGCGATCCGCAGCGTGGCCGAGGTCTACGGCTTGGAGGGATGGACATGATCCAGGTATTCGTCGACGAGAGTTCGGTCGAGGTCGCGCCGGGCTCGACGCTGCTGGACGCGATCCAGGCCGCTGGACGATCGGTGCCGACACTCTGTCACGACGACCGGCTGACGCCGGCCGCATCCTGCCGGGTCTGCCTGGTCGATGCCGATGGTAATGGACCGGTCGCCGCCTGCAGTACGCCGGTCCGCGCCGGGCTCCGGATCGGGCTCGCCACCAGCGCATCCTGGCGCCGGGACGGGCTGCGTGCCGTCGTGGCCGGCCTGCCCGCACGAGCACTCGACGTGCCAGGCGATCGCAGTGAGCTCGTCCGCCTCTGTGAACAACTGGGCGTCGCGCCCGAGACTCTGCCGTTGGTGAGCGGCTCACGAGGGGTCGACCACTCCCACCCGTACGTCAAGCTGGATCGTGACCTGTGCATCGCCTGCGGCCGCTGCGTCCGGGCGTGCTCGGAGATCCAGGGCACCTTCGCACTGACACTGACCGGGCGCGGCCCGGACACCGTTGTCGCGCCAGGCACTGGTGGACTCTGGTCCGACTCGGACTGCGTCAGCTGCGGAGCCTGCGTCGACACCTGCCCAACCGGTGCGCTGTCCGAACCCGGCCTGCTCGATCCGCGGCCGATCGAGCAGTGGACCCGGACCACCTGCGGGTACTGCGGAGTCGGCTGCACCCTGGACGTCGCGACCCGCGACCACGAGATCGTCACCGTCCATCCGGCCTCGGACGGCTCGGTCAACCGCGGCCATGCGTGTGTGAAGGGCAGATTCGCGCACAGCTTCGTCAGCTCACCGGACCGGCTTCAGAGTCCGCTGGTACGACGAGGCGGCGAACTCGTCCCCGTGTCGTGGGACGAGGCCCTCGACGTCGTCGCCGACCACCTGCGCGCGATCCATCGACCGGACGCATTCGCGGTGATCTCGTCGGCGCGCGCGACGAACGAGGAGAACTATCTGATCCAGAAGTTCGCCCGGGTCGCGATCGGTACCAACAACGTCGACAACTGCGCCCGGTTGTGCCACGCACCGTCGGCGGCCGGACTGGCAACCACCTTCGGACTCGGCGGCGGGACCAACGCCTTCGACGATCTGGACCGCTGCGACGCCGTCCTGCTGGCAGGCTCCAACCCGACCGACGCCCACCCAGTGGTCGGCTCACGCATCCTGCAGCGGGTCATCGACGGTGCCCGGCTCGTCGTGATCGATCCGCGCCGCACCGAACTGGCCCGGCACGCCGACGTACACCTACGTCCCCGACCGGGCACGAATGTTGCCGTCTTCAACGGTCTCGCCCACCTGCTGATCCGGGACGGCATGATCGATGAGGCTTTCCTGCGCAACCGGGTCGCCGGGTACGACGAACTGCGCGACCTGGCCAGCGACTACTCACCCGATCGGGTGAGCGACATCAGCGGGGTATCCGTTGACGAGTTGGTCACCGCCGCGCACCTGTACGGCGACGCGGCGGCGCCGGCGATCTTCTACGGCCTCGGCGTCACCGAGCATCTGCACGGAACCGACGGCGTACGCACCCTGGCGAACCTGGCCATCCTCCGCGGCGCGGTCGGTACCGCCACCGGCGGTGGCGTCAACCCTCTGCGAGGGCAGAACAACGTGCAGGGCGCCTGCGACATGGGCGCACTGCCCGACCTGCTCCCGGGCTATCAGAAGGTTGCCGACGACACCGTTCGGCAGCGGTTCGAGGCAGGTTGGCGCACCTCGTTGCCGAGCACTCCCGGGTTGCGCATTCCGCAGATGTTCGACGCGGCGCGGCAGGGCCGGCTGGAGGCATTGTGGGTGGTCGGCGAGGACGTGCTGTCCACGGATCCCGACACCGCCTCCGTACGCGCGGCACTGGATGCCTGTCCCCTGGTGATCTGCAACGACCTGTTCCTGTCCGCGACGGCTCAGGCCGCGAACGTGGTGTTCCCAGTCGCCTCCTGGCTCGAGAAGGACGGCACGTTCGTCAACTTCGATCGGCGGTTCCAGCGGGTCCGCCGGGTCGTCGAGCCGCGGGACGGCGTACGCACTGATCTCGAGGTCTTCCGGCAGGTCGCAGCCCGCCTCGGCGTCGATCTCGGCTGCGCCACACCGGCAGCGACGCTCGACGAATGCGCCTCACTCGCGCCGCTCTTCGGTGGCATCTCGGAGCAGCGGCTCGACAGTGATAGCGCACTGCACTGGCCGTGTGGAACCCCGGACGACCCCGGTAGGCCGACGCTCTACCTCGACAGGTTCGCGACCGCGGACGGGCGGGCTCACCTCGCGGCCAGGCCGTATCTTCCACCAGGAGCCGAACCCGATCCCTCGTTCCCCTACATCCTGGTCACCGGACGACGGGCTGAGCACTACAACTCTGGAGAGATGACCCGCCGGACGCCCAACGTGCTGCTGCGCGCCGACGAGCCCCTGGACGTGGAGCCCTCCGACGCCGCCGCGCTCGGACTCCGCGACGGCGATCCGGTCGAGGTCACCAGCCGATTCGGCCGGGCCGTGCTCCCCGTCCGCTTCGCCGCCGAACTCGTTCCCGGGCAGGTGTTCTCCGGTTTCCACTTCCCCGCCGCGGGCGTCAACGAACTCACCTCACCACTCGGCGACGACGTGACCGGCTGCCCGGAGTACAAGGTCACCGCCGTACGACTGCGAGCCCTGCAGACAACTATCCACGGACCGACACGATGACCGCTCGGCACTGTGTGGACCTTCGTCCCTCGGGATGCGGCCTTCTGGCCTCTGGTCCAGGGCTCATCCGCGCCCGAACCTGAAAGTGAGGTCGAACGCTTCCGGAGGGCAGAACCGTGGGTGAGATCGACAAGGCCCGCATCCGGCGGGACGCACAACGGACCGCGGCCGGTCGGCAGACCGCTGCGCAGTCACGAACCGAGCAGGCACTCCTGCGGTATCTCGGCGTGGAAATGTACGAGGCAAGCCGCGCCGCGCAGAGCACACCGGACAAGCCGGAGACGGAACACTCCACCGGCAAGGAATGACGGCGCGGTCCGCAACAAGGTGCCCGGCCGGGGAGGTTCCTCCGGCCGGGCACGTGCGGATGGGTGAGCTCTACGGCGTGTACTCGATCTTGACCGTCCGCGCCTCGGTCGTTCTCGTGCTGATCGGCACCCTCACCTCGAGGATTCCGGCCGTGTACTTCGCCTCGACCGCGCCTTCGTCGGCGCCGTCGGGCAGCAGCACTCGGCGGATCAGCGAACCGTAGTGGAACTCCGAGCGAGCACCTTCGTGCTCCTCCTCCTGACGAGTCGCCGCGATGGTCAGCATGCCGTTTGCGACCTCGACCTTGATGTCCTTCTCCGGGTCGAGCCCGGCCAGCTCCGCGCGGACGACGTACGCGTTGTCCTCGGTGAACTCCTCGATCCGGACATCGCGCATCACCGCCGGCCAGCTGAACATGCTCGGCAGGCCCTCGGCCCAGTCGAACAGCTCGGCGAACTGACGCCGAGGATCCTTGCGCTGCAAGGTAGTCATGGTTTCCCCTTTCCGCCGTTTCTTCCCTCAACTCAAGACCACCGCGCCGCGTGAGTCCGCGAAAGAGGCCTACGGACCAGGGAGCGTGGACCTTCGGCCCTGATTGCGCGGCGCCGCCCTTTCTAGCGTCGAAAGTGAAAGCGCGACCTCTGACGCCGCGCCGAGGGGAGGGATCATGAACGAGTACCCGATCCGGCTCGAGGGGAAGCTCGATCCGTCGGTGAGCCGTGGACTGTGGCTGGTCAAGTGGCTGCTGGCAATTCCGCACTATGTCGTACTGGCGTTCCTGTGGCTCGCCTGTGCGGTGCTCACCGTGATCGCGTTCTTCACGATCCTGTTCACCGGTCGGTACCCCCGGTCGATCTTCGACTTCACGGTCGGGGTCCTTCGGTGGAGCTGGCGCGTCGGCTTCTACGCCTACAGCGTGCTCGGCACCGACCGCTATCCGCCGTTCACCCTGGCAGACGTGCCCGACTATCCAGCCCGTCTCTCGGTCGACCACCCGCCGCAGTTGTCGCGCGGGCTCGTTCTGGTGAAGTGGCTGCTGGCCTTTCCGCACCTGCTCATCCTGGGCATCCTGCTCGGCGGCGGCCCATACTTCTCCTACCAGGTCGCCGACTCGTCGTACTGGTTCGAAGGCAGCGGTCTGATCGGTCTGCTGGTCTTCATCACAGCTGTGGCGCTGCTCTTCACCGGCCGGTATCCACGCGACCTGTTCGACCTGATCATGGGCCTGAATCGCTGGGTCTACCGTGTCGGTGCCTACCTCCTGCTGCTGACCGACAAGTACCCGCCATTCCGATTCGACGGGGGCAGCGGAGCCATCGAAGACACACCACCCACACCCGTCACCGTGGAACCACGTGAGCCAGTGGCCGCCATGCAGTACGCCGGTCGACCAGCACAGTACGGCGGTCAGCCGCTGCACCGGTGGACGGCCGGCCGGGTGGTCAGCGTCGTCGCCGGATCCGTGCTGGTCCTGGCTGGGCTGGGTATGGTCCCGACCGGGGCCGCCGGGCTGTGGATCGATCAGACCGCCCGGGACTCGAATGGTTACATCGCCACCGACCTCAAGCGCTTCAACAGCCCCGGCTATGCCATCACCACCGAGCCGGGCGCACTGCGCTTCGACGGTCCCGACTGGGTGATGCACCGTGTCCTGGGCAAGATCCGGATCACCGGTGTCAGCGCCACTGACGCTCACTTGTTCATCGGGATCGCGCCCGAGCAGCAGACGACGAAGTACCTGGCGCCCATCGGGCACACCGTGGTACAGCGGCTGGACGACGCGAACTCGGCGGAGCCGAGCTCTGACGACCACGTTGGACAGCCTCCGGCCGCGCCGCCGCGCTCCGAGTGGTTCTGGGACGCGACTGCGTCCGGCGCCGAAGTGCAGACGCTCGACTGGCAACCACGCGCCGGCAAGTGGAGCGTCGTGGTGATGAACGCGGACGGCAGCCGCATCGTGCGGGCCGACCTGGCCGTCGGCGCGACCCTGCCCTGGCTCGACGACGTGTCCATCGCCCTGATCGGCACCGGCCTGCTCCTGCTGCTGGCCGGCGCGGTACTGATCGCCATTCCGGTCCGCCGCTCGCAACAGCCGATGACCGGTTGAGGACCGCCCTCAGCACGAGAAGCCGACGATGACACAACTCGCCCCGCGGCCGGTGCGGACAGGATCCCCTCTGTTCGCCTGGCTGCGGAGCGCGGCGGGACTGCTGGTGCTCATCGCGGTGGTGGACTACTTCGTCCTTCCCCAGCTCGCAGGCACGCAAGAGTCACTACACCTGCTCGGTCAGATCAGGCCGTGGTGGGTTGCCGTGGGCATCGTCTTGGAGGCCGCAAGCCTGGTCTGCTACTCCCTCTTCACACGCAGCGTGCTGCGCAGCAGCCCCCTGCAGTTCGGCTGGATTCTCCGCTCGGACCTGACCGGCTTCGGTGTGAGCCACGTCGTCCCGGGCGGAGGTGCCACCGCGACAGCGCTGCGCTTCCGGCTGTTGGTGTCCGGCGGTGCGAGTGTGGACGACGTGACTGCGGCGATCGCCGCCGAGGGTGTCGGCGCTTGGCTGGCACTCGCGGTGATCTTCTGGGTCGCATTGATCCCGGCAGTGCTCCTGTACGGGCCGACAGCTCTCTACGTGACCGTCCTGCTGATCGGCGTGCTGCTCGCGGTCTTTGCGGCGGTCGCGGTCCGAGAGCGGTCTCGGCTGGCCGGACCGGCGAAGCGGGTCTTGCGATTCGCCCTCCACCGACTGCCTCGGAGGCTGCAACCCCGGGTGCGGGCGATCGCCGACCAATTGCGGGACCTGCTCACGGAGCGGGACGTGCGTTCAGCCTTCGCCGTCTGGCCGACGGCGAACTGGCTGCTCGACGCGGCGGCTCTGTGGGTGTTCCTGGCCGCGTACGGACATGCGATGGATCCGGTCGCACTGCTGCTCGCCTACTGCATCGCCTGTCTGCTGGCCGTCCTTCCGATCACCCCGGGCGGGCTCGGCGTCATCGAAGGAGTCCTGATCCCCGGGCTGCTCGGCTTCGGGGTCCCGGCCGGAGTCGCCGTACTGGGTGTCGTGTCCTGGCGACTGTTCCAGTTCTGGGCGCCGGTCCTCGTCGCCGGCATCTGCTACCTGTCGTTGCGGACACCAGGCTGGCGGAACAGGATCCCCGGCCGGACCTCGCGTCCCAGCTGACCGAGACGAAAGCAGGGACCAATGTCCGCACTTCAGTGCCCAACGGACCTGCAGCACCTCGAACGCGCGTGCCAGCCTGCTGGTGAGGAGGGAGCGGACCATGACTGAGAACCGAATCGTCGTCGGGGTCAACGGCAGCGCCGAGGCGGAGAGCGCGATCGGGTGGGCAGCGGCCGAGGCCGCCGCCCGGGGCGCAGAGCTGCGGCTGGTACACGCGTTCGTCTGGCCGATGTTCCCGGTGCCGCTCGGCGCCAGTGACGTGGCGCCCGGGCTGCGGGCGATGGCGGACAAGATCGTCGCGGAGTCGCTCGAGCTGGCGCGGAAGATCGAGCCGGCGCTGCCGATCACCGCCGAACGTATCGACGGTTTCCCCTCCCCTGTGCTGCTGGCCGAGTCGCGAACCGCGGACCTCGTCGTGATCGGCTGCCGTGAGCTCGGCGCCGCGCTCGGGCTCCTGGCCGGCTCGACCGGACTCGATCTCGCGGCGCACGCACACTGCCCGGCCGTGATCGTCCGGCTGAACGAGGCCGAGCCGGCCGGCGTCAGGGTCGTCGTCGGGTACGACGGGTCACCCGCCGCCGACGCGGCGCTCGATGTCGGCCTGGCCTATGCCCGGACGCACGGGCTCGTCGTACGAGTGGTGTCGGTGGACTTGCCACATCACGACCGTCAGCGGCTGAGCCACCATGACCTGGCCGCCGCGGTGCAGCGGCACGGCGACGGTTCCGTCACCGAGCTGATCCATGTCACCGGACACCCAGCCGAGGAGCTGGTCCGCTGGTCCGCGGATGCGCAGCTGATCGTCGTCGGCTCTCGTGGACGCGGCGGCTTCACCGGCCTGCTGCTCGGATCGGTCAGCCAGGCCGTCCTCCACCACGCCGACTGCCCGGTCGCCGTCGTTCCCGCCACAGCTCTCGGCACGACTCAGCACCACATCACGGAGTGAGAGAACGGGCATGCCACCGGCCTGATCTCATCCGCGGTACCTGGCCCGGTGGCAGCTCGACGTCAGGTGTCTGACGGTCCCGAGGTTCCGGGACCTTCGCCCCTGTAGACGGGTCCGGAGGCGGCGCATCGTGGAGGGAGAGTGGAGGAGGCGGGGATGGGACGCAGACCGGTGGATGCGAGCCCTGACGGCTGGGCGACCCAGTTGTCCTCGGCATCGAACTTGACGGACTACGACGAGGCCCGGCGGGACTTCTCCTGGGCCGTCGCACAGCGGTTCCTCAGCGGGCTGCCCGACGCTCGGGGCATCAACATCGCCTACGAGGCCGTCGATCGGCATGTGGCCACCGGCCGCGGCGGACACGTCGCGATCCGGTCGATCGGGCGGCACGGGACACGCGAGCTGACCTATCGCGAGCTGATGACGCTGAGCAACCGGTTCGCGAATCTGCTGCGTTCGCTCGGCGTCGGTCCGCGAGCGCGTGTCTTCACCGTGCTCGGCCGCCAAGCCGAGTTGTACGTCACCGCACTCGGCTGCTGGAAGAACACCAGCGTGCTGTCACCGCTGTTCGCCGCGTTCGGCCCGGAGCCGATCCGCAACCGGCTCCTGCTCGGGGACGGCGAGGTGCTGGTGACCACGACCTCGCTGTACCGGCGCAAGATCGCACCGCAGCGCGACCAGCTGCCCGCGCTGCGCCACATCCTGCTGATCGACGCACCGGGCGAACCACCAGCGGGCACCATCGACCTGGGTACGGCGCTCGCCGCCCAGCCGGACGAATGGACGATCCCGGCCACCAGCCCCGAGGCGATGGCGCTGCTCCACTTCACCAGCGGAACGACCGGCACCCCCAAGGGCGCGATCCATGTGCACGAGGCCGTCGTCGCCCACCATGTCACCGCCGCCTTCGCCCTCGACCTTCGGCCCGACGACGTGTTCTGGTGTACGGCGGATCCGGGCTGGGTGACGGGCACGTCGTACGGGATCATCGCACCGCTCACCCACGGGGTCACGCTGCTGGCCGACGACGGTGACTTCGACGCGGCCCGGTGGTACCAGTTGCTGGCGGACAACCACGTCACCGTGTGGTACACAGCGCCGACGGCGTTGCGGATGCTGATGCGGGCCGGCACCGAGATGGCCGCGCGCTACGACTTGTCCGCGCTGCGGCACATCGCCAGCGTCGGTGAGCCCCTCAACCCCGAGGTCGTTGTGTGGGCGCAGGAGGCGTACGGGATGCCCGTCCACGACAACTGGTGGCAGACCGAGACCGGCGCGATCATGATCAGCAACTACCCCTCGATGCCGATCCGGCCGGGCTCGATGGGCCGGCCGATGCCTGGGGTCGAGGCCGGTGTGCTGCGCTGCGGCGACGAAGGCCGCGCCGCTGTGACGGATGGCCAGGTGGAGGTCCTCGGCGCGGATCAGGTCGGCGAGCTGGCGCTGCGGCCCGGCTGGCCGTCGATGTTCCGCGGCTACCTGCACGACGACGCCAGGTACCTCGCCGCCTTCGCCGGCGGCTGGTACCTCACCGGTGACCTGGCCCGGATCGATGCCGACGGCTATTTCTGGTTCGTCGGCCGGGCCGACGACGTGATCAAGTCGTCCGGCCATCTGGTCGGCCCGTTCGAAGTCGAGAGCACGCTGCTCGAGCATCCGGCAGTGACCGAGGCCGGCGTGATCGGCGTCCCCGACCCGATCGCGGGCGAGATCGTCAAGGCGTTCGTCACCCTGCGAGCCGGCTATCAGCCGGACGAGGCACTGCGCGGCGAGCTGCTCGCCTTCGGCCGCCGCCGGCTCGGCGCGGTCGCCCCGCGCGACATCGCCTTCGACCAGAACTTGCCGCACACCAGTAGCGGCAAGGTCATGCGCCGCCTGCTCAAGGCCCGCGAGCTGGGCCTGCCGGAAGGCGACCTGTCCACCCTGGAGCGGCCACGATGAAGTCCACCGAGTTGCCGGCGAGCAAGCACCACACCGACCTGCTCCGCCAAATGATCCGGATCCGGCGGTTCGAGGACGTGTGCGCCGAGCTCTACAGCACCACCAGGATCCGCGGTTTCCTGCATCTGTACGTCGGCGAGGAAGCCGTCGCGGTCGGAGCCATCAACTGCCTGGCCGCGACCGACGCACTCGTCACGACCTATCGCGAACACGGTCACGCGCTGGCCCGCGGCCTGTCCATGGAGGCCGTGCTGGCGGAGATGTTCGGCCGCACCACCGGCTGCAGCCGCGGCCGGGGCGGATCGATGCATCTGTTCGACAGCAAGCGACGGTTCTACGGCGGCAACGCGATCGTCGCCGGCGGTCTGCCGCTGGCCACCGGGGTCGCCCTGGCCGATCGGTTCCGGGCCGAGCCGCATGTCACCGCGTGCTTCTTCGGCGACGGCGCCGTCGCCGAAGGCGAGTTCCACGAGTGCATGAACCTCGCGGCACTGTGGAAGCTGCCGCTGCTGTTCTGCTGCGAGAACAACCTGTATGCCATGGGTACGGCGCTCGCCCGGGCCCAGGCACAGACCGACCTCGCGCTGCGTGCCTCGTCGTACGGGATGCCGGCCTGGGCAGTCGACGGAATGGACGTCCTCGCGGTGGAGGAGGCGACCCAACGGGCTGTCGAGACGATCCGGGGCGGCGGCGGACCGTGCTTCCTCGAACTGCGCACCTACCGGTTCCGGGCGCACTCGATGTACGACTCCGACCGCTACCGGGACAAGGCCGAGATCGCCCGCTGGAAGGAACGCGACCCGATCGAGGCGCTGACCCGGCGAATGATGGCCGACGGCGAGCTTTCCGACGACGCGCTAAAGGCGTTGCGCCACGAGGTCGACGACGAGATCCAGCGCGCGGCGGCCGGCGCCGAGTCCGGTCCACTGGAGCCGATCGAGGACCTCACCCGTTTCGTCTACGCGGAGCGATCATGACCACCGCCAGCCCCGCCGTGACGACCACAACGTACCGGGAAGCACTCCGGGACGCGATCCGCGACGCGCTACGGCGCGACGAGCGGGTCTTCCTGATGGGTGAGGACGTCGGCGCCTACGGCGGGTGTTTCGGCGTCAGCCTGGGCCTGCTCGAGGAGTTCGGCCCGGACCGGATCCGGGACACGCCGTTGTCCGAGTCCGCCTTCGTCGGCGCCGGGATCGGCGCGGCGGTCGCCGGGATGCGGCCGATCGTCGAGATCATGACTGTCAACTTCAGCCTGCTCGCCCTGGACCAGATCCTGAACAACGCCGCGACCCTGCGGCACATGTCCGGTGGTCAGCTCGGCGTCCCCCTGGTGATCAGGATGACCACCGGGGCCGGCCGGCAACTGGCTGCCCAGCACTCACACAGCCTCGAAGGCTGGTTCGCGCACATCCCCGGGCTGCGGGTGATCGCGCCGGCCACGCTCGAGGACGCCCGCGGCATGCTGTGGACCGCGCTGCTCGACCCCGACCCGGTGCTGCTCTTCGAGCACGGCACGCTCTACAACATGTCCGGTGAACTGCCCGCGGCCGCCGGTCCGGTCGACATCGACAAGGCCGCGATCCGCCGGGCCGGCACCGACGTGACGCTGGTGACGTACGGCGGCAGCCTCGGCAAGAGCCTGGACGCAGCCGAACAGCTCGCCGCCGACGGCATCTCGACCGAAGTGATCGACCTGCGCACCCTGCGGCCCCTGGACGACGCGACCTTCATCGGATCGGTACGGCGTACGCATCGCGCGGTCGTGGTCGACGAAGGATGGCGGAGCGGCAGCCTTTCGGCCGAGGTGAGTGCGCGGATCACCGAGCAGGCGTTCGAGGATCTTGACGCTCCGGTCGAGCGGGTCTGCAGTGCTGAGGTTCCGATGCCTTATGCGAAGCACCTGGAGGAGGTCGCGCTGCCGCAGCCCGCCGGCATCGTGGCAGCAGTCCGGAAGGTGGTGGGCGAGCGTGGCTGAGTTCAGGATGCCCTCGCTCGGCGCGGACATGGACGAGGGAACAGTGATCGAGTGGCTGGTGAAGCCCGGCGACACGGTCCACAAGGGCGATCCGGTCGCCGTCGTCGACACCGCGAAGGCAGCCGTCGAGGTGGAGACCTTCACCGGCGGCACGATCCAGCAGATCCTGGTCCCGATCGGTCAGCGCGTCCAGGTCGGCACACCCCTGGCGACCATCGACAGTGGCGTGTCGTCTGCGATGCACCTGACCGAACCCGCAGATGTCCAACTCGAAGGACAACAGTCCAGGTCCGAAGCCGCACAATCCGAACAATCACCCGCCGAGCCGGTCCGATCGCTACCCGAGCCACTGTTGGCCCAGGCCACGCGCGCCGCCGCACAAGCACAATCCGAACCGCCACGGGCTGAGCCCGCAGCCCAGGTGCTCGAGGCCGCCGACGGGCGGATGAAGGCCTCACCGTATGCGCGCAAGCTGGCCCGCTCTCTCGGGCTGGACCTGACTGCCGTGCCCGCCACCGGCCAGCATGGTCTCATTACCTCCGGCGACGTCCGCCGGTACGCCGACCGCCTCGGCACCGTGCCTGCCGGTGAACCCGCACCAGCCACCACACCACCGTCAATGGCACCACCCGCAGAGGCACCGCCGCCCGTCGCCGCCGAGCCGGCGCCGCGGCACGTCGTACAGCAGGCGGCGCAGCGGGAAGCGATCGCCCGGCTGATGACGCGGTCGAAGCAGGAGATCCCGCACTACTACCTGACCACGACGGTCGACCTCGGTGCGGCAATCGACTGGCTGGCCCAGCAGAACCGGTCGCTGCCGGTCGCGGACCGGCTGGTCCCGACCGCTCTGTTGCTCAAGGCAACGGCCCTGTCGGCCCAACAGCATCCGGAGCTGAACGGATACTGGACCGACGGCGCCTTCCAACCGGCCGCCCAGGTACATCTCGGAGTCGCCATCTCGTTGCGCGGCGGCGGTCTCGTCGCGCCGGCCATCCATGACGCCGCCGGACTGCCGGTCCGGGAGCTGATGGCCGGGCTGCGCGATCTGGTCGCCCGAGCGCGCGCCGGGCGGCTGCGCCGTACCGAATTGACGGACGCGACGATCACCGTCACCAATCTCGGCGACCAAGGCGTGGAAAGCGTCTACGGGGTGATCTATCCGCCTCAGGTCGCGCTGGTCGGCGTCGGGCGGGTCGTTCGGCGTCCGTGGGCAGTGGACGGCCTGCTCGGCGTACGGCCGTGCGCGACGCTCACGCTGGCCGCCGATCACCGGGCCACGGACGGTTTCACCGGAGGCCGCTTCCTGGCCACCATCGACCGGCTGCTGCAGAAACCGGAGGAGTTATGACCCTGACCATGCAGGACGCTCGCACGCTGGTCGGCGATTCGCTGTTGCGCATCGTTCCCGACGCAGACCTTGACACGCTTCCCGACGACGCGGCGTTCCGGGACGAACTCGAGCTGGACTCGCTCGACTTCCTCAGCTTCGTCGAACTGCTCAGCACCGGATCCGGCCGGCGGATCGACGAGGACGACTATCCCCAGCTGCGGACCATGGCCGACTGTGTCACCTTCCTCAGCAGCTGAGCCGGGAGACCCTCGGACTGATGACTTTCGGCATTGATTCCCGCCTGGTCCGCGCGCTGGACTGGAACTGGGCGAGCGAAGCCAGGCGAAAGGTACGGGGAAGCGGCCGCCAGCCGTGCACCGTAGAGCTTGGCCCAGGTGGGCTTCTCTCGCCCCGGACACTGCGGGACACCGGAGGCGGAGATGACGAGCACCGGCCCTGACCACCTTCCGGGCAGCGATCCGGGATCACCGCACCGGGCGACCCGGCGGATGCGGATTGCGATCGCGGTCGCCGCGGTCACGAGTATCGCGTTGATCTCCGTACTGGTTGTGGTGCTTCTCCGTGACTCGGGATCGGAGCCCGGCACCGCGCCGCCGCCGTCGTCGAGCGCCACGCCATCGGCCAGCACGTCGCCGACACCGACCGCTAGCGAGCCGTCGCCGACGCCCACCACAGCGACCCGGACACCGAGCCCACCGGTTCGGCCGTTCGCATACCAGCCGCTGTGGCCGTTCAGCTCGGACGCCGCGGCCGCTGAGTGGCAACGCAGCTATCGTGCGAGCGGACACCAGCCCTGGCACCTTGACGCCGAGCAGACCGCGCTGGCGTTCACGACCGGCTACCTGGGCTTCACCGAGATCGATCGCGTGGTGTCCCGCTCGATCGACGGTGACGAAGCGCGGATCGGCGTCGGCTACCAGGCCGAGAGCCGCGCCAGCCTCGCCGCGATGCTGCACCTGGTGAAGCTCGGTCGGGGACAGGACGCGCCGTGGGAGGTCGTCGGCACCATCGACACCACGTTCACTCTGGATCGTCCCCGGTACGGCGCGCAGGTCACCTCACCGTTGACGGTGGGCGGGCGGATCACCGGCGTCGACGAGTCCATCCGCGTCGACGTACGGCAGCCGTCGTCCACTCAGCCGATCGGTACGTCCTGCTGCGTTCCCGCGGGAGGTGAGCGGCAACCCTGGTCGGCCCGGGTCACCTTCACCGGCGCGACCGACCCAGCCCTCACGATCGCGGTCTCCACTGGCGGCCACCTGCAAGGCGTCGAGCGCTTCGCCATCACCGGCGTGCGCCCCGCCCCAGCCAGCTGATTGCACCTGTCCTGTCGTGGAAGGGAATGGGTCAGGTGCTCAGTCTGCGCTGTAGCAGGGTTGATGCGAGGACGAGCATCCCGAGGGCGAAACCGGCCAGCACCGCCAGCTCGGTCCCGATGTCGGCGATCCCACCCGCGCGGGACAGCAAGGTGATCCACGCGTCCACAGCCCAGGCATGCGGAGTCGCGTGCCCGACCGTTCGAACCGCATCCGGGACGATCTCGAGCGGCCACATGCAGCCACCGAGCATGGCGAAGGCGATGCCGATGACCGGTCCGATCGCCGACGCCTGGTCCGGCGTCTTGAACAGCGCGCCGCTGAGCATGCCGGCACCGGTGCCGACCAGGGCCCACGTGACGACCAGCGCGATCGCCGCCGGCAAGTTACCCCAGCCGACGCCGAACAGGAGTGACCCGGTGCCGATGATCAACGCGGACTGCAAGAGTGAGAACGTCAAGTAGCACAGGGTTTCACCGAGCACCAGCGTCCGCGCCCGGATCGGCGCAGCCAGCGCCCGATTGTAGATGCCGAGCTGGCGGGTCTGCACGATCGCGGCGCCTCCGGCCAGCGCGTTGATGAACACGAACAGCACCAGCATGGTCGGAGCGCTGTACCCGAACCCCAGTGGCAAGTAGTCGCTGCCGCTGGCCACGTTCTCGGTCGAGACCGTGATACGTGGAGTCACCTGCTGGACAGCAGCGGCCGTGGGCAACTGTTCGGCGACCGTGCTCCCGGTCGTCCGGGCCGCGAACGCAGCTGCCTGGATCCGCTCGGCATGCCGCGCCACCGCGGCGGCGATCGCGGACCGTACGGCGGCCTGCGTCGACTCCGCGCCGCCGGCCAGCACTGGTATCGCCAAGTCGTCGCCCCGTAGCAGCGTCGTGTCCAGCTCGGGGGGGATCAGGACCACTGCGTCCAGCTCGCCGCGTCGCAACGCCGTACGCGCGGCCTCCTCGTCCGTCAGCGTTTGAACCGGACCGGCCGCCGCCAGGTCGTCCGTCAGCGCAGCGGCAAGGGCCGGACTGGAGCTTTGCCCGTTGAGCACGCCGATGCGGAACCCGCCCGGGTTCTGGACCACGGTGCCGATGATCGCGATGATGAGGACGGGCAACAGCACGATGAAGAGCAGTGATGTCCGGTCCCGGAGCATCCGGCGCAGCGAGGCACCGGCCACGGCCAGGGCAGTCATGAGGCAGCCCTCCAGCGACCAACGGCCGCAGCCAGTACGCCGACCACCGCGGCCATGCCGAGGATGGCGAGAACAGGTTGGACAGCGCTGGTTGCGGCGGCGCCGGTGGCGAGGTCGGTGAAGCCACGCAGCGTCCAGCCGTTAGGCGTCAGCAGCGCCAGCCTGCGCAAGATCTCGGGCGCTTGGCTGATCAGCACGAAGTTCCCGCCAAGCAGCAACAGGGCGAAGGTGATGATCATCGCGATCCCGTCAGCCTGCCGCTCCGTCCGAGACACCGCGATCACCAGGGCGGTCAGTGCGACCAGAGCCGCCGACATCGCCATGATCAGGGCCAGGGCCGGGATCGGAGGACCCCACTGCGCATCGAACGCCAACGACGTCACCACGGCCAGGCTGGTCAGACTGACAACGCTGTAGGCAAAGGCGGCCAGCGATTTGCCGAGCAGTACGGCGCCCCGCCCGACCGGTGCGGCGCCGATCCGCTCGAGCGTGCTGGCGCGTTGCTCAGTGAAGAAACTGTGGGCCGTGAACCCGATCGCGAACAGGACGAACATGATGCCCATCGCGGGTGCGTAGTAGCTGGCCGTCGTCAGCTGACGGTAGCCCGTCGGCCGCTCCTCGACGGACTCAGGCAGTCTGAGGTCGGCGACCGCCCTGGCCAATTCCGCGGTGCGGGCCGGCGGCACGCCGGCGGCCAGCGCCGCATGCACGGAAAGCCTGTCCGCGTTGAGTTGTGCGACGTACGTGTCGGCAACCGCTCGGGCGACCTGGGCCTGCAACGGGTTGTCCGGACTGCCGAGCACGGTGATGCCGACCGGTTCGTCACCGATGGCCGCCGTACTGAATCCCTTCGGGATCACCAGACCGGCGCCCACTTCTCCTTCGTCGACCAGTTTGCGGGCCTGCGCCTCGTCCTCGACAGCTTTGACGGTCAGTACGTCGGACAGCTCCGGACCGGTGAGCGCCGTACGCAGCGCCACGGCGATCTGCCCGCGGTCGTTGTCCACCAGCGCGACATCGGCGTGGAACGCCTCCACCGAGGAGAAGGCGAAGCTCATCAGGGCCGCCACCAGAATGGGTGCGACGAAGCCGAGGACGAGGGCCGAGCGGTCCCGGAAGCGCTGGCGCAGGTCCTTGGCGGCGATCACGAAGGCAGCGTTCACGATCACTCCCGCAGGGCGGTGCCGGTCAGGTGCAGGAACACGGCTTCCAGATCGGGTTCGGCCACCTCGACCGACCGGACCGGCGTGCCGATTCGCTTAGCGGCCTCCAGCACGGAAGGGAGCACGCGGCGCCCATCGCGAGCCAGCAGCTGGACCTGGCCATCCTTCACATCCGCACTGTCGATCCCGTCGAGGTCCCGGCAGCGATCCGCCAGCACACCCAGGTCGCCGGTCGCCGACAGTCGGATGCGATCATGTTCGCCGAGCTTCGCGACCAGCTCACGACGGGTGCCCTCGGCAACCAAACGACCATGGTCGATGATGCCGACCCGATCGCACAGCCGCTCGGCCTCCTCCATGTAGTGGGTGGTGTAGAGCACCGCCATGCCCGCGGCGCCGAACGACCGCACGCTCTCCATCACGGCGTGCCGGCTCTGCGGATCCACACCCACGGTCGGCTCGTCGAGGACCAGCAGAGTCGGCTCATGCAGCAGCCCGGCACCGATGTTGAGCCGCCGCTTCATCCCGCCTGAGAACGACTCGACCCGGTCGCGACTCCGCTCCGACAGGCCGACCAGATCCAGTACCTTGCCGACCCGGTGGTTCAGAGCCTTGCCGTGCAGCCCGTAGAGACGACCGAAGAAACGCAGGTTCTCCCGCGCGGTCAGGTCGGGATAGAGCGCGATGTCCTGCGGCACATAGCCGACGTACCGCTTCGCGAGGGTCCCCGTCGTACTGACCTGTCGTCCGGCGATCAAGGTCTCACCTGCATCGGGTCGCAGCAGCCCGCAGACCAGGCGGATGGTGGTCGTCTTGCCGGCGCCGTTCGGGCCGAGCAGGCCGTACGTCTCGCCTGCCGCGACCTCGAAGCACACATCGTCGACGGCGACCCGGTCCCCGAATCGTTTCCCGAGGTGCGATGCCACCAGCACCTGCGCGGAGGTCGGGCGGGCTTCCGCGGGAACGGACTCGACTACTTCCATACCTCCAGCCTCATCGCCCAGCGAGCCGGGCATCAGGGCCGACAGTCCCCCTTTCCAGGGCCAAACGCTCTGGAACCACCTACCGACTCGCGGAGAACTCGAACGACCGATGGCCGTTGACTGAAATCCTCAGCAGCTTGCCGATCTCGGTGGCCTGCTCATCTGTCAGTTCGACGGTGCGGTTCTCCCGTTCCCGCTGGCAGCCGCCCCGGATGATTCAGCCGAAAACAAGCCCAAGGACGTACGACAGGATGTTGACGCCGACGAATCCGATACCGATGGTGGCCCCTACGGTGGCGGGTACCATCCCCGCTGTGCGGCCGAGCCTCGACGCTTTGCGGCCCTGTGTCACTGCGAGGATGCCGGGGATCACGAAGATCAGCAGTGCCGGTATCGCACCTACAAGAACCTGCCAGAAGGCCGCGTCGCGTGCGTTGCCGGTCAGCAAGGAGATCAGGCCCTCGCCTATGACGAAGGCGGCCGCGAAGGTCAGTGGATAGAGCGCAAGAGACCACCATGCACGTCGGTAGGCAACGTCGGCCGACCGCTTGTGCACAAGCTGCGCATCCGAATGGTCAGGCGCCTGGCCTGCATCGTTCTGAGCGGGCATCGCGCGCCTCCTCCGCTACTCATCCTGCGATTCGAGATTGCGGCGGGCATCGTCGACGGCCAAGAGTCCAAGGTCCCTACCAGCTGAGGACTCGAACCGGCGAGGCGAGTTCCACTCTTGGCGTGAGCGGTTCGCGGCAGTTGCGGACGTTGGAAGAGCAGTCAGGCTAACGATAGTCGGGGTGCTCAACGCGGTCATGTCCTCGCTCGTGGCCGAAAGACCCGGCCAGCACGAACAGGAAACCAACCACCAGGAGCGGCACCATCACAACCCCGGAGGAGCCACCGAGCATGGCGCTCGCGCCTGGCTCATCGCCGGCCGCTCGCATGGCGATGACGATCACGGTGGCCGCGAGTTGCGCCAGCCCGGCAGTCACCATCAGCAGGCCGGCGAGCATCGCCCGACGCAGCCCGAGGAACGCCAGCGCCACGCCGAGCGCAAACACGACGATCGCGGCGACCGGCCCCCAGTCGTCCCGGGGAATGATGCCGAAGGCGGAATCGGCCAGCGTGAACCCAACAGCCAACGCCGTGGCCGCGACGAACACAGGTCCAGCTGATTCCGGACGAAGAACGGCGAAGACGCTCAGCGCAACGAGCGGAACAAGCCACGAAGCCGTCATACCGACGGCGGACCATCCCCCGGGATCATCGAACGCCTCGCCGGCCACGAACATCACGCCGAGCAGGCCGAACAAGGCCATCACCGTGAACGCGCCGTAGCTCAGAACCTTTCCTGTGCCTGACATCGCCCTTCACCTCTCCCCTGGTCCCTGCGTCTCAACGCCGGCCGCCCGCGGGCAGGGGCGAAAGACCGCTTGTGGTCAAACAAGGTCCCAGAGCCGACCAGATGCTGCCGAGAGACCCTCGCGAACCAGGCGGCCTGTTCACTCCATCACCCGCAACCTCGACGGGATGTCCATCCGGCGCAGGCGTCGCAGCGTGAACAACGGAGCGACTGCCACGGTGAGGATGCCGAGTGCCAGCGCCTCGGCGATGGTGGCCGCCGACAGCGTCGCGGTCACGCCGATCTCCGGCAACACGGACGGGATCGTCGTCGCGGTCATCCAGCTGAGGGTCGCGTAGCCACCGGCGACACCGATGAGCGTGCCGACGGCTCCGACGAGCACGGTCTCCACCGTGGTCATGGTGAGCACTGTCCTGACGGGCAGACCGAAGGCGAGCATGGTGGCGTGCTCGCGGGAACGCTCGTCGACGGCGATGCTGGTGGTGTTGAACGCGATCAGCAGCGCGAGCAGCAGGGTGACGAGGGCGGCGACCTGAAGGATGCCGACATACTCGTCGAGGCTGCTGCGCATGCCGTCGGTGGTAGCCCTGGCGATCTGCGCAGAGGCCACGTGCGGTACGCCGAGCAGAGCTCGGCGTACGGCGTCCGAACCGGATCCGCCGGCGGGCTGGACGGTCAGGATGTTGGCGGTTCCGGTGAGGCCGAACACCCGTGCGGACGCCGGGTCCAGGTAGGCGAGCATGCGCATCGGGTTCGGGTGCAGGCCCGCCACGCGCATCGTCGTCTCGACGGTGCGCAGCCCGGTCGCCGTCGCTTGCGGATGCTCGATCGTCAGAGAATCACCGACGCGCAGTCCGAGGTCGTCGGCGGCCTTGCGAGCGAGCACGAGCCCGCCGGTGCCGGACCCGGCCACCACGGTGGGCGTCCAGCGCGCCCCCGCCGGCACGACCTCGAGTGCCAGTTCGACCGACTGTCCGGCGGTTCGCGCCGTGCTAGGCAGCAGCAGTCCGGCGTCGACGGCCGCTACCTCGGGCCGCGTCCGCACCGCCCGGATCACCTCGCCGTCCAGCGGCTGGAAGGAGTCCAGGGTCACGCTGACGCGGTCCGGTTCGGCGTGCAGCAGCTCGTCGTTGGCCCGGTCGAGGGTGCCGCGGAAGGTGTCCAGGAATCCGACCGTGGTCACCAGTGTGGTGATCGCCGCGGCGATGCCGATCGCGGTAAGGGCGCTGCGCCGCGGGGTGCGCAGCAGGTTGCGCAGCGGGATCTGCCGGTAGCCCGGGCCTGGCACCGGCAACCGGCGGAGCAACGGGGCGAACCCGCCTCCGCGGGCGGCGAGGTGGCCGACCCGGATCGCTTCGACGGGCTGCACCCGCAACGCGCGCCAAACCGGCCAGGCGACCGCCGCGAACGGCAAGACGAACCCCAGCGCCGCAGCCTGGGCGAACACGCCTACTTGTAGCGGCGTGCGCCAGATCGGCAAGGGCAGCATGTCCACGAACACGGCACGCAGTGGGATCCCGACCGCCCACCCGACCAGCAGACCGAGGCCGACACCGAGCATGGCGACCTGGACGCCGAACAGCAGCGGCCGCACCGCCAGCATGCGCGTCGGTACGCCGAGGGCCATGCCGATGCCGATCTCGCGGCGCTGGGCCTCCACGATCCGAGTCGTGAGGTTCAAGGCTGCCAGCGCCGCGCCGAACAGCACGAGCAGCGCGATGACTCGCCACAGCCTGGCATCGCCGTGGATGTCCTCGTAGAGCACCCGGTACGAGTCGATGTCGTTGCGGGTGGTCAGAGTCGCGGCCAGGGACGGCCGCGCGGTGTCAAGCGCCTCGCGTAACTCCCGCGCCACCGCGTCCCGATCCGTGCCGGGCCGCAACGTGATCACCAGGTCGTTCACCTGACCAGGAGCGCCGATCGCCCGCTGGACGGTCAGCAGCGACCCGAACAGCACGCCGTACGACTTCTGGCTGAGGAACGGCAGACCGCCCTGGCCACCGGTCACCAGGAAGTACTCCGGCGACTGGCCGTGGCCCACGACCTCCAGCCGCCTGCCACCGGAGATCGTCAGCTCAGCACCAGCCGGCAACTCGTTCTTCGTCGCGAACGCCTGGTCGGCAATCACCCGCGGCTTGCCCTCATCTGCAGCAGCCAGGGCTCGGCCGACGCTGACCGACACGCCGTCGACGGCCGGCCCGGGACCGGTCTCGGTGCCGACGAGCTCGCCGGGCACCAGGAGCCCGCGCGGCCCGGCGATCTGAGTGGGTACGACGAGCCGCTCGCGCACGCCGGTGAGGTCGGAGGCATGCGGGATCCCGGCGATGGCTCCGGCCAGGCGGCCCTCGGCCGTCCTTCCACCCTGGGGTAGCGTGACCCGCAGGTCGTGGGTGTTCAGCAGCGCGAAGCTGGCATCGTTGGACTGCTGTCGCCAGGCCGACGTGCCGAGCAGGCCGGCGTACGTGCCGGTGCCCAGGGCGATGACCAGTGCGATCGCGCCAACCAGCACCCACCGCTGCCGCAGGTCGCGCCACGACCACCGAAGCCACAGCCGGATCTGTGTCATGGCGATCAGCTACCAATGCAGGTCGGCGATCGCTGCACGGCCCCCAGCCGGCGGCCCGTCCGCCACGATGCGCCCACTGGACAGCTCGATCACCCGGTCGGCGACCCGCGAGATCTCCCGGTTGTGGGTCACCACGACGACCGTCTTGCCCGACTCCGCCTGAGCCCTGAGCAGCTCGAGGATCTGTACACCAGTACGGAAGTCCAGCTCGCCGGTCGGCTCGTCCGCCAGCAGGATCGGGTTCCCGGTGGCCAGGGCCCGGGCGATGGCCACGCGCTGCTGCTCGCCGCCGGACAGCTGGTGCGCGAAGTGGCCGGACCGTCTGCCCAGGCCCACCCGCTCCAGCACGTCGGCCGCCACCACTTCGGGGTCCGTCCGCTCGGCCACGTCGGCACCGAACTGCACGTTCTCGAACGCGGTCAGACCCGGGAACAGGTTGAAGCTCTGGAAGATGAAGCTCACCGTGTGACGGCGGATCCGGGCGCGCTCAGAGCGGGACGCCGCGGTCAAGTCGGTCCCGGCCAGCCGTACCGTCCCCGATGTCGGCGCGTCCAGCGCACCGATCAGGTTGAGCAGTGTGGTCTTCCCCGAGCCCGAAGGACCGAGCACCACCACGAAGGCCGTGTCGTCGACATGCAGGTTGACACCGTCCAGCGCCTTGACGACCGTGTCGCCGACTCCGAAGTGCCGGCAGACGTCGTCGAGGTCGATCCGAGTCCCCTGCGCACCGGCGCGGGCATCAACCGGCGGCCGCGGCTCCAACGTCCTACTCATGGATCCATTGACCCCCCGCCGCGGCCGGCGTGGACAGGGCAGTACGCCACCCGACGGCAGGACCAAAGCCTCGTGCGGCGGACCACACCCGTTCGGCCGAACCGCGACGGTGAGGCCCTTCCGCTGCCGCACAGGCGCGCGGTTGACCCAGTTGATCAGCCTGGCCAGCGACGCGCATGGGGGTCGACAGCAGCAAGGAGGTACGACGATGCCCCCGCATTGCGATTCACTCCTGTTCAGCCGGCCCCAGTACGCCGGCAACCGCGAACGAGCCACGCAGGATCGGATGACCGATCGGCTGCCGCGTCTCGCTGAGGACTGGCTCACCGGGCGCAACGCTTCCCCCTCGCACAGGTGAGGCTGTCGGGCTGATGATCGAAGGGCACGGGAAGGGAGCGGCAGTGGCACGTGGCACGTTGCGGATCTACCTGGGCATGGCGCCCGGGGTCGGCAAGACCTACGCCATGCTCGCTGAAGGGCAACGCCGGCGCGGCCGGGGAACCGATGTCGTCGTCGGCTACGTCGAGACGTACAACCGTCCCAGGACCGCCGCGCTGCTGGAGGGACTCGAGGTCGTACCCCGCCGGCCGCTGACGTATCGCGGCGCGGCCTTCGAGGAGATGGACCTCGACGCCGTGCTCAGACGCCGTCCCCAGGTCGCACTCGTCGACGAGCTCGCGCACACCAACATCCCCGGCTCGAAGAACGAGAAGCGCTGGGAGGACGTCGAGGAACTTCTCGAAGCCGGCATCGACGTCGTCACCACCGTCAACATCCAGCACCTGGAGTCCCTCAGCGACGTGGTGCAGCGAATTACCGGTATACAACAGCGAGAGACCATCCCGGACGAGATCGTGCGCCGTGCCGACCAGCTCGAAATCGTCGACATCTCGCCGGAGGCTCTGCGACGGCGAATGGTGCACGGCAACATCTATCCGCCGGAGAGGGTCGACGCAGCCCTGTCCAACTACTTCCGGACCGGCAACCTTTCAGCACTGCGCGAACTCGCCTTGCTGTGGATCGCGGAACGTGTCGACGAAGGTCTGCAACGCTACCGGTCGGCACATGGGATCGAGCAGCCCTGGGAGGCGCGCGAGCGCATCGTCGTCGCCATCACCGGTGGCCGCGAAGGGGAGACACTCATCCGCCGCGCCGCCCGGATCGCCGCCCGCACCGCCGGCGCAGACCTGCTCGCCGTGCACGTGGTGCGCAGCGACGGACTCACCGGCGCCGACCCCGCCGAGCTTGCCCACCAGCGAACCCTGTTGGAGTCCATGGGTGGAACCTGGCACCAGACGATGGGCGACGATGTCGCCACGGCGATCCTGGCGTTCGCTCGCTCCGAGAACGCCACCCAGGTGGTGCTCGGCGCCAGCCGCCGCGGACGTCTCGAGAGTTTCCTCGTCGGTGAGGGAATCGGCCAGCGAGTCACCCGCCTGTCCGGCCACATCGACGTGCATCTGGTCACTCACGAGGAGGTCGGCGGCTTCCGCGGCCCCGCCCTCCCCGTGCCGGGCAAGGGGCTGAGCTCCAGGCGCGGGTTCGAGGGTCTGGCCCTCGCCATGGTGGCGCTACCGCTGCTGACCGTTCTGCTCACCCGAGCACGGGACCAGCTGAATCTGGCGAGTGACATCTTGATCTACCTCTTGGTGGTGATCGCGGTCGCTGTCGTGGGCGGCATCTGGCCCGCCCTCGTCGCTGCCCTGGCGGCGAGCCTGCTGCTCAACTACTTCTTCTTCCCACCACTGCACGCCTTCAACATCGCCGACACGAACAACAGCTTGACGCTCGTCGTGTTCGTCGCCGTCGCCGCTCTGGTCGCAGTTCTCGTCGAACGGGTGGTACGACGGACGCGGGAGGCCGCTCATGCCACCGCGGAGGCGTCCACCCTGGCAACGCTGGCCGGCAGCGTGCTGCGCGGCGAGACTGCCCTGCCCGCGCTTCTCGAGCGGGCCCGGGAGACGTTCGGGTTCTCCTCCGTCGGTCTGCTCGAGCGGGCCGCAGATCACCCGGACGAACCATGGGAGGTGGTGGCCTTCGGCGGCGACACGCCACCGGCCGCCGATGCGGACGTGCAGATCGCGCTGAGCGGGACGCGGATGCTCGCCGCCTCCGGGCGCGCGCCACGGGCCGAGGACCGACGCGTGCTCGCGGCATTCGCGGCGCACGCGGTCGTCCGGGAGCAGGAGCTGCTGTCAGAGCACGCGGCCGAGGCCGAGGAGATCGCCGACGCCGACCGCATGCGCACGGGTCTGCTCACAACAGTCGGCCACGAGCTGAGCGGGCCGCTCTCGTCGGCCAAGGAAGCCGTCACGAACCTGCGCAAGCGGTCGGTGAGCTGGACCGATGCCGAGCGCAACGAGTTGCTCACGACCGAAGAGTCCCTCGACCGACTCACCGCTCTGATCGAGAACCTACTCGACATGAGCCGGCTCCAGGCAGGCGCCCTGATGGTTGCCCTCCGTCCGGTCGCCCTCGACGAACTGGTCCCGCGTATCCTGGACGACCTGGGGCCCAGCGGGCATGCCGTGGCTGTCGACGTACCCGAAGGTCTCCCGGATGTGCTGGTCGATGCTGCCCTGCTGGAACGGGTCCTGGCCAACCTCGTCGCCATCGCCCTCCGGTTCAGCCCCCAGGGTGCGCCCCCACTGGTCGCCGCGAGCTATCACGCCGACCATGTCGAGGTTCGGGTCGTCGACCGGGGTCCTGGTGTGCATCGGCAGGACCGAGACCGCATGTTCCAGCCGTTCCAGACGCTCGGTGACCGCGACACCGCGGCCGGCGTAGGCCTCGGCCCGGCCTTGTGCCGCGGCCTCACCGAGGCGATGGGCGGGACCCTGGAGGCCGACGACACCCCCGGAGGTGGCCTCACCATGACCATCGCGCTCCCCGTGGCCGGCGAGCCCGTTCAGGCCGCTCCCGAGGAGGAGCATCTCAGCCACCAGGCAGAAATAACGTGATGGGGGGACAACTCGAGCAGCTCCAGCACGCGAGGTCGCGCGTTCACCTGACGTCATCGCTGCGGCACAGGTGGGACGACGAGAACCGGGATGTCGGCGAACTCCAGCAGATGTTCGACGTTCACACCGCTTCCCGCCGGCAGCCGGGGCTCGCGAGCGACCACGATAAGTTCGGCACCGCATCGACCGGCCGCCGCCAGCACCTGCTCGGCGCCGTGTCCGGACAGCACCTCGTTCTCGGCCGGAACGCCCTGTTGAGCGGCTCTGGCAGCCACCCGCGTCACCATCGCCAGTGCGCCGCGAGCCCGTCGCGCGGGCGCGTCCTGGATCGACGCGGCGTGCAACTTGGCGTCCAGCAGATGATCCTCGACGACCGTGACGAGCGTCAGTCCCGCGCCAGTCACCGCCGCCAGCTCGACCGCCACCTGCGCTGCGTGGAAGGCCGCCGCGGAGTCGTCCACCACGACCAGGAACCGGCCCGTCATCGATCCTCCCGCGCTCCGTGCGCCGCCGCCCAGCGCAGGCGCAGATTCTCCTCGCGTTCGGTCTCGTCGAGGCGCTGCTCCACCTCGGCCAGGCGGCGCTCGAGTCTCGGGATCCAGCGCGTCTCGAGTGCGCGCTGCTGCTGGCGGGTGAGGGCCAGCTCGGCGACCACCAGGGCGACTGCCCGCTGGGCTGCGGCGAGCCGTACCGCGGCAAGTAGGGCTGTGCGGTGGGCTTGGACGGAATAGGCCAGGGCGGAGCTTCCTGCCGGGTCCGGCCGCGGCGCGAAGACGACGTCGGCACGGACGGGGTGACGCACGCCCATCGTCACGTCGTAACCGATCGTGACGTCAGCCGCGGTTGGCGGGATCGCGGCGAGCAGACCGCGATGACCGTCCAGAGCGATGCTTCGCCGCAGCCATCCCGAGGCCTCCGCCGCCACCCGTTCGAACGTCTCGGCAGCTCGTACGGCGGCCAGTTCGAGCCGCTCGCATTCGGCCGCGAGTGCCCGCTGCTTGCGATCCAGCAACTCGACCGCTCGGCGTGCGGTCGCCAGCCGGGACGTCAGCGCGAGCCGGCCGGCGCGACCAGTGGCCGCCGCGCCGCTCATCGTCCGCCGCCCGGCAGGTGCTCGGCCAGCGAGGCTCGCGATACCATGGTCAGCTCGCGCCGGGGCAACACAGACACCGCGTGCCAGAGCCGGTCCAGCGTGTCGTCGAAGCCACGGGCCTCGTCGACCTGTTGCCGAAGAAGCGAGTCCTCCAGAGCGGTGGCGTAGGCCAGGTAGCCGCGGTCGGTGTCGCTCAGCGCGCCGGCTCCGATCAGGTCCGCCAGCTCGGCCGCCTGCCGCGCCCGGGCGAGCGCGGCGATCGCCTGTGCGGCCAGCTCCAGGTGGTCGGCTCTGGTCCGGCCCGGACCGGCTCCGTTGCGCATCAGCCGGGACAGCGAGCCGAGGACGTCGAGCGGTGGATAGAGCCCGCGGGCGTGCAGGTCCTCCGCCAGCACGATCTGCCCCTCGGTGATGTAGCCGGTCAGGTCAGGCACCGGATGGGTGATGTCACCGGCCGGCATGGTGAGCACCGGCATGATCGTGACCGATCCAGGCCGTCCCCGGACCCGACCGCACCGCTCGTACAAGGAGGCCAGATCGCTGTACAGGTAGCCCGGATAGGCACGCCGAGCGGGGATCTCCTGACGCGCCGCCGCCACCTCCCGCACCGCTTCGCAGTAGCTGGTCATGTCGGCCATGACCACCAGAACGTGGTTGCCCGCGTCGAAGGCGAGGTGCTCCGCGACAGTGAGCGCGATACGCGGCGTCAGGAGTCGTTCGATCACTGGGTCGTCCGCGCTGTTCAGCAACATCACCAACTCCCCCGTCGCGGCCCGTTCGTCCAGCGCGGTGCGAACGAAGTCGATGTCGGCATGCGGCAGCCCCATCGCCGCGAAGACCACCATGAACGGATCGCCGACCGCGGTCGCCTGGGCCGCGATCTGGGTCGCGAGCTGCAGGTGCGGCAGGCCCGGTACAGAGAAGATCGGCAGCTTCTGGCCGCGGACCAAGGTGGTCAGTGCGTCGATACCGGACACACCGGTCAGCACCGGCTGCCGCGGTGGCTCTCGCTCGACCGGGTTGAGCGGCCAGCCGTTCACCGCCGCGGTGATCGAGCCCAGCACCGGCGGTCCACCGTCGAGCGGCTCGCCTCGCCCGTCGCAGATCCGGCCGAGCCAGCCGCTCCCCAACGGAATCCGGAACGGACTGCCGCTGAACGCGACGCGGACCCCGCCGGGACGCATCCCGTCTGTGCCTTCCAGTACGTGCAGTACGGCGAGATCGTCGGCGACCTCCAGCACGACGCCGTGGCGCTCGGTGCCGTCGTCGAGATGGACGACTGCGGACTCGTCCCAGCCGACGTCACGCACTCCACTCACCACCAGGAGCGAGCCCCGCAACGATTCGACAGCGCCGTACTCGAGATCCGGACCCGTACTCATGGCAGTGCCTCCAACGCGGTCAGGACCGCGGCCCGGCAGCGGACCAGGTCCGCCTGCTCAGGAGCTTCCTCGCGTGCCCGGACCAGCTCGCCGAAGTCGAACTCCTCCAGTTCAGCCGCCGCCACCCCTCGATCGACCAGACTCATGCAGCGGTCGACGACGTCGAGCACGAGTTGGAGCAACTCGGCGCCCCGATCGATGGTGCAACTGGCGTCCACCGGACTCAGCGCGTTCTGCGCCAGGACCGTGTCGCGCAGCAGCCGGCCGCCGAGGATCGTCATCCGCTCCCGGCCCGGCAACGTCCGGGTGCCGACGATCTCGGCGAGGTCGGTCAGCCGCGCCGCCTCCGCCAGCAACGTCATCGCGCGGGCTCGACGCGCCGCCCAACCCTGGTTGCCGTGTCCGGCGTGCCAGGCGCCGGCGGCGGCCACGTCGTGGGAGTACGACGCCGCCCAGCTGACCGCCGGGTAGTGCCTGGCGTACGCGAGGGCGCGATCCAGGGACCAGACGCCGCGGACGAATCGTTCGGTCGCCGTCGTGACCGGCTCCGTCAGATCCCCGCCGGGCGGGGACACGGCACCGACCACGGTGACGGCGGCGACCTGGCCGCCTTGCGTACAGACCCGGCCGGCTCGTTCGTAGAACGCGGCGAGCGCCGACGACAGGTCGGCCGGGTACCCCTCCTCCGCGGGCAGCGCACCGGTCCGGGAGGCGAACTCCCGTAACGCCTCGGCCCACCGCGACGTCGAATCCGCCACAACGACCGCGTGATACCCCATGTCCCGGAAGTACTCCGCCACGGTGACCGCGGTGAACACACTGGCCTCGCGCGCCATCATCGGCATGTTCGAAGTGTTGGCGAGGATCACCGTGCGGTCGATCATCCGGCCGCCGGTGCGCGGATCGGCGAGCTCGGCCAGTTCGCCGAGCACGTCCGCCATCTCGTTACCGCGTTCGCCACACCCGACGTACACGATCACGTCGGCATCGCACCATTTCGCCAGCTGCTGCAGGAGCACGGTCTTGCCGGTGCCGAAGCCGCCGGGCACCGCGGTCGTCGAACCGGCGCCGATCGGGAAGAGCAGGTCCAGCACCCGCTGTCCGGTGTGCAGCGGGACGAAGGTCTCCTCGCGGTGCTGGAACGGCCGTGGCCGGCGGATGGGCCATTGCTCGAACAAGCCGACGTCGACATCGCCGACTCGAGCCACCGGCTCGTCGGCGGTCATCTTGCCGCCACCGGCCAGGAATCGCAGCTCCCCGCTCACCCCCGGCGGGACCAACACCCGATGCTCGATCGCTCCGGCACCGGTGACCACTCCGAGCACGGTGCCCGGGCCTACCTGGTGCCGCTCGTCCGCGCTGGGCACGAAGTGCCAGCGAGCGGAAGCGGATTCCTCCGGAACCAGCGGCTGCGGTGACAACCAGGTCGGCGCAGACGACAACGGACGCAGCAGTCCGTCGAAGACCTGCCCCAGCAGGCCCGGCCCGAGCCGAGCGGACAATGGGCGCCCCGTGCGGTGGACAGGATCGCCGACGATCAGGCCGCCGGTGTACTCGAATGCTTGCGCGGTGCAGGTACCGGCACTGATCGCGACCACCTCGGCCGGGATCCGGAGGTCACCGAGTTCCAGCACCTCGTACATCGCGGTGTCCGGCACATCCCGGACCTCGATCAGCGGACCGTTGATACGGCGAATCCGGCCCTGCGGCGTCATGGCGTCCACAGCCGTGCCACCTCCGCACCCGACCAGTCGAGCGCACGCTCGGCCAGAGTCGGAAGGCTCAGGTCCAGCTGCCGGCTACCTGCCGAAGCGAGTACGCCGCCGCCCCGGCTCTCCGTCACCGTCGCGTCCGGCCCCAGCTGGGCCAGAGCCCGCTCGGTCAGGCGGCGTCGAAGCTCCTCATAGCCAGGGCTTTCGGCCAAGGCCGTCGCTGCCGCACGGCACCGTCGACGCAGTTCGTCGAACAGCTCTCGCTGCGTCCTCAAAACGGTTCGGCGCGCATCTCGGCGGCTCTGCGCCAGCCGAGCCGTCACGGCAGCCGTCGCATCGGCTGCCCCTTCCGCGCGTGCGGTGACCTCGATCTCGTCAGCGGTACGTCGCGCGTCGGCGAGCAGATCGCTCTTCTCTTGCTGGGCTTTCCGCAGCACCGCAGCGGCATCGGCGCGGGCAGCGGCGCGCAGGGCCATCCGCACCGGGGCCAAGGCCTCATCGGCGACTGCGGGAAGCGATCGGCTCATGGTGGCAGCACCACCGTCAGCACCACTGCGGACTCCAGTGCCTGCGGTCCGAGCACCTCAGCGGCCGCCGGCGTCAGGAGCACCACCCCGACATCCGCCGGAAGCTCGCGCCACTGCCGCCGTACCTCCGCGGCTGTAGTTGCCGGGAGCAACCGCGCGCCCGCGAGCCGGTAGCCGGACGTCCGGACCGGATCTCCCAGGACGGCGACGCCGGTCATTGTGCCTCACCCACCAAGATGATGGCGACGATGAGTCCGTAGATCGCGATGCCCTCGGCGAGTCCGACCACCACCATCGCCCGGCCGAACAGTTCCGGCCGCTCGCTCATCGCGGCCAGTGCCGCGGCGCCGGTGTAGGCGACCGCGACCCCCGCCCCGATCGCTGAGCCGGCGACTGCGATGGCCGCGCCGAGCAGCGCGGACCCGCTGGCCGCGGCGTCGGCTTGGCCTGCGGCGGCCACCTCCGGCCGGCCGGCGGCGAACCCCCAGTCAGCGGTCACGATGCTGATCAGCAAGGCGACGGTAACGGTCAGCAGCAGGACGTTCAGCACGGCCAGCAGGACCGCCGCCCAGGGATGCCGGCGAAGGAAGGTTTTCACGGTGTCACCTCCAGGTCCTCCGCGGGCAGCCGCCACGGACGGAACGGCCGCCCGTCCGACTCGAAGACCCGGGAGAACAGTTCGTAGTACTCCAGGCGGAGAGCCTGGATGCCCGCCACCAGCGCTTCCAGGCTGAACGCGACCGCGGTGCCGACGACCATCAGGAAGACGGCACCCAGCCGGCCCAGCAGCGAACCACCGTTCCACAACGCGACCGCGCCCAGCCAGACGATCGCCCCCAGGGCTGCGTGGGTGAGACCGAAGGCGGCCAGGCGGGCGAACGACACGACGTTCGACCCCAGCCGGACCACCACGTCGAACAGCTCCACAGCGGCCTGCAGCACTCCGGCGGCGCCGCCACCGGACACCGCGAGCAACCCGACGAAAGTCAGGACCAGCCCGGCGATCGCGAGCAGGACGGCAGCGATCAGCAAACCGTCGCTGCCGAAGTAGACGCCTGCGGCAACTCCACCGAGCGCGAGGAACAGCAGGCTCCCGGCGATGCCGGTCCGGGCGTACAGGACGTATCCCCAGCCGCCCTCGCGGAAGCGGTTGACGATGCCGAGCGCGTACGCACCGCCGAGCAGCACCGTCCCGACGCCGATCGCGGTCAGCAGCAGGGTGATGACGTCGTCGACCGGAGACAGCCAGAGCACGGGCACCAAACCGGTCGGACCGAACATCTCGCCGTACAACAGACCGAAGACGACAGCCGTCGCCCCGGCCCCGGCCAGGAACGGCCAGGCCCGGCGGATCTTCGCGAGCCGGGCGAACCGGCCGCTGTAGAGCAGCGCCGCGCCGGCCAGCAGGAGCAGCCCGTGACCGACGTCGCCGAACATCATCCCGAACATCGCCACATACGCGAGCCCAGCGACCAGCGACGGATCCACATCGGCGTACGGCACCGTCGTATAGGTCTGCACGAGCAGCTCGAAGGACTGGCCGCGGCCCTTCTGCCGCAACAAGGTCGGCGGCTGGATGCCTGGCGGTGGAGGCAGCGGTACAGCGGCGCCGCCGATCGCCGCCAACGCGTCGGTCAGGTCGGGCAAGGCTCCTGCCGGTGTCCAGCCCAGCAGGGCTGTGACAGGACCGTGGCCGGTCGCCTGGGCAGTTCGCCGCCGGAATTCCAGTTCGCGGGCCGACCAGTCCGGCTGCCGGTCCGCGACGACGGCCAGTTCGACGTCGGGCTGGACCGGATCGAGATCGACGACACCCGACGAGCTCAACCGCGTCAGCAGGTCACGCAGATGCTCGGTCGGGACGACCAGACCGACGCGCTGCATCCGGACCGGCCGTACGGCGTCACGCCAGGACATCGAGCACCTCCCCCGGCCCGGCGCCGATCGCCGCGTCGCCGAGCGCCACCCGCACCCGCCAGCCATCGACCGCCAAGACAGCTACTGCCCCGAGGAACGGCTCCACGCCAGGCGTTCCGTGCCGTAGCAGCCTGAACCCGTCCGACTCGATCCGCCCGGCCAGCCCTGCCTCGGCCCGCCAGAGGCCAGACGGCGAGTCGACACCGTCCAGAGCCCAGCGGCCGGCCGCCGGAATCGTCTCGCGCAACGCGGACGCCGAGCCTGCCGTCACCCAGTCGGTCCCGACCAGCGGGGCCGCGGATCGCACCATCGATTCGGTCGGCGCACTCGTTGCCACCAGCAACTCCTTGGCGACGATCAGGGCCGCCGCGCCGGTCACCCACTCGATCGCCGGTGCTGCCTCGGCGCCGACCATCCGCAGCCAGCGCAACACCAGTACGTCATGCAGTGCCTCCGGCACACTGTCGCCGGGATCGCCCCAGGGCGAGGCCGCGAGCGCTTCCCGGAGAGCCTCCGGCGAGGTTGTCACCGCGATCCTCGGCCACGACAGCGCCAGGCTGCCCAGGTTGTAGTACTGCCGGGGACGACCGGGCTCGGCGAGGTTCCGCGCGTGCTCCTCGATGTTCGCGCGTTCGTAACCGGCCCCGAGTGCCCGGGCCAGCCCGACCGCGGATCTGGGCAACCAGCCGGACAGGACACGCAACTGCCATAACTCCGCTGCCGAGACCAACCGCTCCGCCTCTGACAAGGACGTACCCGGCACCGATGCCGTCGTGTACGCAGTGCCAGCGAGCAGACCGAGCGCATCGGTGAAGCCCGCGGCAAGCGCGATCCTTCGGGCCGCACCGGCTCCGATGCGCCGGCGCGCCATCGCCTTGGCCCGGACGCTCGCAGCCACCCAGCCCGCACTCATCACACCACCCCGGCTCGCCCGGCGCCGGCGTTGTCACGGACCCGCTCCAGGATCAGCGCGACCAGCTCGTCCATCCGCTCCCGGCCGCGCCGGGTCAGCAGGTCCACCTCAGCTGACGCAGCGGTCCGGGTCTGTTCGGCCGCGACCTCACCGCCGGCCTGGATCGCAGCCGCGGTCTCGGCGCGCTCGGCCGTGGCCCTGGCGCCGGCCTCGGCGACCAGGCCGGCCGCCTCGCGTTGCGCCGCATCGACCAGCTCGGCAGCGTCCCGCCCGGCCTGCTCGCGAATCTCCCGGCATTCCGCGATCACCTCGTCCAGGGCTCCGAAGATCCCGACCAGCTCGGCCGGCACACCGGTCCGGGTGTCCTCGGGTACGCCGACCGGCCCCGCGCCTCCCGGCGTACCGACCGGGCGGAAGCGGCGCAACCGGTCCAGCATCACGCTCATCCTGCGCTCCCGTTCGGTCGTCTCGAGTGACAGGGCACATCACGATCGTCACCGCACGGCACCAGGTCCCCCAGGGCACAAGGTCCCGTCCACCCCGGCAACGGACCTTCGTCGCGCGAGGGGTCTTTCGGTCCTTCCTCCGGGGAACTTGGCCTCTGCTCCTCGCCCGGATCCGGTGCTGTGCTGAGTTCGGGCCCGCCGGCGGGCCCGCAAACCGGAAGGAGCGGGATCATGAAGGCAGTAGCGGGCGATTGGCTGATGATCGAAGGCACCCACCTCGACGACCGCAAACGGCACGGCCTGATCGTGGAGGTTCACGGCCCGGATGGCTCCCCGCCGTATCTCGTCCGCTGGGACGACACCGGTGCCGAGACCGTGGTCATCCCGAGCACAGGAGCCCACATCCTCACCGCCGATCAGATGAGGCAGGCCCAGAGCCACTGAGCCACACATCACCCAGGGATGAATCGTGTCCAGGGAATCCAGCCTGGCGTTCTTCCTCGCGCCGATCGACGTCCACATCCCGGCATCCCGCCGACAGACGCCGCCGAGCTGATCCGCACACGCGTCGCACCGCTTCCCCCAGCTGAACCTGGTCTGATCGACTCCAGTCGCAGGGCCGATAGCCCCTTCCTCTGGTGGCCTCCGGCCCTGCCCGGTACCGGCCGACGAGCGTTCCCTGGAGACACAGGTCGTCCGACTGGAGGCACCGGTGATGACTACGAACGATCAGGCGAACGGCGGCGGGGATCTGGGCCGGCGGGTCCGCCGGCGCAGGGGCGCACTCGGACTGACCCGCGAAGAGCTCGCCGCGCGAGCCCGGATGGACCCCGGCTACCTCGCCCGGGTCGAGCACGCGCCGGTCGCCATGACCGCAGGGGCGCTGATCCGGCTGGCCGACGCACTCGACACCACTGTGTCCGACCTACTCGGCGCCATTCCCGAACGCCCCCCGGGCCACGGGCGCGCCGGCCTGCGCCCAGTCCTGACCGACATGGGCGAGCAGGAATGTCTGGCGTTGATCGAGCCCGGCGGCATCGGCCGGCTCGCCTTCGAGGTTTCCGGCCGGCTGACCGTCGTACCCGTGAACTTCACCGTCCACCACGGTGACATCGTCTTCCGGACCGCGGCGACGACCGCGATCGGACGGTACGGCGAGGGGCCGGTTGCCTTCGAGGTGGACCGGATCGACGAGGGCATGCACGAGGGCTGGAGCGTCCTGATCTCCGGCACCGCACGCCAGGCCGATCAGGACGAGACCGCGGCACTGGGTACGACGGTCGACGTCGACCCCTGGGCCGGCGGCAACCGGGAGCTCTACGTGCTGATCACACCGGCCCGAATCACCGGCCGTCGGGTCCGCGCCTGGTGACGGGTGACAAGTAGAGGAGTACCACCATGACCACAGTCATCACCGCCGCACCACGGCCGATCGAAGCCGAGGCCGAGATGCGGGACCTGGCTCGCTTCCACCGCGACGTCACCTGGACCGGGACGATCCAACCGGGCGGCATGGGACCGGGCAGTCCACGGATGACGGCTGTCGGCGAGGGCCGGCACGAGCTGATCCAGGACGGCCTGTGGATCGTCGGGAACTACCAGCAGGACCAGTTCCTCACCGACGGCACCTTCGTGCTCCACTGGCAGCTGCACTGGGTGGCCGGCTGGGACCCGAGCGCGCAGGAGTATCGAGCCACGGTCGCCGACAACTACGGGCACGCCGAGATCCTGCGCGGCTGGATCGACGGCGACCTGCTCACCTTCCAGAGCATGGTCAACTCACCCGTCCGCATCCGGTTGCTGTGGCACATCGCCGACGCGCACACCATGACCTGGCGCAACGAGGCATCCATCCACGGTGGCCCCTTCAACCTCGTCGAACGCTACGAATGCCACACCGTCGAGCGATGAGGCCTGCGGCAGAGCGATGAGGACGGAGACGTTCCACACTGCCTTTCTGGTCCTTCCCGATGGCTCGGGACCGTATCCGGGTGTGGTTGTCATCCATGAGGCATTCGGTCTCAACGACAACATCCGCGACATCTGCCGGCGGTTCGCCGCGGAGGGGTATGCCGCGCTCGGCGTCGACCTGTTCGAGGGACGCAACCGCGCCGTGTGCATGGCGCGGATGTTCGTGGGCGCGATGGCCGGGAATCTCGACCACTACGGTGTTCCGGCGCTGAAGGCCGCGCTCGGGCGCCTGGGCAACCATCCCGAGGTAGATGCCGCCCGGATCGGCGCCATCGGTTTCTGCCTGGGCGGTTCCATTGTCTTGACCTGGGCATGTACTGATCACCGGCTGAGTGCGATAGCGCCGTTCTACGGTGCCGCACCGAAGCCGCGCGAGGCGATCCGCCGCCTGTGCCCGGTCGTTGGATCATGGCCGGGAAAGGACTTCACCACCAAGGCTGCCGGGGTGCTGGAGACCGAGCTGACGGCGGCCGGTATCCCACACGACTTGAAGGTCTATCCGGGGGCCAAGCACTCCTTCTTCAATGACCAGTGGCGCAACTACCATCCCGCTGCGGCATCGGATTCTTGGCAGCGAGTCCTGGCGTTCTTCGCCGAGCATGTCAGCGGCGCGCAAGGAGCGGGCTGAAGCGCTGGCCCACCGCGTCGCTGGGCAACTGTGGAGCCCCGTGGCGCATTTCCGCCGGCACGCAGACGACATCCGTGGTCATCCCATCCGCGACGGTCAGCAGGTGCCTGATCACTCCTCCTTCGTCGACCGTACGACGGCGACCGGGCAGCTCGCGTGGTGCAGCAACCGTTGGCTGACCGAGCCGAGCAACAGACCGGTGACGCCGCCGCGGCCGCGGGAGCCGACCACGACCAGTGAACTGGCGCTACTGCGTTCCGCCAGTACCGCGGCCGGCCGGCCTGCCACGACCTCGGCCCGGACCCGCACCCCCGGGAACTTGTCCCGGTACGG
>NZ_SLWM01000039.1:0-41814 GCF_004342085.1 Kribbella orskensis
GGACCGCCTTGGCCCTGGTCTGCTCGTCGTACTTGCTCGGCATAGATGCCACCTTCCCAACGAAGAAGGTGCGCATCAAACCCGGGGTGGTTCAGTTTGGTGATCTCGCCGGCTGCTGGTTGATGCGTTGATGGGCGAGTTCGAGGCGGCGTTGCAGGGAGGCGTCGGAGGCCCGCGTGATGGTGGTGCTGTGGGTGGTTCTGTCGGCGGATCGTTGCTGGAGTTGCTCGAGTAGGTCGGGTTGGGTGTAGAGCCAGGAAGCGGGAGACGCCGGCGGCGCGGGCCAGCCCGGCGACGGTGAGAAGCTGTCGGGCGGCGATGAGCTGGGTGAGGGCGGCCTCGGCTCGTGTGCGGGCTTGCTCGCTGCGTTGCTGGGTGGCCGCGGCGAGGTGGCTGGTGTTGTCAGCTCGCATCGTCGGCCTCCGCGCTGTCGGGGGCTTGGATGGTGTCGATGATGTTTTCGAGGTTCGTGGCGACGCGCTGGTTCATCTCCGCGAGCCGGGTGTTGCCCTTGGTTTGGGCGGTGATGATCAGGTCCTTGGTGGTGCGCAGTTGTGCGAGGTGCTCGGCCAGGAAGTCCGGTGTGGTGATGAACATCGGGCAGGTGAGGCAGGCGTTGGCGTGGGGGCAGGTCTGTTGCAGTGGGAGACCGCGGTAGCCGTTGGGCAGCGCCATGGTGGCTCGGCCGAGGTTCTCTTTCATCCAGGCGGCGTCGCTGAGTGGGGTGTTGGCGTCCAGGATGATCGTTTCGCCTTGGATGTTGATCTTGCGGGCGCGTTCCCAGTGCCAGCGGATGGTGTCGTCTTTGAGGCGTGCGTAGCGGGCCGTCATTTCGGGTGATTCGTGGTCGAGGAGGCGACGGACGACTTCTTGGGGGACGTCGGCGTTGATGAGGCGGGTGCCGTAGGTGTGGCGCAGTTGGTGGGCGGTGAACCGGAACGGCCGGCCGAGTTCGTCGTGCAGCCCGCAGGCCTCCTGCCAGGCGGTGATGGCCCCGAAAGAGCCGCCGGTGGTGTTGCGGGCCTTGCGACCGTCGCGTGAGTTCGGCGCGGGCGTGAGATAGGTGGCGTCCGGCCATTGGGCCAGGACGGCGTCTTGTTGTGCACGGATCGCGGCGGCGAGTTCGTCGTCGATCGGGACGAACGCCTCGCGGCGCATCTTGTGGTTGTAGTAGCGCAGGTAGGGCGCCTGCTGGGCGTCACGAACGACGCAGTCCACCTCGACCCTCAGAGCGTCGTTGATGCGCAGTCCCGTGCGGATCAGGAGCTGCAGGATCAGCCGGTAGGGCTGGGCCAGTTTGGCCTGCGCGGCAGGGTCCTCGATCTGGGCCATCACGAACTCCGGCAGCGACCGCGGCGCGGCCTCGGGCCGGCGTGGTCGGTCGCCGGGGAAGACATCGGCCGAGCGTGGCAGTGCCGGTGGCCACTCCTGTTGCCGGACTGTCTGCAGGAAGGTCTTGACCGAGCTGAGGTCGTAGCCGCGGCTGGCCGGTCCAAGGCCCTCCTCGACGAGCAGGGCCAGGTAGGACTCGATCGTGGCCCGGCTGAACTGTTCCGGTCCGGCGTCCGGCCCGGCTTGGGCGGTGAACGCGTCGACCAGGCGTTGCAATGCGGCGCTGTCGCGGTTGATCTGGTGGTAGCTCTTGCCGGTGCTGATCCGCCAGCGGAGGAACCGTTTGATCTGGTTGCGCAGCCACGGTTGCGGGATCGTGTCGAAGCGCACGACGCCGTTCGGGCCTGCGGCCAGGCCCATCACCGGCAGGCGCTCGAACTCGTCGGCTGCGCTCGGCGGGTGCAGGAACTGTTCCAGGGTGGTGCTGATCGAGCGCAGCGTCCCGCGGACCTTCTGGCCGGTTTTGCGAAGGTTTCGAGCTCGGTCCGCAGGCTGTTCGGCAGCGCGCCAAGCAGCGAGACGGGTTGATGCTGGCGCAAGCAGGCCACGAGTCGCCGAACCCAGTACGGATCCAACTGCCGTGCCCCGGCAGCGGCCGGACAGTTGCAGGGCCAGTGCGATCTCGATTCGCAGCTGGTCAGGCAGTCCGTCGAGAAGGATCTGCTCGGGATTGGTCGGTGGCCCTGGCTCGGCGAGGAACTGCTCGAGCTGTTGCTGCCCTCTGCGACGCCACCGGTCCAGGTGGGTCCGACACAACGAGTTCGAGCTTCCATGCCGCAGGCACTCAGTCACCGCGCAGAGCCGGAACGTACCTGCGGCCAGTTCGGCGTCGAACGTGATCACATCACCGGCGAAGCGTGGGTCCAAGGCGAGCCGCATCGCGGACAGTGCATCGGCGCCGCCGCGGACGACCCTGCTCAGCTGTTGTGCCATTGTCACCGGCGCCATTACCGGGCCGCTCCTGTTTCGTGAGTGTGCGGGGTGAACTTCACGCCCGTGCGAGCGGTTCGAAGCGCTATTCGACTTTGGAGACACGTCTGGTACCGGATTAACCGTGACACGACCCGGGGTGGCAGGTGAACACGACGCGCGGTGGGCGCGCTCAGCTTTCGAGTCAACTCACATGTTGTCAAGGACGCGTGGCAGTACCGGTACGACACACCGTCAACCAGGCCGATCCGCACTCTGGTGGCAGATTCCATCCCTCACCAGCCGCCGCCGTCTTCCAGGAACCCGTCGCGCCGGGCCAGTTCTCGGACGATGAGGATCCGGTCCGGCAGCTTCGGAGCTTCCGGTGGGGCTTTTACCGAACTCGCCCACGGTTGCGGGCGGGTCTGGGCGGACCGGCTGTCAGGTAGCTGTGGTCTGGCGGTAGCGAAGTGTTGCGGCTGGGATGGTGACGACTAGGAGGACACCGATCCATGCGAGGGCTTGCCAGACGTGGGTGGCGGTGGGGCCGCCTAGGCAGAGGGCTCGGAGTGCGTCGACGGTGATGGTGATGGGGTTGATGTCGGCGAAGGTCTGGAGCCAGCCGGGCATTGTTGCCACGGGCACGAAAGTGGAGCTGACGAAGATCAGTGGGATCACGGCGAGCAGACCACCGATCCCGGCTGCTTCGGGGTCGCGGACGAACAGGCCGAGTAGCGCGAAGATCCAGGAGAATGCGAGCCCGATCGCGACGGCCAGTCCGACGGCGGCGATCGCGGCGCCGGGTCCGGCGTGGAACCGGAACCCGATGAGTGTGCCGACGCCGATCATGAGGCCGACGACGAACAGATTGCGGATCGCGTCCGCGGCGCAACGGCCGGCCAGGACGGCGGAGCGGGCCATGGGCAGGGCGCGGAATCGGCCGATCATGCCGGTGGCCAGGTCGTCGGCGACGGCGACGCCGGTTTGTGAGGCGCCGAAAGCGATCGAGAGCACGAAGATGCCGGGCAGCACGTAGTCGATGTAGCGGTCAACGCCAGGTGGGTGGACCGCGCCGCCCCAGGTGTAGTTGAACAGCACGACGAACAGGATCGGCTGCACGGTGGCGAACGCGATCAGCGTGGGGACCCGGACGAGGCGGTGCAGGTTCCGTCCGCTGATCGTGGCCACGTTGGCGATCAGCCGCACGCGCGGGCTCATGTAGTCAACCGTGGTCATGTCGTCCTCCCGGCTGCGTTGGAGCCGGCCAGCGCCAGTGTCGGTGCCTGGGGTGGCTGGCCGGTGAGGGACAAAAACACGTCGTCGAGGGTCGGGCGGCGCAGCGCCAGGTCGGCGATCCGCAGGTTGTTGGTGGCGGGCCTGGCCGCGACCTCGGGCAGCACCGAGGAGCCGTCGTTGACGGTCAGCACGACCCGGCCGAGTTCGGTGTCGACGATCGGTGGCCCGGAGCCGAGGCCGCGCAAGGCAGCGGCCAGGGCCGTGGGATCGTCACCGGGGTTGGCTTGCAGCTCGAGTCGGTCGCCGCCCAGGCGGCTCTTCGGTCGCGGTGCCGGCCGCGATGACCCGACCGGTGTCCATGACGACGATCCGGTCGGCCAGCCGGTCGGCTTCCTCGAGGTACTGGGTGGTGAGCAGCAGGCTGGTGCCCTGGTCTTTGAGTTCGCCGAGCAGGCGCCAGAGCCCGATCCGGCCGCGTGGATCGAGTCCGGTGGTCGGCTCGTCGAGGAACAACACGGCGGGCGCGGTGACCAGGCTGGCGGCGACATCGAGTCGGCGCCGCATCCCGCCGAGTAGGTGCGCACCGTGCGATCGGCCGCCACGGCCAGTTCGAACGACTCCAGCAGTTCGTCGGCCCGGCGCCGGGCCGGCGTAACTCGAAGGCCGGCGAGCCGGCCGATCATGCGCAGGTTCTCCCGCCCGGTCAGGTAGCCATCCACCGCGGCGTACTGCCCGGACAGGCCCACCACCCGCCGCACCGCGGCGCCCTTCCGGACCACGTCCAAGCCCGCGACCCGCGCTGTGCCGGCGTCCGGCCTCAGCAGCGTCGCCAGGATCCGCACCACGGTCGTCTTGCCCGCCCCGTTCGGGCCGAGTAACCCGACCACAGCCCCGGCCGGAACCTCCAGATCGACACCGGCCAGTGCCTGCACGGCACCGAACCGCTTGACCAGGCCCTCCGCGAGGACCGCCGGCGGTCCGTTCATAACCCAGCCTCCATAGCTAGCATTACTACCTATGGATTGAAGGTAGCATAACTACCTATGAGGGACGCACAGACGCTGAAGGGCCACCTGGATGTGCTGCTGCTCGCGACGATGCAGGCGGTCCGCTGCACGGCTATGCGGTGAAGGAGGCGTTGAAGGCCGGCAGCGATGGCCGCTTCGACCTGCCGACCGGCACGGTGTATCCCGCACTGCACCGCCTCGAGCGCGCCGGGCTGATCGCCGGTGAGTGGTCGGTCGTCGAAGGCCGCAAGCGGCGGACCTATCAGGTGACCCCGATGGGTCGCCAGAGGTTGGCCGACGAGCGCACGAACTGGCGCGAGTTCGCCGCCGCCGTCACCTCGCTGCTGGAGCCGGACCCATGGCCAGCCACGCACTGATCGAGCAGCACCTGGCCGAGCTCGCCCGGCAGTTGCCCAGCGACGCGGTCGACGAACTCGCCGACGGCCTGGCCGCGACGTTTGAGCATCACCTCGCCGACGGCCTTGATCCGTCAGCCGCCGCGGCAGCCGCCATCGAGGAGTTCGGCCGCCCGGGTGAGATCGTCGCCGCGTTCGTCCGGCACTCACCCGGCCGCCGCGCCGCGCTCGGCCTGCTGATGACCGGGCCGGTGCTCGCGGCGTGCTGGGGGCCGTCGCTGATCCTCGCGCGGGCCTGGACCTGGCCGATGCCAACGCTCGCGGCCGTCGCACTCGGACTCGGCCTGCTCGCCGTGGTCGCGGTTCTCGCCCTGGCGGCGACCAGCCGCGACAGCTACGGGCGGGCCGGATTGGCCAGGGTCGGCGCGATCTGGCTCTTGCTGCTCGACACGGCCGTGGTGGCCGTTGTTGTGCTGGCTGCACCGGCTCTGGTGTGGCTGATGGTGGTCGCGGTCGCCGCCAGCCTGACTCGGATGGCGTTGACGGCGCGGACGCTGATCGTGTGGCGCGGGTAGCTCACCGCGCGGGCCGGCTTGCGCGCACGATCGCTGAATGGACACCGTCGGTGACCTGGTGGGTGGGTGTGAGTTCGATGTCGGTGAAGCCGGCCGTGGTGAGGTGGTCGCGGTACTCGGTGATGGCCAGGCACCCCGCGACACAGCCGACGTGGCTGCCGCGGGCGGCCCGGGCGGCGGGCGTGAGGTGGTCTTCGGCGACGACGTCGGAGATGCCGAGCCGGCCGCCAGGGCGGAGCACCCGGAAGGCTTCGGCGAAGACGGCGGGTTTGTCGGTGGGCCGCGTGCAGACCCGGTCGGATCATCTGCGGCTAGTGGCCGAGTACCTGCGGTGGAAGCCGGCCCCGGCCGGTAGCGAGGCGATGAAGGAGCTGGAGCAGTTCCTGACCGACCGGGCGATGGAGCATGATTCGCCGACGCTGTTGTTCACCCTGGCGCAGGAGTATCTGATCTCGGCCAAGACGATCCGCCCGGGCGTGACGATCCTGGCCAAGATGGTCGCCTCGGCGAGGACCGCTGCCGACGCGCTGACCTTTGAGAAGCTGGAGCATCCGTTCACTGCCGAGTTGATCGCGGAGCTGGATCGGCTGCTGGTGTACGACGCCGACTTGGGAATGACCCGGGTGGCGTGGCTACTGCGGCGGGCGGTGGAGGCGTCGGCGAACGCGGTGAAGACGGCAATCGAGAAGCTGCTGTACCTGCGCGGGATGGACGCGCACCTACTGGACCTGTCGGTGCTGGCGGCCGAGCGGCGCCGGTTCTTGGCCCGGGTGGGGCGGCGCTCCACCAACCAGGCGCTGGAACGCCCCGAGCCCGAGCGGCGTCATCCGATCCTGCTGACCCTGGTGGCGCAGTCCGCGGTCGACCTGCTCGATGAGGTGGTCGCCTTGTTCGACCAGGCGGTCTGTGCCAGATCTGTAGCGCGAGCGCGCCGAACTCGAGCAGTGACTCGCCAGCGAAATCATGGCTGGTGGGCGAGAGCGGCAACCGCTGGCCGGCTGAATGACCTGACACGATGGGCGTCGGCAGGAGTCGGTGAGAGGACAGGGCATGTCCGTGGTGCGCAATGCGACGCAGGCGGCGCTGCTCGGTTTGCTGCATGACGGCCCGATGAGCGGCTGGGACCTGGTTGCCGCCGCACAGCAGCGAATCGGTCAGTTCTGGACGTTGACGCAGAGTCAGGTTTACCGGGAGTTGGCGCGGATGGCCGAGGACGGCCTGGTGGACGTTGGCGTGACGGGTGCGCGCGACCGCAAGCCGTACGCGATCACCGACGCGGGCCGGGCGGCGTTCGCGACGTGGGTGACCGCCGACCCGGCACCTGAGCAGGTCCGCGTGCCGTTGCTGCTGCTCATCCAGTTCGCCGACCACATTCCCGCGGAGCGACTGCGCGAGATCATCGCCGAGCAGCGTGGCCGGCATGCCGAGCGGCTGGCTCAATACCGGGCGAACGAGAAGGTTCTTGCGGAGATGCCGGGCGCAGCTCGTCGGCTCGCCACGCTGCGGTACGGGATCGGTCACGAGCAGGCCGTGCTGGCCTGGTTCGACGAGCTGCCATTCCTGCTCGGCGTTGACATTCCACTGTGACAGGTCAACGCTGGAAGCGGACCTTCCACAGTGGAGGATCGCGGCTCAGGGGAGCGTTGTCATGGCACACGCCGTTTTCATCACCCTGCACGCTCTGGCGGGCTTGATCGCATTCGGATCGGGCGTGGTTGCGCTGCGGCAAGGCCGGTGGTTCTACCTCTATTTGTCCTCGCTCGCCGGCATGGCGGCTTTCCTTCTGCTCGCCGTCGCCGTTACCTGGGCCGAGCTCGGCGCCGAGGAGCGGCTGCTGTTCGCGGCGTTCGTGGTCCTGGCTTGGGTGATGGTCGGGCTAGCGGTAGGTGCCCGGCGGCTGCGGCCGGAGGGCTCGGCGCGGCCGGGGAGCACCTACCTCGACCGCGTCGGTTTCACGCTGGTGGCGCTGTTCGACGCCTTCACGGTGATCGTCGTGTTGGATGTCGGCGGGCAGGTCTGGCTGGTCGTGGCTTCCGGCGTAGTCATCGCGGTGGCTGGGCACTTCGTACTCCGCTCGACCAAGCGCACCCTGACCTCGGGCGCTCGGCCTCGAGCCCACGGACAGGTGAACTGATCCAGCGTCATACCGTCGTCGCCATGCCTCCGGGCGACAGATCGACCGATCGCCTTGGATGCCGCCTGCCAAGCGGCGATTCCCACCGGACGGGAAACACGTGTGGTGCTTGCCTCGCGGTAAGCACCACACGTATCAACCGCTGACCAGTCCGGTCAGTGCTGCGAGGCGCCGGTCCAGTTGACCTCCCAGGTGATGTTGTCACCGTGCTGCTGGGTCCAGAAGGTCCGCCATGTCGAGCTCGTGGGGTGGGGGATCTTGGCTCCGAGGATCCCGGCGGTCGTGGGGTCCCCGTCGGATACGTGGATGCCAGTGATCTCGTTGTCGCCGTCGTTGTACGAAGGGCCGCCCATCGCGTCGAAGGTGGGGGGCTATCACCGGAACAGAACCCGGAACTCTCTTACGGAACACTCCGACCAGTGTCCGCCTTCACGTCCGGCTGGTGTTCCGTTGGGGGATCCCCTTACGGGCGGCCGATCGGAGGGTCGGCGCGAATGTCCAGGCGGGTGGTCATGTCGAGCTTGACTTCGCCGTAGGGCAGGATGTGCTGCCAGAACAGGGGAGTCAGGCCGCGCCGATCGTGGTCGGTCAGCAGGTTGGCCCACTGCTCTCCGCCGAGAACGTCTTGCAGCAGCAGGGTGTTGATGTAGACCAGCGCGGCTTGCAGGATCCGCAGGCACGCCACGCTCATCTCCTGATCATCGGCACGGTGGAAGCGATCTCGGCGCCCTTGCCGTAGTACAGGACCGCGTTGGCCCGGTTGAACGCCTCGACCACGTTCAGGCCCTCGGTGATCTCTCGTTGCAGCTCGCGGTCGCGCAGGTATCGGGCCACGAACAGGGTCCGTTGCGCGTGGCCGACCTCGAGCATCGCCTGGTAGGTCGGGTGGGACGCGGAGCGGGTGAAGCGGCGCAGGATCGCTTCGGTGGAGGCGGTGCCGGTGCGGATCGCGGTGGCGTACTTGATCATCTGGTCGTACTGCTGGGCGATCAGGTCCCACCGGATGGGCCGGGTCAATGCCGGACCCAGCCGCGGGTTGCCCGGCCGCGGGCCGGTAGAGGCGGACCTTGTTGATCTGCTTGATCCGGGGCAGCAGGTCGAACCCGAGCAGCCGGGTGATGCCGAAGCCGATCTCGTGGCCGTGGGAGCCGACGTAGTTGCCTTCCACGCTCATGCTGGTGCCGTGCCGGATGGCGCCCTCGACCATCGCGTGCACCTCGGAGGCCGACGCCCGGAGGCGTTGGGAGTGCACCACCATCGACCCGCGCTCGACGTGCCAGTAGATCAAGATCCCGCAGCCGCCGTAGCGGGAGTGCCAGTCGGTGAAGATGTTCTGGTCCCAGGAGCGGAAGTGGGTGGAGTCGGAGGCGACCGCCGTCGACCCGGCACCCCACAGCGACTGCTGGCGGGCAGCGAAGGTGGCGTTCGCGATCTCGACGGCGACCTGCTGGGCGGCCTCCCGGGTCAGGTAGCGGCGCCGGGCGTAGCGCAGCTGCTCCTCACTGTGCTGGTGCCCGCGGCCGGCCGCGACCGCGCGGATGCCGGTGTTGGTGCCGTAGGCGTAGATCGCCAGCATCAGCCGCTCGGCGAGCACCTCGACCGGCAGCGCGCCGCCGCCGGCGACGGCGCTGACCTGGTTCAGGCAGCCGGTGCGCAGCACCGTCTCCTTCAGCACGTCGATCAGCGCGACGGTCCCCCAGCGCCGGCCGACCTCGGCCTTGACGCGGCGCAGGCTCACCGGCTCGGGTGCCGCCTCGTGCTTGGACAAGGTGATCGGTCCGGCGGCCCGGCCGGTGACCTCCAACCAGTCCATAGTCGGTAACGACGAATCCAGCTGCTCCAATGCGGCGGCCATCTCGGTGCGCAACTCGTCGATGAACACGGTCGGGTCCAACGGTTTGCGCAGCTCTCGGTAGTTCTCCGCCCGGTGCTGGTCGAAGTCGGCCGGCAGGTCCTGCTCGGGGTTGCGCCAGGAGTCGGCGCCGACGATCCAGATCTCCTTGCAGCGCACTGCTCGCGCAGCGCCTGGAAGGTCGCGACCTCGTACACCATCCGAGTGGACCCGGTCCCGGCCCCGGGTGTCCGTACGGTAGATCAGGCTCGACCAGTCGCCAGTGGTGGCGCGGTGAGTTGGGACGTGCTCGCCGAGCGGGTAGTAGGTCAGGTTCCCTGCCGTGGCGTATCGGCGGATCAGCGCCAACGCCTCGATCACCGGGCGGTGCGCGGTGTTGTTGCTGCGGAACTCCAACACCTCCAGCAGCGCGACCAGCCCGCGCCGGTAGTGGCCGGTGTAGGAGGCTCGCAGCGTGGTCTGCAGGGTGCGCCGGTACACCGGTCCCTTCGTCTTGAACTCCTGCACCAGCTCGCGCAGCGTCGCCTCACCGCCGGCGACAGCGGGAAAGACCACGTCCCGGACCGCATCATCAGGTCGTTGCAGGGCGGCGTCGGCAACCTGGAAGAGGATGTTCTCCTTGCCCGTCACCTTTTTGAACGCGTTGATCAGCTCGTTGGTGACCCGTCGTTCGGCACGAGCGCCGATCCGGTGCACCGTCGCGATCAGCAGCTCCACCAACGTGTCGGTGATCTCCAGTTCACGCCGATGCAGCAGCGCGGCCAGCAACGTCACTGTCAACGGTTCCGGATGTCGTCGCAGGTGCGAGGGCGCTTCCACGGCGGCCCTGGCCCGCCACCCCTGCATCACCCGGGGAGCCACGTCGGCGAACAGGTCCGGCGGGAGGGCGATCGCACGGACCGCTTCTAGCTTGCCGATCTCGGCCATCATCGACTCCAGGCTGATGTTGCCCGGCTCGGACTTGATCATCCCCAGCACCGTCGAAGACGCCGCACTCTCGCCGTCCTCCGATGCGTCATCGCTCTCGTCGGGGGCGACCGCGATCAGGGCAAGCAAGCGGCTGCGGGTGGGCTCGTGCAGCCGCTCGGTGATCCGGGCGGTCCAGGTCTGCTCCGCGGTCCGCAACGCCGACCGCGCCATCCGCAGCACCCGCCCGGGCGTCGGCGCCTCGACCCGCTCCCGACGAAATTGGGTCAGCAGCTCCTCGCGGACGCTATCCGCCCGCCGCTCAGCACGCGCAACACTCGTGGCCAGCCACGACGTCAGCCGTTCCTGATCGGCAACCCAGGCCAGGCGGAAACCGAGATGCTCCCGGATCTCGGCGCGGTGATACTCCACTGTGCGACCCGACCACTCGTACGAGGCCAGCGCAGCGGCCTCGACACCGACCTGCCGGGCAACGAATCCGATCACCTGCTCCGGCAGATCCGCCCCGCTGCGAGGGAAGCGGCTGTGCCGGCTGTAGTACTTCAGAAGCAGCGCGCACCCGAGCGCCGTCGCTCCGCGCTTGCCGGCCAGCAGGACGCGGTCCTCATCCAGCAGGGTCCAGAACTCGACCAGCTCGTCAGCTCGTCCTCCGGCATCTCCATGACAGCCGATCATTCCGCGACTTCCAGGAGTGCGGAGCCCTTACCGCCAATGCCGATTGCGGCTGGTGACAGCACCGTTACCAACACCCCTACAAGCGGCAGACCACCGCGTACGTCACCTGGCTGGGCACCCTGACCACGGCGACGCCTTCGGGGACGTGGTCGGGGCCGAGGCCGCGGTGACCGCCTGGCGCAAGGACCTGATGATCGGCAAGGCCGCGCCCGCCTCGATCAACCAGGCGTTGGCCGCCGTCACCCTGCTGTTCACCCTGATGTACACCCAGGCCGGGCTGCGCATCGCGGTGAAGCGGGCCCGGGTGCCCAAGCCCGGCGAGCCGGACGCGTTCACCAAGGCCGAGCAGGGCCCGGTTGGAGCGTGCCGCCGCCCGCCGTGGCGTCCGTGACCGGGCGATCGTCGCCGTGCTGCTGTACGCCGGAGCCCGGGTCGAGGAGTGCGAGCGGCTGGACGCACAGGACGTCACTCTGACCGCCCGGACCGGTCATATCCGGCTGCTCGGCAAGGGCGACGAGGTGCGGACGGTCCCGCTGCCGCCAGTCGCCCGCGAGCACCTGGCCGCCTGGCTGGGCGAGCGCGGCACCCACGACGGGCCGATGTGGACTGGGCAGCGCGGCCGGCTCACCATCTCCGGCATCACCCAGGTCGTCCTGGCCGTCGGCGACGACGCCGGAATACCCGGGCTACGGCCACACCGGCTCCGCCACACCTACGCCACCGTCTCCGCCAAGGCGGCGCCGACCCCGCCCAGGTCCAAGCACTCCTCGGCCAGACCTCCGTCGAGACCGCCGCACGGTACTTCCGCGCAGGCAGTGCCGAACGGGCCGCCGTCGTCAACCGCGTCTTCGAGTAACCCGACCAAGAGCCCACATCGGAACGGGTGGACGGCGATAACTCCGCCCGACCGGACCCACTAACGCCGTTCACCGTTCGGTTGCTGGTTAAGCCCCGTCTCGGCGTTGGCCTCATAGCGGGTTGTGTTGTTCCAACTCGGCCGCGACATGAGCGGCCCATGCGTCGATGTCCTCCCAGTCGCGGAAGTCGCCTTCGGGGAACAGCTCCCGGCTGGCTGGCAGCTTGCGCAGAGCCCGTTCGGGAAGGGTGAGGTGCTTTGGGTCGAGGGCACCGAAGAAGACCCGGTGCTCCCGTGGATGCACCGACGCCAGTAGCTTAGGAAGTTCCTGCGGGGCGGTTGCCTCTCGCAGGTCCTTGCCCTCCTTGTCTACTTTCGCCTCCCCGATAGGACCGCTGCTGAAGAGCCACACCGGACGGGTGGCCAGGGATTCCTGGTGCTCTCGTATGTAGGCCTTGGCGTCCTTGAGCCAGTGGCCCATATAGGTGGCGCTGCCGACAATGACCGCGCCGAACCCGGCGGGGTCCCCGGCATCGGTGACCGGGCGGACGGTGACGTCGTGTCCGGAGGCGGTGAGCTTCTCAGCGATGCGTGCGGCGATGCCGGCAGTGGCACCGTGCTTGCTGGCGTGAGCAACGAGCAGGCGCATGAGGTCCTACCTTTCGACTTCTGGGCTGGTACCCGCAGTCCGGTCGTGGGCCAGGGCGGCCACCAGGGTGAGAACAAGCGCGGTGAAGGCGGCCGGGGTGAGCAGCGCAGGGAGCCACGAGCCGTCGATCCCAGTCCACCAACGGAGCAGGACCATGCCGGGGAACAGCGCAAGGAAGCTGCTCACGGTGAGCACCAGCAACTGTCGCCATCTGCGTCCGAGCGCCCTCCGCGCCGTGCCTGGCGGACGCGCCAGCGGCCGGGAGGGGACGGCGCGCAGCATGGCGTACCCGAGCAACAGACCGAGCAGCGGCGGGCCGAACCCGCCACCGACGAGCAGCAGAACCACTGACAGGCCGAGCAGCAGCCACCCGTCTCGTCGGCGCGCCCGCGCCCGCACCGCCCACCATCCCAACGCCAGGGAGAAGAGGATGGTGACCACCCCGGAGACTCGCAGATCCGGGATCAGGGTCATCGCCGGCTCACCGCCTAGCGGCTCGAACGCCGCCACGTGTGGCCACGACTCGATGAACAGCGACCCAGGATCGGTGCTGGGCTGTGTCAGTTCCCCCACCCCGTGCTCCAGCCCCGCGAACGCGGTCACCAGGCCGAGTGCCGCGACCACAGTGCGGGTGGCGTGCCGCGCACTTGTCGCCGGGGCACGAGGAACCTGGCTCTGAGTAGTCCGCGTGAACAACTCTGTTCACCTCCTCGGAGGCGACTCGATTAGGGCGGCCGGGCACCGCGGGAGCGCAGCGACCGGATACGCCACCCCACACAGCCAGAGTTATGCGCGCCCCGAGCAGGCAGGTAGGGCCAAAGGTCCCCTGACGCACCGTGCGGGGTCGCGTCGCCGAGGTGGCTTTCGGTCCCGCCCGAGCCGAGGGCGCGGGCCTAGGATCGTCTCAAAAGAGGGGCGGGCGATCCTGCCGCGTAAGGGCCGCGACGTTGAGCCGGATCACCGCGAAGCCCTGCTCCAACGGACGGCCCACAGCGAAGCATGCAAACCCGCCGATCGCCGCGTTGTTGATCAGCCCGTCCACACGCAGGCCCGACAACGCGATCAAGACCTTGTCGACGCCGGCGTCGGTGGACAGTCTGCCGGCACGGTACGGGCAGCCACTTCGAGGTCGGTGCACCCTGCGTAACGACCCGAGAAGCTGCGCGCGTAGAGCGACCAGCAGCACCTCGAAGCCGTCTCGTGCGACCAACGAAGCCAGCTCAGGGTCGATCCCAGCAGAGGCCCCGGTGACCACCACAAGCCGACGATCCGCCTCCTCAGTCAGGCTCTACTCCGCCGGATCCCTTGGAATCCGGTCGTCGCTGAGCCTTGCCCGGATCAGCCGCGGAGCGTGCGCGTTCTCTCGATCGAGATGGACGTCGACCCCACCTCGTGGACGTCCGTAAGGGGATCCCTCAACGGACACCGTTCGGCTTGGCGCAAGAACGCGGTTGACGAGCGCCACAGGATGTCTCACATAGGGTGTCCGCTGATTTGTCCGGTGAGCGGGGGCTATCCGTTACGATCCGTGGCATGGCCGCGATCCTGATCGGGTACGCCCGCTGCTCGACCAACAAGGGGTGCCAGTAACCAGGGAGAGGCCGTACGCGTTGTGCAGCAGCGTCCGCTGCTGCTTCTGCTTCGCCTGGGTCAGTGTGCGGTGTGGTATGCGTCCCGGATGTGGCCGGGAACACGGCCACGGTCGGCGACCTCGTATCCGTTCTCGCGTGCCCAGGCTTTGATCTGGCGAGCATCCGGATCTGTAGCCCGTCGCCGGCGGGCACCACGCGGTGGCTTCACCGGCCGCGCCGCGGCGACGTACGCCACGAGCGTCCTGCGGAGTGCGGCCGCGTTCTTTGCTCCCAGGTCAATCTCGTACGACGTGCCGTCGAGCCCGAAGGGGACGGTTTCACCTTTGCCTGTGGGGATCTCCTTGCCGTCCAGGTCGTCGATGAGCCGGATCTCGGTGCGCTGGACCATTGCTGGTTCTCCTGGTGGTGGGGTGCTGCACTCAGCATCGGCTATGCCGCGCGAAGTTGCGATCAGGCGCGGCGAAACAAGGTCCCTCCGCAGTAGGGAGCGGATGGTGCGCGCGGTGAGCGAGCTGTCGTCGTATGCCCGCTGGCCGCTGGCACGACCGCCGTGCGGCCTCCGGGGCAGTTCAGGGTTGCCGACAGATCCGACGGCTGCGAGCAAGCCGCGGACCGGCCGTACGGATCCGCTGGGCTGCGTCGGTCTGGGCCTTGGGCCGCGTCGCTGGTCAGGCACTCGGTACTACCTGAAACCCAGCCACCTTCGACACTGACACGCTCGTGACGCGATGGTCTGCGGGGCGTAGGGTGCTGCGGCATGCCGAGGTTCGCCGCCTTCATCACCGCCGGGTTACGCAGCGCGAGCCACGCCACCCGGCTGCCGTGGCACGCCCGCACGGTCACCCTGATCTGTGTCGGCGCCGACGGCGTTGTATCGCAGGCCAAGACCGTCTCGGAGAAACGGGACCTGCTCGACAGGGCCACCGGCAGGGACCTCGTCCTGGTCGCCTGGCCCGGCCAATGGAGCCAGGACATCTACGTCGTCGACGACCGCAAAGCCGCCCGCGCCGCCCTCGATACCCCCTGAACATCTCGACCGACGGTGATCTCCGGGCGGGACGCCCGCGTTAGCGCAGGTCAGGCAAATCCGTTGGAAATTTCCCCGGTATTACTCAAACCCCGACGAAGTCGTGGTCTCGGTACTGGCTGGCCGAGGACCGGGTGCGCCGTGGAAGGAGGGGGTGTCAGCGGTGCTCCTCTCCTGGTGGGGGACCCTGCTTAGCGGGACATTCCCGCGCGTTGGTCCTCATGGGCCGTACCCCGGCAAGGATCGTCGCAGGCTGACGCGGCGAGGGCGGCCGGACCTCCGGCGACAGGGGTGGCCTTGCCTAGCTCCCGATGCGGCCACTTCTCCGGGTGTTGTACTTCTCCCGGATGCCGCCGAGTGGGCGGGGCGTCGGGACCGAAGGTCCCGGGAGCATCGGGGACAATGGCTCTATTCGTCGGTTCTTCCGGTGGTTACCTGGAACTGCAAGGTCGCTCGTGGGAGCGCCGGCGAGGAGAGGAGGCGAGCCATGAGTGGAACGCTGGAAGGAAAGGTGGTCCTGGTCACAGGTGGTGGATCCGGGATCGGCCGCGCCAGTGCACTGGCGCTTGCGCGGGAAGGCGCGGACGTCGTCGTGACCGACGTGGTCGACGAGGGCGGCAACGAAACGCTGCGTCTGATCGAGGAGGCCGGTGGGAAAGGCTTGTTCGTCCGAGGCGACGTCGCCGCCGCGGCGGACGTACAGAGGATCATCGGGGAGGTCGAAGCGCACTACGGTCGGCTCGACTGCGCCTTCAACAACGCCGGTATCGAGGGTGCTCAGGCGCCGACGGCCGAGTGCACCGAGGAGAACTGGGATCGGGTCCTGACCGTCAACCTCAAGGGCGTTTGGCTGTGCATGAAGTATGAGATCCCCCTGATGCTGAAGCAGCACAAGGGATCGATCGTCAACACCGCCTCGGTAGCTGGTCTGGTGGGGTTCCCGAACATCCCCGCCTACAACGCGTCCAAGGGCGGCGTGATCCAGCTGACCAAGACGGCCGCGCTCGAGTACGCCGAGGACGGCATCCGAGTGAACGCGGTCTGCCCTGGAGTCATCCGGACCCCGATGATCGAGCGGTTCATCGGCGGGTCCGCCGAGGCCGAAGCGCAGTTCGTGGCGATGGAGCCGGTCGGGCGGATGGGCACGCCTGAAGAGATCGCCGAGGCCGTGGTCTGGCTTTGCTCCGACGCCGCGTCCTTCGTGACCGGCGACGCCTTGCCAGTCGACGGTGGTCTGGTCGCGCAGTAGCCGCCGGCGCCAACGGAAGTGAGTAGACAAGCAGCGGGGCGGTCAAGCAGCGGGGCCGTCGATATGGCCAGCCCGACAACCGTGGTCGGGCTGGGCATAGCCGTCCCTGATGCTCTGCCTGGTCCGGGCTCGTGTGGAACATCCGCTCCTACCACCGATCGGTCTGAACGCCGAGTTCGGAGTGCGGACAGCGGTCGCGCATCACCCGACGGACCGACCTGTGTCGGACAGTGGTGGTTGGGCATCCGTGCGTAGGTCGTCCCGTGCGTGAGGTTTAGATGAGGGTTTGACGGTTTGGCTTCAGATGATCCTTGACACTTCCTAGGCCGTGTGGCCGTGTGGCCTTGTAGCGGGTCACCTCCTCGGTGTTGGTGCGGGGCACCGCGGCCAGCATGCTCTGGTGCTGGTCGAGGATGCGGAAGCGGGTGTCGTCGACCTCGGGGGTGACGGTCTGGCCGGCGTGCGGCAGACCGTCGTGCAAGCGTTGGCGCAGACCTGGAGCGCGCCGCGCGACGACACCGGCTGCATGCACCCCGGATCGGTCCGTCGGGGAGCTCAGGTGGTGGCCAGGCGACCTGCGCACCGCGCAGGCGGCCGCGGGTCTCGGGTCCGATGGGTGAGGCCAGGGTGCGCCACAGCCGGCCGTCGGCGACCACGTGCACGAGGTGTTCCTCCACCCGCAGGGTGACCCTCTGCCAGTCCAGCAGAAACCCGACCGGGCAGTTGCCGGCCAGTGAGACCAGCCGCAGGCGTTGACTGTGCGGTCCAGCTCGACCACCGCCCCACCTGCCAGGACACCAGGACCGGGTGGTGCCAGTGGCGCCGGCGGTGGGCCGGCCGGGCGGGCGTCGCCGCGGCGCAGCCGGGCCAGGTCCACCACCGAGAATCGCGACGGCAGCGTCTTGATCCGCACCCCGTCGATGCTCAGGTGCACGGGGTTGTATCGATTCCACAGCGTCACGGTCTGACCGGGCCGGGCCGGGCCGAGCCAGAACTGCTGCGGGCGCACCGCCAGGTTCCCGCTCACCGGCACCATCCGATCCACCTCGACCGCATCAACCCCATCCACGCTTGGGGCCGCAGCCGGCCGACCCTCGCACACTGGATCGGCGGCCATAGCGTCGGCCACGGCCTCGTCGAGGGGCCGCAGGTCCGGTGGCAGCCACAGCGGCAGCAGCGCATGCTCGGCCTCGGGCACCGGATGGAACCGCGAGGCAGGGGTGGCCATGCCAGGGCCTGGTGCGGACGCCGGGTGCTGTACTCGAGTGCGGCCGAGCCTTCGATCCACCACCGCTGTCAAGTCAGGCCGGGCACGAAGGCCCGTCGCGCTACCTGTTCGCGCGGGCCACGGCGCGTTCCGGACTGCAGGCCCAGGCCGCGGACGGCCCGGTGCCGGCAGACACGAAGTACCGGAGTACCGCGATGCCTGCCGGGTGGCCGGTCGTGGCGGGGTTCAGTCGGACTGCGGTGCTGCGAAGGTCTTGCTTCTGGGGGTCACGAAGGCGTGGACGAACCCGGCGATCGCCAGCAGCGCCAGCACTCCGGCGCCGATGAAGGCGACCACGGCGGCCTGGCCCGCCTTGGTGCCGAATTCGCTGAATCCGTAGGAGGTGAGCAGCAGGCCACGCAGCGTCTCGCCTTTGAAGACGGTGTCACGCTGGGCGGTGATTTCTTCGAGTTGCTTCTGCAGGTTGCCGAGATTCGGATCGTTGGCCTTCTCGGCGTCGGCGACCTTCGTGCGGAGCTCGGCCTGCGGCCCGCCGAGCTCGGCGTAGGTCGCGCCGTTGGCGGTCGACTTCAGGTGCAGGCCGATGAAGTCGTTGGCATAGCACTCAGCCTGCTTGCCCTTGGTCAACTTCTGCCCGGCGTTCTCGACGACGCATTCGGACTGCTTCTCCTCGTCGGTCAGGGTGTCGGCGTTCTTGAACGTGATGTTCTGCTGGCTCAGCTGGTTGGTCACGTAATCGTTCGCGAAGTTCGCGTTGTTGGTGAAAACGATGCCGATCACGAGAAGCAGGGCGGCAAGCACCAGCCCACCCACGCTGAACAAGATATCAAGCGTTCTTCGTTGCATAGGATTGCCTCCGGGACAAGGTGGAGCGCCGACAGGAATAGTGGCCTTACTGGAATCATGCGGGGACGCCTGCCGCGACGGCAGGGAGAAATGGCCTGATCCGAGGGACCAAAGTCAGGTCGATCGAAGGGCCTTCGTCACATTCCCAACCTGAGGGTTTCCCCCGCTGTCCAACGGGTTCGCCACCTGCACCGATCCCGAGGCCCTGCAGGCGATCTGTGACCGGCTCGGGCCGGGCACCATCGGCGTGAGTGAGTTGATCGAGCAGGTCCGGCTCGTCGTTCAAGCGGCCTCGCCGTGCACCTCCCAGGCACGCTGGTGGAAGTAGGACGGCGTCTCGCCGGCGATGTGCGTAACCGGCGGACCACGACGCCGTGGCCGTGGCGGCCGCGGACGACCAGTGGTGCGTCGAGCGCTGCCTTGCAGACGTGCTCGCTCGGCCGTCCCTCGACGACCCGCCGCTCTACGACTGGATCGAGGCGGCCGCCGACAAGCGCGTCCGGTGTTTCGTGCTTGATGTCCTCGGCTCGGCGCTTCCCGACAGGTTTTGTGAGCTGCCGCTGCCACCGCGGTGGATAAATTACCAGGGGATCCGGACGTCGACGACGCCGGTGACCGATCGGGCGATGGCCTCGGCGTCTCGCCGCTGCCGGTCGGTGACGGGCCCGTTGATGGTGACCACGCCGTTCGTGACGTCGACCAGCCAGTTGACGCCCTCAGCGCGGACTAGGCCGGTGACCTCGTAGCGGATCCGGTCGTCGGTATGCGTTAGCACGCGGACCAGGACGCTGCGGCTGACCACGCCGACGATCCGGCCGTTCAGCACCACCGGCAGGCTCTTCATCACGGTCGATCTCATCAGCTTGACAGCCTCGGTGACCTCGCTGTCGGCGCCCACAGTGACCGCGGGGTGGGTCATTAGCTCGCGGACCCGGCGGGTCGCCGGGACGCCGGCCAGCATCGGATCTGACTGCAGGCCGTCCGGGACCAGGGCGAGCAGGTCCGCCTCGCTCACCACCCCGACCACGATGCCGTCGTCGTCTACGACCGGCAGGGCGGTGATCTGGCACTCGCCCAGCAGCCGCAGGGCTTCGCGTGCCGTGGTGTATGGAGTCACGGTGATGGCCGGTGACGTCATCACTTCGCGTACCAGCATCATGACTGCCTCCTCGTCGTACCCGCCGGCGCAATCGTAGGCGGTGCCACTCTTGTCGTTCGGGGCAGCGCTCAGGCAGGTGCGCGTTCCTCAGCCTCGACGGGACTTTCGCCGCAGGGCTCTCGAGGATGAAGTCCTCAACCGTGTTCCCCTGCCGCGACACGTCGCGGTACAGCACGTGGCTGACCAGCAGGCTGCGGCGCGCCGGCGCACGGCGGGCAAGGGTCGCGATGTGGGTGAACAGGGTCATGATGCGGCTCAAACCGATGATCGCCGCGGTGGCGTCGTCGCACATGAAGGCGGCCTGCGGGGGCGAAGATCTGCGGCACGCTGGCACCGGCAGGCCCGCTCGGCCGAAGTCGGATGGCCAGCCGCCCGGCGGCAGTAGCGGATGCACGCGCGCTCCATTCTGCGTGGCCGTTCGCTGCATAGAAGGGACTGCGTTCGGCCCACCGTTTCGGGACCTACGGCCGGTCCGCCGACAGGAGGGACCGCGGTACATCTGAGAGATGAGCAGCGACGACAGCAGCAACCGATGGTTCGAGCCGGCGCTCTTCCAGCACCTGCCGCCCGAGGAGTGCCGAGAGCTCCTAGCCGCCAAATCCGTGGGACGGGTGGGCTTCAACGGCCCGGACGGTGTACAGGTGCTCCCCGTCAATTACGTCATCCACCAGCGCAGCATCGTCTTTCGGACTGCCGCCGACAGCGCACTGGCCAACGCGATGCGCCACAGCCGGGTCGCCTTCGAGATCGACGACATCGACGAGTTCCTGCAGAGCGGGTGGAGCGTCGTGGCCGTCGGCGACGCAGAGCTCGTCGACGACCCGGACACCCTCGTGGAGCTGTGGGGAGAGCAGGGTCCCAAGCCCTGGGCGGTCGGCCTGCGCACCCAGTTCGTGCGGATCACACCGATCCGTCTGACCGGCCGCCGCGTCCTCCAGCAATAGCCAACGACCACGCGGCGGCAACAACCGATGTTCGGTGAACCCGCGTCCGCGAGCAGCTGCCGGCGCCGAGGCGTGAACGCGTATTCCGTACCAACCGGCTGGTGTTCGGCCCGCCCACTCCCTCCTGTCGTTGGTGCGGTTGTTATTGCAGAGCCATTCCCGCCCAACTTTGGTGGAGGCTGTTCGCCAAGCGACGCAAGGTGTCGGTCCTAGGGTGTGTCGGGTGGGCAGGCAGTGTCGACGAGAACCTGGGCGGCTGCCTTCGCAGCGTGTGGGGTGGCGGGGTCGGCGTCGAGGACGCCGCCGGACAGGCCGCCGTCGATCAGCAAGGTCAGCTGCCGGGCGAGTAGGTCGGGGTCGGCGGCGCGGGCGCGGCGGGCCAGGTCGGTGACCCAGGCACGGACGACGTTCTTGTGCTCGACGGTGCGTGCGTGCACGTCGGTGCCGGCCCCGGACTCGGCCGCGGTGTTGATGAACGCGCAGCCGTGGTAGCCCTCGCGTCGGCAGGCCGAACTCAGGGCGTCGAACATCCCGACCAGCTGGGCGCGTGGGGCCTCGCCCGCGTCCCGCGCGGCGGCGCGGAGCTGGCCGAACCAGGCCTGGTCGACCTTGTCGAGGTAGGCCAGCACGAGGTCGTCCTTGCGCGGAAAGTGCTCGTACAACGGCGGCACCGGTGGGCATCGGCAAGGCCACCGCCGCCGGGCTCGCCGCCCAGGGAGCCCGGGTCGGAATCACCGGCCGGGACCGCGGCCGGGCCGAGGCGGCCGCGGCGCAGATCGCCCGCGAGACCGGTAACCCGGCGGTTGACGTGTTCGTCGCCGACCTGCCGGCCCAGTCCGAAGTACGCCGGCTGGCCGCCGAAGTCCTGGCGGCGTACCCGCGACTGGACGTCCTGGTCAACAACGTGGGCGGGACCTGGGCGAACCGGCACGTCACGCCCGACGGCCTGGAGCACACCTTCGCCCTCAACCACCTGGCGCCATTCCTGCTCACCAACCTGCTGCTGGAACGGCTCCATGCCAGCGCGCCCGCGCGGGTGTCACTGTCTCGTCCGGCGCCCAGGCGATGGGCCGGATCGACTTCGGCGACCTACAGAGCGAGCGCCGGTACTCGGGCCAGCGGGCCTACAACGCCTCGAAGCTGGCCAACGTCATGTTCACCTACGAGCAGGCCCGTCGCCTGGAGGGCACCGGGGTTACCGCGACCGTGCTGCATCCCGGCGTGGTGCGGACGTCGTTCGCCGCGGAGGACCCGTCGCCGCTCTACCGGGTGCTGATGCCGCTGGCGCGGCTGTTCATGAAGACCCCGGAGCAGGGTGCAGCCACCTCCGTCTATCTGGCGTCGTCGCTCGAGGTGGAGGGCGTCACCGGCCGGTACTTCGCCAACCGCAAACCGAGGCAGTCCAGCAAGGCGTCGTACGACGAGCCCGCCGCGGCCCGGCTGTGGCAGGTCAGCCTGATCTCGTCGGCCTCGGCAGCACCCGTCCACATCAGAAGGAGGCTGAGGACGGATGAAGCTCGGCGTACATGTCGTCAGCTTCGACATCGAAGCGGGCCCGCGGCGATCGGCCCCGCGCTGGCTGGTGTCGGACGAGCCGCGGAGGATGCTTGGTCGCTCCCGATCCCTGGAGGCCTCGAGCCCTATCCAGCCCCCAACACGCCGTCCGTGACGAGCGCCTCAACCACGCTCAAGTCCGAAGCCGGTTATCCGTACGCTGTGGAGTGTGACCGCGACTCTGATCGTCTATGCCCGCTGCTCCACCGACGAACAGGACCTGACCGCGCAACTCGGCATCTTGCTCGAGCTCGGCGTAGCGGCTACCGGATCTACCTCGACAAAGGCTTGACTGGCACCAACCGGCGCAGACCCGGCCTGGACCAGTCTCTCGCCGCGGTCCGCGCCGGGGACACCTTGGTGGTACCGAAGCTGGACCGGCTGGCGCGGTCGGTGCCGGATGCCCGCGACATCGGCGACACACCGCGGAGCGTGGGATCCGGCTGTCGCTGGGCGGGATCATCTACGACCCGGCTGACCCGATGGGCAAGATGTTCTTCAACATCTTGGCCACCTTCGCCGAGTTCGAGGTCGACCTGTTGCGGATGCGGACCCGGGAAGGGATGCCGTTGCGCGGGCGAAGGGCAGGCTCCGCGGTAAACAGCCCAAGCTGTCCGCCCGCCAGCAGACCCATCTGGTCGCCCTGCACGAGGCCGGCGATCACACGATCGCCGACCTGGCCGAGCTGTTCACTGTGTCGCGACCGACGGTGTACCGGGTGCTGGAGCGAGCGCGAACGGCGGCGGCCGGCCTGGGTGCCCGTCGAGGCGCGACTCGGGTGTCCGGATGGCGGGTGACCAATGACCCGCCCACGAATGCTCCGCGCGCTCGGAGACGTTCGTCCGGCAGGTCCGGCTCGACGAGAGCGCTGGCGCGGAGATTCGTACCGCGGGACGTACTCACGCTGGCAGTGCGGCAGTCAGCCGAACCCGCCGAGCTGAACGCGGGTCGACCGACAGAACGCAGGCTGTCAGGTGGCGGCCGGCTTCGCTGCGTCTTGGGCGTCGATGACGGCTATCGCGGCGATGTTGGTGATATCGGTCACGTCCGCACCACGACTCAGCACGTGCACCGGCTTGGCCATGCCGACCAGGATCGGTCCGATCGCTACGGCTCCGCCAAGGTACTGCAACAGCTTGTAGGCCACGTTGGCCGCTTCGAGGCTCGGGAATACCAGGACGTTGGCTTCGCCCACCAGGTCGGAGAACGAGTAGTCGTCGTCGCGCAGGGCGGGCGAGAGCGCGACGTCGGCCATCATTTCACCGTCGACCATCAGGCCGGGACGCCGCGATTTCACCAGCATCGTGGCTTCGGCCATCTTCACCGAACGAGGGTGTCTGGTGGAGCCGAAGTTCGAGAAGGACAGCAACGCTACCCGCGGCTTGAGCCCGAACCCGCTTGCCCGGTCGGCAGCCATGATCGCGATGTCGGCCAGCTCCTCGACCGTGGGATCGAAGTTCACCGTCGGGTCGGTGAGGACGACGGCACGCCCGTCCTCGGTGATCATCACGTACAGCCCGGCCACCCGCGAGACGTCGGGCGCCGACCCGATCACTTCCAGCGCAGGTCGGATGACGTCGGGATAGTGGTAGGTCAGTCCGGCGACGAAGGCGTCGGCGTCGCCCGCCTGCACCATCATGGCGCCGAAGTAGTTCGGCTGGCCCAGCAACGCGTACGCCTCACGCAGCGTGATTCCCTTGCGATGCCGTCTGTCGTGCAGTGCGGCGGCGTAGGCGTCGACCCGCTCGGACATGGCGGGGTCGACGATCTCGACGGGCACGGTGACGCGCAGCTCGTTCATCACCGACCGGATGACGGCCTCGCGCCCGAGCAGGATCGGCGCCCCGATGTTTTCTTGCTGGATCCTGGCTGCGGCCAAGATGATCTTGCGCTCCTCGCCCTCGGAAAAGACCACCCGCTTGGGCGCCGTCTGTGCCTTGCGGGTCACGACGCTCATCACCTCACGCCCACGCGTCAGCCGGTTCGCGAGCTGCTCGGTGTAGGTGTCGAGGGCGAGGGGGTTCCGCGCGACCCCCGAAGCCATGGCGGCTGCGGCCACCGCCGGAGCAACCCGAAGCGGCACTCGCGGATCGAGCGGTTTGGGGATCAGGTACTCCGGGCCGAACTCCAGGCGGTCGACGCCGTAGGCCCGCAAGACCGTGTCAGGCACGTCTTCCTTGGTCAGATCCGCGAGTGCCCGCGCGGCGGCGACCTTCATACCTTCGTCGATCGCCCGGGCTCGCACATCGAGCGCACCGCGGAAGATGAACGGGAAGCCGAGCACGTTGTTGACCTGGTTCGGGTAGTCCGACCGCCCGGTCGCCATCAGCACGTCGCCGCGGGCCTCCCGGGCGTCGGGGTAGCTGATCTCGGGATCGGGGTTGGCCAGCGCGAAAACTATCGGCGCTTCGGCCATCGACGAGACCATGTCCTTCGTCACCGTGCCGGCGACCGACAACCCGAGAAAGACGTCGGCTCCGTCGATCGCCTCGCCCAGCGTGCGCACCTCACGGTCGGTCGCCAGCCGTGCCTTGTACGGGTTCATCCCTTCGGCGCGTCCACGGTAGACCACACCCCTGGTGTCGGCGAGCACGATGTTGTCTCGCCGCATGCCGAGGCTTATGAAGAACTCACAGCAGGCGATCGCCGCCGCCCCAGCGCCGTTGACCGCCATCCGGACTTCGCCGATGTCCTTACCGGCCAGCTCGAGTGCGTTGAGCAACGCGGCCCCGCTGATGATCGCGGTCCCGTGCTGGTCGTCGTGGAAGACCGGGATGTCCATCGCGGCGGACAGCCGTTCCTCGATCTCGAAGCACTGCGGTGCGCTGATGTCTTCGAGGTTGATACCGCCGAAGGTCGGTTCGAGCGCCTTGACGATCCGCACCACGTCGTTCGGATCGGTGGCGTCGATCTCGATGTCGAACACGTCCACGTCTGCGAACCGCTTGAACAGCAGCGCCTTGCCCTCCATCACCGGCTTGCTGGCCAGCGGCCCAACGTTGCCCAAGCCGAGCACGGCAGTGCCGTTGGTGACGACGGCCACCAGGTTCCCGCGGGCGGTGTAGCGGAATGCCTCCAGCGGGTCCTGCTGAATGTCTCGAACCGGGACCGCCACGCCCGGTGTATAGGCCAAGGCGAGGTCGTGCTGGGTCGCGCACGGCTTGGTGATCGCGACCGTGATCTTCCCCGGCCGGCCGGCGGCGTGGTACTCGCGGGCTTCCTCTTCCAGCATGGCTGTTCCCCTATGATCGGTGGGCGCCCGTCGTACGGCAGTGCGCCGTTCCTTTCTATAGGGGCCGCGCCCCTATCTTGGCTAGAGCCCGACGGATCGACCTCGCGCCAAGCGACGGTCCACCCCGGATGGCCGCTGGCGGGCGACCCGGTCGCTGACGACGCTGACCTGCGCCATCCTCGCCGACGTACCCGCACCAGCGCCATCGCCGCAGCACCCCGATGGACAGCGGTGTGAGGAAAGCAGCGAGTGTGACCGAGACGGCGGTCCTCGCTGACCGCGGCCAGCTCGGCGGCAGGTCGAGGTGCTGCTCACCGTCGTCTGGTGCCGCTGCAGGACGCTGGGTGGGTAGCGCGGGTGCCCTTCAGTAGCACCTCGGCTGATGCTCGGCTCCGCCGACCGCAGCGCCCGACCGGCCCGCGCCGCACCGCGATGGGTAGTGCCGTTCCCAGGCCGTTGCCGTCGCTTTGCCAGGCCGGGGGAGAGGTCAGGGCTGGTCGGGTGTTCGGGCGCTGTGGTCGCCGCAGATCCAGACACCTCTGCTGTACGTCCAGCCGTGGCTCGCGAGCCACCAGCCGGCGGTGCCAGGCACTTGGTCCGCCTCGTCCGCGGCCGCGAGTTCTCCGCCGAGCATCACCGTTGCGCCGCACAGGCTGCACATCACGATCTGGGCCTGGTGCGGTTGGCAGCGTTCGCAATGCCAGCGCTCGACCAGCTCGGCGGGCCGGTCCGGATCGGGCAGCAGCCAGATGGCGTCGAGGCCTTCGCGGTGCAACTGGAGTTCGCGTGCGTCGGTGGGCCGGTGCCCGCACGTCGGGCAGGCCGACGACTTCGGGGGGACTCGGCATCGGCAGCCCACGAGCTGTATGAGCGGCCTGGATCACCGGGGCAGATTCAGTGGCCGGCAGCGCCGCTGGGGAACCTCCCAGCTCGGGCAGGTACTTGTAGATCGTCGAGCGGCTGACGCCGAGCAGTTTGGCGATCGAGGTCACCGAGTGATCGGGCTCGGCGAGGAGCGTTCGGGCCGAGCGCATCTGGTCTGGTGTCATCGCTGGAGGCTGGCCGAGCCGTGTGCCCCGCGCTCTGGCCGCGGCCAGGCCTTCGTGTGTGCCTTCCACGATGAGCTCGCGGATGAATTCGGCGAGCGCGGCGAAGATGTGGAACACGAGCCGGCCGCCGGGGGTCGTGGTGTCGATCGCCTCGTGCAGGGATCGGAACCCGACACCGTTGCGCCGAAGGTCCCCGACGATATTGAGGAGGTCCTGCAGCGACCGGGCCAGCCGGTCGAGGCTCGGTACGACGAGCGTGTCACCCGGGCGCAGGTAGGCCAGGCAGGCGATGCGCTCCGGTCGGTCGGCGTCGCGGCCGGACTGCTTGTCCGCGAACACCTTGCTACACCCGGCCTCGTTCAGCGTCAGCAACTGCCGGTCGAGGAGCCGGCCGTGGGTCGACACCCTGGCGTACCCGACCGAGGCGCCGGTGAGGACCGCGGGTTCGGCTGCGAGCAGGTCGGGCACGGTCACAGGGGTCGCCATGACCGCGCCTGTACGAGAAACGGGCAGCGCCAGGTTGTTGGACACTCCGACTTTGCAACATGTTTTCTCGACACTCAGATCCCGCATGTCGGCTACCGAGACGACCCAGAAGTGTGGTGGCGAGAAAACGATCGATTCGACTGGGATGCTGCAAAGTCAGGGTCTGCATTGTCCGGTAACGATCGTTCACGAGACACTCTGAGAGCTGGGCGACGTTCAGCCGGGGGCGGTTGTAACGAATGCCGTGTACGCGGCAACGTCATGTCCTCGGGGGTTCGCGATACAGTCCGCCCCATGCGAATCGGTTACGGGCGGGTTTCTACCCGCGACCAGCACCCCGAGGCCCAACACGACGCGCTCCGCGGGGCCGGGTTGCGATGAGGTGTTCATCGACAAGGCTTCCGGGAAGCTGGCACGCCGGCCAGAACTGGACCGGGCCTTGCTGTCGGCCAACCGCAAGGGCGACCAGTTGGTCATCACCAAGTTGGACCGGCTAGGCCGATCCCTCGAGCACCTGATCGAGTTGTCCAAGGACCTGCAAACGCGGGGCGTGGACCTGGTCGTGCTGGACCAAGGCATCGACACCTCCACCGCGGTCGGGCGAATGTTCTTCCAAATCCTGGGCTCGATCGCCGAGTTCGAACACGCCCTGATGTCGGAACGCACGATCGACGGGCTGGCGGCCGCGCGGGCTCGAGGCCGTACCGGTGGCCAGAAACCCAAACTCGGCGCGCGGCAGGTGGCGCTGGCGCGGCAGATGTACGAAGAGACCGGGAATGACGGGAAGCGGCGTTACACGGTCGCCCAGATCGCTGCAGAGTTCGGCGTCACCCGGCCCACCATCTACCGTCACCTTTCAAACGCCAGCTAGCGATTCAGATAAGCGGCTCCACCCTTCCACTGCAGGCAGGTGTAAGCCGAAACCCTTGACCGCTGGACACCGTCGGCGCACGCTGAAAAAGGCCCATGCGGCTCGCCCGCGCCTCCAGCCGCGCCCAGTTCGCCCGAAAGGAGCAGGAGGATGCGCCGAGTCTCAATCCTCGGCCTCGCGGCACTCGGTTTGGCGTTTGTGGCCACACCTGCAGTGGCGGCGGGTCCGACCGTCGAGCAGTTCAGATTCGTCGGAGTAGACGACGACCAAAGCGCCGAGCTTACGGCCGACTGTGGGTTTCCCGTGACTGTGACCGTCGACGCGCACGAGACACACCTTCTCTTCGACGACGGAACCTTCCAAGCACTCATTCACTACAACGCCACGGTGACCGGTGCGGGCGGCACTCTCGTGCTGAACAACAACGTGAATGAGGTCGACTCTTCTGAGTCGTTCCGCGCTGCTGGGACTCCGCTCCGAGTCAGCACGATCGACGGAAGGACGCTGGCCAAGCAGGCGGGACTGCTCATCTTCCGGTTCGCCGACGGCACCTTGACGTTCCACGGATCGCTGCGGCCCGCTGAGGGGTTCTCGTTCTGCGAGGCACTGCAGCAGCAGGCGCCGTAACTGCCGGGCGCATGATCCCGCGAGCGGCCGCGCTAACAGGAGCGGCGTACTGCGGTAGACGACTGTGGATCGCGGAGCAGAGATCTGGTCGAGTGCAAGCGCGGGACTGATCCTCAGTCGACCGTCGCAGTCGACTTTCGCTCGACTCGTAATGAGAAGGTCGTCTCCCGGCACGAGTTCAACTTCAGTCCATCCCTCTACGCCGACCCGTCACGCGCAGAGGATGTCCAGATAACGATCGATTCTCGACACTCGATCGGGATGGAGAGCCAACGTGTTCATCAGTAGCTCGACGCCCGGCGGCCCGCCTGTTCGGGAGGGCCGGTGATGGGTGTCCGCGCGGGGACTTGACCCTCGGGCAACGGGCCTCGAGCAACGGTTTCCTAAACCGCGTGTGGCCCGGGACCATCGCCGCGGCGACGGTGAACCGCCGCTGAATTTGAGTTTGTGTCAATACCTCTGAGGTCGTGCTTGGTGGTGACCGGGGGGAGACGTGCGGGCGGGTGTTCACGCGGGATTGTCGTGGCATGACTACTACTGAGGTGTTTCGCCGGTCTTCGGCGATGAGGTTGGTGTTGCCGGCCGGGGTGGGCGCTGCTGCGGTGGCGGTTAGTGCTGTGCTGCCGCAGGAGGTGCACTACGACAAGGGCATGGCCCCGCTGTGGGTGCCCGCGGTGGCTGCTGTGTTGGCTGTCTGCTCGGCCTTGTTGACGGCCAGGCGCTTGGTTCTGGTTTGTGGTTGGACAGCCGCGGTGCTGTTCCTCTGGGCGGCAGGGGGAGTGGTACTGGACGCGTTCCGGGCGTTCTACTGGGCGACCGGAATCCCCGCGGGTGACTTTGCCCAGGTGGATTGGCCTGGGGCGCTCCGCCGGTTCGTCAGCCTGCTCGCTGCGGCTGCTGTCGGTGCCGGGACGCTGCGCTACCAGCGGGCTACCTCAGACGGACGGGCACCGCGACAGTGGGGAAGCAGTTGGCTCGGCTATGCCGCGTTCGCAGTCGGCTTCCCGTATCCGATGCTGAAGCTGTACTGGTCTCTCGGTGGTTCCATTGCGAGGCCTGCTTTCTACACCGAGGGATTCCCGGTGATGGAGCTGGTCTGCCTGGTCGCTGGTGCCGCGCTGTCTCTGGCTCTGGCTCAGTCCTGGGGTCGGCGGTTGCCTCGCAGGCTTGTCCTGGCTCCTGCCTGGTTCGCTACCGCAGCACTGGTCAGCATGGCTGCGCTGATGGTCTTCGGCACTGCTAGCCAGCTCCTAGGCATCACCGACGGGCCTGTCGACTTCGGGGACACGCAGAGCCTGGTTGCTGTCGGCACGGTGTATCTGTCCTGGCTGGTCTTCGGTCTGACACTTGGTGGAGCGACGCTGGCCTTTCAGCGAGCCACTGGGCCCGTTGATCGGTGAGACTGGCTCTTGTGCGTACCGATGCCCTGCTGGTCTTCGTGGTCGGCGTGCCGCTTGTAGTGCTGTCCTCGGTGGTGGCCGCGCTGTCGGTGCCTGGACCCCGAGCCGTCGCGCTTGTTGCGGCGGCTCTGGTCGCGCATGTAGCACTCGCGTTCCGCCGTGCCCGTCCGCTCATCTCGCACGGCGTAGTGTGTGCCGCCTTCGCCTGTCAGACAGCAGTGACCGGCCTGTTTCTGGTGATGCCGTCTGTGCTGGTGTTCCCCCTCTCGCTGTTCGCCTGTACTGCGTACGGTTGGCGGTGGCTCGGGTTGATCACTGGGACTGTAGGCGCGGGCATAGTCACCATCAGATTCACGTACGACGACAGCGTGCGTACGGCCGAGCTCGGCCCGAACCCCTGGATGTTGTTCGCCCTGCTGCTGGCGGTGGTTGCCGCTGCCTGGAGCATGGGGTTGTTTCGGCGGACACAGCTCGCCTACACGCACTTGCTGGAGGACCGGGCCGAGCAAGCAGCGGCCCGTGCAGTCCTGGACGAGCGGACCCGGATCGCTCGCGAGATGCACGATGTGGTGGCGCATTCCCTGTCGGTGATGGTGAATCAGGCCAAAGGCGGCCAGTACGCGCCCGATCGTGCCGCCGAGACTCTGGCTGTCATCGAGGACACCGGGCGCCGCGCGCTGACGGATATGCGCGGCCTGCTCGGCGTGCTGCGAACCGGCCCCGCCGAGCAGCTGGCACAACCCACGCTGGCGGAACTGCCGGAGCTCCTTGCCCGGGTACGTTCCGCGGGATTACCCGTCGAGCTGGTCGAGCATGGCACGCCTGGAATGTTGGGCCGGGGCGCCGAGCTGACGGCGTACCGGATCATTCAGGAGGCGTTGACCAACACGGTCAAGCATGCAGGTCAGGCGAAGGCCGTGGTGACGTTGAGCTGGGAGGCTGCGACGCTGGTGGTCACGGTCGTTGATGACGGCAACGGCCCGGCGGCGGAACCGGGCGATGGGCACGGGTTGTTCGGGATGCGGGAGCGGGTGGCGGCGATCGGCGGGAAACTGACCACAGGTGAGGGCCCGAAGGGTGGGTTCCGGGTCGAGGCGCAGATCCCGGTGGAGGGGCGCGCATGATCAAGGTCTTCATCGTCGACGATCAGGATCTGGTCCGGATTGGCATGAAGATGGTGATCGACGCGCAGCCGGACCTCGAGGTCGTCGGCGAGGCCGCGGACGGGGGCCAGGCGCTGGAGCAGTTGGCGGTCACGGCCGCCGATGTCGTGCTGATGGACGTACGGATGCCGCGGATGGACGGCGTCGAGGCGACCCGGCGGCTGCTGGCCCGGCCCGGCGCCACCAGCCGCGTCATCATGCTGACCACCTTCGACCTGGACGAATACGCCTTCGCGGCGCTCAAGGCTGGCGCGTCCGGCTTCCTGCTCAAAGACGGCACGACCGACGAGCTCCTCGCCGCTCTTCGCACCGTGCACCGAGGGGACGCCGTGATCGCCCCGTCGACGACCCGGCGTCTGCTCGACCACGTCGCACCCGACCTGCCCGCGGCGCACGGACCTGACCCGCTCGCCCCGCTGACCGAGCGGGAACGTGAGGTCTTGCTGCACCTGGCCCAGGGCCGGTCGAACGCGGAGATCGCGGCGGAACTCTATCTGTCCGAAGGCACCGTCAAGACCCACGTCGGCCGGGTCCTCACGAAACTCGGCCTGCGCGATCGCGTCCAGGCCGTCATCTGGGCCTACGAACACCGCCTCATCCGACCTAGTTGACGCCGGAACCAGAGGTTTGTAGCGAGTCGCGCTTCGCTTTGGGTCAGGCGCTCTAGTTTGATGTGGCGGCCGCTGGCATGGTCGAACATGCGGACACCGTCGCCGAGCATTACCGAGGCGATGCACACCAGGATCTCGTCCAGGGCGCCGGCTTCGGGCACTGTCTGGCGATGTTGGCGCCGAGGACGTTGACGTACTTGTCGCCCGCGGCCACCTTCGCCTGCGCGAATCGGGTCCGACGATGCACGGGGCGGTTGGCGTCGCCATACCGGTGCGTCGCGCGGGTGAAACTGCAGCCGTCCTGAAGATCTCCTTCCCTCATCCCGGCAATATCGCCGAACCGAGGGCGCTCGCCACCTAAGCAGGCCGTGGTGCGATGCGGCTACTAGAGCGCGATGACGCGGGCCCGCGGCCGCACCGGCGGCCCGCCCCGCCAAACTCACCCCGCACCAGTTCGATCAGGCCCAGCGCCTGTACGACACCGGCGAACTGACCGTCGACGAGATCGCGACCGCCTTCAACGTCGGGAGAGCCTTGTACCGCTACCTCAGCCCCGGCCCACGGCGACTGCGCGCTGGTCGTCCACCGCAACAGCAGACCGAAGGTCGATGCCGACACGAACCGCCGCTTCGGCGAAACCGGACAGACGAGACAGTGCAGATGGAGGCCGACAGGAAGTGGTGGAACGTCGCCCCCGCCCGACAGCCGCGGCTCAAAGCGATGGTGTTCGTCGTCGACGGCGTCGTCACCCGAATCCGCGGTGTCAACCCCGTCGAAACCTGGAACAAGGACGACGATCGCGGCTTCGCCGACCTAACACTCACCAAGCCGCTCAAGGACAACGCCGAGGTCGACAAGCTGGTGCCCAGCCTGCCGATGCCTCGGCGACCACTGGCCGCACGTTCGCGGGAAGATCCGCGAGTACCTCAAGAGGCGCGTGCGAGAACCCCATGGACCCCGAGTGGCCCTCTTGGAGAGCGGGATGTGGTCGGCACCGAGATCAACCACATCCCGCCCGAGTCCGTGACGGGCTTCGGGTAATGGGCCCGGAGTACATCCGGCTGTCCGCCATCGGGCCCGAGGATCAGTGGGCAGAGCTGCTGAGGCATGTTGGCCGACTGCGAGGGTAGGGCCCAACGGCGGTCAACATGATGGATGCGTTCGATCGACGAACTGCTGAGGTGGGAGTAGGGCCATGGACTTCATCGAGATCCGGTTCGACCTGGGTCTTCCGGTCGACCGGGACGACGTCGAGGACGAGTTGAACGAGGCGCTGGCCGGCGTCGGGGAGGTGAGCGGCGCAGGGTCCGGGGCGTTCGGGGCACATCTCGACGTCGACATCGATCCCGGGGCGCCGAGGGACGAGGTGGTGGATCGCGTCCTGAGCCTGCTTAGCCGATTGGGCCTGGCCGGGCTGGCCCGGATCCGGCCCGGTGACGGGACGGAGTGGGTCGAGGCCGGAGCTGCCTGGAACAGTGGCAACGAGCGCGCCCCGGGCGCAAGCAGCGCCGCGGCCAGCCCGCGCTTTCCACACGGCAGGGAGATGAGAACGGTGGAGTGGATTGATTCCGGCGGCGGTCCGCTGATCGCCGTGCCCGAGTCAGTACTCGGAGCGTGGAAGGGGGCCGACAACGTGGATGAGGAGGCTGACGAGTTCGACGAGGAGGCCGGTGACTACGGGCGGGCGTGTGCGGTGGACGGTTACGCCGGAGTGATCGACGTTGGCGGCACGGCGGCCCTCGTTCTCGGCGACGCGCCCGCCCCGACTGCCTTCCTCCCGGAGCACTCGCTTTTCGTACGCCGCGTGGCCGCCGACAGCGAGGAGCCCGCGCTTGCGGCCGTCGGGCAGGGGCTGGAAGTGGCGGAGTGGGAGGAGCCGACCGACTGGGAGGTGCCGGGGCCTGTCGTCCTCTTCGATTCCGCGTACTCCGCCGAGGATCTCGACAGGACGGGGTCCCTTCGCATTGATCTCGCGCCGGGGCGCTACCGGGTCGAGTCCGCGTACGTGGAGCCGGACGACGACACCTGGCTCGTACTGATCAGGCTGACCGTCCGGTAGAGATGTGACCGAATGAGCGCCGAACTCCGGCGGGCAGTCGAGGAATTGCGCTCCGCGCTCTCGTCGCGGAGCGAGTGGCACCTGCCGAACTCGCTGCCCCCGGAGTCCGCTCACCGGACCCGGGGTCGGAGCCGGTCTGCATCGGGCTGCTCGCCCGGCCGGCCGACACGGCGCCGTGGCGGCCGACGGGCCAGGAAACGGGTGTGGACGGTCTTCCATGTGCACAGTCCGCTGGTGGATCCACGGACGGAGGGAAAGGTGAGGTGCTACGCCCCGCTCTCCGTGGCCTTGCTCAACCAGCAAAGCGGACCGGGAATGGAGACCAGAGCCGGGCACAGCAAGATCTGAACAGTTACTCGACGACGATTTCGACCGGCACGTTTCCCTGGGTGGCCAGGGAGTACGGGCAGGAGCGGTGTGTTGCCTCCAGCAACTTCTTGCCGGCTTCCCCCCTGAGGTGATCGGGCAGCTCGACCCGGAGGACGGCGGCCAGGGCGAACCCCGGACCGTTGGGGACGAGACTGACCTCGGCGGTCACAGCGACGTCCCTGGCGTCCAGTCCCATGCGCTGTGCGATGAGGTCCATCGTGGTGGAGAAGCAGGCCGCCCAGCCCGCGGCGAACAACTGCTCAGGGTTGGTGCCGTCGCCCGTTCCGCCCATCTCGTTGGGTAGTGCGAGCTTGAGGTCCAGGCGTCGGTCCGAGGTGACGGCTCGAGCGTCGCGACCGGACGACGTGGCGATGGCTGTGTAGGTGGGGTTCATGGCGTTCCCTCCGAAGGGCGTGATCGTGAACGAGGTCCACGATCAGCGAGGGCAGGGAGCCATCTCAATTACCTCTTAGGTGCGGCAATACGCGTTACCTGGCAGGTAATGGTTGGTTGGTGGGCCGCGTCGTAGGCTGGAGTGACCATGACTGCTGAACTTCTGGAAGAGCCACAGACCGTCGGTGAGCTGATTCGCTTCTGGCGCATGCGCAGGCGACTGAGTCAGCTCGACCTGGCTCTGCAGGCCGAGATGTCGACGAAGCATCTCAGCTTCGTGGAAACGAGTCGTGCGCGGCCCAGCCGGCAACTGCTGATCCACCTCTCGCACCAGCTCGATCTGCCCATGGCTGAACGGAACCGCCTGCTGTTGGCGGGTGGCTTCGCTCCGGTCTACCTCAACCAGCCTTACGAGGCCGAGGCGATGAGGCCGCTGCGCGAATCACTGCACCGATTGCTTGACGCGCACATGCCCAACCCGGCCCTCATCGTCGACGGACTGTGGAACCTGATCGAGGCCAACGATGCGGCCTCCTTGCTGTGGGCAGGTGTGGATCCCGAACTCTTGAAACCACCAGTAAACATGCTGCGGCTGTCCGCACATCCCGACGGCCTGCCGAGTGTCTCCTCCATGACCGCCGCCTGCAGTATTCCGCTGATCCACCAATTGAAACGCAAGAGCCGCGAAAGCGCGGACAAAGCGCTCGCGGAATTGATCGATGAAGTCGAGTCCTATTTGCCCGATCAGGCGCCGGCGACAGGAATTCAGCAGCCGATGGTCACCCTCGACCTTCGTACTCGACTGGGCAACGTCCGGCTGTTCACCTTGATCGCCACGATCGGCGCTCCTCTCGAAGTCACCGCCGCGAGTCTTGCGATCGAGACCTTCCTTCCTGCCGATACCACGAGCGCGGCCCGGCTGCGCGAACTGGCGGACACCAGTGCCGCGAGGAAGGTCAGCAGATGAAGCGCTCGCGCACTAGGTGTCGAGGAAGTCCCATTCGGAGCCCAGGACCCACCTGAGGGCTGACAGCTTTCCGTTGAGCATCCCCCATTCGAAGTCGTCGTACGGGCCGAGCTCGGCGGGGCCTCCGTAGCGGCCTTCGACTCTCTGCATCGGTGGGCCGGCGACGGCCAGCAGGTTGTCCATCGCCTGCTGATCACCAGTGTCTTCAAGTCGAGACAGATGATTGATGGAGCGCTGGTACCAGATCCGGTCGAATAGCTCGTTCTCCGCTTCTTGGATCTCGTTCAGGCGGCGAGGCTCCTCGACGAAGTCTGTGTCTGCGAACAGCTCTTCAAGTTCCTCTCCGAGGTTCTCGGCGAGGACCTGCCTCAGTCCGTCTACACCAAGGCCGTAGCTGGATCCCGCACCGAAGATGTTGGCCAGGTCGGGGTGCGGCTCTCGCTTGTCGCCCTGCGGTGTTGAGAAGTCGTCGGAATTTGAGGTCACGAAACCGTGTGGATCTGTCGAAAGATCAGCTCTGCCGGAAGCGGACGCGTACAGCTCGATCAGCAGCGCGTCGGCCACGCTGTTGCGGGATCGATGGAATGGGGCGGCCTTGTCGAGTCCGCCCTGGACAACGCGGCTGCGCTCATCATCCGTCGGCTCGATCTGCTCCCCCTTGGTGAGCAACTCAAGGATTCTCGTCGAAGTTTCGAGTGGTCATCGCGCCTATCAGCGGAACTTGGTGCGCCAGTTCGTCGAGCACCTGCAGCGCGTGTTCGACGCCAGCGCCGCCGAAGTCGTCGAGATCCCTCTTGATGAGGCGGAATCGCTCGGAGACGCTGGCGGTCATCGACTGCTCAATCCGTGGTCGGTTCCGCTTGAATTCGTCGATCACAACTGAGGGGACGAGCGCACCCGGATGAAGACCGCGGCGTTCCCGGTAATGAAGACGATCGACGAGTTCGACCACTCCGTGTCCTCGATCCCCACAGCCACCTCGACTGCATCGGCTCGCTGGAATGGATCGATGCGCGGGAGAACCTGTGCCTGGTCGGACAGGTCGGCACCGGCAAGAGCCACCTACTCGTCGCGCTTGGTGTCGCCGCCGTCCAGGCCGGACACCGGGTCCGCGACTACACCGCCGCCGAACTCGTCGAGACCCTCTACCGCGGCCTGGCGGACAACTCCGTCGGCAAGGTCCTCGACACCCTGCTCCGCAACGACCTGATCATGGTCGACGAGGTCGGCTTCGCACCCCTGGACGACACGGGCGCCCAGCTGCTGTTCCGCTTCGTCGCCGCCGCCTACGAACGCCAAGCCCTCGGCATCGCCTCCCACTGGCCGTTCGAGTCCTGGGGACGATTCCTCCCCGAACACAACACCGCCGTCAGCCTCCTCGACCGGCTGCTCCATTACGCCAACGTCGTCGTCACCGAGGGCGACTCCTACCGGATGCGCGAAGCTAGAACCAAAGGAGGCACCCGCCTGAACAAGCCTGACAACCCGAGGGGTGGGGACTGAAGCGCCCCAGGTTCTCTGCCGCTCTTATACGGGTTGCGGCTCGTGGTTGAGAGCAGCGTAGTGGGCTTGTTCGAACTCCACGGGTGGTGTCATGCCGAGGGAGCTGTGGAGTCTGCGGTTGTTGTACCAGTCCTGAGTCGGGCCAAGTTAGTGCGCACCGTTCGGTCAGGTGATCTGGGCGAGGGCGTCGCGTAGATCGGTGGGCAGTGGGTCTTCGGCGGTGAGCAACTGCTGGCCGGCGCGGATCTGGACGGTGCGGTAGCGGCGGGCGGTCCTGACGAACTTCTTGATCGACCAGCCGGTGCGGTCCTCGATGAACCGGGTGATGGCCAGCGCGGCGAACACGATGGTCAGGTGCGCGTCGATGGATTCGCGTTTGTGGTGGTAGATCGGCCGCGCGCGCAGGTCGTGCTTGGACATCCGGAAGCTCTTCTCGATGCGCCACAGTTGGTGGTAGGCGCCGATCACGAAGTCGGCTGTGGGGTTGTCGATGTTGGTGGTGTAGCCCTTGAGTCCGGCCAGTCCGCGGGCCTTGGTCTCCAGGTCACGGTTCACGGACTTGTGGGTGCCGGTGAGCTTGATGAACCTGTTCCGCTTGACCGGTGCCTTCCCGGCGACGGCGTTCGCAGCCTTGGCGACCTGTTCGTCGATCCCGCGCAGCGTGCGCCGTGCCCGGTCTGCCTTGTACTGGTAGTAGATGACCTTGTCGCGGCGGCCGTTGGCCTTCTGCGCCTGCGTGACCGGCCAGCGCTGAGTGAACACGTACCCGTCAGGGATGTCTTCACCCGGGTGGGTTTCGCGCCACTTCCTCACCACGTAAGGCATTTCGGGGATCTTCGTGCCGAGGATGAACGACAGCCCGGCGTCCTCAATCGCGCTCTGATTGGCATCGGAGATCATCCCCGCGTCCGCGACCACCGTCACATCACGCAGATCGTGGGCGGCCATGAACGCCTCGATGACCGGCAGCATCGTCTTGGTCTCGGCCCGGTTGCCCTCGAACGCCTCCACCATTAGCGGAAACCCCGATCCGTCGGTCAACAAGCCCAGCGTGATCTGCGGTTCCAGACGACGCTCCTTGGAAAACCCCGGCTCCCGGAACCCGTCGCCGGCATCGGTCTCGAAGTACAGCGTGGACACGTCGTAGAGCACCAGCGATGCCGGACCGAGCGCGGCATGCTTCGCGCACGCGGCCGCCAACCCACGACGCCACGACTCCTGGGCGTAGACCGGCAACCGTCTCTTGATCGTCCGGTACGAGGCAGGCTTGATGCCGGTCTCGGCCAGCACCCGGATCGAGTCTTCCTTGCTGGTCGGCTCGATGATCCGCGCCAGCACGAGCTGCCGGAACACCTCATCGCCACCGGCCGCCGCAGCGAACCCGAGCACGTCGTAGGCACCGCACAGCGCGTCCCACAGATGCCGCATCCGCGACGAGGCGATCTCCAACGGCCCGCCAGACGACGCCGCCTCGGCCACGCTCAACCCGAGATCGAGCTCGGCCTGGCCCTCGGCGATCCGCTGACGAGCAACAGCCTTGAGCGCCTCCAACTCTTCGCCATCATGAGCCGAGCCCAGATGCTCAATGTCACGCGAACCGCGCCGTGACGAGTACACGATCTGGACCGCAGTCGCTCCCGACGCCGTCTTCACCGTCCGCACGTACACCACCCGCGCAGCCTACAAACCCCGATTAGTGCGCAAATTCACCGACTCCACAGCCCAAACCCGCAGGTCACAGCCCCGCGCGCCCCGTCAGGCCGAAATCGTGGCCCGAGTCAGGTTGTACCAGTCGACCCAGCCGGCGGTGGCGTATTCGACGTCGGCGATGGTCTTGTACGGCCCGTCGTGGAAGACGGTGGTGCGGATGCACTCGGCCTTGTAGAGGCCGTTGACGGTTTCCATCAGGGCGTTGTCGTAGGCGTCGCCGACGGACCCGATCGAGGGCCGGATGCCCTCGAGTTCGAGGTGCTCGGCGAGCCGGATAGACGTGTATTGCTTAGGTTCAAGGAGTCGTCGCAACACCGGTTTGTTGGGCTGAGTCTAGGTGATTGTTGAGGGCTTCGGCGGGGGTCTTCCATCCGAGGGTCTTACGGGGTCTGTTGTTGAGTGTTGCTGCGATGGCCTCGAGGTCGGTGATGCTGTGTCTGGCTAGGTCGGTGCCCTTGGGGAAGTACTGACGCAGCAGCCCGTTGGTGTTCTCGTTCGTGCCTCGCTGCCAGGGGCTGTGAGGGTCGCAGAAGAAGATTGCGAGCCCGGTCTCGTCGCGCAGGCGGGTGTGTTGCGACATCTCCGAGCCCTGGTCCCAGGTCAGCGATCGCCGTAGCTGTTCCGGCAGGGTGGCGAGCTGCATCGCGATCGCGTCGCGGACCGCGGTGGCGCCATGTCCGGCCAAGGGCGGACCGTTCTTGACCGGCGCTGTCAGGCCGTGGTTGTCCATCCGCGGCAGGTGCAACAGCATCGTGAAGCGGGTGGTGCGCTCGACCAGCGTGCCGATCGCTGAGGCCTCCAGTCCGATGATCAAGTCGCCTTCCCAGTGTCCGGGCACGATCCGGTCTGCGACCTCGGCGGGCCGAGCGCTGAGCGAGACCTCAGGGGTGACGAACTTCTTCCCGCGCCCGCGGGTACGGGCCCGTGGCACCCGCAGCGCCCGGCCGGTCCTCAGGCACGCGGTCAACTCCCTGTCCAGTGCGCCCAGGCCTTGGATATAGAGCGCCTGATAGATGGCCTCGTGCGAGATCCGCATCGACTCGTCCTCGGGGAAGTCGATCCGCAGCCGGTGGCTGGTCTGTTCAGGACTCCATGCGGTTCCCCACTGCCGGTCCTTGCGCCGGCCATGCCGACGCCCTTTCCATGGAACGTTCGGACCTGGAATCGGCCGGCCCTCAGCGTCGGTAACTGCCCCGCTCAGCCTCTCCTGAACGTAGTCCCTGAGCTGGTCGTTGACGGCAAGCTTGGCGACCTTGGGCCTGCGCGCGCGACGTTCGGCATGCCACTGAGCGACCGAGGCCCGGTACTCCAGACCGCCGCTGCGGGTGGCGGCATTGCGGCGCAGTTCGCGAGAGATCGTCGAGGGACTGCGGCCTATCCGCTCCGCAATCTCGCAAACGCCCAACTGCTGGGCCTTCAGTAGCGCGATCTCCTCCCGCTCGGCGAAGGACAGGTACCGGCCTGAAGGTGCGGCCAAAGGCATGGGTGGCATCCCGCCACCTTCACGAAACCATCGGGAACCGACCGGCGGCGACACGCCGCATGCCACCGCGGCGTCCTCGGTCGATAACCCCTCAGCGATCCGCGTCCAGAACCACCGCTGGACCTCACGGCCGTTGACCGTGGGCCGTCCCGGCGAACGCATCGGTGCCCTCCCCGCCAGATCCGACCGTCGCACCTTCTGCTTCGCCACCAGCAACTCCCTCGAAATCAAGGTGTTGCGACGACCAGTTGAATCCGCCTTGACTCCCGGCATCGCTGTGGTGGATGAGCTCACCGGCGGTGGCGGGGTGGCCTTCGCGGTCGCGTTGCCACAGCGCCATCCGCAGCGGCGTCATCACCAGGTCGGTCTGCTTGCTGGTCGAGGCGTGCCAGGCCACGATCCGCTGGGCGAAGCAGTCGAGGATGAACGCGACGTAGACGAACCCGGCCCACGTCTTCACGTAGGTGAAATCGGTGACCCAGACGCGGTCGGGTGCCTGAGCGGTGAAGTCCCGGTCGAGCAGGTCACCGGCCCTGATCCCGTCCTTGGCCGGGATCGTGGTGCGGACGCCCTTGTCGCGCCGCACCCCGGCCAGCCCCAGCGTGCGCATCGCCCGATCCACCGCGCCGTAGGACGCCTGAGGCATGCTCGTGCGGCGCAGCAGGGCGGTCATCTTGCGCCGGCCGTACAGGCCCTCCGCAGACAGCCTCGGCGCGCAGGTCTTCGCGTCGGGCTGCCAGGCAGCATCGCGGACGGCGTCGACCACCGCCGCGTCGGTGACGGTCCGGGCCGCGACCCGGCGGCCGGGCTGGCTCCAGAACCGGTAGGTCCGCGCAGCGACCTGACAGCCCTGCTCGCGCAGAACCCGGCAGATCGACTCGACCGCGCGACCCTCAGCTCTCATGGTGTCGATGAAACCCATGATCAGTGGTTGCGGGGGTCGAGTTCCCCGGCGAAGAAAACCGTTGCAGCCTTGAGGATCGCGTTGTCCTCCTCCAGACGGCGAACCCTCGCCTTCAACGCCTTGATCTCCGCCAGCTCCTGGCTCGTCAGGCCCTCCCGCGCCCCGGCGTCGACCTGGTCCTGCAGCACCCAGCGGCGCACGCTCTCCTTGCTCACACCGACCTGCCTGGCCACCGCCTCCGCCGCAGCCGTCAACGACGCGTACTCCGACAGATGGTCATTGACCAACCGCACCGCACGGGCACGGACCCCAGGATCGATCTTCTTCGGCATGGTGCACATCCTTCCAACTCAGAAAGATGCGGCATCAAACCTGGGGCGGTTCAGGTGTGCACCGTTCAGACGCGCTCCCGTCAGATCCGCCCTGATGAGCTTCGCCGCCGCGAGTCTGGCTCGCTCAAGACTTGCGTCTTTGAGTTCCGCATAGCTCAGATCTGCGTCTTCAAGGTCGGCGTCTGTGAACACCGCGCTAGCGGCGTCCGCCCTGGTGAAGATTGCGGCCTTCAATGCGGCGTCTGGGAACTGGGCTCCGCTTAGCTGTGCGCTACTGAGGTTCACGTTCTCGAGTTGCGCACCAGCGAGGGACGCCTCCTTCAAGTTGGCATCTACGAGTTTCGCCCCTGTCAGCAAAGCACCGTCAAGGTTCGCCCCATTGAGACTCACACCTGAACCGTCCTGGGTTTGATGCACCCCTCGGTTATGTGTGAGCGACCGGTTGGTCGTCACGGGTTCGTGCATAGTAGTCAGCTTCGGCTTCGGCG
>NZ_SLWM01000040.1:0-38189 GCF_004342085.1 Kribbella orskensis
AGGGTGCAGGCCCCGGCCCCAGGGCCCCAACACCCACAGCCCCACCAACACCCCTGACCTCCGCCAGCCAAAACCATTCCCCAACAGGCTCTGCAGGGCGCCAGCGGCCGAACAACCCGTCATCGGAAGGCCGATCGCCGGGCTAGGGGCCGACGGGGTGCGGCGGTGGGGACCTTCTGGGGGTGCGTCGCGCTTCAGTACTTCGTCACGGGTGTCACAGGTGCCGGACACCGTGTGCCAGTGCGGGAACTTGTCCCGTCTGTAGCCGGTGCTGGAGCCTTCGGCCCGCACTTTAAGGCTTGCCAGCTGCGTCTGCGCGGTACTGGCCGGCGGCGGGTCGGCCGGGTAGGCCAGGGCCGGCCCCGGCGCCGACAACCCAGGCTGCCGCCGCAGCGACAGTGGTGATCGAAAACGTGAGTAAACGACGCATCGTCAGGCCTCCGAGGTTGGGCGGTGCCCCCCGGGCGAACTGCGCTGCTCCAACCCTTCCCCGTGATCAGCCCCGGGAAATCCACTCGCCAATGAATCCGAGGTGAGTGGTCCTTTCCACCTACGACTCCAATAACGACTCGAGCGCCTTCGAGGTCATCAGTCGTGTTCCACCACGGTGAGGAGCCAGCCGGTGGCGGTGCGGTCGAGCTCGGCGTTCCACTGGTCGGAGATCAGTTTGTGAAGGGCCTTCGGGGTGCCGGGGTCCTTGCCGGACTCGAGCAGATAGCGGGCGACGAGGCCGCGGGTGTGCTTGGCGTTGTGGGAGACGACCGAGCGGACACCGCCGCGCTCGCGGACCACCGAGACCGACACCGACTTCGCTGCCTGTACTCCGGCCGGCCGCCATGCTGCCGCGTAGGTCGAGGACCGGCAGTCGACGATGACCGAGTTCCCCGCGGCGCCTTCGAGCGCAGCCGCGAGCGGATCACGCCAGACCGAGGCGAGCGGCCCATGCCCCGGCAACGTAATACCCATCGAGAGCCGGTACGGCGGGACGCGGTCGGCCATCCGTAGGGCACCCCAGGCGGCGGACACCACGAGCAGCCGAGCACCGGCCCGCCTCTTGGTCCCCGCGGACAACGTGGAATACCCGAGGGCGTCGTACAGCACGCCGGAGTACAACTCGGAGACAGGCACGGCCGGCTCGGTCCGCCAGCGCGTGTTCCGCTCGACCTCGTCCTTCAGCGACGCCCCGACACCCAGTACGTCGTACGCGTCGGCTGATGCGCTCACCTTGGCCAGCGAGTCCAGCACGGTCTCGCGGACGCCGTTGAGCTCGGGGAACGACAGAGACGGCAGTTCCACCGCGCGGCCGCGCGAACGACCGGTCTTGCCCTCGGACGGCGGCAGCAGGATCAGCGTCACGTCAGGTCGTCCAGAGCGGCCAGGTCCTCCACGCTCGGCTCCCACAGACCGGCCGCGACGTTCTGCTCGATCTGCTCGGCCGTGGTGGCTCCCGCGATCACCGACGCGACCGCGGGCTGTGCCGCGAGGCCGCCGATCGCGACATCGAGCAGGGTCAGGTCCCGCTCGGCGGCGAACGTCTCCAGCGCCTCGATCCTGTCGAAGTCGGCACGGGCGAGCCGGTCCGGCATCATCGCCAGCCGGGTGCCCTCGGGAGCGCCCTGGTCGCGCTTGTACTTGCCGGTGAGCAGACCGGAGGCGAGCGGGAAGAACGGCAGCACGCCGATCCCGAGCTGCTCGCAGGCCGGGATCAGCTCGTCCTCGGCCTCACGCTCGAGCAGCGAGTACCGGTTCTGCGCGCTGATGAAGTGCTCCAGGCCGGCGGTCCGGGCGGCCCAGTCGGCGTCGACCACCTGCCAGCCGGCGAGCTGCGAGCTGCCGATGTACCGCACCTTGCCCTCGGCAACCAGTTCGGACAGTGCGGCCAGGGTCTCCTCGATCGGCGTGACCGGGTCCGGCACGTGCAGCTGGTAGAGGTCGATCCAGTCCGTGCCGAGCCGGCGCAGGCTCGACTCGACCGCCTTGCGGATGTACCGCCGGGAGCCGCGCACGCCCCAGTCCGGGCCGTTGTCGCCCTTCATGTCGCCGCCGAACTTGGTCGCGATCACCACGTCGTCGCGCCGCTTGCCGAGCGCCCGGCCGAGGATCTCCTCGCTCGATCCCTGCTCGCCGCGGTACACGTCGGCGGTGTCGAACAAGGTGATGCCGGCGTCCACCGCCGCGTTCACCACGGTGTCCGCCCGGTCCGCATCGATGCGGCCCCCGAAGTTGTTGCAACCCAGCCCGACCACACTCACGGTCAGGCCGGAGTCGCCCAGCTGGCGGTACTCCATGTCGGTCATGGGCAAACTGTATCCATGCCTCTGCCGGACCGTTGGGCGACCGCATAGAGTGCTCGGCATGCCGAGCCTTACCGTCGATGGCGCCCGCACCAGGGCAGCCGCGCTCACCGTCCACTCGTACGACGTCGACCTCGACCTGACCCGGGGCGACCGGACGTTCGGGTCGACCACCAGGATCGTCTTCTCCGCCGCCGCGCAGACCACCTTCCTCGACGTCAGACCCGACGAGCTGGTCTCCGTCACGCTGAACGGGACACCCGTCGACGTGGCCGCGCTCGACGACGGCCGGCTGCCGCTGACCGGCCTGGCCGCGGAGAACGACCTGGTCGTGGTTGCGTCGATGCTGTACTCGAACGACGGCGAGGGCCTGCACCGCAGCGTGGACGCCGCCGACGGGCTCACCTACCTGTACGCGATGTCCTTCCTCGACGCGGCGCCCCGGATCTTCGCCTGCTTCGACCAGCCGGACCTCAAGGCGCCGTACAAGGTGAGCGTGACCACGCCGGAGGAGTGGATCGTGCTCGGCAACGGCGCCGCCACGCAGGTCTTCCCGGGCCGCTGGGAGCTGGCCGAGACCAAGCCGCTCTCGACGTACTTCGTGACGCTGGTGGCCGGGCCCTACCACCAGATCCTCGGCGAGCACGACGGCATCCCGCTCGGCCTGGTCTCGCGGCAGTCGCTGAAGGAGGCGCTCGACCGGGAGGCCGAGGACCTCTTCACCGTCACCGGCCAGGCCTTCGACGAGTTCCACCGGCTGTTCGGGTACCGCTACCCGTTCGGCGAGTACCACCAGGCCTTCGTGCCCGAGTTCAACGCCGGCGCGATGGAGAACCCGGGCTGCGTGACGTTCCGCGACTCGATGGTGTTCCGGTCCGTCGTGACCGATGGCGAACGCAGCAGCCGGGCCCGGACCGTGGTGCACGAGATGGCGCACCAGTGGTTCGGCGACACCGTCACCATGCAGTGGTGGAACGACCTGTGGCTGAACGAGTCGTTCGCGGAGTACATGGCCCACCGGGTCTCGACCACCGCGACGAGGTACACCGACAACTGGATCGACTTCGCCTTCATCCGTAAGTGGTGGGGCCTGCAGGCCGACCAGCGGTCGTCGACGCACCCGATCGCGGCCGACGCGGTGAAGGACGCGCTCGCCTCGCTCGACGACTTCGACGGCATCTCCTACGCCAAGGGCGCGGCCGTACTCAAGCAGCTGGCCGCCTACCTCGGTGACGACGTGTTCCTCGCCGGTGTCCGCGCGCACATCACCTCGAACGAGTTCGCCAACGCCACCTTCGCCGATCTGGTCGCGAAGTGGACCGAGGCCGGCGCCGTCGGTCTCGAGGCGTGGGCGCAGAACTGGCTGCGCACTCCCGGCGTCGACACGATCAGCGCCGAGCGGACCGCGACCGGGATCAAGCTCCGCCGCAAGGCACCCGTCGACCACCCGGCGGTCCGGCCGCACCAGCTCACCGTCGGCGGGTACGACGAGTCCGGGAACGGCGTCTCCGTACCGGTCCTGCTCGACTCCGACGAGGTCGAGGTGAAGCTCGACCCGTCCGTGGCCGTCGTCGTACCGGATGCCGCGGACGACACCTGGGCCAAGATCCGGCTCGACGCGGACAGCCTCGCCAAGCTGTCCGTGGTGCTGCCGAAGATCGACGACGGCGTCACCCGGGCGGTCGTGCTGAACAGCATCCGCGACGCGGTCTCCGACGGAGAGCTCGACCCGCGGCTCGGCTTCGACGTACTGCGGGCGGCGCTGGCGCACGAGACCAGCGACATCGCCGTGGCGACGATGGTCGGCTGGGCCCACACCCACCTGTTCGGGATCTACCTGCCGTACGAGCCGTACCGCGGACAGCTGGCCGAGGTGGTGACCGGGCGCCTCAGCTCTACTCCCTCAGGTACCAGCCTGCAGCTCGCGGTCGTTCGGAGCGTCGTTCGCCTGACGGACGACGTGGAACTGCTGAAGGGCTGGCTCGCCGGCGTCGACGTACCGGAAGGTCTCGCGATCGACGCCGACCTGCGCTGGCTGATCACCCTGCGGCTCGCTCGCCTCGGTGCCGTCGGCGACGCCGAGATCGACGCGGAGCTCGAGCGGGACAACTCGTCCGAGGGGATCGTGCACGCGACCCGCTGCCGGGCGGCCCTGCCGACCGCCGCGGCCAAGGAACGCGCCTGGGCCCAGATCATGACGGACGAGGACCTCGCGAACTACGAGCTGTACGCCGCCTGCGAGGGCTTCTGGCATCCCACCCAGGTCGAGCTGACCGCGCCGTACGTGCAGCGGTTCTTCGACGAGATCGCCGGGACCGAGAAGCTCCGCACCGGCTGGGTCGTCGCCCAGAGCGCCGCGCTGGCCTTTCCTGTCTGTGACATCGACGAGCGGGTGACCCGGTTCGCGGCCGGCCTGGTCGCCGACGAGTCGGTCTCGGCCGGCATTCGGCGCTCGGTCGGCGACCGGGCCGACGACCTCAGGCGAGCCCTCGCGATCCGGGCCGCGTACGGCGTGAACTGACCGGTTTCGAGGGCCTCGGAGTCGCCGTCACACCGGGTTGTGACTAATGTGACTGGTGTGACGACAAGGACCCTTCTGAGCAGGCAAGATGTGATTTTGTGACGTGACCTCCACAATGACCGCCGGGCACGGCGCGCCGGTCTTGGTCGAGGCGTACGTGTCGGGAGAGACTGTCGAGAACCGCACAGGAGAACAAAGGCAATGCGCGAGGCGAGGCTCGTTGGCCTGAGCCAGGATGGCAAGCAGCTCATCCTGGCGATGGCAGAGACGGGTGAGGAGTTCGCCATCCCGGTCGACGACCGGTTGCGTGCGGCCCTGCGCGGCGACCGTGCCCGACTCGGCCAGCTGGAGATTCAAATGGAGAGCGCGCTCCGCCCACGAGACATCCAGGCTCGGATCCGAGCCGGCGAAAGTCCCGAGGCGGTTGCTGCCGTCGCCCAGATGCCGATGGAACGCGTGATGGCGTTCGCGGGTCCGGTGCTGGCCGAGCGCGACCACGTCGCGAGCCTCGCCCAGCGCGCGTCCGTCCGCCGTCGTGGTGGCGGCGACGCCCCGACCCGCAACCTCGGCGCCTGGGTGACCGAGCGCCTCCGCATCCGCCAGGTCGACCCGGCCTCGGCCGAGTGGGACGCCTGGCGTCGCGACGACGGCCGCTGGGCCGTCCGCGTCTCCTACTTCGCCGAGGAGAACGACGAGAAGATCGCGATGTTCGCGTACGACGCCCCGGGGCGCTACGCGGTACCGGACGACGACGAGGCGCGGTGGCTCGTCGGCGAACAGGCACAGGTGATCGCGCCGCCGAGCGAGCGCCGCCTGACCGCGGTGGCCGACTTCGATCTCAGCCTGGCGCCGGACCACGGGGCGGACAGCTACGAGGCCGGCTTCGAGGACACCATCAGCCTGCCGCGCGGTCGCGGCCAGCAGGCCGACCGCGACGCGAACCGGGACACCGGTCGTGGGTTCGGCCGGGAGGAAGCTCCCGAGACCGGCCGCGGCTACGGTCGCGAGTCGGGTCGTGACTCGGGTCGTGATCATGCGCGTGACTACCGGGAGTCGGCGCGGGATGCCGGCTTCGGCCGGGATGGGCGGGACGCGTCGCGGGACAGCGGGCCGCGCCGGGTGCACTCGGTGCCGAGCCCGGACGATGAGCCGACGCTGATCGACGTACCGGTCGAGCAGCCGCCGGTACTGCGCCCCGCAGTACGGGCTGTTGAGCGCCCGGCTCAGCTGCCGGTGGAGGCCTCGGCGGGTGCGCCGCCGGAAGAGCGTGCCGCCGCTCCGGAGAACCGCTTCACCGAGCGGCGGATGACTCCTCCGGTCGAAAAGCGTCAGCCCGAGCAGCGTCAGCCTGAGCAGCGTCAGCCTGAGCAGCGGGAAGCGCCACGTCCCGCTGATCCCCGTCCGGCTGAGCCGAAGCGGGAGGCTCCGCGACCGGCCGACCCACGGCAGCGCGCCCCCAAGCCCGCCGATCCGCGCCCCCACGCGCGTCCCGAGACTGAGCGCCCGGCCGAAGCTCCCCCAGCGGCTGCCGCTTCCGGGGAGCAGGAGACCGCTGACCACGCGACTGCCGCCGAAGCCAAGAAGAAGCCGGCCAAGCGCGCCTCCAAGCGCGCCAGCGTGCCGAGCTGGGACGAGATCATGTTCGGCAAGAAGGCCGACTGAGTCAGGCCCAACTCTTGGCCTCGGCGATCACCGCCGAGGCCAACTGTGCTGTCTGGTTCGCGATCTGCTCGGGTGTCGAGGGGCGGCCGTTGTCCAGCCACCAGGTGATCGCCTGCACGAACATCGCCGCAACCAGCGTCTGGACCAGCTCGCCCGACGGCTTCGGCGGAAGATGCTCTGACACCATCGTCGCCAGCGAGGCCCGCATTCTGGTGGCGAACCACGGACTGCCCTTCTTGCCCAGCAAAGCGCCGTACAGGCGTTCGTAGCGGGCGACGTGTTCGAAGAACGCCGCCCAGCGCTCCAGCGGAGGTCGTTCCGCGCCGTCCGTCATCGTGCCCAGCAGCGCGGCCATCGCCTCGTCGAAGATCTGCTCGACCAGCTGGTACTTGTCGCGGTAGTTGCGATAGAAGGCAGCCCGGCTGACCATCGCCCGCTCGGTGATCTCGCCGACGGTGAGGCGATCGAACCCGCGCTCCTCGATCAGCTCGACCAGCGCCTCGCGGAGCAGTTTGCGGGTGCGGCGCACTCTGACGTTCTCCGTTGACTGAGACATTTCCGGCTCCTCGTCCCGATCGGGACACCTCGGCGGTTCTGAGACTGGTCGTGCGCCGGGTGACGACGGCAGGGTTGTCGTAGACATATTGCCCGAACTGAGACAGCCTGTCTCGCTGAGGAGAACGATGAGCACGTCGACGATGCGCGCGGTGGAGTACACGAAGTACGGCGCCGCGGACGAACTCGCAGTACGAACCGTCCCGAAGCCGGAGCCCAGGAAAGGCCAGGTTCTCGTCCGGGTCCACGGCTCGAGCGTGAACCCGACCGACCTGCAGATCCGCTCCGGCAAGCTGCGGATGATGACAGGGCGCCGATTCCCGAAGCGGATCGGCCTGGACTTCGCCGGCGAGGTTGTAGCGGTGGGTTCAGGGGTGAGCGACCTCGCGGTCGGGCAGCGGGTGTGGGGATTCCTCGGAGAGGTGTCGGGTCGCACCGGTGCCGCCGCCGAATTCGTGGCGGCCAAGGCGACTGCCGTCAGCCTGGCGCCGTCCTCGATCGAACTGGTGGTGGCCGGTGCGCTGCCAAGCGTCGGCGTGACCGCACTACGCGCGGTGCGTGACGTGCTGAAGGTCAAGGCGGGCGAGCGGCTGCTGGTGGTCGGCGCGAGCGGCGGCGTGGGCAGCACCGCGATCCAGTTGGCTTGTGCGTTGGGTGCTGAGGTCACGGCCGTCTCCAGCACCCCCAATCACGCCTTCTGCCGCGAACTCGGCGCAAGCCACGTGATCGACTACGCGGCTCCGGGTCGGCTGAGCGGCCAGTTCGCTGCGATTCTCGACTGCCACGGCTCGTCGCTCAGCACCTATCGCCGGCTACTTCGCCGCCGCGGGCGAATGATGAGCACTGCCGCGAGCGGAATGGCCTACGCGATGCTGTCGACGATCCTTCCGGGGCCGCGGGTCCGGGTGATGATGGCGCGCTCACACCGCGAGGTGCTGGCCGCACTCGCCGAGCACGTCGACCAAGGTGACCTCCGGCCGGTGGTGGAGGCGGTCTATCCGCTGGCGGGGGTCGCGCGAGCCCATCGGGAGGCCGAGACAGGACACGCGCGCGGAAAGAAACTGATCGCCGTCCTCGGCTGAGCTGCGCCGGCACCTCGGTCGGGTCGAAGGGCACGACCTGGTCCAGGTCGATGTGGTCGATGGTTCACGACGGACAGGCGTCTCAGATAACGGTCGGTGTTTGGCAGGGCGGGAGGTCTCTGCCATCATCTTCCGCATGCGTATCTCGCTGTGTTGTCGCTGCTGTTGTAGCTGACGCGCGCCGTCTCGGCGCACGAGGCCCTGTCCATCCCAGGCCCGCCCGCCGACACCAGCACACACAGGATTCCGGATTCGCCGCGATGAACCTCTCTGCTTTCGCCGACCTGCTCGCGTCCCGTGGGTTGCGCCTGCTGCCCGGCTCCCACGCCGTCCCGGTCGAGCTCCTCGTTCAGTTGCCTGACGCAACGATCGCGCGCTTCACCGCCCGCGGCACCAAGCTGCGACTGCGGCAGTACTCCCCCGACGCGCTGACCTCGATCGTGATAGCCGCCGAGTGCGGCTGCGGCGACCACCACCCCCGCACCGGCCCGAATCGCGTCACCCTCAGCACGTACGCCGTACCGGTGGCCGAGCACGTCCTAGACGGCGAGCTCCTCTTCGGTTGGCAGCACCATGAGGCCGGCGCCCTCCGTCTGCCCGACGCCTCCACCCACTTCTTCACCCTGCTCAACCAACTGACGGCATCCACCACCGAGGCCGCAGCCGTTGTAGCCGAGGAGACCCGCACCCTCGTCGGCGTCGCCTGACCTCAGCCGTCCGCGATCACCAGCCAGGCGAAGGCGGATCAGACGCCGTTCAGGTAAGCCACGTCAGACGCCGTTCAGGTAAGCGAGGACAGCCAGGACGCGCCGGTTGTTGTTGTCGTCATCGGTGATGCCGAGCTTGCCGAACAGGGACGTCGTGTGCTTGCTGATGGCGCTCTCACTGAGGAAGAGCCGCCCGCCGATGGCCTGATTGGACAACCCTTCGGCCATCAGGCTGAGCACGTCGTGTTCGCGTTCGGTAAGCCGCTCGAGTCGCCGGTTCGACGGCCCGCTGGAGAGCAGTTTGGCGATGACGGCCGGGTCCATGGCGGTCCCGCCGGCGGCGACGCGTTCCAGCGCATCGATGAACTGGTCGGCGTCGAACACGCTGTCCTTGAGCAGATAGCCGATGGCACCGGCGCCGTCGGCGAGGAGTTCGCGGGCATACAGCTGCTCGACATGCTGGGAGAGGATCAGGATCGGCAAGCCGGGCACTTCGCCACGGGCTGCCAGAGCCGCGCGCAGGCCCTCATCCGACTGGGTCGGCGGCATCCGAACGTCGACGACGGAGACATCCGGACGCCACTTCAGCAGCGCCTCGAGCGTCTCGGGTCCGGTGGTCGCCGTCGCCACCACCTCGTGCCCGTAGGCCTCGATGAGGCGGACCATCCCGTCGCGCAGCAGGTACAGGTCTTCGGCTACAACTATTCGCATGGCACCACCATCTTGACGCGGGTCGGGCCGCCCGCCGGGCTCGTGATCTCCAGGGTCGCGTCGAAGACCGCGAGGCGGCGGCGCAGCCCCGCAAGACCACCGTCGGCCGAGGTCTCGGCACCACCCCGGCCGTTGTCCTCGACCTCGACCACGATGTCAGCGTCGTTCCGGGTGATGGAGATCCGCGCTCGAGTCGCCCGCGCGTGCTTGACGATGTTGGTCACCAGTTCGGCGACTCCGAAGTACAGGGCGGACTCGATCGGCGGGTCCAGGTGTAGCCGGCCGTGGGCGTCGACGGCCACGTCTAGCGGAAGGTCCAGGGCAAGTGCGCGGACGGCATCGACGAGCCCTCGCTCGTTCAGCACCGGAGGGCTGATTCCCTTCACTAGTTCGCGCAGCTCGGTCAACGACGTGGCGGCTCCGGCTCGCGCGTCCCGGAGCAGCGCCCTGGCCTGGCCGGGGTCGGTCTCCATCAGTTTCTCGGCAGTCGCCAAGGAGAGCCCGAGTGCGACCAGGCGGGCCTGCGCTCCGTCGTGCAGGTCCCGCTCGATCCGGCGGATCTCGGCAGCCTGCGCGATCGTCGTGTCCGCCCGCTGGGCCGTCAGCTCACCCACCCGGTCCGCCAGCATCGCAGCGGATGCGCCCAGGAAGCGGACGGTTACCGGCTCAAGCGACCGCCAACCATAAGGGGCGGTCGCGATAGCCACGACCAGTCCGAGCACGATCAGGGGAGCCGTCGATCGGCTGAACCCGAGGACCGCCATCGCGACACCGGCCGGCTGGACGGCCGCGGGCAGGCCCACGGCGATCGCGGCGATCCCCATGAACCGCAGATCCCGCCAGGTCGCCGGATCGCGCCACCGGAGCCGCAACTCCTGGTCCTCGCGAGCTTCCTTGCTGGTACGCGAGTAAGAGGTGCCGTTCCACCAGTACCCGGTGGACAGCTGGACGACCGGCGCTGGCTGCAGGTACCCGGGCGTGATGACGGTGCCTGTCCATCGTGCAACGAGGAGGCGGAAGATCCGGCAGATCGGACGCGACAGGCCGAAAGTGGCGACAGACGCCAGTACGAACAGCGTGATCCACGACCACGGATTCGAGGCCCACCAGACCGCCAGCACCACGGCCCCGGCCCACACGGCCGGCACCAACATGCTGACGACCACCAGCACGCACGCCCGGACGAACCCCACACCGGCACTCATCACCCACGAAGTCGCTTGTCGCATGTCTCCACTCTGCATCGCCCGATGCCCACGACCTGCCAGATCACCGCCGAAGTGGGCCTAGCCCCACCACACCGGCCGCCCACCCCTACTCCAGTGGGCGGGAAGGGGTCGAGGTCGCGACGTAGGCCAGGCCGTCGTACTCCTGGGTCAGATGAGTCGGAGCGAACTGCATCTTGTAGGTCCAGCGGGAGACGAAGGCGCCGTAGCTGCGGAAGACGTGTGGTTCCTCCAGCCACCGTTTGACCGCCATGGGCGCACTCGCCGCGCTGCGGAGGTCGAGCAGGTGATCGCCCGCGTTGGCGGCGGCGAGCTGACCTTCGAGCGAGTTGAAGCCGCCCCGCTCGATCTCGTTCGAGACGACCGGACCGTCCAGCTTGCCCGGCCATCTACCGGACCACAGCCGCCGCGCACGGAAGAAGCCCGAGCCGAAGACCAGCGCCAGCGCGTAGTACTCCGATCCGAAGCGTTTCCGGAGGTGCCACCCCATCGGGTGGAGTTCCGCGGTCTCGCGGCTGGCTGCCAAGTGCCCGTTGTGCGCCCACACCGCCACGCGCGTGGACGGGTCGTCACCGACCAGCCGGCCGACGGCGCCGGCCATGAAAGCGTCACGTGCGGCGAACACCGTCTCCGCCGGGTTGTCGTGCTGACGTGGCCGAGCGACCAGTTCGGCAGCCCGCACCAAGATCTCCGCGTGCAGCAGAACCTCCGCCGAGGCCTGCTCGCCCTGCAGGAATCCCAGCAACTTCTCCGCGTCCCGGACCACCTTTCGTTCCGGATCGGGAGCGGACCCGGGCGACGCGTCCCGCAGTACGCCGAGCTTCGCGTCGAACTCCTCGAGCCAGTCCGCATCGGCGTGCGCGGCTCTCACCACGTCGACCGACTTGGAGCAGCGTTGCGGATCGATGCCGGCGAATCCCACCTGCTCAGCGGCCGGCCGGCCCTCGTTGTAGGAGCGCATCCACTCGACCAGCGCGACGACCTCTTCGGTCCGCCAGGTCCAGAACCCCAGGCCGCTGACGACACTCGCCGCATCGCCGATGCCGTGCCGGACGTACGCGTCGACCGCGGGCGCGGCGGACTCGCTCGCCTCCATCGCGAGCACCGAGAACCCGAGCTCGGTCACCAGGTACTCGAACAGCCGGTGCTTCAGCTGGAAGAACTCCCGCGTCCCGTGGGTCGCCTCCCCCAGCCCGACCACGCATACTCCGTCGAGCGCCTTCCCCAGTGGACGGAGATCGTCGACCGGAGCCCCGGCGACCACCCCCGCCAACGGCCACGCGTGCTCCGACAACCAGTTCCGTACCTCTGCCGAGCCCTCGTTCGCCACCGGGAGAGCCTATCCAGGAGGCCGAGTCGGGCCGCCATCACCACGCTCTTGAATAAGTAACACGCATGGTTTAACTTACACGCACGTTACCGCTGTGTGTGCGGCAGATCACGTCCGGCTGCCGTCCCAGCGGTCCCTCGCTTGCTTCCGGCCCGCCACCTGGAGGTCCCCCGAATGACCCGACGCCTGCTGGCGGGACTACTTCCCGCCCTGCTGCTGACCGGCGTACTAGCCGCTCCGGCAGCTCATGCGGCCACCATGTATCCGAGCGGCGTCGGCGCCGATCTCGGCCCGACACCCACCACTCTCGGCGTGCAGCCCGCCGCCGGCGAGGACCCGGCCGGACTGCAGACCGGTACCGAGCAGGGCCGCACCTACTGGCGTACCAACCAGGCGGCGAACACCGGCTTCCTCTCGTTCGACGTCGACCGGGACTACGTCGAGGAGCTGAGCACCGACGACGTCGTGGTCACGGTGACCTACCTCGACAGCGGCACAGGCACGCTCGAACTCCGGTACGACGCGGCCGCCGATCCCGCCGCGCGAGCCGATGACGTGCACCTGAAGAACACCGGCCAGTGGCAGACCGGGACCTTCGCGCTGGCGGACATCGGCTTCACCGACCGCCTGGGCGGCGCCGACCTGCGCCTGTCCGGCAGCGCCGACATCACCGTCGCCGGACTGCGCATCAGTACTGCGGGCGCGTCCGTCGACCTCGGCGCGAACCCGGTCCAGAACGGCATCACCCCACGGGCCGGCGACCGCCCCGAGAACCTGGTCACCGGAGTACAGGACGGGCGGCCGTACTGGCAGACCGACCGGACGGCGCCGTCGCCGGGCACCAACTTCATGTACATGAACGTGTCCGACACCTACCTGTACGACAACCGGAGCCTGGTGCTCGTCAGCATCGACTACTTCGACGAGGGCAACGGCCAGTTCGGCCTGCACTACGACTCCCCCGACGAGACGATCCCGGAGAAGTTCAAGAACTCCGAAGTGGTCAGCTACGGCGACACCAAGACCTGGAGGACCTACACGTTCGCGCTGAACGACGCGGTGATGACGAACCGCTCCAACGGCTCGGACTTCCGGATCCACATCGGCAACGGCACGGCCGACCTCAAGGTCGCGGCCGTCCGGGTCGCGAAGGTGGCCACGGTGCTCGACGTGACCGAAGGTCTGGTCGACCTGATCGACGAGGCCGCGCGGGTGCAGAAGGCGGCGCGCGAGGGAACGCGTGACGGCCAGTTCCCGGCGGGCAGCAGGGCGACCTTCCGCCAGGCCATCGATGACGCCCGAGCAGTCGCGGCGACCCCGAGCGTGACGGACGTCCAGGTCAAGGCGGCTCTCACCGCCTTGCAGTCGAAGCTCGACGCCTTCACCGCCTCCGTGGTCGACACCAACTTCGCAACTGCCGGTACTGCGAGCGCCAGCGCCGGGAGCGACGCGTCAATGGCGAACGACGGCGACCACGAGAGCGCGTGGACGAGTGGCGCGGGCGGCTCCTGGCTGCAGGTCGACCTGAAGAAGCCGCGCTTGGTGAATGACGTCCGGGTGGAGTGGGGTCAGACCTCCTCCCCCGACTACACCGTCCAGGTGTCCAACGACGGCAGCAAGTTCACCACGGTCGGCCGGACCGGCTCACCCGGCGCCAACCAGTTCAGCAAGACCCGCTTCGCCACCACCAAGTCGCGGTACGTGCGGGTGGCGATGACCGGCGCCGACACCTTCGTCGTCAAGGAGCTCGAACTCCGCGAGTCCCCGGTCGTCACGCCGACACCGACGTTGGTCAGCACGGTGAATCCGACCGAGGACGGCGTAGTCGCAGACTTCGACGCCACCCAGTACGGCGCGGACCGCACCGGGCGGCAGGACTCCACCAAGGCGATCCAGAACGCCATCTACGCCTGTCAGGACGCGGGCGGTGGCACCGTGTGGCTCCCGGCCGGCAAGTACCTGGTCAAGGACACCATCGAGGTGCACGCGTTCTGCACCCTCCGCGGCGATCGCCGCGACCCGGACAAAACCGGCTCAGCTCGCGACGACTACGGCACTGTCGTGATAGCGGATCTTGCCTCGGGCAACGACGGACCATCCCTGTTCCGGATCGGCGGGTCGGCCGGCGTGATCGGCGTGACCACCTACTACCCGCGGCAGAGCGCGACCCAGCCGGTCCCCTACAACTACACCTTCGAGATCCCCGGCGGCGCCTGGATCGGCAACGAGAACTACATGATGGCGACCGTCTCGGACATCACGATGCTCAACTCGTACCGCGGTATCGGGATCAGCACGATGCCGAACGACCGGGGTTCCGCGCCGAGCTCCGGCCAGGTGCACGAGTCGTCGACGATCCGGAACATCCGGGGAACGGCTCTCTTCGAGGGCGCTCGGGCCTACAACGGCGCCGACGTCGGCACCTGGGAGAACGTGACCTTCAGCAACAGCTACTGGGCCTCCGCCCCGAGCACCTACCAGCCGCCGTCCCGCGCGGCGCTCGACGGCTGGACCCGCGCCAACGGCACCGGGCTCGTGCTCGGCGACCTCGAGTGGGACCAGTTCCACAAGATCACGCTCTCCGACTACAAGGTCGGCATCCACGTGGTGGCTGGTCAGCGGGCTCAGTTCACTGGCAGCTTCCTGCAGCCCGACGTACGCCGTACCGACGTGGCTCTCAAGGTCGACGTGATGGACGACCGGTGGGGTATGACGCTGGCCGGCGGACGGATGGAGGGCAGCGCGGGCGCGATCGAGAACAACTCGCGCGGCTACGTGAAGATCACCGGCACAGAACTCCAGGGAGCGCTCTCGGGCATTGTCCACCGGATGTCCGGCGTAGCACCGACCTACACCCAGCAACCACTACCGGCTCCGGCCCGGAAGACCCTGTACGTCGCGGAGGCGCCGCACGGCGTCGGGTATCTCCCTGCGGCTGACGCGACGGGCTCGATCCAGAAGGTGCTCGACAATGCCGGCCGCGCCGGAGGCGGCATCGTCTACCTGCCCGCTGGGTGGTACCGGATCACCAGCCACCTCCGGGTCCCCGCGAACGTCGAGCTTCGCGGCGCGTCCGCAGTACCGAACCGGGATCAGGGCGGCGCGAGCGGCGGCACCGTGCTCCAGGCGTTCGAGGGACGAGCCACCACGGCGCCTGACACCGCCACGGCGCTCGTGACGCTCGACGGCAAGAAGGCCGGGCTCCGCGGCCTCCGGGTGTTCTACCCGGAGAACAACCCCGGATCCGCCGAGGGCGTCGTCGCGTATCCGTACGCCGTTCGCGGCAAGGGCGCGCAGACCTACGTGATCAACGCGGGCTTCCCGAACGCGTGGAACGGGATCGACCTGACCACCTACCGCAACGACGGGTTCGTCGTCCGCAAGGTGGCCGGCGCCTTCTTCGACCACGCGATCGCCGTCGGCCGCAGTACCGGCGGGCGGATCGAGGGCGTGCTGTCCAACGGCAACGCGGTCACCCGGGTCGGCTACCAGCAGCCGAACTGGATGAACGAGGGCAGCATCTTCGAGCTCGTGATCGACAAGTACATGCGCAAGACCGCCAAGATCGTCACCGTCGACGGGGCCACCGCGCTGACCTTGTTCAACGTCTTCGCCTACGGCTTCCACGACGGGCTGGTGGTCAACGACGGCCAGGTCGACGCCTTCAACCTGGGCACCGACAACCTCGGCGAGGGCGGCTTCACCGTCAAGGTGGTCACAGGTGACGTCGAGGCGACCAACCTGGCCCGCTACAACGGCGCCACCAGCACCGGGCCGGTGACGTTGCACAACGTGATGGTGATCAATGTCGTCCAGCGCGGCGTCTCCGTGGCGGCGGTCGGCAACGGCACAGTGAAGATCGCGGGGAACGAGTCCGAACCCGGCACGTACGAAGTCGGCGCGCAGGTGACCGTGACGGCCACGCCCGCATCGGATAGCGTTTTCCAGCACTGGGCCGTGAACGGCGAGGTCGTCTCGACCGAGCAGTCGTACACCTTCACCGTCACCGCGGACCAGGTGCTGACGGCGAACTTCACGGCCAAGTAGCGAAGAAGCGACGAAAGGGCGAGATGTCTGACTCGACGAACAACCACCAGGTCGCCATCGTGGGCTGCGGCATCATCGGGCGCACCCACGCCGACACCATCGCGGCGCGACCGGACGCCACCGTGACCGCCCTGGTCGACGGTGACGCCGCCGCCCGAGAGGCGCTGGCCGCCAGGCTGAAGGGGGCCGGGCAGCCGGAGCCGAAGGTGTACGACGACCTGGCCGCGGCCCTGTCGGGATCGGACAGCTCGCTCGTCGCGATCTGCACGCCGAGCGGAACGCACGCCTCGCTCGCCGAGCAGGCGCTGAACGAGAAGAAGCACGTCGTCATCGAGAAGCCGCTCGACGTCGACCTGATCCGGGCCCGCCGCCTCGGCGCGGCGGCCACCCGGGCCGCGAGCCACGGCGTCATCTCCTCGGTGATCAGCCAGCACCGGTTCGACCAGGGGAGCGCTCTCGTCTCCCAGGCCATCCGGGACGGGCGCTTCGGCCAACTCACCTCGGCCGTGGCGACCGTCGCCTGGTGGCGCAGCGACGAGTACTACGCGTCCGCCGGCTGGCGTGGCACCTGGGCGCAGGACGGAGGTGGCGCGCTGATGAACCAGGGCGTGCACACCGTCGACCTGCTGCTGTGGTTCATGGGCCGGCCGGTGAGCATCCAGGCGCAGGCACTCCGCGCCGCGCATCACGCGATCGAGGTCGAGGACACCGTGGTCGCCACCCTGACCTTCGAGAACGGGTCTGTCGCCACCCTGCACGCGACCACGGCGGCCTTCCCCGGCGGTCGCACCCGAGTCTCCGTGCACGGCACGCAAGGAGGTGCCGAGATCGAGGACGACGTGCTGCGCCGCTTCAACGTGGACGGCTCGAACGACGAGGTGCCCGTAGAGGCGGAGAAGCCAGGCGGCCACGTCGCGCAGTACGAGGACATCTTCGGTGCTATCGACAACGGCGAGCAGCCGGGCATCACCGTGCACGACGCGATCGAGGCGCTCGCCACCGTCCGCGCGGTCTACATCGCCTCGACGCTGCAACGCCCGGTCAAGTTCATCGACGTCCTCGAGGGCCGCTACGACGACGTCGAGGTCGGCCGCGGCATCCGCCTGCCCCCGGCCTGACTCAGCCTTCGGCGTCGAAGGCCGCCTGGTGCCGGCGAATCTCCCCATGGTGATCGGCGGACCAGGCGGCCAGCGCCAGGACGGTGGACAGGAGTGAGCCGCCGAGCTCCGTCAGCGAGTACTCGACCCGCGGCGGCACCTCGGCGTACGCGGTCCGGTCCACCAGACCCGTCCGCCGCAGCTGCTTCAAGGTGAGTGTGAGCATCCGCTGCGAGATCCCGGGGATGGCATCGGCCAACTCGGAGTAGCGGGTCGGCCCGTCGGCGAGAGTCCCGATGATCAGCACACTCCACTTGTCCCCGACCAGATCCAGCACCTCCCGGATGAAGTCGGCGTCCAGGTCGTCCCAGTGCGAGCACGGACCCGGTACCCGCCTGACGTTCGCGCGCACGTTCGTCCGCGCCGTCCGGATCTCCGCCATGCCGCCCCACCTCTCCCACGCACATGAGTGTGCCTTTTGTAGACCTCCCGAAACTATTGCACGATGGGGCTACGAACAGAAAGTAAGTTTTGGAAAGGTCATCGTCATGAAGATCGAGTTCTGGTCGGACATCATCTGCCCGTACTGCGGCCTGATGGATCACCGGCTGCACCTGGTCCAGGAGCGGTTCGAGCACGACCTGGAGATCGTCCACCGTTCCTTCCAGCTGCATCCGGACCTGCCGCGGGAGGGCATCACCCAGCGCGACCTGTTCGCGGCGGCCGGGGTGCCGACCGAGGCCGGCGTCCGCACGATCCGCCGGATCGAGGAGTCCGCCGAGGCCGACGGACTCACGCCGTACCACGCGCTGGACCGCACTCTCGGGCCGACGGACCACGCGCACGAGTTGCTCGCCTACGCCACGGACCAGGGGCGCGGCAACGAGATCTGGTCGGCCATGTTCCGCGCGCACTTCGGCGAGCCACGCGCGCTCTGGACGGTTGACGCCGTACTGCGGTTCGCGGGCGAGGCCGGTCTGGACGGAGCGGCTGATGCCCTCGGCAGCCGGCGGTATCGCGACCGGGTGCAGGCAGACCAGCGGGAGGCCGAAAGCCTCGGCGCCCAGGGAATGCCGTTCATCGTGCTGGACGAGCGCTACGCGATCCCCGGCGCGATCGGCACAGAGGACCTGTTGGCGGCGGTCACGAAGGCCTGGGCCGAGCACACTCCCAAGCTCTCGGTCATCGGCGGCGCCGAGGGCGTCTGCGGTCCCGACGGTTGTGCGGTCACATTCACCTAGGCCCATTGGTCAGTGCAGTGAATCACTGCCCGAGTCATGTCACATCTGCCGCGTCCTGTCAGTCAGACAGGTGACCGACAAACGCGGAGGATGGCGATGATCGACGAGAGTGTCTGGCTGGCGGAGCGGTTCGAGGAGAAGCGTGCCCATCTACGGGCCGTCGCCTACCGCATGCTCGGCTCGGCCGCCGAGGCCGACGACGTGGTCCAGGAGGCGTGGATCCGGCTCAACCGCTCCGACGCGACCGAGATCGACAACCTCGGCGGCTGGCTGACCACGGTCGTCGCCCGGATCTGCCTGAGCCAGTTGCAGAGCCGGCGGTACCGCAGCGAGGAGCCTCTCGAGGAAGCACCGCCCGTCCTCAGCCCTGTCGACCCGGAGCGGGAGATCCTGCTCGCGGACTCGGTCGGCGCGGCCTTGCTCGTCGTACTGGAGACGCTGACCCCGCCCGAGCGCCTCGCGTTCGTACTGCACGACCTGTTCGCCGTGCCGTTCGAGGAGGTCGCGCCGATCGTCGACCGTACTCCGGCCGCGGCGCGGCAGCTCGCCAGCCGGGCACGCCGGCGGGTGCAAGGGCGAACCGCTGTCGTCGAGCCGGACCAGGTGGTTCAGCGCGAGGTGGTCGAGGCCTTCCTGGCCGCCGCGCGCGGAGGTGACTTCGAGGCGCTGCTCGCCCTGCTCGATCCCGAGGTGGTCGCGCGCACGGACCAGGCCGGGGTGTCGCGCGAGATCCGTGGTGCGGTCGCAGTGGCGAGTGGAGCCGTCAGCGTCTCCGCGGCGGCCGGCGCGTCGGCGTACCCGGCCCTCGTGGACGGCAAGGTCGGCTTCCTGGTCGCTCCGGGTGGGCGACTGCTGCGGGCGATCCGCTTCACCATCGACGGCCGCAGGATCCGCGAGATCGAGGTCATCACCGACCTCGAGCGGCTGCAGACCTTGGACCTGACGGTGCTGTGACGGAGGGTGTGATCAGATCTCACCAGGGGCGCGGGTGTTGAGGATCCGCTGGAAGAGATGGCAGTCGCGCCAGGCGCCGGCTATGTGCAGATAGTCCGGCGCGCTGCCGATCTGGACGAACCCGCACTTCTCCAGAACGCGCTGGGAGGCGACGTTCTCAACCAAGGTGCTCGCCTCGATCCGGTGCAGCCGCAGTTCGGTATCAGCGAGCTCGGCGACCGCTTGGACCGCCTTCGTCGCCAGCCCGCGACCGAGCAGCTCCACGTCGACCCAGTAGCCGAGGCTGGTGCTGCGGAACGGGCCGGGCACGATATCGGTCAGCGTCATCGCGCCGACCACGCGGTCCCCCGAGATCATCAGCCACGGCACGACCTGGCCGTTCTTGTGCCGCTCCAACTGCGCCTGAAACCGCTCCTTCTGACCAGCCTCCGTGAACCACGCTTCCGAGCGGACCGGTTCCCACGGCGCGAGGTGGTCACGGTTGCGCACTTGTGCGGCGGCGAAACCGGCGGCGTCGTCCAGCGTCGCCACCCGGAGCAGAACGTCGGATGTGAGAGAGCGTTCGAGAGTCACTTCGGCAGCCTACGAGCCTGACTCGATCCACCCACCCGCGGGGTGAAAGCATCGTGGAAGATCGTCGAGGCGGCGCCGACCGCGGCCGCGTCGGCCTGCAGCATCGACTCCTCCACCGCGACCGTCCGGGTACCTCGCGCGATCGGGTGGGAGTTGACCGCCCGATCGATCTCGGCGAGGAACACGTCGGCGATCTCCTTCTCGAACGCCGGCCCACCTAGCACGATCAGGTCGATGTCGAGCAGATCGACCAGTCCGACGGCCCCCTGCGCGATCACCGAAGCGACCTGGGTGACCGCCCGCTGAGCTGCCTCGTCACCACTCGCGGCGGCCTTGCAGACGGCCTTGTATCGCTTCGCCTCGTCGGTCGCGGTCTTGTCGGTCTCCACGTAACCGAAGCCCTCGGCGATCACCGGGAGCGAGGCGGTCGGGTTGCACTCGGCCATCATCCGCGGTCCGGTCTGCTCGTCCCACTCCCCCATCTTCAGCGCGCAGAGCTGGCCGAACTCGCCGGCGTTCGCGGTCCCGCCGCGGTAGATCGAGCCGTTCAGGATCAACCCGCTGCCGACACCGGTCCCGAGGTACAGGTAGGCGAAGTCGCGGGCCCGGGCCGAACGGCCGATCCACCGCTCACCGATCGCGGCGGCCGTGCCGTCCTTCTCGACCAGCACCGGGTGGTTGAGCTTCTGCTGCAGCAGTTGACGGATCTCCAGACCACGCCAGGCCGGCTGCAGTGGCAGGTCGAGCAGGGTGCCGTCGGCATTGATCGGCCCCGGTACCGCGACGCCGACCCCGAGCATCGAGGCGGCATCCACCTGGCTGATGCTCAGGGCCGCGGTGACCGTGGCCGCCGCGAGATCGACCAGCCGCACCGCATCCAGATCAGCGGCCAGGTCGACGGTCTCGCGCCGCACGATCGTGCCGTCCAGATCTACGACCGCGACCGTGAGCAGCTCGGGGTCGATGTGGATGCCGACGGCGTGCGCGGCGTTCGACCGCAGCCGGACCGGCGTGCGCGGCTTGCCGAGTCGCTCGGCGCGCTCCTGGGCCTCCTCGACCAGGAGGCCCTGCTGGAGCAGGATCCGCAGGATGCGCGACACCGACTGCTGGGTGAGCCCGGTCCGCCGGGAGATCTCCGTTCGGCTGATGATGCCGGCCAGCCGGATCGTCTCGATGATCACGGCCTCGTTGAAGGAGCCCAGGTCGTACTGGTTCGCACCCGAACGCGTCGGCTCGTCGAGCACCGCCGAGTCACTGTCAGGCGTGACCATCGCCCACCTCCCTGTTCTTGCTTTCCCCGTTTGACGACAATCCTTGGAGCCCCCCACGGCTAGCCGCGATGCTACCTACCGCGGCCGACCGTAGCGTTCAACTGCGCCGGGAAGTCAGGGCGCCTCCAAAGCTCCGTCGATCCGCCGTACGCCGGCCGCCCACTCGTCGTGGCCGGACAACTCCGCTGGATAACGGGCAGCGGCCTCCAGATCGACGTCGATCCCCCAGCCCGGCGCCTCGTTCGGCCGCAGCCAGCCGTCCTCGATCCGCAGCGTCCCGGGGAACACCTCGTGGGTGGCGTCGTTGTAGATGTGGCCCTCCTGGATGCCGAAGGCCACCGAGCTCACGTCGAGCGCCACGTTGGCCGCGGCGCCGATCGGCGAGGTGTCACCCGGACCGTGCCACGCGGTACGGACACCGCAGAGCTCGGCGAGGTCCGCGATCTTGCGGGCCGCGGTCAGGCCGCCGATGTCCGAGATGTGGGAGCGGATGAAGTCGACCCCGCCATCGCGCACCAGCCGTACGGCGTCGCCCATCGAGGTGGTGAGCTCGCCGACCGCCAGCGGCACGGGCGAGGCCGCACGGACCTCCGGCAGCCGGTCCCAGTGCTCGGGCGCCAGCACGTCCTCGAGGAAGTACAACCGGTACGGCTCGAGCGACCGAGCCAGCAGCACCGCCTCCTTCGGGGTCAGCCGGGAGTGCACGTCATGGAGCAGCTCGACGTTGTCCGGCAGGGACTGCCTGGCCGCGGCGAACAGGTCGGGCGTAGTACGGAGGAAGTCGCGGGCGCTCCACCCGTTCCGGTACGGCGCGTCCGGGTACAGCGTGGCGAGCCGTGGTGCGCCGTACCCGCCGCCGCCCGGGGTGGAGACCTGCAGGCGGACGTGGCGCCAGCCCTGCGCGACGAACCCCTTCGCCTGGTCGATCGTCTCCTCGATGGTGATGCCACCGGCGTGGATGTAGGTGTCGGCCGCGGCCCGGACCTTGCCGCCGAGCAGTTCGTAGACCGGCATCCCGGCCCGCTTGCCGGCGATGTCCCACAGCGCCTGGTCGATGCCGGAGATCGCGTTGTTCGTCACCGGCCCGCCCCGCCAGTAGCCGGAGAATCCGGCCAGCCGGACGAGGTCGCCGATGTCGCCCGGGTAGCGGCCGATCAACAGCCGCGCCAGGTGCTCGTCGACGAACGTCTGCACCGCCTTCCACCGCTGCGTGAAGGTGGCACAGCCCAGGCCGTACAGCCCCGGCTCGGTGGTGTCGATCTTCACCACCACCAGCGGGATCCCCTCCGGCGCGGTCACGATGGCCTGGACCGAACGGATCCGGACCTCGTCACGGACCGGCCAGGGCTGGGCGAAGGTGGCGGGCGTCTCCTGCGGCATCAAATCTCCAGTTCGTGAGTGGGTAGGTCGAGCTCGTACTGCGCCTGGAAGCCGAGCACGGTGCGCGCGGCGGTCAGGTCCATCGGTACCTCGCGCCCGACGAACCGCCGCAGCCGGGGCACTCCCGGCGCGAAGGCGTCCAGCAGTGCCTCCGTCTCGTACGGCGCGTTGGTGGTGTCCGCGGCGACGAAGAACGTGTGGGCCCCGGACAACGACGCCGTCAGCCCCAGTTCGATCGCACGCGCCGCGTCGCGGGTGTCGAGGTAGCTCCAGCCCTCGCGGACCCCGGCCGCCGGGTTCTTCGCGTGGCCGTCGGCCAGTCGCTGCAGCACGTCGGTGGAGTTCACGTGCGGGAAGCGGAACGACACGACGTCGATCCCCCATTGCCGCCAGGCCATCCGGCAGGTGTTCTCGTCGTTCTGCTTCGACAACGAGTACCAGTCGGCGACGTCGGAGGGGATCTTCTCGTCCAGCGGGTAGTAGGCCGGCCGGATGTCGTGCGGGTTGAACGGCACCCCGAACGCGTTGATGCTGCTGGCAACCACCGCGCGCTTGACGCCGAGCGCGCCCGCCTGGGCGAGCACGTTGAAGGTCGACACGACGTTCGTGCTGTAGACGTCGTACGGCGTACCGGCCGACGGGTGCGCGAGAGCGGCGAGGTGGACGACCAGATCCACGTCCGCGAGCGCGGCCGCGACGTCGTCCTCCGACCGGGTGTCGCCGACGATCACCCGGTCGGCCTTGAGCTCGGGGTCCTCGACGATCGTCAAGGCCGTCACCAGGGCGCCGAGCTCGGTCAGGTGACGCGTCGTGACGGAACCGATCCGCCCCGCAGCGCCCGTCACCAGCACCCGGCGCCCCGCCAATGGAGAGTTCACTCCTTGATACCTCCCGACATCCCGACACCTCTGAGGAACTGCTTCTGGAATACCAAGAAGAGCACCACAGGGATCAGCACCGCCAGGAACAACGCGCTCATCTGCAGCGAGATCTCCGTGGTCTGCGCCACTCGCGGCAGCGCGACCGAGATCGGTTGCATCTTCGGGTCCGGCAGCACCAGCAGCGGCCAGAGGTAGTCCTTCCACGATCCGATCACGGTGAGCAGCGCGACCACCCCGATGATCGGCTTCGACATCGGCAGGATCAGCGCTGTGAAGAGCCTCAGGTTGCTCGCGCCGTCGATCCGCGCCGCCTCGATCAGCTCGCGCGGGATCGCGTCGAAGTACCGCTTCATCACCAGGATGTTGAACGCGCCGGCCGCCTGTGGCAGCCAGACCGCCCAGAAGGTGTTCTGCAGGTTGAAGCCGAGCACGGGCATCTTGAGGATGGTGAGATAGAGCGGTACCAGCGAGATCACGCCGGGCAGGAAGAGCGTGGCGAGCACCGCACCGGTGACGACCGGGCCCCACTTCGGCCGGAGCACGCTCAGCACGAAGGCACCCGTCGTACAGACGAACAACGTCGAGATCAGCGAGCCGATCGCGATGATCGCCGTGTTGCCCAGGTACGAGCCGATCTGCACCTGGTTCCACGCGTTCGGGATGTTCTGCCACTGGATACCGGACGGCCACAGCTGCATCGGGCCGCGGAGGATGTCCTGGCTGGTCGACAACCCGGACTTCAGCAGCCAGAGCAACGGCCCGATGCCGGCGATCACGACACCGATGAACAGCAGCACCTGGATGACCGGCAACCCGCACTGGACCAGTGGCCGGCGCCGGTCGGCGTGCGAGATGATCCCGCGCTCCTGCGGTTCCGCCGTACGACGTTTGCGGGTGGTGGCCGGGGCCACCTGCTCCGGCGTGGTGGCGACCTGTTCTTCGGTGATCGGGAGACTCGTCATGTCGTGCTCCAGCGCCGGGTGAGGAAGTGGTACACGACCGACAGCACGCACAGCACCAGCGCGAGCAGCACGCTGAGCGCGGTGGCGGCACCGAAGTCGCCGTTGATGAACGCATACCGGTAGATCAGCAGCAGGATGGTGGTGGTCGCGTTGTCCGGACCGCCGCCGGTGAACAGGAACGGCTCGGTGAACACCTGGAACGTGCCGATCAGCTGCAGCAGCATCATGATCGCGATGATTCCGCGGATCTGCGGGATGGTGACGTGCCAGACCCGCCGCCAGATCCCGGCGCCGTCCAGCTCGGCCGCCTCGTACAGCTCGTTGCGGACACCGGTCAGCGCGGCCAGGTAGATGATCGCGGTGGCGCCGGCACCGGCCCAGGTCGCCTCCAGCACGATCGCCGGCATTGCCAGGTCGGGCGAGTTCAGCCAGGCGAACGGCCCGATCCCGAACCAGCCGAGGACCGAGTTGAACAGCCCCGAGGTGCCGGGGTCGTAGAAGATCTTCCAGAGCAGGATCGCGACCACCGGCGGCACCACCGCCGGCAGGTAGGAGAGCACGTTGTAGAGCCAGCCGGTACTGCGCAGCTCGCTGATGAACACCGCCAGGAACAACGGCACCGGAAAGCCGAAGATCAGCGCGAGCAGAGCGAAGTACAGGGTGTTCTGGGTCGCCTGCGGGAGCTGCGGGTCGGTCAGCACATAGCTGAAGTTCGACCAGCCGACCCACTCCGGCGTGGTGACCAGGTTGTTCTTCTGGAAACTGAGCACCAGCCCGCGCACGATCGGGCCCCAGGAGAAGTACAGGAAGGTCAGCACCAGGGGCAGCGCGAAGACGATACTGCTCAGCCCGCCGGAGCGGAACCAGGTGGAAACGCTCCGGCCGGACTGAGAAGCAGGGGTGCGGGTGAGGACAGCCATCGGACTACCGCGCCAGGCGGGCGTCGATCTTCGAAGCGGCGTCGGAGAGTAACTTGTCGATGTCCGCGTCCTTCTTGGTCAGCACCTGCTGCACGACCGGGTCGAGCAGCGCGTAGACCTCTTGTCCCTTGTTCGACGGCTCCGGCAGCAGCTTGAGCGTCTTGGTCGACTCGACGTAGCCCTTGAACTGTTCGACCGGCACGTTGTTGTAGGGCTCGCGCCACTTGTTGTACTGGTCATAGGTCTCCTGGCTCAGCGGCGTGACGCCCGGCCGTCCGACGAAGCCCTTGTCCGCGATCGCGTCCTTGGCGTTCTGGATCGCCACTGTCTGGTCGGTGTACTTGTCGAACTCCTGCGACTTGATCCACTTCAGCGCGGCGACGATCTCGTTCTTGCTCGACTTCGGGTTGATCATCTTGATCGAGCCACCGGTCAGCGTGCCGAACGGTCCGCCGTCCTGCGGCAGCGCGCCTTCGCCGAAGTCGGCCGGCTTCATGCCGAAGTTCTTCACGCACATGTCGTAGGCGTCCGGTGCCTGCATGATCATGCCGATCTTGCCGGCGGCGAAGTCCTGCCGGGCCTCTTCCTGGTTGTAGAGGAAGTTGGTGCCCATCGTGTTGTCGGTCCAGCGCATGTCCTTCAGCAACTGCAGCGCCTTCTTGGCCGGCGCGTCGTTGAAGGTGCTCTTCTTGCCGTCGTCACTCTGGACGGTGCCGCCCATGCTGTAGGTCATCGTGGTGAGCATCCAGCCACCGGTGTTGTCCTTGGTCAGCTGCGCGTACCCGGCCTTGCCGGTCTTCTCGGTGATCTGCTTCGCGTACTGCCGGACCTCGTCCCAGTTGGTCGGCGGCTTGTCCGGGTCCAGGCCGGCCTGCTTGAACAACGCCCGGTTGTAGGCGAGTCCGACGGAGAATGCCTCGAACGGCACGCCGTAGATCCGGCCCTTGTCGTCAGAGACCAGCTTGAGTGTCTCGGGGTTGAGATCCTTGGTCAGGTCGACCAGCTTCAGCTCGTCGGTGATGTCGGGCAGCTGCTTGTTCGGGATCATGTTCAGCGGCTCGGTGAAGCTGATGCTCATCACCGTCGGCAACGAGCCGCCGGCCACCTGGGCCTGGAAGGTCTGCGCGTCCCACTCCGTCTCGGTCGACTTCACCGTGATGTTCGGGTGCGCGTCCGTGAACTTCTTCACGTTGCGGTCGAACGTGGCGACGTCGGCCGGCTTGTCCGGCTTCGGCCGGTTCCCGACCGTGATCGTGACCGGAGCGTTCTCGTCGACCGATTCACCAGTGGTCGCCGCGGGGGTGCTTCCGTCCGCGCAGGCTGCCGCAGTCAGCAACGCGGCTGCCGAGGTCAGGGCCACGACCAGCCTTGCCGTTCTCGTCATCGGAACTCCTCAGGTTTCCGCCCCCCACCAGTGGGCGGTTCAGGGGTGTGGTCTGGGCCACAGAGGCCCAATTTCCGAGTAAGTTAAACCATGCGTGTTACTTTATCAATGGCGAGTTCGGTCACGGTTCGAACACCTCTCAAGTCCGCTCGCCGCCGCGGGGAAACCGTTCGCCGCGGCGGCTGCCCGCGCTCTCGGCGCCTACCGGTCGAGCGCGCCCATCGGCATGTACTTCGGGGTCTGCGGGTCGCTGAGGAAGTCCGCGAGCAACTGGCTCACCAGCCCCGGCTTCTCGATCGGGAGCGTGTGCGACGTGCCCGGGACGACGGCCAGCTGGGCGTCGGGAATCGCCTTCGCCACGGCCACGCTGTGCTCGATCCGGACCCCTTCGTCATCGCCCCGCATCACCAGCACCTGCATCACCAGCACCGGCATCGTCAGCGCCTTCAGGTCGGCCAAGTCGAGGTCGGGCATCGTCAGCCACATCTGCGCCCACCTGTCGAACACGGCCTGGAAGTGCTCCTCGTCCGGGTCAGAGGGTACGTAATGTCGAAAAGGCGGCTCGGGGGTACGACGTACCGGGTGACAACGAACGCTCTGAGCAGGAGGAAGCATGGCCGACGCGGTAGTGCACTTCGAGATCATCGGTAGCGACCCGGCCGGGTTGAGGAGCTACTACGGCGAGCTGTTCGGGTGGGAGTACAGCACCGACGACGCGGTGACCGAGGCGGTGTCGGAGCCCGGCAACTACGGGTTCGTCGACGGCTCTGCCACGGGTGATGGCAACGGGTTGAACGGTGGCGTCGGCGGCGGCAAGAACCACTCGCCCAAGGCGCTCTTCTACGTCGGCGTGCCCAACGTCGAGGAGGCGCTCCAGAAGGCGGAGTCCCTGGGCGGAACTCGCCTGATGGGTCCCGAAGGCGTCCCGGGCAAGCTGATCGTCGGGCAGTTCACCGACCCCGAAGGCAACCTCGTCGGCGTCGCCGGCCCCGCCTGAATCACCAAGCGAGGCCGGAGAAGTCAAGAAGTCCCGGGCGCCCGCGGCGGGCGGCCTTCGACCCTGATCGAAAGGTCAGTGACCCTGATCGAAAGGTCAGTCCTTGCCGGTGGCGATCGGCCGCGACGGGTCGGTGATCCACTCGGACCACGAGCCGACATAGACGGGCGCCTGGACCCCGGCGATCGCGAGCGCGAGCGCCTCGTGCGCGGCGGTCACCCCGGACCCGCAGTACACGGCGGTCTCGCCCTCGACGGAGACGCCGAGTCCGGCGAAGCGTTCGCGGAGTACCTCGGCGGGGAGGAAGTGGCCGGTGCCATCGACGTTCGCGGTGGTCGGGGCGTTGACCGCGCCCGGGATGTGTCCGGCGACCTCGTCCATCGGCTCCACCTCGCCGGCGAACCGCTCCGGCGCCCGGGCATCCAGCAGTACGCCGGACTCCGCTACCGCGGCGGCACCTTCCGCGTCGAGCATCGGGATGTGTCCGGGCGACGCGACGAAGGACCCCTTGCCCTCCGAAGGAACCGCGGTGGTCACCTCTCCCCCGGCTTCCTGCCATCCTGCGAGACCGCCGTCGAGCACCCGTACGTCGCTGAGGCCGAAGTACCGGAAGATCCACCAGGCACGAGCCGCCGCCGTCGAGTTCGCCCCGTCGTACACGACCACACGGGTGTCGGCGTCGACCCCGGCCCGGCGCAGCGCCGCCTCGACAACGCTTGCCTCAGGCAACGGGTGGCGACCACCGGCACCGGGCGGACCGGCGAGCTCTGCGTCCAGGTCGACGAAGTACGCCCCGGGCAGGTGGCCGGCCTCGTACGCGTCGCGGCCGGGCGGGCCGGCCAGGTTCCAGGTGACGTCGAAGAGAACGGGGCGGCCGACGGCCGACCGCAACTCGTCTGCCAGGGAGTCGGCAGAGATCAGCGGGTTCATACGGCGCCTCCGAACGGGAGTACCTCGGGTGACAGGGTGGCGCGGGCACGCGCGGCGGTCAGGCGGCGCCGGTGGTGGCGTCGGCAGAGCACCTCGTACGCGACGTGGGCCGCGTTGGTGACCATGTCGCCGACGACCAGCTGCTCGCCTTCGGTGACCATCTCGCCGCCCACGGTCCGGGCGTTATGGGTGGCGCGTTCGCCGCACCAGCACAGTGCCTCGACCTGGAGCAGTTCCATCCGGTCGGCCAGCTCGACCAGCCGGGCCGAACCGGGGAACATCCGGGCGCGGAAGTCGGTCAGGATGCCGAAGCAGAAGACATCGATCTGCAACTCGTCCACCAGCCGCGCCAACTGCTCGACCTGCTCGGCCTGGTAGAACTGCGCCTCGTCGCAGACGACGTAGTCGATCCGGCCGCCCTGGGTGAGCTCGTCGACCACGTACTGCCAGAAGTCGAAGTCCGGCTTGACCTCGATCGCCTCCGCCTCGAGGCCGAGCCGCGACGACAGCGTCGACTCGCCGGCCCTGTCGTTGCTGGTGAAGATCCTGCCCAGTCGGCCGCGGGCCGCGTGGTTGTGATCCATCTGCAGCGCCAGCGTGGACTTGCCGCAGTCCATGGTCCCGGTGAAGTAGAGCAGGTCAGCCACTGGTTACCTTTGCCCAAACGCACGTGAGAGGAAAGGGGGCCGGATGACCTCCCGCAGGGCCGCAAGACTACCTGCTGCACCGTCAGGGACTGCATCGGTGTACGTCTGTCTGAGCAAGCTGGCCGGTGACGAAAACCTCTCCAAAGAGGGCATGTCGCGTACGCCCACGCGAAGGCGGCCGAGCTCGCGTCATCGATGAGCACGTGGACGATGGATTGACCGGCGCACTCCGCAACCGGCCTGAGTTCATCGCCTGGTTGGACGACGCCCGCGAGTGCCGCGCCTCCACTCTCATCGCCTGGCACGTGGACCGGATGACGAGAGAAGGGGTGAACGTCGCCGCCGCGATTCTGGATGTCGCCGAAGGCAAGGACCCGGAAACGGGCAAAGCTCATCCGGCACCCAACCCGTCTTGTCGACTGCCAAGGGCCTGGACTCCGAAGGAGACGAGGCGGCGTTCAGATTCCGGTTCGTCATCGCCGCGGAGGTGGCAAGGGCAGAGCGAGCACGGATGAGTGATCGGCAGCGTGCCGCGAAGGCCCGCCTCCGAGCGGCTCCTAGCCCCCCGCGGGTGTCGCGCAGGGATCCGCTACCGCGCCCGGATGACGACCGGGTGGTCCCAGTCGCTATTGTCAATGACGAGGCTTGCCCGTTGCGCGGGACGGCAGGTATCGAAGTAGATCTGCTGAGCGCGCACGTATCGCCTCATGCTCGGGTGCTCTGGATCGGCATCGGTGCCGTCGCGGGCAGCCATGCGTTCTGCGGTCACCGAGAACGGCACATCGAGGAACACCGACAGGTCCCAGCAGTCGCACAACTCGTCGCGATGCAGAAACAGCCCGTCGAGCACGAGCACGGCTCCCACACCTGCTACCTGCCACGGCTCATCGAGCAGTCGATCGGTGACCAGGTCGTGCACTGCGGTGCGATAGCGGCGCGATCCGCCGGCGCCGAGCGGGTCGAGCAGGTCGCTGCGCAACCGGTCGTAGTCGAACGAGTCGAGCCAGAAGCCGGTCGGCGACGCGCGGCCGCGACGGTAACGTTCCACACGAGGCCGGTGGAAGTTGTCGACTGATGCACGCACGACCAGCCAACCGGCGGCACGAAGAACCTCAGCGAGCTGATCGGCGAACACCGACTTGCCTGCGCCATCAACCCCGTCGACGGCGACGCGAACGGGTGCACACGCCGCCGGCGGCACAGCATCGGCGACACGCCTCAGCACCTCGGCACGCTGACGAGAGTTCTGATACATCGGGTTCTAGCCTCCACGCACGTCATCGACGGTCACGCACGCAGTCTTCCGCATTGTCAGCACCACACCACGCCCAGGACTCAGCCCAGTGGCGAGTCGCGTTGCTTGGTGCAGAGAAGCGATTGACGCGCACGTCGCGAAGTCGTTCCTCGACACCTACGGAGATCAGCCCGAGTACGCAGCACGTGCGACGGTGACGGGAGGCGCCGCTGTGGAGGCGGAGCCACGGGCGCACCTCCTGCCAAGTCTTCCCGCCGTTCGACGACACCGGGGGGACACGGAGCGGTGGACAGGGCTGTGATCGGAGTTGGGGTCGGTGCTGGGGAACGTCGGCTTTTGTTCTGGACCTCCTGCGGGTTCTACTTGATCGTGCGCAAAGCCCTGATCTCCTTCGCTCTCACACTCAGCCTGCTGCTGACGGCCGCCGCGCTGCCGTCCGTGGCGGCACCGATGCGGAGCGAGGCCGGCCTGCGCGCGTACTTCGTCATCACCGCCCCGAAGCAGACCGGCGCCGTGGTCGGAGCCGTCGGTACGAACGACGGCTCGGTGTACGCCGCGTACGACGCGATCGGCGTGCTGGTGGTGCACTCGGCCAACCCGGAGTTCGCCACCGAGATGCGCACGGTGAACGGGGTCCAGAAGGTCGGCGCGACGCGGACCTCGGACCTCCCGGCGGCCGTCGCGAACCCGGCGATCCCGCCGGCCCTGAACGAGGTCCCCGGCACCACCCCGGAGGTCCCCCGCCCGGACATGACCGCGATCGGAGCGGACAAGGCCTGGGAAGTGAACCCGGGCTCCAAGTCGATCACCGTCGGCGTGCTCGACACCGGGGTCGACGACCAGCACCCCGACCTGAAGGCGAACTTCGACGCGGCCAAGTCGGCATCCTGCGCCTACGGCAAGGTGGACGCGCGCCCGGGCTCCTGGCGGCCGGTTAACGAGCACGGCACCCACGTCGCCGGGACGATCGCCGCCGCCAGGGACGGCAAGGGCATGACCGGTGTCGCGCCGGGGGTGAAGGTCTCATCGATCCGGGTGGCGGAGGAGGGCAGCACCTTGTTCTTCCCGGAGAACACGGTCTGCGCCTTCGTCTTCGCCGCCGACAAGGGCGTCTCGGTCACGAACAACAGCTACTACACCGACCCGTGGATGTTCGTCTGCCCGAACGATCCCGACCAGGACGCGATCCTGGAAGCGGTCCGGCGCTCGGTCGCCTACGCGGACTCCAAGGGCGTCGTGAACGTGTCGGCCGCAGGCAACGAGGACTACGACCTCGCCGCGAAGTCGCTCGACGAGAGCAGTCCCAACGACTCGGAGCCGGCCATGCGGCAGGTCACCAACGACTGCCTCAACCTCCCGGGCGAGCTGCCGAACGTGGTCGAGGTGGCCTCGGTCAACCCGTCGACCAGCCTCAAGTCGAACTTCTCGAACTACGGCTCGAACAAGATCACGCTGGCCGCGCCCGGCGAGAACGTCTACTCGACCATCCCGGGCGGCGGCTACCAGACCCTGCAGGGTACGTCGATGGCCTCGCCGCATGTGGCGGGTGTCGCCGCACTGGTCCGTAGTGCGAATCCGAATCTGACAGCTGAGGAGGTCCGCGCCCGGCTGGCCGCGCAGGCGAACGACCTGCCGTGTCCTGTCGCCTCGGGTGGCGAGTGCACGGGCTCCGACGCGAACAACTCGTACTACGGCGAGGGGCTCGTCGACGCGGCCGAGGCGGTCGGCGCCGCCGGCCAGGCTCCACGGGTGGGAGTCAGCATCACCAAGCCGTCGGACCAGCTGGGATTCGGCAGCCTTCCGGCGATCCCCTTGCTGATCAAGGGCCTGAGCAGCACCGGCGAGATCAGCTACACCGCGACCGGGTTGCCGCCCGGCCTGACCATAGATCACGAGCGTGGCTGGATCACCGGCGTACTGACTCCTGGGGCAGGTCGCTACAAGGTGACCGTGACCGCGCGGGACGCCGAGGCCAAGACCGCGCAGACCAGCTTCTTCTGGAACGTCTGGAGCTTCTGAGAGCTAGCCCGCGTCGACGAGCAGCGGGATCACCATCTCGTCGTCGGTGAGGGAGCCGTGCAGGCCGATCAGCCCGGCCTCCTGCGGATACCGCCGTGAGGCCACGAGCGCGACAGGGCCCAGCGAGGCGACGATGACGTCACCGAGCCGCGGCGCGACCCGCTCCTCGACCGGCCCGAACCACCCACGGGCGACGGCGTCGTCACGGCTCACCACCAGCCCCTTGTCGCCCAGCCGCTCGCGGTACGTTGCCAGTACGTCGTCCGCGGCGCCGTCCACGCAGTACAGGTGACGGAACCGGGACTCGCCACCGATCAACTGCAGACCGTCCGTGAGCGCGGGCTCCGAATCGAGGTCGATCCGGTTCTCCGGCGCCACATCGATCATGCCGTGATCGGCGACCACCACGAGCACGGCGTCCCGCGGCAGAGCGGAGCGGACCTTGGATGCGAAGGCGTCAGCAGCGGCCAACTCCTTGCGCCACTGCCAGGACTCACTCCCCTGCCCGTGACCGGTGTAGTCGAGCTGCGAGTCGTACACGTAGACCAGTGACGACTTGCCCTCGCGACTCGCGAACCTGGTGGCGTCGAGGCGATCCTCCACGGTGTCCGCGCCGCGATGGGCGCTTCCACGGAAGGCGGCCGCTGTGAGTCCCGAGGTGTCGAAGCGGGCCTTGCTGACGTTGCGGGTGGCAACACCGGCCGCGGCTACCCGCTCGAACACGGTCTGGTGTGGCTGCCATTTCCGCGGATCGACCGGAGAATCCCAGGCGAGTGCGTTCAGCAAGGCGCCTGTCTCCGGCACGATCGAGGTGTAGCCGACGATCCCGTGCGCCCCCGGCGGAAGCCCGGTGCCCAGGCTGCTCAGACTCGCCGCGGTGGTCGACGGCACGCCCGCTGTCAGGCTCCTCCCGGACAGCGAGGACAGGTAAGGCGCGAGCTCCGCGTTGCGGCGCAGGAGATTCCACCCGAGCCCGTCGAGCAGCAGTACGGCGTACCGGGGTGCTGGTGGGAGGCCGAGCAGGTTCAGCTCGTCGGGGACTGACAGGGCGCCGGCGACCGACGGCAGCACGTCCGCGAGTGACCCGCCGCCATAAGCAGGCAGGACCGGGGTCGGGTCGGACATCGGGCCCTACCCGCTGGTCGCGAAGGACAGCGCTGCCGCGAAGTCGAGCACCTGCTGGATGCCTGCGGGGCCGTCAGCGGCGGCACTGATCCGCAAGGAGATGTCGTCGGCGGCGACAGATCCGGTGTAGCCGTGGTCGGCCTCGCAGTTGGGGTCGGCGCAGACCGCCGGCTCGAGGTCGATCCGGTTCACCATGCCCCAGCCGATGGTCAGCACGACCTCGCCGCCGGCCGCGGGGTCGGCCTTGCCGCCGGAGGCCTTCGAGGCGTAGCCGGCCGGGTTCGGCACGACGCGGTTCACCACCACGGCGTTCACCCGGTTGAGCGGGATCGCCTCGGTCGAGGTGGACGCGTAGGGCGCCCGGATCAGGTCGTCCGCGGCGTGCTCGTCGGTGTGCCCGACGATCAGCCGGGTCGGGGTCAGCGCCAGGATGGTGATGTGGCGCCGCACCTCGTCGCGGTCGAACGTCGGCTCGTGCTGCAGCACGAACGCCCGGATCGGTTCCTTGGCGACGGCGATCGCGAGCGAGTCCGTCACGACATCTGGGTAGTAGCCGCACCGGTCGATCGCGTCGCGTAGTTCGGACGAGGCATCCACGAGCTCCGGGACCGGCGCATTCAGGTCACGCATGACCTCATCCTTGCATGCGCCGGGCCCGGAGCCCGATCGGTGCTGTGGGTAACTACCCGACGCTGGCCTTCCGGAGTACTGGTGCGCCCGCGGCGCCGGCCACCGCGACCAGCACCAGGCCGACAACGACCTGGCCGAGGAGCAGGATCACGCCGGAGCTGCCCTGGGTGATGACCTGTCCGCCGCTCAGCGCCAATCCGCACAGTGCGCCGAACCCGACCACCGGGAGTCCGACAGCCACCACCGGTACGACGGCCGCGAGCCGGGCGGAGCGCTCGATCACCTGCAGTGGCACGCCGGATCTGCGCAGCGCCTTCGCTGGAGCCGCCTGGTCGAGGGCGGTTCCTACGGCGCCTGCAGCGGTGGAGGCCGCACCTGTCACGAAGACCAGGCCGAGCAGCAGAGCAACGCCGAGACGCATGTCCTGGAAGACACCCGCATCTTGCTTGTCCCGCTCGGCGTCCGTCAGAGGTACCTGGCTCGGGACCACGTCGTACAGGACGGTCCTGAGCCTCTCGCGCTCGGTGGTCGAGACGGAGATGTTCACGGTCTGGTCGCCCGTCGTGACCTCGCCCTTGAACCCGGCCTCGGAGAGCCGCTTCCTCGCGTCCTCGGCGACGACCGCCGTCTGACCCTGGTTCGTGAAGAGCTGGAAGGAGACGTCCTTGCCGTCCTGGGAGAGTCCGTACGGCATGAAGAGCGCGAGAAAGCCGGTGACGAAGCCGCTCAGCACCAACGCGGCCACCGGCCGGAACGCGCCCTTGGGGTCGTCCGCGAGTCGCCTGCCGGCCAGGAGAACCACCGGGCCCTTCGCAGTACGGGCCAGGAACTTGCCGACAACTTGCACCGCCCACGGGCCGACCACTCGGACTGCGAGGGCGGCCATGCCGATGCCGATCACCAGAGGCAGTACTGCGCCGCCGGTGCCGAGCACTGCGAGCATGATCGGGCCGATCACCAGCAGACCGAGCCGGAGCGCGCTGGTGGACTTCCTGGTCTGGCCGCGGACGACGCCGAGTGGGGTGATGCTGACCCGGCCGAGCCCGATCAGCGCACTGATCACCGACAGCACCGGTACGGCGACGCGCACGATGAGGGCGACCCACCAGCTCGGCGTCAGGTCGTGCAGGTACCACCGGCCGCCGCCGAGCGGGATCCGTGCGATCAGCGGGCTGAGCACGATGTAGCCGATCAGGCCTGCGATGGCACCGAGGAATCCGAGCACGGCTTGCTCTACCGCACTCAGCCAGAGCACCTGGCTTCTGGTTGCACCGGCAAGTCGCAGTGCGGCCAGGCGATGCTCTCGGCGCTTGGCGGCGACGCCTGCTGCTTGGCCGACCAGGCTCAGGAGGGGGAAGAGGACCAGAGCGATGCCGAAGGCCACCAAGGCGAGCAGCATCGCCATGCGGCTGTCCATGGCGTTGCCGCGCCAGGTGTCGAGGTACCGCGGGTGATCCGACGGGGCGACGCCTGGCGAGTTCTTCGCGACGCCACGGATGACGATCAGCTCGTCCGGCGAGGACAGGCCCGCGTCGGAGATGATCCCGGTCTCGTCTGCGAAGACGGCCTGGGGTTCGCCGACGAGGGCTCGGGCGATGGCGACTCGCTGGGCCTGGCCGCCGGAGAGCTCGCCGGGGCGACGGCTGACCTCGGCGGACAGGCCGACCTGGGCGAGCATGTTCCGGGCCCGGCCGACCGCCTCGCGGCGGGAGACACCGTCCACCATCAACGGCAGCGCCACGTTCTCGTCCGCGGGGACTTCCGCCAGGAGTTGGTTGTCCTGGAAGACGAACCCGAGCCGCCGACGCCGCAGTACGGTCCGGGCCGCGTCGCCGAGTTGGTCGACCCGCTCGCCACCGAGCCAGACCTCACCTTGGTCGGGAGTGAGGATGCCGGCCAGGACGTGGAGCAGCGTGGTCTTGCCGTTGCCGCTGGGGCCCATCACCGCCAGCGCCTCCCCCGCCTGCACGGAGACATCGACCCCGGCGAGCCCCACCACCTCGCCGTAGTACTTGACCAGCGCACGACCACTCAGCACGGTCCCTTGCTGCGGGAAGCCTTGCGGGTTGGGCTGTTGTGGGTGGCCCGGGAGGGGCTGGGTCTGCGGGTGCCGCGGGTGGAACGGCTGGGACTGGGACTGGTTCTGGGGTGCGTGGGGCGAGGGCTGCGTGGTGTGGGGACTCTCGAAGCTCATACCGGAAGGCTTTCGCGGACCGCGTTCTGGAGCGTCGGTCCCTGGACCGGTCTTCCGCGCACCTTTGGTCGCCTTCGGACCAGCCGGTGTAGTCCTCTGGTAGTACGCCTGGTCAGTCGTTCGAGAATGCCGACGGATAGGCGTCCCGATAACTCGGCAGTCTTCCCTCAGGCGTCTCCACCGACTCGGCCGCCAGCACAGCATGCCCAACCGCCCGCGCCAACGTACTCGCCCCCGCCGCGAACACCCCCTCCAACAGCAACAACGCCCCTGGATCAGTCACCCTCAGCGCCGCAGGCACAGCCGGCACAGCGGGCACCTCAGGCACAGAGGTCGCCGCAGCCGCCGCAGGCGCTGACGGCCCGGCTGGGGCAGTGGCGGCGGAGGTCCAAGCCGCCTCAGCCGATACGGGAGCCCGCCCCGCCAGCGCCTCCCCCGCCGGAGCCTCCCCGGCCGGGGCAGTGGCGGCGGAGGCCGAAGCCGCCTCCGATGCGGGAGCCTCCCCCGCCAGAGCTTCCCCGGCCGGAGCCTCCCCCGCCGGGGCCTGCTCAGCCGAGGGCTGGTCCGGTGCGGGACGGGGTTTGGGTGGGGGGTTGCCGGTGGAGAGGGCGAAGATGGTGTCGCCGTCGAGGAGGGTGTGAACTGGGTCGATGGCTCGGGCCAGGCCGTCGTGAGCGACCATCGCCATCCGCTTGACCGCCGCCTTGTCGAGTGGGGCGTCGGTGGCGACCACTGCGATGACCGTGTTCATACCGGGCGCAGAGCCCGGCGGTGCCGGTGGTGGTTCGACCGGGGTGCGGAGTGCGGGGAACTCCCCCGGCAAGCCGTAGCGCTCGGCGTACAGGCGGCCTTGGCTGTCGACGGCCGAACCGACGGCGTTCACGATCACCAGCGCGCCGACCGTCGTACCGTCAGGCAGCCGGACACTCGCCGAGCCGACGCCACCCTTGAGCCCTCCTACTCTGGCTCCGGCCCCTGCTCCGTAGTTGCCCTGAGCAACGGGATCCTTGCTGGCGGCTTCGATCGCCGCGAGCGCCCAGCCGCGGTCCGGGCGTGCTCGGAACGCGCCGCCGCGGCCTAGGTCGAAGATCACCGCGGCCGGGACAATCGGTACCACGTCGTTGTCGCCAGGTCCGACCCGCACGCCTTGCCCGCGGTCCTCGAGCCAGGACATCGTGCCGGCGACCGCGTCGAGGCCGAAGGCGCTGCCACCGGTGAGGACGATGGCGTTCACGCCCGGGTTGGAGTTCACCGGGTCGAGGAGGTCGGTCTCGCGCGTCCCCGGAGCACCGCCGCGCACGTCCACGCCCGCGACCGCCCCGGCCGGGACGTGCACCACCGTCGTACCGGTCAGGTACGGCGTGTCGGTGCGCTCGATCTGGCCGACGAGCACCCCCGGGACGTCGGTGATGGCGTTGTGCGGGCCCGGGACGGGCAGCTCGGTCGTCATGCGTTCTGTCTAGCATCTCCGGAAAATCCGGTTGCCGCCGACATTACGTTGGATGGCATGAACACCGACCTGCTCTGTGGATCACTGGCCGAGCCGTCGAGACTGCGCACGTACTCCGCGGTCGTCCTCGGCGCGCGCAACCCG
>NZ_SLWM01000041.1:0-34144 GCF_004342085.1 Kribbella orskensis
GCCTTACCTCGACGCGCCCAAACCACACCCAAGAAGCAGGAAACAACGGTCACACACCTCTTGACCGACCCCGCACCTTCAGGGATGACCTGCGGTTTCTCCATCGGAGAACCGCCGACCTCCCGCAAATGACCGCAACGTCTATCCGGCGATGTGCAGCAGCGCGGCTTCGGTTCGTCGCGGCGTGATACGCAGCTCGACTTGGACGGGCGGATCTCGGTACCAAGCGCAGCCATCCTGGCGCTCACCCTGGTCGTCATAGCGCAGGCTCAGGACAGCGGCCTGCCAGTGGGCCGCAGCACCAGGCAGGTTCTGCACTACCCATTGCCCAGTGAGGTTGTCTCTGATCCCGTGACCAACTGCCGGTATCGGCGCTTCAGGGTCGAACAAAGCGGTGTACCGCACCAGCCCTCCCCGAATCGATCATGCGGTCCCTTAAGCTCCGAAAGAGTTTCGGTGGGTGACCTGGGCGGCTCCGTCGTGGACGCTGTCCGCGACGTAGAAGGTCTACCTCAAAGCCAGACTCGACGACGCTCGGGGCTGATCGTCCGGCATCGCCGTACGCCGCGCGCCCAACGCGGCATGAGCGGTCAGGCTACGCCGTCGGTCGGTGGTGTGACCCAGCACGATGCACCAGGAGGGGCGCCGGGACACTCCGATAGCAGTCGGCGGCTATGCGGGGAAGGCCTTCCAGTGCCCTTCGGAGATGACCTCGACGGTGCCGTCGGTCACTCTGATGGCGGTCTGGTCGTCGATGGCGTAGGCCGGACCTGCGATGTCGGCGGCCCATCTTTCCGCGTCGGCCATGGTGTTCCCCGGCATGAGCTCGTGGTCCAGGTGCGGGTAGATCGAGAAGTCGACGACCCCAAGCGTGCGGTCGTCCGGTGCAGACGGCCAGTTGACGAAGTCGTCGCCGATCCGCGGTGTCATCACCATGCTGCCGGCGCTCAGCCCTACCCAGACCGTCTCGGGTAGCGACGAGATGACGTCCGACAGCCCTGACTGCCGCATCCAGTGGTACAGGTACGACGTGTCGCCGCCGTCCACCAGCAGCACGTCGGCCTCTCGGACCCACGGCACCCACCGCTCCTCGCCGATGCTGGGCAGCGCGGTGAGTTCTAGGACGCCCACGGATGCCCAGCCCAGGCTGGTCATGAGAAACGGAGGCTCGCCGGTGACGACGCCTCGCACCGATGCGGGCCCTAACATCGGGTGGCCCCAATGTGCCGTGGGGATGCAGAGCGCACGGGACTCGGAGATCGGCTTGCCCAGCAGATCGACCAGCGCATCGCGGATGCTCTCGTTCGTGACGCCTCCGGATGTGAGAAGGAGCTTCACAACGCCTCCCGAGTGGAGTGCGACTGATTCGTGTGACATAGGCACTGCGGACGCGTCATCGCCTGACTCCTTGTCTTGCCCTGTGGCGCCCTCGATTGGCCGCCATTCACCTGTTCTACGAACACTACGTTCCGGATCCGACAACCCATCGTCACGAAGGCTCAAGGGAACATCCGTTCGAATCTAGCGCTTGGCGGCAGATTCCGACAACCGAGGCGGCCACCTCGAACTGACAAGTCTGTCCCAAGCTGACGGCCTAGGGATGACCGCAACCTGGACCGCAACAGCCAGCACCAGCGACCGCCATAGCCCGGTTGGCAGACCTAGCCCCCGACTGCGCAGGCGTAGGCCCCGGTCGCCGCTGTCGAGCTGAAAGCGGAAGGTCGGCGGTTCGAGACCGCCCCTGACCACCCTTCTCACCTGCGGTTTCTCCACAGAAGCCGGTTACGCCAGTACAGCAACGCAGGTATCTGGCAACCAGTTCCGTTGGCCGCGCGAGGTTCTGGCAGGCTGCAGGCATGCAGCCGGTGCCATCAAATAGTCATAGTTGGTTGTTCAACTTGACGGATCCGGATCCTGCCCGGCGGCGGGCAGCGTTGGACCGGCAGGCCGAGCTCATAGCTACGTGGTCCGCCGGGCTCCGGTGGTCAAACACCCTCTGGTACCAAAACGGCCGCAGCTCCGACTTCTCGCATTCACCGAGGTTGACCGCTGAGTACGACCAGGCGGAGGCCATGCAAAGGAACGCCATCGCTCAAACGCTCTACAGCGTTGCCGGGGGGTTCAGCCGAGCGCGCTATCAGGAACTCGACGACTCAGCGTCAGAGTCAGTGCCGTATGCGGTCCTATTCCTCCAGTGGGAAGTCGGCTTTCAGCACGAGTGGCGAACCGCGGCGCCGTGGTCACCGTGGGAGCTGAAAGAGCGCATCCTGCGCGGTTTCATCAAGGCCGGCCCGTTGGGCTGGGACGAAGCCTTGCTCGACCTCGTGATGGCGGCGGTCAATCGCGAGCACTGGTGTGAGGACCGCTGGTACGCGGCTTTGGCGCGACGCCTCGACAGTCCTGAACTCCGGAACCTGCTCGCGGAGGCGGCCGCGTCAACCGATCCGCTCGTGCGGCTGCGAGCCGGATACGTCAGCGCAGTACTCGACGATCGAAGCACGGCGGTTACTGTCGCCAGCTGGAGGCGCTGGCTGGCCGCGACCGACGGCTGAGCATCAAGCCACGACAGCGTCTGGTGCACTCGTCGCCTGATGAGTGCGGTCATTGCAACGTCCGAACTGGAGGCACTGTCGAACTGAAAAGCGGAAGGTCGGCGGTTCGAGACCGCCCCTGACCACCTTCTGACCTGCGGTTTCCTCTAGGAGGAACCCTCCACTGGTCCAGCAACGCTGGCTAACCCATGGACATAACGGTCAAGCCGGTCGAGTGCTGTCTCTTCGACCGATCATGATGTGCCCTCGGCCGGTTACCCTGCTGCGATGACGGACAGCGAGTTGATCGTTGACCTGCGGGGTCGGCCGATCGAGACACTCAACGACTTCTGGGACGCGGTTGCTGAGCCATGCGGACTGCCGGAGTGGCACGGACGAAACCTGGACGCCTGGTCGGACACCATCCATGCCCACGGCATCTCGGAGGTGATCGACAGCCACGACGTCCTGGTCGTGCACGTCGCCCAGCGGGGTCTCTTCGAAGGAAGCCGGCGCGAAGGACAGGCTCTGTCCGACATCTTCGACGGAGAGCAGAACCGACTCGTCGTCCACGCGTTGGCCTGATGAATCCGGCCCACACCCGCTCTAGGTCCAGCGACCGGTCCAGCAACAGCTAGCACCATCAGGCATCGCCGTTCTTCCCCGCGCCATGTCGGGCAACGACCCAGGCCAGCGGGACGAGGGGTCTGTCGAACTGAAAAGCGGGAAGGTCGGCGGTTCGAGACCGCCCCTGACCACCCCTCCCAAGCGTGAATCCGGCCCTCCTGGGCCTACCGCCATTGCCCGTGAGTCCCCCTCAGCGACCATCCCTTGTCGCACGGATGTCCCCACGCGCTGGTGCGCGTCTCTGGGCCTTCACGCGTCCTGCCTTGCAAAGGCGGTTGCGCCGGCCCCGCGTAGCTGAGCGGTAGATCCTCAAGCGTGAGCTCGACCGGTTGAACCCCGTTGGTGACCGGTCGAGCCCGCTTGCACGTTCTCGTTAGGGCACGCGGAGGGCACGGCCGTCTGATCCGTAGTCGAGTTCCTTGACGGGGCCGGTGAAGGTCGACCGGCGCACTGACTGGTTGGCGAGCTGACCCACCTGTGGACGTCGATCAAGGTGGTGCTGGTGGGAAGATGACCGCCCGCGAATTGGTGGCCCTGGGCGGTGGGAATGTTTTCAAGGAGCCACTGTGCGTCGCTCTCGGCGACGTACTCGTCGGCTGTGCCGTACCAGATGCCGACTGGGACACGGATGCTCTGCGGGGAGAAGCCCCACGGCTGAGCGAGAGCAACCTTGTCGTCGTACCAGCCATCGAGACTGTCAGCGAACGTAGCGACCAGCCGAGCCCGCGTGGCTGGGTCGTCCCAAGCCGGGGTACCGGGCGGCGCTCCGGGGTACGCGGGGCCGCCTGCTTCGACTTGGCCCAGGATGTCGGCGCCGAGCTGTGTGAGCTGTCCCCGTAGAACTTCCTCGGGAGGCAGCCTCACAGCCTGCGGGCGAACACCGGAAAGCACGGCACATCGGGTGACGCGGTGCGGCAGGAGCGCCGCACACGCCAGCGCATGCGGACCACCACCCGAACCGCCCACCACCGCGAACCTCTCCCAACGCTGACTGTCCGCGAGTGCCTCGACGTCCCGCACAACATCGGAAACGGTACGTCCTGCCTGCCGGGTCGAGCCGCCGTATCCAGGGCGGTCGGGCATTAGGACTCGCACGCCGCTATGTTCCATCGCTGCGATCTGGTCGGGCCGCCGCAACCGGGTGCTCGGAGTTCCATACAGTTCGATCACCGGCACCCCATCGACGGGGCCGTACAGGCAGAACCAGAGGGTGCGCCCATCCACGCTGATTTGGTCATCCACCTACACATCCAACCGCATACTCAGCGACCACCGAACATGCTGTAAGTCCCTCCGGAACTCGACATCTAGTTGCCGCCAGCGCCTTCTGTCCCTGCGTCTTCCCGTCTGCCGTTCAGCCCACGCGTAGCGCGATCGGGAGGCGGCGGAGGGGCCAAGGTGGAGCGCCCCTCTGGACGAACGACCTTGGCCTCCCTGGTGGCTCCTGATAGGTCCTGACTGGGCTGAGCGGCAGGCGGGAAGACGCACCCCGAACTCCCTCCGCCTAATCGGCTGTACAGCCAGCGAAGAGCAGGCGGCAACGGTGCTCCTACCCTCGACTGCACTGTGGCGAGTTGCGGCTCAAGCTCCTCGTCTGACAGGGCGATAGCGGGCACCCAGTGCCGAAGGAACGCTTCGGCCACTTGGCAGATTTCCTCGGTCTGCGCCGGGAGTGCGATGAGATCCCGAATCGTTAGCGACACTTTCGAACTTCCCCGGCAGTCCGCGTTGATCCTTGCATAGCAGGGTAGCGAGATGTCCGCTCATCGGCCGCATGGGGGACCGAGAATCCACGCCGTCATGTCAGGTGAATAGTCGACGCCTTGGCCCCCGTACGCCCCCGGAGGCAACGGATCCCGCCTGATGGCGACGACCCGGCCGTCGAGGACATAGACGGCGGGCCCGGATCCAGGGGCGGCAGACCGGGGTCCCTGTTCGCGGTCCTCGGGTTGAGCGTCTGCAGCGATGGGCGCGATCGGCAGGGCTGCGCTGAGGAGAACCGCCGACACTGCCGCGGTGGTCGTTCGCCAGATGGAGTGTGGCTTCCGATTCATGATTGTCACCTTCTCTACAAGGCGGATCCGGTCTACAAGGCGGATCCGGCGAGAACAACCCATCCAGGATGCTCCCGGCAACGGGCTGCGTCCGCCTCAAATGAGGCACAGCGAACGGGGCATCTGCGGCACTAGGCTGGATGGATGGCAAGCGGGGAGGTGGTGGACCACCGCTCGTTTCTCGGCAGGCTCGAACCGGCTGACCGAGCGTTCCTGCTTCGGCTCGGTCATCCGAAACGCTTCCGCAAAGGAGCGAGGATCATCGTCCAGGGTGACCACAGTGACACCGTCTTCCTCACTCTTTCGGGCCTGGTCAAGGTCACCCTGGACACGCCGGATGGTCGCGAGATCGTGCTGGCCGTCCTGGGGGCGGGCGACCTTCTGGGCGAGTTCGAGGTGATCGACGGAAGGCCGCAACGCTCAGCGAGCAATGTCGCTGTGCTGCCCGTCGAGTGCCGCGTGATCCCCGGCGACGAGTTCATGGCGTCCCTCGAGACGCATCCGCAAATGTTGCTGGTGATGGTGCGTGTCATCATCGGCCGGTTGCAGGCGGCCGATCGCCGTCGCGAGGCCTCAGCTTCGATGGGAGTCTCGCGCAGCCTCGCCGGTTTCCTGGTCGAGCTGGTGGACCGCTACGGCACATCCGACGGATCAGTGATCGACATCAGCATCCATCTGACTCAGGAGGAGTTGGCCAGCCTGATGTCCACTTCGCGCGACTCTGCCGTTCGTGGACTCAGCACGTTGCGGACCAAGGGGCTGATCGCAACCCGCCGGCGCCAGATCGTGGTGACCGACCTTGACGGACTACGACGCTACGCATCAGCGACGGCGCCGGCGCCGGCGCGTGACGATTGACTCTGGCCGGCCGACTCCGTGGCCGACCATTCCCTGCCCGAGTCACTCGCCGCCGACCCCCAGCGTCTCGGGCTCAGCGACGCAACTGCCGGTCGCGGACGCTCCGGCGCTTAGTCATCCAGCCACTCCGCGCCGGTGGTGTCTCGGTGGTAGCCCTGGTGATGGTCCTTGCAGCAGCGGCGGCCCGTCATCGGGTTCTCACCGTCGCAGTGTTCCGCGGGGCGGAGCATGGGCCAGCCCGTCGCAGTGCGGTGGTCGTCATCTGGGTGGTCGCTCCGCTCCACCCCGAACGACGAGTTCCCCGTTGTTGTCATGCGTCAACGCTAGGAATCGCGCCAGCGTGGGGGCTACGTTGTTGCACTTAGTTGCTGGCGTTCATCTCGGTTTGCGCTCGGATGATCAGAGCGCGGGCCTCCGGCCCATAGACCGCGGACTGGCGGAGCAGCTCGAACATGCGGACGTAGAGACGGATCTCCTGCGGCTGGGTTATTTCGATGCTTGCAGTAGGTGTCTCGAGTGTGACCAGCTTGTCGTCGAAGATCCAGAAGCCGGCCGAGCCCACGCCCTGTCGCTCGATCATGGCCGGCACGATCCCAATCGCGACGTTCGGAAGGCTCATCAACGAGAGCAGTCGGTCGAGCTGGCCGACCATGGTCTCTGCGGTGCCGAACCAGGTGCGTAGGGCGCTCTCCTCCAGGACGACGGTGTACTTTCGCCGGCCTTCGTAGAGGATGGTCTGGCGTTCCAGACGAGCCGCGATTGCTTCGTCTATGTCGTTCTTGGTGTTGAGAAATCGCATCCAGAACGTGAGCATCGCGCGGATGTAGTCTGCTGTCTGGAACAGTCCGGGGATGACGTTGTGCGCACGCTGCGCACCAAGCCCGAATGTCGGCATCGGTAGGAGGTTGGACGCCGTGTTCTAGCTTGCCGATGCGCGTGAAATGCCAGCCGGTCGCGGCGGCAAGCTCGCGACCGGTCAGGCCTGCATCTTGCGCAGATTCCGAAGGCGTAGCCCAAGGGCTTCCTGGACCTTTCGGGCTGAGCTATTCGGGTTTGTACTCACTGTAGGGAATCGTAAGAGGCCATGCCTGGTCGAATGCCTTGCGGCACATCTCGACGGTCGCCGGGTTCGTCGTGGTGGTCAACGCGTTGTTCAGTCCTGCGCCGGAGTAGTGCAGAAACACGACCCTCTCGTCGTCGAACAGGTAGTAGTCGTTGCCAGGGAAGCAGAGTTCTGAGACCCGGCGCCTTGGCACGAACCGCACATCTTCGCCGGCCTCGACAATCGGATGACCGATAGCGAGCGTCCACCGCTGGTAGTCGCTCAGAGGCTCCGAGACGATACGAGCGCGTTGTACGGTCCTCCCGGCGGCGATGTGGCCGCGCAACGTCGTACACCAGTCCTGAAGCCACTCAAGATCGTCCTGTTCACCGGCCGCCCACTGGGCCATGTGGGGCAGTTCGACTTCGGTGCCGTACGCGTCGCGGGTCTCCAGATGGATGGAGCTGCGCTTGAACGTCTTCAGCAGCTCCTGGAACTCGTCGTCGGTGATCTCTTCCACGAGACCTACTTGAAGATCTGGATCATGCGGTCCGGGATCTCCACGGCGGTCTCACCGTCCGGAAGGTTGAGCTTCGCCAAAGCATCAGGGTCGTCGACCACCCAGCCCTGTACGACCCAGCTACCGCGATCAGTCTTGTAGAGCGTGGGCGAGTTGGTGGGCTGGGACTCCGGGTCTCCTGCTACGAGCGTGAGTTGCATGATGACTCCCCTGCATCGGTCGTTGCATGAACTTGCCCTGTCGAGTCTGGGATTACGCGTTGTTGCCTGTCATTGGTGTTGCGGGAAGTTGCGCGAGCCAGCCTCTCATCAAAGGCCCACAGGCGGTCGGATGGTGGCGTGACCGAGCATTGGCCAGCGTGCACACTCGGACGCTTCGAGTCGCCACATGGTGTTCTCCTGATGAGTTGAGGGTTCAGAGCACGGTCAACGGCCAGAGCCGCTGCTCGGGCGGAATCGGTGGGTGATCAGGGACATTGTCCGGATCAGTGAGAGCTGTGGGCGGTAAGGGCTCATTCGTGATGCGCAGCCCGGCGAATCGATTGCCCATCGCGGCGGCGTACCGATCGGCGAGCGGCCTCTCGGCCACGTAGGTAGCGATCACGTGGGCGCCGAACCAGACCTGCACTCTGCAGCGCTCGAGGACCGTCATCGACGGCCTCGCAGATCGCGCACCACGTCGATCACCATCGCCACAGCCAAGACCGCGGCAACCAAGGTCAGCACCCGCATCTGTGTATTCAAGACAGCTCTCACCACCACTTCTTCCGCCCAGTCCGCGACCGCCGGATTCCCGACACGTCGAGCGAACCATCGGTTACGGTGAGTTGGTACCTGTGGCACTGGTCCGGTGTGGTGAAAGCGGTGAACGGCAAGCCTGATCGGCTGTTCACCGAGGGGAGGCATCTGTCGTGTCGAGAACCCGGCAACGAAACGAGAAACTCGCGGCTGCGATCGCGGAGGCCGGCTGGTCGCATGCCCAACTGGCGCTCGCCTTCGGGCGCGTCGCCATGGAAAGGCGGTCTGAAGACCAGGCTGGCGTCGGGCGATCACACGTCTCTCACTGGGTGGCCGGCGCCAGGCCGTCCGGCGCCGCGCCCGACATCCTCGTCGAGACGTTGTCTCGGCGTCTCGGGCGGACAGTCACGGCCGATGAGATCGGCCTCACACCGTTGGTCTCGTCACCGATACTCGACTGGAATGCCGATACGCTGACGGCGCTGGTCGATCTCGGGAGAAGCACCTTGGATGTCGAGCGCAGGTCGGTACTGCGGGCGGGCGGCTACTCGGTGGCCGCACTGACATTGCCAGACCAGGCCTGGTGGGATCAGCTGAGCGACCGAACCTCCAGGCAGCACAGTGGACGGCTGGTCGGCGCAGGAGACCTCGACGCTGTTCGGGAGACGGTTCAGCTGTTCACCCGGATCGATCAGCGCCGAGGCGGAGGGCATGCTCGCGCGGCCGTCGTCCAGTATCTGACCTCCGACGTTGCCGGTTACCTGCGTGCTTCCTACACCGACGACGGTGTACGCCAAGGGATGTTCTCCACTGCCGGGGAACTCGCCTATCTCGTCGGCTGGATGGCGTTCGACAACTCCGAACATGCGATTGCCCAGCGGTACTTGGCCGTTGCGGTAAAACTGGCCGCAGAAGCCAACGACGCACCACTCGCCGCTCACATCCTGCGGGCGATGGCACACCAGGCCGTGGATCTCGGGCACCACCGGCAGGCGGTCCGGATAGCCGAGGCGTCGCTGGAAGACCGTCGTTACGATTACGCGAGCCATCGCGAACGCTCCCTGATCGGTGTCGTCCACGCACGGGCGCTAGCGGTCGATGGGCAACGACTGGCCGCCACCCGGGCACTACTTCGTGCCGAGAGGGACCTTGCCTCCGCAACAGCCGGCGATGACGAACCTGGCCGCGTGTTCTTCTTCGGCGAAGCGAGCCTGGCCCACGAGAGCGCGTGCACGTTGCGCGACATGGGCGACCTCGCGTCAGCGACCAAAGAGTTCCAGCGCAGCGTCCGTACCCGCAAGACAGCCACGTTCACTCGCACCCACGCGGTGACCCTTGGCTATCTAGGCGCAGTACAGGCTCGTAGCGGGAGTATCGAGGAGGCCTGCGGCACGTGGTCGGAAGCTCTCGACGTCATGGACGGAATCCATTCCGGTCGGGCTCGCCAGGCTGTGCGCGACATGCGCTCCGGCCTCTCGGTCTATCGAGCCAAAGGCATCCACTCGGTCACCGAACTCGATGGTCGAGCAGCCAGATACCTCGCCGCGGTCGATCGCTGACGGCGCCTTACTCTCAAGGGAAACTATGACGGGCCAGTCGATCACTCTCCAGCCAGTCGCCCATGTCATCGGCGGCCGGGTCGAGCCCACCGACGACTACTGGGGTGGCACCCAAGCGATCATCCGCATCAACGGCTCCCTCTTCAGCACGGACTCCACCAAGGGTCTCGAAGAGTTCTCACACCTCGAAGTGGTCTTCCACTTTCATCTGACCGACAAGTCTGACCTTCCGCTCGGGGCCCGCCGTCCTCGCGACAACCCCGACTGGCCAGAGGTAGGCACCTTCGGCCACCGCAACATGCGCCGCCTCAACTGGCTGGGAGTCTCCCGCTGCCGCCTCCTCAAAGTCGACGGCCTGGACCTACACGTCGAAGACTTGGACGCGGTCGACGGCACCCCTGTCCTCGACATCAAACCCTGGTTCACCGACTTCGGCCCCCGCGGCCTCGTCCACCAACCCACCTGGCCCACCGAAATGCTCAGCAACTACTTCGCCCCGCGCGACTAGCCAGGCTTAGGGCGGGCCGACATCTGGCCGACCCCGATCACCCGTGAGCCGATCGGGGACGGCCGGCCCTTCCTCGGCGGATCGCCCCGGCAGATCGCCGAGGACCTGATGGCCGCCCGCGAGAGTGGTGTCACCCAGGTGTACCTCGCCGGCGGCCAGGGCCTCGGGCTCGACGTGGGCCTGAAGGCCGCCGACGTGGACCAATGGCTCGGGCTGCTCGGTGAGGTGATCGAGGCGGCGGGCCGCCTCGGCGTCCTCGCGCCGTGAGGATCAGCGAGCAGCGGGCGCCGGCGCCCACCGGGCAGGAGCACCGGGACCTCCCACAGATCACCTGAACACCGGCATGACTGGACCCGGACGGCCCACCCGACCGTCCTCCCAGCCACTGCCCCCCGGGCACCCGCCCCGTCCGCACGCTGCCTCAAACCTCGCGCGGTGGAGCAGCCTCCGGCGGCTCCACCTCGCAGCAGCATGCCCCAACCCAACGGCGAACGTCACCGACCACCCGTGGGACCGTTGAAAACCACAGTCAACAACACTCTCAGGCGTGACGGCGGACGCTCTTCCTAGTCAGCCAGCCGGATCTGTACGACGCTGTCGGCGGGAGTCAACGCCGCCAAGTCCGGCGCAACACCGCCCCGGCGAGCTATCAGGGCGGCAACGGTTTCGGCGAAGCCCTCGAAGTCGTCGGTGATCGTAAGAGACTCGCCGCAGACATGATCGATCTCGACAGTCAGCACGCGCTCATCGTTGGGCGGGACTTCCAACACATAGATGCTGGCGTCCGTGATCTGGGGCCACGAAAACCCGTAGGTGTTCCCGGACTGCGTTATCCAGAGGCCGGCTTCGTCGGCCACCACTCGTGCGGTCACGCTCGCACTGTAGCGAAGGCCGATCACATTGCGCTCTGCCCCGAGGGTTCTTCGTCTCACGGTCGGACGATCTACCGACGGAGGTACGGCGGACCACCCCGGCCGGCGTCCGCGGACGCCGGGTGCTGGTGCCTAGGCCGAGGCCGAGGCCGGAAGCATCGGCGTGATCAGGCCCAGCCCGAGAGCGATCATGATCGCGTTCGCGCGATTGACGGCGCCCAGCTTCTCGTACACGCGGGAAACATAGGTCTTGGCCGTCGAGAGACTGACAAACATCGCGCCGGCAATCTCAGGCACAGAACGACCCGTGGCCAGGAGAGACAGGACCTCTTGCTCGCGCGGACTGAGCGCCAGACCAACCGCCACCGGACCACTGACAGACTGCCCACCGACGGGCTGTACGCCGGCGACCTGGCCGCGACGGGCCAACGCGTGCATCAGGCCGGTCGCGGTGAAGGAAGCGGCCGCCACGGCGGCGTGCCGGATCGCCCCGAGAACTTCGGTGTTCGGGGCGGTCTTGTCGACGAAAGCGGAGACGCCGGTCTCGAGCGCCCTGAACAGTACGTCGTCCTCCGCCTGGGCCGTGAGTACGACGATGCCGAGCTCGGCGTGCCGGTCGCGGAGTTCACGGGCGAGCTGGAAGCCGTCCGCGTCAGGCAGAGCGACATCCAGGACCACGACGTCCGGCCGGGCGGACTCGACCAGTGCCGGCGCCTCCGCGGCGACGCCGCATTCGCCGACGACGGTGATGTCGGCGTCAATGCTGACGAGCCTCATCAGTCCGTACCTGGTCAGTGTGTGGCCGTCGATGACGACGACTTTGATCGAGCTCTGCATTGCTTGCCCCCGCTGGACTCTTCTCTGGCCCCCAGCCGAAGATGAATAGATGTCACTTACTGAACCAATGATCGGCATCCACCTACAGCCCGTTACGGAATTCGGATGGGTGCTTCTCGCCGAAACAATTGAACACTTGGTGACAAAGTTCCAGAACGCCGGCGATGGGCGCACCCACGACGACCGCCGCGTGCCCAAGTACGGCGGGACTCCACCCATCACGCGACGGCCAGGATGGCCACCAGTGCGCCGCCGAGCATGAACGGGCCGAAGCTCATGCTGTGCTGGAGCGTGATCCGGCGTGCGATCAGCAGCACGAGGCTCACGACACCCATCAGGACGAAGCCCAGGGACGCCCCGACGAGCAGAGTCGGCCAGCCCAGCCAGCCGAGCGCGATGCCGATTCCGCCGGCGAGCTTGGCGTCCCCGCCACCGAGCTGCCCCCGGCTCAACACCGCCAGTACCAGGTAACCGCCACCGAGCACCAGCCCGCCCAGCAGTGCGCGCAGCAGGTACGACGGATGCCCGTCCACCGCCGTCGCGAGTCCGAACAGCGCAATCAGACCCGGGTACAGCAGCAGAGTCAACCGGTTGGGTAACCGCTGCACCGCGATGTCGATGGCGGCCAACGCGACCCCCAGCGCGCCGATGAAGGCGAACGCGGCCGCATCCGGAAGACCGGCGAACCGCCACAGCAGCAGGGCAACCACCGCAGCGGTCACCAGCTCGAGGACGAACGGAACACCGAACCAGCCACGACACTGCGTACACCGGATCGCGAAACGTCCGCCGACCCCTGTCCCGCAGCGCGCGCAGCTGGTGGGGGCGGGCTCGCCGGAAGCTACCGACAGCCGGAAGACCGTGCTGCGCAGCAGCAGTCCGGCAACGAAGCCAATGATGCCCCCGGCAACTGCCCACGCGATGTCCATGCCCGCCAAGGTACGACGCACCTGGCGTGCGAAGGAACCACGTCACCGCAGAACCGACCGACCGGAGCCGCGAAGCCGGCTGACCGGCCGACGGTGTCAGCCGAACGACCGACAGACCTGTCATCTCCTGTCGGTCGGTCGGCGGGTGGACTCCGCCGTTGTCGGTCGATCGTCCCTCGCTATCCGGCCGGTTGACCGATGCCTGGCCAGGCCGGCGATCCCGCACTGTTTCGGTACCGATCGGCAGGTCGCCGTTCGATCAACGGGTGGGTCCCGCACTCGCCGCCAACTGAAGGAGTTCCCATGCTCAACAACCTGCTCACTTATGTGCAGACCGCCGTCCAGCAGGCGCGTCGCGACGAGCGTGGCGCCACCATGATCGAGTACGGCCTGATGGTCGCGCTGATCGCCATGATCGTGGTTCCCGCGCTGCTGATCCTCGGTCCGGCCATCGTCGCCCTGTTCAACGACGTCGCCACCAACCTCTGACCGATCGAACGATCTGCCGATCTCCTCCGTTCGATCGCGAGGGGTGGTGCGGCTCGGCCGGACGGCCGGGCCGCCACCGCCTCGCCAGGTTGGAGTTCCGATGCTCAATCTCGCGGGGTTCGTCAAAACCCTTGCCGGCAAGGTGATGCGCGACGATCGCGGCGCGACCCTGATCGAGTACGGCCTGGTGGCAGCGCTGATCGTACTCGTCGTCGTACCGACTGTCATCATCCTCGGCCCCTTGGTCGCCGCGTTGTACACCGGCGTCATCGGGGCCTTCTGATCGATCTTCACCAACCGGGAGAGCTCATGTATCCGAGACGAGGGAGTCGCGGCGGGGAAACTCACCACGGCCACGTATCTCGCATCCGGCCCGCGGCATGGGTACGCCGCATGCTGCCCTCGTCGGTACATGGGGGCAGCGGCGCGGACCGCGGCGCCACCGCTGTCGAGTTCGCGCTTCTGCTTCCCCTGCTGCTGCTGATCGTGATGGGCATCATCGACTTCGGCCGGATACTCAACGCACAGCAGACGCTCACCCAGGCCGCGCGCGAAGGCGCTCGACTCGTCGCACTCGGACAGCCGAACGTGGCCGGTCGCACGCAGGCCGCCGCAACCGGGCTGAGCCCCGTCGGGGTGTCGATCCAGTCGGCCTGCCCGGTCGGCGCCGGCCCAGGCATCAACGGCGCCGTGCAAACCAGCTTTACCTTCCAGTTCACGCCGGGCCTCGGATATCTCGTCGGCTTCTTCGGCGGCACCGGCCTAAGCGGCCAGACCACGTTGTCCGCCCAGGGAGTCATGCCATGCGAAACCTGATCCCACCGTTCGTCCGTCCGATGATGCGGCTGCTCGGCGCCGACGACCGAGGTGCCTTCGGGGTCCTGGTCGGGATGCTGCTCGCGACCGGCGTACTGCTCGGCATGGCCGCTCTGACCGTCGATGTCGGGCAGCTGTACCAGGAGCGTGCCGAGCTGCAGAACGGCGCCGACGCCGGCTCGCTCGCCGTCGCCAAGAGCTGCGTCGCCGGCGCGGCCTGCGCACCCGGTACGGCGGCCACCTACGCGAACCTCAACGCCAAAGACGGCGTGTCGGCGGTGACCCTGGTCTGCGGCCACGACCTGAAAGGTGGTCTGCCGGGATGCCCCGGGTCCACGGGAACCATGGTCGACTGCCCGAGCGCACCGGCAGCCGGGACGAACTATGTCGACGTGCACACCGCCACGAGGACATCGGGAGGCTCCTCGCTGTTGCCGCCGGTGTTCGCCCGCGCGTTGACCGGAAACGCCGGCTACCAAGGCAGTACGGTCCACGCCTGCGCTCGCGCGATGTGGGGACCGGCCGTCAAGAGCTCGCAATCGCTGGCGATGACGCTCTCGCTGTGCGCCTGGACCCAGGCAACGGGCGGCACTCCTCCTACCTTCGGCGTCGACACGATGATCTTCGTGCGAGACGCACCCAGCGCGCCCACGTGTGCGGGCCTCAGCACACCCGGTGAGTTCGGCTGGCTGAACGACATCGGCGGGTGCACAGCGGCGATCGACCTCACGCAGAGCGGATACGCCGCGGGGAGCGATCCGGGCAAGAACATCACCAAGGCGTGTCAGGACGCGTTGACGTCGTACGTCGCGAGCGGGACACCGATCTTCTTCCCGATCTTCGACACGTCGACCGGTTCGGGCAGCGGCGCCACCTATCACCTGGTCGGACTGGCCGCCTTCATCCTCACCGGCTACGCGAACATGAACCCCCTCAAGGACGACATCCCGTCGCCGTTCACGAAGGATTCGTGCCCGAACGGGGCAACCACCCCGTCCTGCATCTACGGACATTTCACGCAGGCCCTGGTGCCTGTGTCCACCACCGTCGGCACCGGCACGTACTTCGGCGCCACGGCCGTCCAGCTCGCCGGCTAGTACCGCCAGCAGAAGAGAGAGAACCATGAAACGTCGAGTTTTGACCATCGTGCTGGCGGTCGCACTGGCCGTCCTCGGGACAGGTGCCGTGCTGGTGTACGTCGATCGCGCGGACGCCCGCGCGGTCGCCGGACAGCAAGCGGTGACCGTCCTCGTCGTAGGCAAGGCGATTCCGTCCGGAACCTCCGCCGCTGACGCGAAGGCATCACTGCACAAGGAGACATTGCCGGCATCGTCGGTGTCGTCGGACGCCGTCACGGAGATCACGCCGGCGCAGGAGTCCCTCGTCACCTCGTCCGACCTCAGCCCGGGCCAGCTGGTCCTGAAGTCGATGCTGGTGACCGCCGCACAGGCCACCGGCGGACTGGCGATTCCCGAAGGCAAGGTGGCTGTCACCATCACGCTCTGCAGCCCGGAAGTGGTTGCCGGCAACGTGAAGGCCGGGTCGGACGTCGCCGTCTTCGGTACGGTCGTCGCCGGCAGCACCGGCGATGTCAGCGCGCAGCCGAACTGCACCGGCCAGCACAAGCAACAGGGCGGCGGCAAGGCCGTCGCCAAAACCGCGGTCGTCATCCCGAAGGTGCGTGTGATCGCGATCGGGCCGGCCACGTCCACTGCACCGCAAGACGATGCCAAGACGAGCGACAGCTCGTTCTCGCAGGGCGCCGCATCGGCGCAGAACGACCTGACGCTGGTGACCTTCGCCGCGAATCAGATCGACGCCGAGCGCCTGATCCAGCTGTCCCAGACCTCGCTGCCGTACCTGGCACTGCTCGGCCCGTCCGCCCAGGTCAAGGTCCAAGACCACAACGAGCCGCTGTTCCCGGTGGCGCCGAAGACCACCAAGAAGTGAGGGCACCGCGATGACCATTCTTTGCCAGCCGGCCGCTGCGCCGGACGACCTGATCTCGAACCTCGGTAGGGACGTTCGGTCGGTCGACGACCTCGATGCCGCGCTCCGCGCTCTGAACGACGACGCCGCCGAGGATCTCGTCGTGGTCGGACCCGAAGCCGACGCCGGGGACGCTCTGCGGTTCGCCGCGGAGCTGCGGTTGGAGCGGCCGGCCACCGGCCTGATCCTGGTCCGCGAGTACGTGGACGTCGCGCTGCTCACGGAGGCACTTCGAGCCGGAGTGCGGGAAGTGGTTGCCGCCGGCGACCCCGTGGCACTGGTCGCCGCGTGCGAGCGCTCGCGGACGCTGTCGGGCCGGGTGCGTGTCAACGACGAGCCGGAACCGGAACACCAGGGCAAGGTCGTCACGGTGTTCGCGGCCAAGGGCGGGTGTGGCAAGACCACCATCGCGATCAACCTGGCCGCGGCGCTGTCGGCGAGCGACGGCAACCGAGTCTGCTTGGTGGACCTCGATCTCTCGTTCGGTGACGTGGCGATCAGCGTCCAGCTCGACCCGGTCCGCACGATCAGCGACGCCTTGCCGATGGCCGGCCATCTCGACACCACAGGTGCGGTCTCGCTGCTGACGTCGTACCGCCCGGGGCTGGACATGCTGCTGGCGCCGGTGACCCCCGGCGATGCGGAGAAGATTCCCGCCGCGCTGGTCGGCGAGCTGCTCACGGTACTGCGCGGAATGTACGACTTCGTCGTGGTCGACACGCCTGCGCAGTTCAGCGAGCACGTGCTCACCGCGATGGACGTCTCCGATCACCATGTCCTGCTGACCACGCCGGACACACCGGCGCTGAAGAACCTGCGGATCACGCTGGACATGCTCGACCTGCTGTCCTACTCGCGCGACATCCGCTCAGTGGTGCTCAATCGCTCCGATTCGAAGGTCGGACTGTCCTCGGGCGATGTCGAGCGCGTGGTCCGCAGTGCCATCAACGGGCACGTGCCGTCCAGCCGCAACGTCCCCATCTCGATCAACAAGGGAGTCCCGATCGTGATCGCGACGCCGACTCACCCGGTCAGCCAGGCGATCACTCGGCTCGCCCACGAACGTCTGCTCAGCCGGCCCGTTGCGGCGAGGTCCAAGGTGTTCGCACGCCGTGGTGCGGGGAGGCGATCATGACCCTGTCCGAACGATTGGCCAAGCGCCAGGCACACCCTGGGCAACAGCCCCAGACGGTGCCGACGAGTTCACCGAGTCCGCAGACGTCCGCCGAGGTACCGCGCCGTGCAGCACGGAACGCGGACCCGTTCGCCGGCGTGAAGCGCAGCGTGCACCAGGGTCTGCTGGAGAGCCTGGGTCCCAAGCTGTACGACGCTCACCTCGACCAGCACGAGCTCGAACAGCAGGTCACGCAAACCCTGCAGACAGTGCTGCAGCGCGACGACACCCCGATGACCGCAGCCGACCGTGCACGCGTCGCGCAGGAGGTCGCCGACGAGATCCTCGGCCACGGCCCGCTCGAGCCGTATCTGCGCGATGCCGGCGTCTCCGAGATCATGGTCAACGGTCACGACCAGATCTACGTCGAACGCGACGGGCGGTTGCTCCCGGTCGATGCGGCGTTCACCGACGAGAGCCACCTGCGTCGCACCATCGACAAGATCGTCTCCCGCGTCGGCCGCCGGGTCGACGACGCCAGCCCGATGGTGGATGCCCGTCTGCCCGACGGCAGCCGGGTGAACGCCGTCGTACCGCCGATCGCACTGGACGGGTCACTGCTCACGATCCGGAAGTTCGCCGCCGACCCCTTCACGGTCGACGACCTGATCTCGTTCGGCACGCTGACCGGGCCGGTCGCGGAACTGCTGCAGGCGTGTGTGCGGGGCCGGTTGAACGTCCTGATCGGCGGCGGCACCGGCTCCGGCAAGACGACGACGCTGAACGTGCTGTCGTCGTTCATTCCCGATGACGAACGCATCGTCACGATCGAGGACGCCGCCGAGCTACAGCTGCGGCAGGAGCACGTACTGCGGCTCGAGTCACGTCCGGCGAACGTGGAGAAGCGCGGCGAGATCGCGATCCGCGAACTGGTGCGCAACTCCCTGCGGATGCGCCCAGACCGCATCATCATCGGTGAGGTCCGCGACGGCGCCGCGCTGGACATGTTGCAAGCCATGAACACGGGCCACGACGGCTCGATCACGACCGTGCACTCCAACGCGCCACGCGACTCGCTGTCCCGGCTGGAGACCATGGTGCTGATGGCCGGCGTCGACCTGCCGCAGCGGGCGATCCGCGAGCAGATGTCCTCCGCGCTCGACCTCATCGTGCACCAGGCCCGCCTCAAGGACGGGACACGTCGCATCACACACATCACCGAGGTCACCGGCATGGAGGGTGAGGTCATCACCCTCCAGGACGTGTTCCAGTTCGACTTCCACGCGGGCGTCGACGAGCGCGGCTGTTTCCGCGGCGCGCTGCGGTCGACCGGCCTGCGCCCAGGTTTCCTCGATCGGCTCGCTGATCGCGGCGTCTACCTGCCGCCGCGGATGTTCGGCTTGGAAGAGGTCTACCGATGACGATCGCGCGACGCATCCGATGGCTGGGTGCCGTAGTCCTCGGCTTGGCAGTGGTTCTGCCGGGAATCGCGCACGCGGACGGCGATCCGTCGGCACGGATCGACTCTGTGCAGGTCAGCCAAGGCCATGCCAGCTTCGTGCTCACGACCGCCGACGTGTCAGGAAAGCTGGACTCGAAGTCGGTGCGCGTCCAGGCCGGCAGCACCTCGCTGCCGGCACAGGTGACGCCGGTGAGCAGCAAGACCGTGACAGCAGCTCCGCCGCGCGCGGTGGTCATCGCGCTGGACACCAGTGGCTCGATGGCCGGCTCGGGGCTTGCTGCGGCGCGTCAGGCCGCGCTCAGCTACCTTGCCAGCCTGCCGAACGACGTCAGGGCGGGCCTGATCACCTTCTCCGACCAGCCTCGTCTCTTGGTCTCGCCGACGACGAACCGCACCCTGGTTCGTGCGGCATTGGCGCACGTGCAGGCCAACGGCGACACAGCGCTGTACGACGCTGTCCGCGCAGCCGTCGCCACGCTCGATGCCGCCCGCCTCGGCTCGTCAGCCCAGCGCAGGCTGGTCGTGCTGTCGGATGGTGTCGACACGTCCAGCAAGGCGAATCTCACCTCGGTGACCACGCAGCTCGCGGCGGATCGCATCCCGGCTGACGTCGTCGCCTTCCGGTACGGCAGCGGTGACGCATCAGCGGCACAGGAGATCGCGTCGGCCGCGGGCGGACGGATACTGACCGCGCAGAACGCCGGTGAGCTGACGGCAGCCTTCGCTGCCGTGGCGCGGAACTTCACTGCGCGCGCCAAGGTCGACGTCACTGTGCCCGACGCATTGGCCGGCCGTAGCGTCATGCTGCGGGTCGCCATCGGTTCGGTCAGCGCCAAGACCTTGGTGACCTTTGCCGCGGTCACTCCGCCAACTCCCGCGCCGGCGCCGACGAACGCCGTACAGCCGGCTCGGTCGCACCAGACCAGCTGGTCATGGCAGCTTCTCGCGCTGCTGGCCGGCGTCTTCTCGATCGTGGTGCTCTCCGTCGTACTACTGCGCTGGCAGGGCTCCCGGGAAGACACTGCGCGTCGGTTGATCCAGAGGGTCAGCCAGTACGGACCTCGCCGCGACGAGCACCACACCGGTGAGGTGGAGGGCGCTGCCGCGCGGACCGCGGTCGGACTCGTCGCCCAAGTCCTGCGGTCCAGCGGCGTCGACCAAGGACTTGCCAAGCGGCTCGATCTCGCGGACGTGAAGCGCAAGCCCGCCGAATGGGCGTCGCTTGTCCTCTGCGGCAGTACGGCGCTGGGCGTCGCCCTGATGCTCGCAGGCGTCAACGGGCTGCTGAGTTTGCCGATCGGACTTCTCGTCGGATGGCTCGCACAACATGCCTTCCTCACCATCCGTATCGGGCGCCGCCGTGCGGCCTTCGGCGAACAACTCCCCGATGTGCTTCAGCTGATCGTCGGATCGCTTCGGTCCGGGTTCTCGCTCGCGCAGGCTGTCGATGCCGTCGTACGCGACGGCACGCAACCGGCCGCAGGTGAGTTCTCTCGGGCGCTCGCGGAGACCAGGATCGGTGTCGATCTCGAGGACGGTCTCACCCACGTTGCGGACCGGATGCACTGCGAGGACCTGCGCTGGGTCGTGATGGCCACCCGAATCCAACGGGAGGTCGGCGGCAACCTGGCCGAGGTACTGACGAACACCGTCGACACTATGCGCGAACGCGCACAGACCCGCCGCCACGTCCGGGCGCTCAGTGCCGAGGGGCGGCTGTCCGGATACATCATCGTCAGTCTGCCGATTGCGCTCGGTGCGTGGCTGACGTTGAGCAAACCGCAGTACATGAGCCCGCTGTTCACCACACCGATCGGCGTCATGATGGTCGCCGGCTGCGTCGGGCTCATCATCGTCGGCGCGTTCTGGATCCGCGTCTTGATCAAGGTGGAGGCGTGAGATGAACCCGACCGTGCTCTTGATCGCGGGAGTCGCCGCGCTCGGCCTCGCCATTGTCATGGCAGTCATCAGCATCACCGCGCGAACTGCCGAAGGTGGCGTGGCCCGGGCACTCGCCACGATCGACAGTCACTACACGCAGCACGCACCGGTGGAGCTCGAGCCGAAACGTGATCCGTTCGCCGTACTGCCAGGCTGGCTGCGCGGAGTCGCCGTACGCCTGTCGCCCTCGGGCATCAGTACGACGCTGCAGCGCCGGCTCGACCTGGCCGGCAACCCGTCGGGGTTGACGCCCGACCGAGTCCTGGCGGCAAAGGGCCTGGGTCTGTTCATCCTGGGCAGTCTGGGCGGCCTGTACGGGCTTCGGACGATCGGCCTGCTCGTCGTGGGCGCTGCCGTGGCGGCGGCCGTCGGCTTCTTCCTGCCCGACGTCCTGCTGTACAACGCCGGGATCAAGCGACAGGAAAAGATCCAGAAGGCCTTGCCCGATGCGCTCGACCTGCTCACGGTCTGCGTCGAGGCTGGGCTCGGATTCGACGCGGCGCTGGCGCAGGTCGCCCGGAACACCACCGGCCCGCTGGCCGCGGAGTTCTCCCGGGTGCTGCAGGAGATCCAGATCGGCAAGTCGCGCTCGCAGGCACTGCGTGCGATGACCGACCGGACGACTGTGCCCGGGCTGCGGTCGTTCGTATCCGCGCTCGTGCAGGCCGGCGAGCTGGGCATCACGATCGCCGACGTACTGCGTGAACAGGCGAGGGAGATGCGGCTGCGGCGCAGGCAACGTGCCGAGGAGAAGGCGCAGAAGGTGCCGGTGAAGATCCTGTTCCCGCTGGTGTTCTGCCTGTTCCCGTCCATGTTCGTCGTCATCATCGGCCCCGGCGTGATCAGCATCATCAACGTCTTCTTCGGGAAGTAGCCATGACCATGCTCAAGCGCGGGAACCCTGCGCCGGCACACTCCCGACCTACCCAGTGTGGGCCGTGAAGTCCCCTGCGACTCCAGGCGATTCCGGGTCCTGTGTGCGAGGTCAGGCGGACTCTGGGGCCTGCTGCTTGATGGTGATCTTGCGGATGGTGCCGGTGAAGGCGTTGTCCCACGGGTCGTAGTCGTCGATGACCGGCGACCAGGCGTCGACACCGACGTCGGCGGTTTCGCCGGCCAGCGAGTAGATGGCGCCCATGGTCTTGTCGATGCGGCCTTCGGCGACCTGGCTGCCGTTGACATACAGGCGGCCGGTGGCGCCGTTGTTCAGCCCGCCGCCGTCGTAGTCGAACTCGAAGTCGAGTTTCACCTCGCCGGATGGCAGACGTTCATCTCCCTCGATGGTGTACGTCTCGCGCGCGAGCCAGTTGTAGGCGTACTTGGGCTTGCCGTTCTTGACGTACAAGGACCAGCCGCCGGTCTGGCCGGCCTGGCTGAGGACGACCCCCTCCGCCCCGTCCTGTGGAACCTCGATCTCCGCACTGATCCGGTACGAGACCGCCTTGGTGTTGATGAAGTTGTTCTCCGTCATCCCGGTCATGCCCGAGTAGAGGGTGAGCTCGGTGCGTCCGGCCATAAGGTCCGGGCGGCCGGCGGCGACGGGGTTGAGGCGTTCAAATGCCCGGTCGTCGAGTGGATAGACGCCGTACTTGATCGCCTCCTGGTGGAAGAGCGCCTTGAGCTCCTCGAGCTTATCGGGGTACTCCTCGGCGACATCGTGGGCGAGACCGAAGTCCTCGGCCAGGTGATAGAGCTCCCACTGGTCTTGCTCGAAGCCCACCACCCGCGGTGCGGGCTCCCACGGGGCCCGGTGTACCACAGCGGCCAGCCAGCCTTCGTGGTAGATGCTGCGGTTGCCGGAGACCTCGTTGTACTGGGTGGTGTGCCGCTCGGGTGCGTCACTCTCGTCGAAGGAGTAGGCCATGCTGACCCCGGCCATCGGGGTCTGCTCGTGGCCGTTGACGATCTTGGGCTCGGGGATGCCGACGGCCTCCAGGATGGTCGGGACGACATCGATGACGCTGGTGTACTGGCGCCGGATCTCCCCCTTCGACTCGATCCCGTTGGGCCAGTGCACGACGGTGCCGGCCATGTTGCCGCCGGCGTGCGCCATCTGGATGCACCATGTCGCCGGAGTCGCGCCGGCGCACGCCCAGCCGACCGAGTAGTTCGGGTAGGACTTCGGCCCGCCGTACTCATCGAGCCGGCTCAGCAAGTAGGGAATGTCTTCCGGCGCGCCGTTCAGCGGGCCCCACTCCACGAACACGCCGTTGATGTCACCGATGGACGAGCCGCCGTTGTCGCCCGCGATGTAGAAGATCAGCGTGTTGTCGAGCTCGCCGAGCTCCTCGATCGCGTCCACCACCCGCCCGACCTCATGGTCGGCGCTCTCCACCAACGTGGCGTAGACCTCCATCTGCCGGACGTAGACAGTCTTCTGATCCTCCGACAGGTCCGCCCACGGCGGGATGTAGTCCGGGTTCGCCGCCAGGTCGGTGTCCGGCGGAACTATGCCCAGCTCCTTCTGCCGGGCCAAGATCTCCTCCCGCATCCGGTCCCAGCCCTGGTCGAACTCGCCCCGGTACAAGCCCTGGTCCAGCCACGCCTTGGGTGGCGTGTGCGGCGGGTGCCCGGCGCTACTGGAGTAGTACAAGCAGAACGGCCGGTCCGGAGTCAGCGACCGGGTGGCCTGGACCCACGCGATCGCCTGGTCGGTCATATCGACGTTGAAGTGATAGTCCGGGTCGTTCGGGGTCCCGATGTGGGTCACGCCGTCGATCAAGTTCGGGTTCAGCGAGGACTGCTCACCGGCCAGATAGCCGTAGAACTTGTCCCACCCGGAATGGGCCGGCCACCGGTCGAACGGCCCGCTGACGCTGACCTCGTACGGCGGCACCTCATGACACTTGCCGAAGTAGCTGGTGACGTACCCCCAGCGGCGCAGTATCTCGCCCACGGTCGCGCAGCTGTCCGGTCGTACGCCGGTGTCACCCGGGAAGCCGGTGCTGGTGTCCACCACCGTTGCCGCGCTGCATTGGTGCTGGTTGCGGCCGGTCAGCAGCGACATCCGGGTCGGGGAGCAAAGCGCGTTGACGTGGAAGTTCGGGTAAGTCACACCACCCGACGCCAGCCGCTCCAGGGTTGGGGTGCGGATCGGTCCCCCGAACGTCGACGGGTCGGCGTAGGAGAACTGATCCATCAACACGATCACTACGTTCGGCGCACCCGCCGGCGGACGGACCTGAAACCGCTCCGGCGCTTGCACCCGGCGCCAGTCCGGCTCCGACATCGGCTCGAAGCGTGGAGGCGGGATCGGTAGGACCTCGCCGAGCCGCCCCGGAGACTCCGAGGGAATCCGCACAAACTCGACCCTGGGCTCACCGTCCGACATGTGGCCTCCTCCACCAATCTGGCACGTCGTCTCACGCTAGGCACGACCACAGCGCCGATCGTCACCCGTCACGGATGAGTTCGACCCATCCGTGAGATGTCGAGGCCCGGCTCGTGGGGCGGGGTCGGATGACCGCCTCGTTGAGGACCGGCCCGAGCGCCCGCTCGAAAGGTTCGAACCGGCCTTGACAGGTTGGCAAGGGTCTGGGGCTTCTCGAACAGGGCTGGGGCGTTCTTGCGGCCTCGCCGGTCGGTGGCCGGACGGTGGAACAACCCACCGGACGGGTAGTCGGCGAGGTCGAGGGTGCGGACGTGTTTGAAGCCATGACCTAGAGCTTGATGCGGCCGGTTTCGTAGGCCCACATGGCGACCTCGACCCGGTTCCGGGCGCCCACCTTGCCCATCACGCTGGTCAGGTGAGTCTTCACGGTGCTGAGGCTGATGTGCAGCTCCGCCGCGATCTCGGCGTTGGTCCGGCCGGTGGCCGCGCCTATCAGGACCTGTTCCTCGCGAGTGGTGAGCGGATCGACCGGTTGGACTGGTGTGCGGCCGGTCGGTGGTTCGGAGAACGCGGCCAGCAGCCGTGCGGTGATCTTCGGCGCGATCAGTGCGTCACCGTTGGCGGCGGCGTGGATCGCCTGGACCAGAAGGTCGGGGCCGGCATCCTTCAGCAGGAATCCACGCGCGCCGGCCTTCAGTGCGCCGTACACATACTCGTCGAGATCGAAGGTGGTGATCACCACGATGGCCAGTGGGTCTTCGACGCCGGGGCCGGCGAGCTCGCGGGTCGCCGCGATCCCGTCCAGGCCGGGCATCCTGATGTCGAGCAGGCACACATCGGGCCGCAGCCGGCGGGCGAATTGGACCGCTTCCAGACCGTCGGCCGCCTGACCGACCACCTCGATACCGGGTTGCGCATCGAGGATCATCGCGAGTCCGGTCCGGACGAGATCCTGGTCGTCGGCGACGAGTACGCGGATCGTCATCGGCCGACCGCCGTTCGCGGCAGCACCACGTCGACGGACCAGCCCCGGCCCGAATCGGGTCCCGCGGCGAACGTGCCGCCGAGTAGCGTGGCCCGCTCGGTCATCCCGACCAAGCCGTAGCCGAGCGAGTTCCGGGGCGCCGAGGTGGCCTCTCCGTCGTCGCGGACAGTCAGGCGGACGGAGTCGTCGTACGACGTCAGCCTAACGTCGATGCGCGTTGCCTGCCGGGCGTGCCGTACGGCGTTCGTGATCGACTCCTGCGCGATGCGATAGATCGCGGCGCCGACCGCTGGTCCGAGGTCGTCGAGGTCGCCCGACACCTCGACCTCGACCCGCGGCCGGTCCCCGACGCTGCGGGCGAGCCGCTCCAGGTCGGCCACTCCCGGTTGTGGAGCCAGCGCCGCCGTTCCGTCATCGCGCAGTACGCCGACCATCGTCCGCATCTCGGCCAGAGTACGCGTGCCCTCCGCCTCGATGATGGCGAGCGCATCGACCGCGGCTTCCGGGCGAGTGGCGGCGACGGCTCGGCCGGCCTGGGCCCGGATGACGATGGCCGAGACGTGATGAGCGACCGTGTCGTGCAGCTCCCGGGCCAACTGCTCGCGCTCCCGGAGTCGCACCTGGTCCAGCTCGCGGAGCCGGGCGGACCACCAATAACGGACCGCGGCCCCGACTGTCGCCGGGAACAGCAGGAACATGCTGCCGGCGGCGGCTTCGCCGTACCCGGTGAAGTCACTGATGATTCCCAGCACCAGCGCCACCAGGATGAACGCCAGGCCGATGAGGATCTCGCGGCCGGATCCCCAGCGAACCAGTGAGTACGGCAGCAACACCACGCAGATCATCGAGTACAGCCCGAAGGTCGCGTCTCCACTGATCAGGGTTACGAGGTTGACCACGATCAGGGCGCCGAACACGGCGGCCACCACGGCCAGCGGGTGGGTACGACGCCACAGGAGAGCGCACACGGTTGCCACGGCGAGCACCAGTGCGACGGGCCTCCAGACCACGTCCTCACGGAGTACGCCTTCGAGAACGACCGCCGTCAGCAGGCCGACGACGAGCACCCAATCGCGCCACACCCGCCTGGGTGGGTCGGGCGCTCGCGGCTCGGCCAGCAGCGAGCGGAGGGCGTTTCTCACCATGCCCACAGCGTAGGGACTCCGGGCGCCGAGCGGATCGGCTCAAAGTACGGGACGCGACCCGGCTGATCGGCCGAGGCAAGTCCGTCTCATCGCCTGAGGTGGTGGCCGGCCCCACGGCCACACGATGAGTCCAACTCTCGCTGAAGGGATCATGATGACGTCGAATCTGTACAGAGTGGGCCGGTACGCCGCACGTCGGCCCTGGGTGGTGATCGGAGCGTGGCTGGTGGTAGCGGCGCTCGTGGTCGCGGCATCCGGCGCCTTCGGCAAGAAACTCGAGGAATCCTTCGGAGCACCTGGTGTCGACTCGCAGTACGCGACCGATCTGCTGTCGGCCGCGGGAGCGGATCAGGCCGGGCTGACCGCGCAGGTGGTCGTGACTCCTCTCGACGAGCAGGCGACGCTCAACGGACCCGAGCTGCGGGCTGCGCTGACGCAAATCCGGTCGACTGCGGCTTCGTTGCCACACGTGCTGGGGGTCGGCGATCCCGTCATCTCGCCGGACGGCCGGGTCGGGCTCATCCGGCTTCAGTATCCGGTGCTCGACAAGCTGGAGCCGAGCGACCTCGAGCAGCTCAAGACCCTGACGGCGGTGGAATCGCCGCTGCGGATCGAGCTGGGCGGGGATCTTTTCTACGCGTTCGAGGAAGCCCAGGCAGGTCTCGGCGAGGCGTTCGGGCTGATCGCCGCGATGGTCATCCTGCTGCTCGCGTTCGGATCGATCATCGCGATGGGGCTGCCGGTCGGGATGGCTGTGTTCGGCCTCGCGCTGGCGATCAGCTCGCTGTCGTTGGTCACCTATCTCATCGATCTGCCCAGTTGGGCGCCGGTACTTGGCAGCATGATCGGGCTCGGCGTGGGCATCGACTACGCGCTGATCATCGTCACCCGGCACCGCGAGAACCTAGGCCGCGGGATGGAGGTCGAGGAGTCGGTCGGGCACGCTGTCGCCACGGCTGGGCAGGCTGTGCTCTTCGCCGGTGGCACAGTGGTGATCGCGATCCTCGGGCTGGTGGTGGCCGGCGTACCGTTCATGACCGCCGGCGGGATTGCCATCTCGCTGATCGTACTGACCATGGTGCTCGCTTCGCTCACCTTGCTGCCCGCGTTCTTGGGTCTGGCCGGGCACTGGATCAACCGCCTTCGGGTACGGCGGGTGCAGGCGTCCCCTGGTTCGGGTTGGCGGCGGTGGGCGGGGCATGTGTCCAAGCACGCCGCCGCGTACGCCGTCGGCGCCACCGTCCTGCTGCTGGCGCTGGCCGCACCCGTGCTCGCACTCCGCGTCGGTACGCCCGATGACGGCGCGCTTCCCGTGCAACGCACCGAGCGCCGGGCCTACGACCTGGTTGCTGCGGGATTCGGTGCCGGTAGCAACGGTCCGCTGGTGATCGCCGTCGACGTCTCTCGAGATCCGACCGTCGTACAACCTCTGTTCAACGCCGTCCGGGCCGATCGGGGCATCGCGTCCGTCGGATCTCCTCAGGTGAATACCGCGGCGGGCGTCGCGACGTTGATCGCCGTACCGACGACCGGACCGCAGGACGATGCCACGATGACGACGGTCGAGCGGCTTCGCGCGGAGGTCTTCCCCTCGGTACTACGGGACAGTCCGGCGAAGGCCCATGTCGGTGGTCAGACGGCGACCTTGGCGGATGTCGGTGCGAAGGTCAACGATCGGCTGGCGTGGTTCATCGGCGCGGTGATCCTGTTGTCCGTCGTGCTTCTCACGGTGGTCTTCCGGTCGGTCGTCGTACCACTGAAGGCCGCTGCGATGAACCTGCTCAGCATCGGCGCGTCGTTCGGCGTCATGGTGATGATCTTCCAGTGGGGTTGGGCCGCGGATCTGATCGGGCTGGAGTCGACCATCCCGATCCTCCCGTTCATCCCGATGTTCATGTTCGCCGTGGTGTTCGGGCTGTCGATGGACTACGAGGTCTTCCTGCTCACCCGGATCCGTGAGGAGTACGTCCGGACCGGCGACAACACCACCTCGACCATCCACGGCATCACCACTACCGGCCGCGTGATCACCTCGGCAGCGCTCATCATGATCGCGGTCTTCGTCAGCTTCTCCCTCGCCGACGACCCAACGGCCAAGATGTTCGGCCTGGGCCTGGCCACTGCCGTCCTCATCGATGCGACCATCGTGCGACTGGTTCTCGTGCCGGCCTTGATGAAGCTGTTGGGCGACGCGAACTGGTGGATGCCTGCCTGGCTCAACCGGCCGTTGGTGACCGGCGTCGGCGTCATAGGCGACCGCAACCGGGACCACAACGGCCAGCGACGGCGACCAACCGGACCCACTGGAGAGTCCAACCGGGCAATGGTGCATCCTGACAGCGCGGGGACCGCTGTCGAACTGAAAGCGGAAGGTCGGCGGTTCGAGACCGCCCCTGACCACCCCTCCTGAGCGTGAATCCGGCCCTCCTGGGCCGACCGCCATTGCCGTGAGTCCCCCTCAGCGCCCATCCCCTGTCGCCGTCGGTGTCCCACACGCCCTTACGCAGCAGGCGCTGCAGCCGATCGGGCGAGTCAGGTCCGGCATGCTCAGCCAGGGACTAGCAGTTCTTCACCGCCAGCGGTGACATCAGCCCAGCACCGGATCGCGCGCCAGTCGACGACCGGTGTTGATGCGCGAGCGTCTGTGGACTTTGTGCGGCCTACACTCCTGTGCACTCGACAAAGGGGCCGGGATTGAAGCGTGTTCACGTCGTCATCGCGCTGGCTGTACTTGCGGTCGGTCTTGCGGGTGCCATCGGTGTAGGACGGTCGAACGCCAAGGAGGAACCTGACCAGCCGGCGACCGCCCAGGCGGTTGCCGCGGCGGCGATCCGGCACGTACCGGCGGAGGCGAAACTGGTCAAGGTTGTGGACGCTGGTTCGCCGGAGGATATGCAGGTACGACTCACGTATGACGTCGCCGGTGAGTCGGTCCTCTTGCTGATCGAGATCCACTCGCCGGGAGGCTGGCAGGCGGAATGGGCGACTGCGATCAGCAGCTATTGAGCGACGAGCCCGACTGCGAAACTCAAGAGCTGAAGGACGGTACAAAGCTGTCGGTCGTGCGGCTGCCCGACGGTACCGCGACTATCAACATGCGCAAGGACGGATTTGTGCTGGCGCATGCATCCCGGGTCGCCGCGGCTGACCCGGTGATCAACACCGACGTTCTCAAGGCGATCGCCACCGATCGGATGATCGGCCTCACCACGAGCTCGCGGATGCTCGAACTGGGTAAGGGCATCGAGCTGACGTCCGTCAGCCCTGGTTGATCCGACTGCTTCGGGCGCGCCCCTCCGTCATCTGGTCGACAACGCAACCCGTGGTGGCATCCACTGGATCGACCTACGGGCTGTACAGCGTGAGCAGTGGCCGCTCCTGCATGAAGGAGTCCGGCCGACCCGTGATCGGTACGCTCAGGGTCGACTCTCCTGGGACGGCGCTGTGACGTTAGGTCGCTCCTTGGTGCCGTGGACGACTTGTTGGCGTCGTTTGAGGCGACACCTTCTGATCTGTAGCCGAGTTCAGACCGTCCACCGCTGACCAATGCACGCCTGGGCTGAGGCGCCAAGCTAGCGAACTGTCCAGCGGCGTCCGCCCTGATCCGTGGCCGCTGTTAGCAAGCCCGTCGCAGGCGCACCGACGTATGGTTCCGACATGGTCTCGTCCGCACGGAATCGTCGTCGTAACTGGTGGGCAGTGATCGGTGCGGTCGTTCTGATTGTCGCGAATGTGGTGTGGGCCCGGGTGGCGGGTGGCTCAGAATGGACCGACCCAGCAATCGTCATGTCGCCCATCGCGGCGATGGTCGGGGCAGCGGCTGGGTGGGGAGTAGCGGTGCTCGTGGATCGACGTGCCCGTTAGAACGCTGTCAGGCCTGGTGCTGGTGGTTCCGTGATGCTTCGCGCCGGGTAGTTCCCTGCCTTGACTGCGGATGTCTGGTTGGCCACTCCGTCGAGGGTGCGGACGTGCTTGAAGCCGCGGTTCTCGTAGTAGCGGCGGAGGCCGATGTTGTCGGTCCACACATCGATGCGGACTCAGTGGTTGCCAAGTTGGCCGGCGCGGGTCACCTTTTCCAGAGTGGCGACATCACCGCGAGAGCTTCCGTAGTTGTTGCCCACTTCCGGGAATTCCATTGCACAACCCAGATGCCGCGGCCACGCTTCCACCACAGAACCCATCGATTGCACTCGAGCGACCCGCCGCCGTCATCAGGACACTCGAAACCCACGAGCCGACTGGCCGGCGGCGTCGCAGCAGACGGAAGTCCTTCGGCCGGATGCCTTTGCGGATAGTCCCAATAGACGCCATTCCAGCCAGGCGAGAAGATTTTTGAAGCCAACCACGCTCGCACTGGACCGGCGTAGTCGCTCGCCGTCACAACAAGCTCGCTTCTGTCGGCAAGCCGAACGCTCAAGATCATTGAATCCCGCTCGTACATCCGGCTCACCTCATCAGGCAACCGATCGAGCTTCGTGGCCCCCGGCCAAGCCTCGACCACGGCCGCATCGTCCGGCAGAAGACCGATCGCCGACTCATCACCTCCTCTCCGCGCAGTCAGATACACACTGATCACACAAAGAACCAACAACCCACAGAGAATGAGTACCACTCGGCGCCGTCCGGAGCCCAGCATTGATCGCAGCCGGGCCATCGACTCATTCAATGCGAACTCCCTAGGCGATGTCATTGACTCGAGATTCACTACCACACTCTGAGACAACGAAGGCGTGGTCGGGAGTGAGACTGATGGTGACTGAGTCATCGTTCCGACCACAGTTCTCATCTGCGGCTTCCTAATTTAAGAACCGCCGATCCTCCCGCAAGGACCGCAATGCCTACTTGGCGACCAGTGCCGCAAGTTGATCGGGCGCCTTCCGCTGGTCCAGTAGGGGCTGCGCCGCACCCGCCGGCGCGCTCATCTGCTGGAGAATTGGCGAGCAGTCTGAGTCCGCGCTGTAGCGCTCGCCGCGGTTCAGGCCACCAGCAGGTCGCCGCAGAAAGAGCGGATGGCGCGGTTGACCGTCTCGGGCCGCTCCCAGGGCATGAAGTGGCCGGCGCCCTTGACCCAGAACGGACCGACCGCTTCGGGGAAGGCGAGCGCGCACCGCTGCTCGATGTGGTCGCCTATCGTCGCCTGGTCGGTGCCGATGAGCACCAGGGCTCGCTGCCGGACCGGCCGGTCGATCATTTCCGGCGCCGACAGCGGCCGGGTGCCCATGACGACCTCGTAGTCGGCGAAGGCGGCACGCAGCCGGCCCGCGTCCCCGTAGGGCTCGGTCAGGAAGGCCAAGTCCTCCTCGTCAAAGGCATCGGGCGGAGACCACAGGCGGTGCCCGTAGAACTCACCCACATAACCCCTCCGCCGCTCGGGCGTGTTCAGCTCGGCGACCAAGGCGTCGGCGTGGTGTCCCTGGCGGCGCTGGTACTCGAAGACGGCGGGCTTGGGCCGGGTCGGCGGGATACCCGCCGCTGCGAACGCCTCACCCAGGTCGGGCATGGAGTCGTCCAGGATCACCAGGCGGTCCACCCACTCGGGGTGGCGGTTGGCCATGTCGATGGCGACCATTGCGCCCAGATCGTGCCCGGCGACGACTACGCGCTCCCAACCGAGCATGTCGAACAGGCCGGTCAGGTCGGCATTGAACGCGTTGAGGTCGTAGAAGTCGTCCGGGGCGAAGTCGGAGTCGCCGTAGCCGCGCAGATCCGGCGCGACGACGTCGAACCCCGCCTCGGCGAGCGGGACGAGATTGTGCGACCAGATGCGGCTCGTACAAGGGAATCCGTGGATGAGCAGCAGCGGTACGCCGCCGTCCCCACGACGCCGCACCGCCAGGCGGTGCCCCTGGCGGACTTCGATCATCACGGGCGCAACGACGTCAGCAGGAAGAGCCATGCACCTGGTTTACACCAGTCGAGCGAGCACCGCGGTCGCCTTGGTCCCGCACCATTGGCCGCGAAACCCGAAACGAGTTCGAAGTCTCCGTCCGAGCTGGTCAAGTCCGGCCGCTAGGTTCTCTCGCCATACATGTTCCACAGTGCCGTGTTGATCAGATGGGAGCCACATGGGTGACGTCGTCGTTGTCCAGATGTCAGGAGCACCGGGAGCCGGCAAGACAACCATCGCTCGCGAGCTGGTCCGCCACCGCCGCCCGGTCGCGATAGACCGCGACATCGTACTGACCGCGCTGCTGGAAAGTGACGGCGCATACAACCTGGAAGGAGACGGCGCCTTCACCCTCACCCGCGCCGCAGCTACAGCGTGCTGAAGGCGATAGCCGACGACGTCCTGGCGCAGGGGCTCGGCGTGGTCATCGACCGCCCATGCTACTACGACGAGTTACTGGCGGCCGGGCAGGCGCTCCGGTGTTCCTCGACAGCGCCAGTGCGTGAGACCGCGTGCGACTGCCGCGTCAGGTCGAGTTCTGGTGATTGGCTACCACCTGGTCAATGGCATGCCGACCGGCAGCCGCAAGGACAGGGTTGGTCTTGCGATAGACGCGCACCGCCCCCAACCCGGCACTGAGCGCCCAGCCACGGCCTCGGACCCAGGTCGCATCATCAACTTCCGCAGCGGCACGGAACAACTCACGGCTCCGAGCAGTCAACAAGGTCCAGGCCGGAAGCATGTCGGTCGCTGGATCGCCAAGGCCTAGTAAGCCGAAGTCGATGACTGCTGCCAATCGACCGAACAGGGCGAGCAGGTTAGAGGGAAATAGATCGCCGTGGATCCACACCAGCGGGCGGTTCCAGCTGGGAGCAGCTAGCGCCGACTCCCAGACCGCCACCGCCGCATCTCCATCGAGATTGCCTTCTTCGCTCAACTGTCGGATGGTGACGCGAACGACGTCGTCGTCACGGGCGTCGATGGGAGTTGCCCGCGGTGATACTGGCGCGGCAGCGGTGTCGATGCGCTGGAGTACGGCGATGAACTCGCCAAGCCGGCTGGCCACGTCGGAGAGGTCCACATCCGTCCGGGCGGCCAGATCTTCGCCAGCCAACCACCGATACACCGACCAGGGATAGGGGAACTCCCCTTCAGGGATGCCGGCAGCCAGCGGCACTGGTATCGACAACGGCAACTGTGGAGCGAGTCGCGGCAGCCATCGTTGCTCTTTGGCAACCATGGCGGCGGCACCGTCTAGGCGCGGCAGGCGTACAGCCATCGCATCGCCCAGCCGGTAGATCGCGTTGTCAGTACCAGCCGAGCTGACCTTCGCTATAGGCAGGTGCGCCCAGGCCGGAAACTGGCTCGTGATCAGCCCGCTTACCAAGGCCTGGCTGATATCGATCTCGTCGGGATTCATCTTCGGCGCCACGACATGAACACCTTTCGTTCGAATTAGCGGGCTCGGTTCAAGGGGACGCTACTCAACAGACACCACCCGAGCCGCCCTGCCGCCCTGGACCTGTTCCACAACAGACAGGCCCAGGATTCGGCCGGCAGGCCGCATGGGCCCGCATGGCCGGACGTTCGTTTGACGACGATGAGCGTGCACAATCACGTTCGTGAGCCTCATCGACCGCATCGTTGAGTCCCCAGATGCCTGGACTTCGGCCCTCGGGTCATAGATGAAGTGCCGCTGCGCATGTACCGGCTCTACCTCGACGACGCCGCGGGCGCCGACCTACACGCGCTCCTCATCGCGCACGCGGCCTCAGGCTTGGCATCGGCTGCGATGTGACCGACCTTGCCCGCTCATCGGCTGCTTGTTTAATTGCCTGTAGGACCGATCCTGGCGAGGCTTGGTCCAGGCGCTCGGCTCGTCGCTCTCATTTCGGCTGCCCACGCTGGTCG
>NZ_SLWM01000042.1:0-33924 GCF_004342085.1 Kribbella orskensis
GCAACTTCACCAACTACCGGCTACGCATCCTGCTCGCCGCCGACGGCACCCGGCCCTATCGACGAACACCGAACCACGCCTGATTCCGAAGAGCCAGGAATGTCGGGGTCGGGTCCGCTACGGGTTCCTGTGTCGAGCGCGTCTATGTTCGCCATCTGCCCTTCGGTCAGTTCGAAGTCGGAGACGTTGAAGTTCTCCGCGATACGGACCGGATTGGTCGACTTCGGGATCGCCGAGCGGCCCTGTTGAAGGTGCCAGCGCAGCATCACCTGGGCGGGACTCTTGGTGTGCTCGTCCGCACCGGTCACAGGTCTCGTTCATACAGTCACTGTCACGCGGTTCGGCGCGTGTCGACCCCGGAACAGACCCGGGTTGAATCCCCGGGTTGTGCCCAGGGACGGGATACCGGTGGAGCCGCTTGCCCGCTTGCTCCAAGGGGCCCGCCAGCGCTGCCGCGAGTCGACCGGTCACCAGTGGATCGCGGTGACGGCGTCAGCGGAGGTCCTTGCGTGAGGTGATGCCCAACTTGGCAAAGACGTTGCCCAGATGCCACTCGACGGTGCGGGGGCTGATGAACAACTGTCCGCCGATCTCCTGGTTCGTGCGTCCACTGCGGGCCAGCTTGGCGATCTGGGCCTCCTGAGCCGTGAGATCGGTAAGTGTCTCCACCGTGTGCTTGCGAACGGTTTCCCCGGTGGCCTGTAGCTCTCGGCGGGCGCGGTCCGCGAAACCCTCCATCCCCATAGCGGCCAGCATCTCGTAGGCGACGTGGAGCTGCTCGCGCGCGTCGACGCGGCGACTCTCGCGCCGCAGCCATTCGCCGTAGAGGAGATGCGCTCGAGCCACCTCCGCACCCATGCGAGTGCGGCCAAGCCGCTCGATCGCCTCACGGTACAGACGATCAGCGGTTTCACCCTCGCTCAGCAGTGCCCGCGAACGCGCTTCGACCCCGAGCGCCCAGTCGCCGCCGCTGGCACTGGTGGACTCCGACAGCCGCCGTACGGCGTCGGTGGCGCGCTCCGACAACCCGCACCGTACGGCCGCCTCGACCAGCTCGACCAGACCCCAGTTCACTGTGACGCTTACGTCAGCGAGATATTCGCTGGCATCTTCGGCTGCTGCCAACGCGCTCTGATAGTGACCAACACCGTTGTTGAACACGGCGATCGCCCAATCGGTAAGCCCGATTCCGAGACCCTCGCCACGTTGGACGACTTCGTCCTTGGTGGCGGTGGCCAGGTCGGAGATCCCGCCTTCGCGGCCTCGCAGCGCGGCGAGGGCCAGATCGCCATAGGGCGCGAGGCGGCTTCCGGTTGCCTCCGTGACGACCTGCACTTCCTCGACCAGGGAGGCCGCGGCGGCCAGCTCGCCGGCGAAGAGGAGTGCGTAGGCGCGTTGGATCAGGGCGAGCGGGAGCTCGCTGAGAGCGCCGGCTTCCCGGGTCAGCCGGACGTGTCGGCTGGAGAATGTGTCCCACCGGTCGTAGTCCCACAGATGGACAGCAGCGATATTGGCCAGCCACAGCCAACGAAGATCCTCCTCCGCCGACGTCTCCCGGTCGAAGCCGCTCAGCGCACGCCGGAGCAGGGGCAATCCTGCCGCGTGTCCCTCGCTGAAGTTCGCGGCCAGGCCGTCCAGGAGGAGATCGTGTGGGCGGGGCGGGTGTGGCGGCCGTGGCGCCGCACGCGCTGCCTGTGATACATCCTGCGGCCATCCGCCGGGACTTGCCAGGCGGCCTGCGAACAGCGCGGCATTCAGCGCGTCCAGGTAGGTCTCGCGGGCAAGACCGGCATCAATGGCCTCGAGCCGCTTGGCGGCTCTCATCAGCAGTTGCGGGGCCTCGCTGCCCCGGTTTGTCGCAAAGGCGAGCTGAGCCCGCAGGAGATCAACACGAGCACGCTGGAATTCGTCGAGCGGTGCGGCCTCGGCCAGGCCCAGCAGTTGCACCGCGGCATCGAACGCGCCCGCCTGGACCTTCGCCTGAGCTGCGGCCAGCGCCCGGTCGGCGCGCTGCACCGGGTCCGGTGTCAGTGCCGCTGCCCGCTCGAGGAACGCGGCCGCCGCGGCCAGTCCCCCGCGCGCCTGGGCCCGGCCGGCCGAGCTCTCCAGCTCGGCGGCCACCTCCTCGTCAGGGCCGATCGCGGCGTGGGCGCGATGCCAGGCCCGCCGGTCGGGATCAGCCTTGGGATCGGTGGCCTCGGCCAGCGCGCGATGCGCCTCCCGCCGGTCACCAGCCGAGGCCGCCTGGTAGACCGCGGAGCGGACCAGGGGATGGCCGAAGTGGACCCCGGCACCGAACTCGACCAGCCCGACAGTCTCGGCCGCCGCTGCGGCGTCGGCCTGGATCCCCTGCAACCCGGCCGCGCGCCACAACAAGGTCATGGCGCCGGTCGGATCGGCCGCGGCCGTCAGCAGCAACCGCTGTGTCTGGGGAGGCAGCGACTGGAACTGCCGGTGAAAGCTGTCTTCGATCCGGCTGGCCAGTGGCCGTGGGTCGGGAAGCCAGAAGCCCCCGGCCAGCTGGGCGGGTCCTAGACCGCGGGGCAGCTGCAGTAGGGCGAGTGGGTTGCCGCGGGTCTCCGCGAGGACCCGGTCGCGCACCTCCGCGTCCAGCCGCCCGCCGATCGCTGTGGCCAGCAAGGTGCGCGCGTCGGCATTACCGAGCCCGGTGACGGTCAGCCCGGGCAGGCCGGCCAGCTCCTGGTCGTCGCCGGGCCCGCGCACCGCGAAGATCAAAGCGATCGGCTCGGCCAGCAGCCGCCGGGCCGCGAACGCCAGACACTGCACCGAGGCGCGGTCGAGCCACTGCGCGTCATCCACCACGCAGGCCAGCGGCTGGTCCTCCGCCGTCGCGGCCAGCAGGCTCAGCACGGCCAGGCCGACCAGGAAACGATCCGGAGCCGGCCCCTCCTGCATCCCGAACGCGACCGCCAACGCGTCACGCTGTGGCCTCGGCAGCCGTTCCATCCGGCGGCCGATCAACGGCACACACAACTGGTGCAGCGCGGCGTACGCCAGCTCCAATTCCGACTCGACGCCCCACACCCGGACTACGCGCAGATCCGATGCCGAGGCCCGGTTCGCCGCATAGTCCAGCACGACCGTCTTGCCGATCCCGGGCTCGCCGCGCACCACCAGCACAGCACTGTTGCCCGCCCGCGCCCGGTCGAGCACCCGATCCACTGCCCCGCGCTCGACGCGCCGGTCTAGAAGCCCCGTATCTGGACCACCCCTGGAGACGCCCATAATCGATGTCCTGCCCGCTCAATGGCAAGTCCCGCCGATACGAGCAGCCTAGGCCACAGAAGCCAGGCGTACTCGCGGCTTGGCCCACAAGCGACGTGCCACGGTGCTGACCACCTCGACGCGAAGCGCTCCGGACTTGAGTTCCTCGACGTACAACGCTGCAGCATTCGGCGTTGAGCTAGTGCCCGTGGACGAGACATAGCGGCCAAGTCATGCCACAGGCATGCCTGGCGCGGCCGCCATCTTGGCCCGCTCGGTGCAAGAGCGGCTCTGACCTGCGGTGTGCGGGTGTGTCGGTGGCGAGCGCGTCGGCCAACCCGACGATCGTCGCGTCTGGCGAGGCGAACGATCGTCAGACTGCGCCGGTTAGCCGGCGACGGCTGTCGCTTCAGCGGCCTGCAGGATGAGTTGGGTCGCGGCCTCGGGCTGGGACACGAACGAGACGTGCGAAGCCGCGACCTCCACGATCGTCGCGTTGGCGCGCTCGGCCATGAACCGCTGCAGCTCCGGCGGGATGGCCTTGTCCTCGGTGCCGAGCAAATACCAGCACGGCAGAGTGTTCCACGCCGGCGGGGCCGACGGCGTGGCTGCGAATGCCGCGGCGGCGTAAGGCCGCTGTGCCGCGGCCATCACTGCGGCCGTCGCAGGATCGACGTCGGCGGCGAAGGCTTCTTGGAAGGCCTCGGGGGCGAGGTAGAGATCGATGCCCTCGCTCCCGTCGGGGTTGGTGAACGGAACGGGCCGGATCGAGGGCCCTACAAGGCTGCCTTCGAACCTTTCGAGGAGCTGCTGCTGGCTCTCGCCGACATCGCACATCCAGCCGTTGAAGTAGACGAGCGCCTGGACCTGCTCGCTGCCGATGGCGGCGGTGGAGATCACATTGCCGCCGTAGGAGTGGCCGACGAGCACGATCGGACCGCTCAGGGTCCGCAGGAACTCGGCCAGGTAGGCGGCGTCGCCAGCGAGGTCGCGAAGCGGGTTGCCGAACCCGATGGCGGAATACCCGCGGTCCTGCAGGGCACGGATTTCGGCGTCGAAGCCGGTCGCGTCGGCCCATGCACCGTGGACCAGGACGATCGTCGGGGTCTCAGCAGCCATTCTCATCAGAGCTCCAATGTTGACGGATTGCCTATGTCGCGACAGTAGACCTGTGAGTGTGCCGGGGGCCAAGGCCATCGAAACGTATTGGTGGCGGCCTTCTCCGCCTCCGCGCGGCGGACGGGAGCTCGGAGCTCAATCCAACCGAGGCCGTCGCGCGCCTGAGCAAGGAAGGTCGCACCCCACTTCGCCCACTCGACGGCCGCACTCGTCGTCCCGCTCTCGAGCTCCTATGCAATCGCCGAGGGTTTCGGGCCGAGCGGTCGGTCTCGGACAGCTTCCGCCGGGCGCCGCTCCGCAGTCTCCTCAGCAGCGCGGCCAACGGCCCTGAGCTCCGAGTCGTGGCCACGGTCTGCGTGAGCGCCGTCGGAACCTGGCGCTGACAGTCCTCGCGCTGAAGGTTCTCGGACAGGGCTGATTGTGCGTACCGCTCGCCCACGCGACGAATCGCAACAGCCCCCTTCCCACATCGACGCAGACGCGCTGATGAAAGCTCAGCGCAACGGAGGGAGGCGGCCATGCTCGGTCTCGCAAGCGGCGGTCTGTTGGTCATTGGTCGGACGTGGAACCGCTGGTACGTTCCGCACTTCCTTGCCGCGGCAACAATCCTCGCGATCGCAGGACTTATCTTTGCGGTCGCCTCGCCACCCCTGGCGGGATGATCGGCGATCACCCACTCTGACTCTGATCGGCGGCGGACTATCGCTCCTGGTACTACTCGGCTATACCTACGCGCTATTGGCGCACGCCAGTGGAAACTAGTGGTCGTGGAACGTTCGGATTGCCGGATGCGGCGCAAGGATGGCCGTGACCACGGACGATGACAGGTCCGCGGCGCCGCAGCCGCCGGCACGAGGCAAGGGCGGGTGGTGGCGGCGGGTACGCCCGGCCGTCCTGCTCGTGCTCGGCGGTGTGTCGCTGTACCTGCTGCTCCCAAGCCTGCTCTCGGTCTTCGGGTCGTGGCGAACGCTCTCCCATCTGGACTGGCCCTTCGCGATCCTCGCCCTCGCCTGCGAGATCGCGAGCTATGTGTGTCTGTGGGAGGTCGATCGGATCGTACTGGGTACCCGCGCCTGGTTCCCCGTCGCTGCCGCGCAGCTCAGCGGGTTCGCCGCGGCCCACGTCCTGCCCGGCGGTGGCGCCACCTCCACAGCTGCCACGACCTCGGTGCTGCGCAAGGCCGGCGTCGCCGACGACACAGGCGAGATCGTCACGGCGCTCGGCGCAGCCTCCCTCCTGCAGATGGCAACGACCTTCTCCCTGCCCGTGCTCGCGCTACCAGCGGTCCTGGGCGGGGCGGCGATCAACCACAGCCTGGAGGCTGCGGCCTACCTCGGCGCCGCCGTACTCGTGACACTCCTGGCAGGGGGTACGGCGGCCTTCGTCAGCGATAAGCCGCTCGAGATTGCCGGACGCGCGATTCAGTGGCTAATCAACGCGACGATCAGGCGGCACAAGCACATTACCGACATTCCGCAGCGGTTGCTCGCGGATCGCGACTTCGTCCGCACGACGGCCGGCCGGCATTGGAGGACGATATTGTCGGCGGCCGTGGGCAACACCGTATTCGACTACCTCGCCCTGCTCACCGCGCTTCACGCGGTCGGAGCCGACCCGCGACCGTCGCTCGTCGTCCTCGCGTACGTCGCGGGAGAGCTCCTGGCGCTGCTGCCCTTCACTCCCGGCGGGCTCGGCTTCGTCGAGGCCGGCCTCGTCGGGATGCTCACCCTCGCAGGCGTGCCCAGCGGCGACGCGCTGGCGGCGACCTTGCTCTACCGCATCGTCGCGTACTGGCTCCCGCTGCTCGCCGGAGGCGTGGCATACCTGCTCTTCCGGCACCGCTATGGCTCCAGCAACGCGCAGAGTTGACGAGCCGCAGAGTCAGAGGTAGGCCTTGCGCCGCAGCCATTGCAGTGAGGGGTACCCCCAGATGGGTGGGAGGTAGTTGGTGCACAGGCGGTGGGTGACCGCGATCGCGAAGGCCGTGGACTCGTCGACACCGAACGCGACAAGGCCGGCTGTGAGGGTGGCCTCGGCCGCACCGACGCCGCCCGGTACTGGGATCAACCCTGCTAGCGCCGACGCCACCAGGTTGACGAACAGGAGCTGTGCCAACGTGAGTCCGACTCCGTAACCGTGGCAGACGGCACCGAGGTGAGCGCGAAGGTCAGTTCCCCGCCAAGGTTGCCGCCGAAGAGTTCCAGCCTCTTTCGTCGGGTTCGCAGCACGACGCGGAGGGTGGCAAGGCCTTGGCGCATCGATGGGAGGACCTTGCGGCGGATGGACGGGACCAGCCAGATCACGGTGGCGCCGACGAGAAGCGCAACGATGATTGCCGCGACCAGTCGGCTATCAGGAGTGCGGACCTGCACGTCGCCGCTGTCCAGGTTGAGGTCGACCAGAGGCAGCATGAGCAGGACGAGGATGATCTGTACGATCTTTTCGGCCAGGGCGTCGACCGCGCCTGAGGCCACGGCCTCCGCAGCTGATCCTCCCATTCGCTGAACAAAGCGCACAGTGGCGGCGATCGTGCCGGCCGAGCCGGGAACGGCCATGCCAATGAACTTTTGCGCCGACTTCAACGCGACGCACGGCACCAGTGGAAGTGGGGTGGCCACGGCTCCCCGCAGAGAGATCGCCTCTGGAACGAACCCGAGCTGAGCCACCAGAAGCGCGGTAATGAGCCAGGCCGGTTCAGCGTTGCGCAGGTTGTCGGCGATCGTGTCGAATCCGATCTCCGCAAGTTGGCCGATCAGCAGGTAGGCGGCCGACGCCACCGCTGCGGTGACCAGGAAGTCGCGGCCCCGGATCCGCCGCATCGGCTTGATTTCGACTGGTTGAGTGCCCGCGGCGGCTGCGGCCGCGGCCCGTAGCGCCTTGAGGGCGACCTCGTGGGAGCCGGCCAGGTCCCGCGTGTGCGGGGTCAGAGCGGCACGCTGCAAGTACGGCAATGAACCCGTCACAGCGTCGACGCCGACGCCATCGATGGCTGTTGCGAGCGCGCGGTCGGGGCCGACGAGCGCCGTGCAGGCGACGAGCAACTCCGCCACGTCGATGTCGAGCGCCGACCGTGGCGCTCCCAACGTCGCCGCGGCGAATCCAACGAGCACAGGCTGACCGTCGGTCAGGATCACATGATCGGCGTTGAGTCTTCCGTGCGAGATGCCCGCCGCGTGCAGTCTTGCGACCTGGCGCCACAGGTCGAGCAAGGTCTCGTCCGTGACCTGATCGGCACGCATCGCCTCGAGACGGTCGTCGTCGGTTCGTCGGGTGACGAGGCCCGCGTCGCCGCCGGGTCCTAGCGCCGCCATAACCACCTCAGGGACGCGCGCACCTGCCCGGGCGGCCATCAGGGTCGCCAACGCCTCGTGCTCGACCTGCTCCAGTCGTCCGACCGGTGCGCTGCGTGGAGGGTCCCGATACATGAGCAGGCGCCAACGACGCGCCAGGCGCTGAGTGTCCTGTGCGTCACGACCCAGCACCCGAATGTGGAGCGCTCGTCCAACCCGGTCACGTCCGGTGTACGCCGCCGCACCGCGCTGCTGGCGGGTCGACGGCCGGAGGTCGTCGACCCGCCAGCGACAGCATCGACTCACGAACGAGATCGGACGGTGGTATGCCGGCAGCAGAACCGAACAGCAGCCGGACCAGAGCGCCAGATCCGAGTCCGAGTGCCAGTGCGGCCAAAACATCAGAGGGCAGCGCGGCTGCCATGGCCAGCAACGCCACAGCCGCCAACGCGAGGAGCCAACCGAGCAGACGCCGAACAGGCACAACGAGCTCGGGGCCGACCACGGCTACGACGGCGGCCGCGGCCGCGAGACGGTACTCGGGGAATCCCCACCGGGACCACATGTCTCTGTCGACGGCAAACCAGCTCGGCCCAACTACCTGCCCGAGGACGCTCCCCGCGCCAGCCAGCACGGCAAGCGCAACCAGGACGTCGCGAGCTAAGCGCCACCGGCGACGGACCAGGACATCGACGACGACGAGCAGCGCGAGCACGAGCAGCGCGACAACCAGCGCCCGCCAGAGACCTTCGGTCCAGCCAAGAATTGTGACCAACGCTTGCCCGACGGCCTCATCCTGACCAGGCGCCGACACCGCGATCGCGGCCGCCGCGCCTGCAAAGACAGTCATTGCACCCAACAGGACAGCAGCGATCGTGCGGCGATTCCTCCCGCCCACCTCAGCGGCGATGAGCAGCACCAGGTGGTGGTCTTGTTGATCGCCGCGCACGGGTAGTTACCCCACCAAGTCAGAGGCAGCTCGGTCCCAATCGCACGAGAGCCCGAGTGACGCGGACAACAACCCCGGCGATTCGCAACGCAGCTGAAGCAATGCCTCTACTCTGCTGAACAAGCGCCTCCTCCCACCCGGCGGCGCAGTCATCATCGCGGTTGCCATTTGTGCCCTTTGATTGAGCTGGGCCAAGAACAAGAATGCTCCTCCGCGCAAAAAGTAGCACCCGCCGCGCCACCCACTGCGAACCGGCGCACCACCGTGCCATCCGGGCCCGCGCGCCCTCTGTGGCTCTGGCCATGAACCCAGTCCACGTCTGCGACCAGCCTCCGGAGGGACCCCACCGCGGGCCGGTCTGCGCTCACCGACTCCGAGTACTCCACCGCCGAACAGGTGGTGGCTTGTGCGGTTCCGTCGACCGGTCGGGCTTCGGCAGTGTCTGTCACGCCCTCGTTCCAGGCGGTGAGCTTGGAAGGGCCTCCCGGTCGGCCGGAAGCCCCCCCGCTCCGGGCTCCACGAGTAGCGCCGACGACCGCAGCGATCCCTCGGGGCCGCGGGGGTTGCCATGTGGGGTCGCAGAGGCGTTGGCTGAATCTGTTGTGGCTCGCATCCGGAATCCCATAGGGAGGGACGAGATGGACCTTTCCACACGGTTTGAAGACCTCGAGAAGCGCACCTCCGCAGCGCTGACCTCGGTGAAGAGCGCGGCGACCGAGTCGCGCGACCAACTCCGCGAGCGGATTGACCAAGCCCAGGCCGACCTCGACCTGGCAGGCAAAGACGCCGAGCAGAAGGCCGGCGAGACCGCCGCGCGCGCGCAGAGCAAGTGGGCGCAGATGAGGGCTGACGCGACGGCCAAAATGGACGATGCCAAGGCGAAGATCGACAAGCGCAACACGCAGCTTGACGCCAAGATGGCGGCGAACGACGCGGACTGGGCTGAGGCGGACGCGATCGACGCAATCGACTACGCGCAATGGGCGGTCGAGAACGCGCGGCTGGTGGCCCTCGACGCCTTGGACGCGCGCGTGTACGCCGACGAGCGGGCCCGGGCCGCGGAAAACGCCCCGTAACCCCGTTTGCCACCTGGCGACGGGTCCTCGGTCGACCAGAACAACCATCCCCGGCCGAGCGGGACGCACGCGCACCCGACAGCCGACCCACACCGCGTCGCCAGGTAAGGCCAGCGTGAGGTGGTAGCCGAGGATGCATGGATCGTCGGTGTGTGGGTTGCTGCCGTCGCAGTCCAGTTCTTGTGCTGAGCGCAGCACCGGCCAGTCAGACGTCCGCTGCCTGGTCAGGTTCACCTTGTCGCACTCCGATCGCATCTAGCGCTTGGATTGGCCAGGGCGACAGGGCAGGGGAACCGCGTACCGCCCTACGCACGCTCGGAGCTCACCCATCGCCCTGACCGTGGTTAGACGGTAGGAGTTCAGAAGGGGTCGAGACTACGAACTTGCACGGGCTTGCACGGCTATTCGAGGACCTCGAGTGCAGTGGCGATCAGGCGTCGCGCGGGGGCTCCGACGACGGCGATTTCGGCGAGGCGGGTGAACGCGTCGGCGTACATGGCGATCTCGCCGGGCTGGGTGATGGTGAGGTAGCCGGAGATCAGTTCGACGTTGACCTGGGCGTCGTCGAAGATCCAGAAGTCCTCGACTGGGGGCATCGCGGTGCGGTCCGCGCCGAGGGGCAGGATGCCGACGGAGACTGACGGCAGCTCGCTGACGGTGAGGAGGTAGCCGAGCTGGCTGGCCATGACGTCGGTGTCCCCCATGACGTTTCGGAGGACAGCCTCTTCGATCAAAACGGCGAACCTTCGGTCCTTCTGGTGGAGCAACTTCAGGCGCTCGTTCCGCACCTTGACGGCACCCTCGACGTCATCTGGCAGTCCGCGGCGGGCTGCGGTGCCGCGGAGGAGAGCGCGCGTGTAGCTCTCGGTCTGTACGGCGCCCGGGATCAGCCAAGGCGAGTACGTGCGGAAGCGTCGGGTGCGCTGCCACAGTGGTATCACGGACTCGTGGGCGCGGCGAAGTCCCCCACGTTCCATCCGCTTCCACTGGACGAACATGCCCTCGATCGCTTCCAGCGAGGCGATGAGATCGGCGATCTGGTCGGAGGCTTCGCACTGTGCGGCCCAGAGACGAATGTCTTTGGCAGACGGTGAGGTCTTGCCGTTCTCGATGCGCGAGACCTTTGACTCGTGCCAGCCGCAGGACGACGCGAGCGCCCGTGCGGTGAGACCGGCAGTCTTCCGGATCTCACCGAGACGGGTGCCGAAGTCGCGTTTGGCCTTCTGGGCGTTCGAGAAGGCAGGGGGTGTCGGCAACGGTTACAGGCCTCGTGTCAGCTCGGGTGGTACTCCTCGTGCGGGATCGCTCGATCCCATACGGCGTCGAACGCTGCTACGCACAACTTAGCCAGGTCCGGGTCGTCGGTGCGCTCTTCACCCACCCATGTCCCGTCGCCGTCGCAGAAGTTCCAGAGCACGATTTGCTCGTCGAAGATCCAGAAGTCGTTCGGTGTGACCAAGAGCCCGGTTGTCTGCTGGCGCGGCAGCCAACGCACTTGCTCGCCGGCGGCGATGTTGTGCGGCTCGGTGACGTCGTACTCGAACTGCACGTACTCACTGATCGGCTCCGACACTACCCGAGCACGCCGGACCTCGACTCCCCTGCCGGTCGTGTCGCGCACCAGATCGTGGAACGTCTGCCAGCGCTCGGCAGGATCGAAATGATTGCCCGCCTTCCATTCGTTCCAGTCGGGGTCCTCGGGCTCATACAAATCCCGGGTCTCGAGGTGCAGCGCGCTGCGCTGAGCCGACCGGAACAGTTGGAAGGCGAGAGGCTCAGCCTTCACGCATTGCTCCCCTCAGCACCGACGCCATCCGAGCCGGGATCCGCACCACCGTCTCGTTCTCCTGAACTGGAGCTGTGGCATTCACCTCGCCCATCGTCTCAGCGTCGAGCTTGTACCCCTGAATCACCAGGCTGCCGTCGGCCTCGTCGACCCACACGGTCGGACAGCTCGTATTCGGGCAGGTGGTATCTGTGCCGATGTATCGCAATGCCATGATCTCTACCCCATCCCGCGAGCTTGCATGGACTTGCAGCCTAGATTGGATGCGATCAGAATCGAAGAGCTACCGGCGTGTCACGCACCGCAGACGCGGTCTCGTCGCTGAGGTCGGGGTGACAGGCACTGCTCGCCCGTCCGCAGCTAGAACGCCGTTCTCTCCGCGACCCACGTGTTGAGCTGCTGCCGCACGTCAACACGAGAGAGAGACGCGGCGCGATGGCCTACGTGAAAGATCAATGGACGCGGGCGGTGAAGCTGGCGGACGGGACTACGACTCGGGCAAATGGGGACGCGGGAAGCGGTGGCTTGCCGGGTGGGTGGATCCGGAGGGGCGGGAACGGTCAAAGGCGTTCGCGACCAAGACGGCTTTGGACCGGCATGGGGCTGCGATGGAGACGGATCGGGAGCGTGGGGGTACATCGATCCGGATGCCGGGAAGGTTCGGTTTGAGGAGGTTGCCGAGAGGTGGCTGGCGTCCCGGGTGGTGGATCCGGCTACGGCGCTCAAGTACGAGTCGTCTTTGCGGCTGCACTTCGTACCCGTGTTTGGGGCGGCGGCAGTTGCGGACGATCAAGCCATCGGAGATCCCTGCTTGGGTGGCGGAGCTGGATGCGCGGTTCGGGTCGTCGATTGCGTACCTCGTGCTCCGGACGTTGGAGATTGCCGTCGACGACGAGGCGATTAAGCAGAATCCGGCGAAGGCGCGAGTGGTAAATGTGCCGGCGGAGAAGGGTGGGAAGACGATCGCGTGGAGCGACGAGGTGGTGCCGCGGATCGTGCAGGGGCATCCGCCGCAGTACCGGCCGATCGGAGCGGGTTGCAAGGGCCGCCCGTCGTAGCCGAGTATCTGATCGCAACCGGCAGAGCCGACGACGCCCTCGATCTCCTCTGCCGAAGCATGATCCCCGATCTGGTCGAACCTGGCACCGTCGACGAGATGCTGATGTGGGGTGCCCGAGCCGCCGCTAGCCTGATGGAGTCCGCCCGGGACCGGCGCGACGGCAATGGGATCAGAAGAGCTCGAGCACAATTCGACGGCCTCGTCGCTGCGCGCAACAGTCTGCAGCCTCCACCCTTCGAGGTCATCGCGACCAGCGACCTCATCCAACCCGCAATGAAAGCGCTCTTCGCCGCAGAGAGTGCACGGTTCAGAGCCGGGACGGCTACATCTAGCGCGTGGGAAGAAGCAGCCAACCGGTGCAGAGCAGCCGGAATGCGGTGGGATGAAGCTCTCGCATCATGGCGTTGGGCTCAGGCGCTGTTCCACGAAGGCGCCAACCGGTCAGTCGTCGCAGTGCCACTGAGATCGGCGCACCGCTTCGTAGTAGAGGTCGGCGCGCTGTCGCTGCAGCTCGAGGTGGAGTCACTGGCGACTGTGAGCAAAGTGCGGCTCGACGAGCCATCGGAGCCCTCGCGCGATCAGCCCCCGGCACCGTTCCGTTCACTGACAAGGCCAGAGCAAGAGGTGCTGTCCTACCTGGTCGCTGGCCGAACCTACGCCGAGATCGCCCGAGCGCTGTTCATCAGTGAGAGCACAGTGAGCGTGCATGTGTCGAACCTCCTGCGCAAGACCGGAACGTCATCACGCCGCGAGGTCTCTGCGCTAGCCCTCCGCCTTACCCAATCCTCACCCGCTGACCACTAGGCCGCCGCTCGTCACCACTCACAAGTAACGCGTCGGAAGTGCGCGCGTGACCTGCCGACGCAGGTCTTGCTCCAATCGCTGACCAGCGTCTTACAAGTCGGCGGTGGACCAAGACTGGGCTGTCTCACACGCGTACCGTGCCGGCCGATCGCATATCTGTGCTGTCACTTTCGGCATATTCGACTTGTCTTCATTGACAGGTCCATTGACTGACTCGTTGCCTTAGGCAGCTTAACCTGCAAGCCGGCTGAGCAATGATCCGTTTCGTGAGCCGATTCAGACCTCACCCCCATCGGCCCTTCCAGCTTCTCCCCCACTGCTAGACGCAGTTTCTTGGCACGAACCACGGCATGACGAGCTACGTCATCCGGCGGCTTGCCGGAGCGCAATTCCTGGCTCTTCGTTGACGTAACGATCTCGGTGACGCTCGCGGGCTGCAGTACGACGGTGCGGATGCCCCGGAGCGGAGGCGCTGATCGCACCGTTCTCGAGCAGACCGTGGCCGCGGTGAGCCGGGCGCTCCGTGGAGCCGACACCGCTCCTCAACGGCTGAAGGCGATTGTGCTCGTCGGTGGGGTTGACGGAAATCCCGTTGGTAAGTCTGCTCCTGCAGTCGAGGTTCGGGACGCCGACCGCCGTGGACATCCGCCCCAAGGCCCACAGCTGGTTGGGGAGCCTGGGCCGAGAACTCTCGCTTCACCCAAGTCCGCGGGACGCTCGGTCTGCACGCCTTCGGTCAGGGTGGTGCGGCGATCTTTCTCGCGCCTGATCCCGCACAACCCCGGGGCTTGGCGGCGTGGTAGGTGCTCGGGGCGATCTCGACCCCGAGCCAGCGGCCCTCGACGACTCGGTTCTTGGGTCGTCGTTGTAGGCCACGATCACTCCAGTTTGTGGTCGAGCTCCGTTGCCGCGGAAACGCAGACGTCGTCCGCAGAATCTCGTTCGTGCGCTTGAGCTCCCGGTTCTCCCGCTCGCGCTCGGCGATCCGCTGTGGACGACACCGGACCGCTCGCCGCGCTAGCTGAGCACGCGAGCTCAGCCTGGCCGGCCCGCCTATGGCCACTGGCGTGCGGGGGGCGTACAGCACGAGTGTTGGTGTGGGTCAGCGAGTCCACACGCTGGTCGTGTTCTGGCAGAACCGGAGGAACGCGAACGTATAGCCGTAAAGGTCTCCGACTTGGTCCTGGCTGCTCTCGATGCTCCATTTGCAGCCGCTGATGCCGGCCGCTTCAAGAACTGTCGCGTCGCCTCTCGCGTTGTAGGCGATGAACCCGTGGTTGCTGGTGTCGACCAGGCCGGAGTCACTCAGACCCAGCTCATCGTTGATGAGCGTGTAGCTGCCGTCGGGCCCAATGGTCAGCCACCATTGGCTGCTGTCACCGGCCCCGCCGTTCCACTTTCCGACCAGCTCGGGCGGCGGGGCCGGCACCTCGACTTCAGGCCCGTCGGGTGTTGGTGTCGGGGTCGGCGTTGGTGTTGGTGTCGGCGTCGGTGTCGGGGTCGGGGTCGGTGTTGGTGTCGGGGTCGGCGTTGGTGTTGGTGTCGGGGTCGGCGTTGGTGTCGGGGTTGGAATCGGGGTCGGCGCAGGTGTCGGGGTCGGGGTTGGAGTCGGCGTCGGCGTCGGCGTCGGCATTGGCGTCGGCGCAGGTGTCGGGGTCACTCCCGAGGTCCCTTCCGGGCCCGGCGGTCCGATAGCCATGGCCACGCCGAGGCCGACCACGATGACGCCCACGAGCGCAAGCGCAGCTGTCGCTAGCCAGCGGGGGAACAGTGCAAGGTGGGTGATGGTGCCGCGCAGCAGCGAGGGCGTCGTCAGTCCATCGGAGCTGACGTCGATGGCGAAGTGTCGATCCACGGCGCCGCCGAGCCAGCGCAGCGGCGCTGTGACTCGCACCGGTACGTCGAGGCGGGTGCCAGGGACGACGGTGACGGCGCTCGGTACTGAGATGCGCACATCTCCCTGTCCCGCGCCCGACAATTCGACATTCTCGGTGACATTCCCGTCGTTGGTGATGGTGATCCAGCTGCGCGCATGACGTCTGGCGTTGACGCGATCAGGAGACAGGATCGTCGCAAGTTCGTGGAACGCTCCGACAACGAGACTGCCTCCGGTGCCGGTTCGCACTCGCGGGTCCAGGGAAGACTGAACGTGGATCTGAAAGGGCGTGGTCCCCGCCACGCGGTCGGACCTGCGTGGCGGGGCGGCCTCCAGAGAGATCCTCGCGTCGGTCTCCGGGTAGATGGACACGGTTGTCGGCTGCACCCTGAGCCAAGGCACAGATGCACCCTCCACGGTCACCTCTACGACGACGTCTTCAACCCGAGTGCCGTCGTTGTGCACGGTGATCTCGGCGTCGGCGACCGAACCCGGATCGACCGGCAGCGTGGCCGGCGCGACGTCTACCCGCAGAGCCAACGCCGCCCCGTCCCCCGATGGCGCGCTGCCTTCAGCCCGTGCATGCGGCGCCGCTTGTTCATTCTCGTCCTGCCAGTCCAAGAATGAGCCGCAGCTTGGACAGAAATTGACGTATCCGGCAGCAATCCTCGTACCGCACTCACTACATCTTGCACTCATCTGCGTTCACCCCCTCGCTTCTAGTGGGCCGACTCAGTCGCTCAGGCAGCTCGGGTAGTCGGCGAACTCACAGACAACGAAGTCGAGATGCTGACCGTACGGCGGGACGTCTACCGGGAACGGGCCACCATCGCCGCCGCGTGGGCCGCACTCATAGTCGCTTTCGACATCGACGATGCACATCGCGTTGTATACCCCTGGCGAGAGCTGGATGGAGTAACGGCCCTGGGCGTCGGAGTCGACATGGGGTTGATGGCAGATTCCGGGACAGGACGGCACGATCTTGAACTCCACCGTGACCTGGCCGGCTGGCTCGCCGTCAGCAAAGATCGTCAGACCGCTGAAGGTGGAGTCGCTCGCGGCCTGGTCGTCGGGCTGGGGTGCAGGCCGGGTTCTCGTCACTACGTTTGGGCTCGGGACCGAGCTAGGTGGGATGCGAGGGGGAGTTGTGGTGGTGCTGTTGTACCCATCCGCCGAGTCGTCACCGACGGTCGTGGAGCTTTCTGGCATGCTGAAGGTGTCAGGTTCGGCGTGCCTCTCGCTGCACCCAGCGACGACCGTGGCCGCGATCAGGAGACTCACGGCGAAGATGGACGCGATCCGCTGCTGTTGTGTCGAGTTGTGGCCCATGGCTCTCCTCCGTGGGTTATCCGAGCGAGGGTGACGTGGCTGGGAGGAGCTCGTCATGCCGCCAATTCGAGTTGATTGCGGTATCCCGGATCTCGTGGCGGGTCCAGAAGCCACTGATCGCGGCGCGATCCCTTACCGCAGTCATGATCGGCCGAAATGAGGTTGAAATTGGTGACACATGATTCTCCCCAATGGCGCTTGCGACGAGGCCGCCGCTTTCCTCCACAGTCGGCTCGATGGCCACGTGACCACATCAGGAGTAGGCCCTTAGAATTGGCGCACATCCCCTTAGAAGTCTCCGGCGCCTGGGTCGTCGCTTCGTCCTTGGTGTGCAGACATTCGGCTGGTTTGGGCTGAGACTGGATACCGCCGGCAGCGAACGGCGCGACGGTGCTGTGGGGGCGTTGCGTTCGTTTCGGGGCGGTGGACACGCCGTACGTTGCGTTGCGCTGATCGGCGCATTGGAGGGCTGGATTGACTCGGCTGAATTCTCCGAACGGTCCGCCGTGCTGGCTGCGGTTCCGGCCGTTCTCAAGGTCGACGAACTCCTGCGCGCCGAAGTCGAGCGCCGTCTGACGGTGCGCAGCGCGTCCGGTACCGATGACGTATGCGCCGTACTCGCGTGCGAGCTGTGTCGCCATCGAGCCGGCTGCGCCGGCGGCGCCGTGCACGAGGACGTCTGCCCCGCCTCAAGACGTCCATGATCGAACAGTCCTTGCCACGCGGTCAGGCCAGTCATCGCGACGCTCGCGCCGACGTGAAGTCGACGTCGCCCGGCAGCGGCGCGAGGTTGCGCGCCTCGACGGCCGCGTACTCCGCGAGAGTGCCGTCGCGGGTCCAGTCGGTGAGGCCGAACACCCGCTGTCCGACCGACAACCCCGCCGTTCCATAGCTGAGAGCGGTGACCACGCCCGCCAGCTCGGTGGAGGAAGGTTCCGCCGCACGAGCGGCCATCCCGGCGACCAGAGAAGCCACCTTCAACTCCGGGTTCGCGCCCTTGTCGGTCGGCACCACGAGGTGCTCATCGGCCAGGTCCCGAAGGCCTGCGGACTCCGCCAGTGCCAGCACCGGGACCAGTCCAGCCGACGACACCGAATTCGCCTCGCCGAAGCCGCCGAAGTCGCCCCCACGGACGAGACGGTTTCGCCCCCAGAGATGCCCTTCCGGGTTGGGTACCGATCGAGATCGTCGCAAGTCCCAATCTCCCAGCCCGCAAGGGCATCCTCGCGCTACGGCACGCTCACCCGACCCCAGGTATCGGTGGATCCGCGCTTAGGGTTCGAGGTGCGCGCGGCCGGCTACAGACCGTTGCGGTAGGTTTCGTCGTAGTAACCGCCGAGCCGCGTGCGGTAGTCGTCATCGACTCCCGTGTTCGGGTCGAACTCGGGGGCGTCCTTGATCTGTTCCTTGCTCCGGTCGACATAGACCTTCTGGTCGTCGTGGTCGACCCGCTCGACGACGCCGGGCGGGAGCAGCACCTTGCGGCCGAAGATCCACGGCCCGGTGTCGACCACCAGGCCCGCAGCACCGGACTCGTTGGTGGCTTCGTCGACCTTGCCGATGTCGCCGTCGACGGCGGCGATCTTGTAGCCGGTGACGTCCTTGCCCTCGGTGAAGCCGGACTTGTCTCGGTAGTTCCAGGGGTCGAATGCGCTCATCGACATGGCGGTGTGCCTTTCGGACGGTGGGCCGTGGCCCAGCAGGGACTCTCGACACCGGTGCCGGCTCGTAACCGCACTCGGTGTCTCGAGCGTTGGTGCGCACCCCTGTACCCGCCGCCTCGCGCGCCAACCGGACAGCATCAACCCGACATCCGCGGTTTCGAGTCCTGCCTGCTCTTGTCCGCCGTGAGGTCGCGTGGGTAGGCGGGCAGGGTGATCGAAGGCCCGTTTGGTGCTCGGCGGCCCCGGGTACGGGATCGGTTTCCGGGATCTGACGGGCCTCGAATACCGCCCAGTGCACCGTGAGGAGTCGCCATGAGGCGTTTGATGTTGGCCGCTGGAGTGGCGGTGGGCTTGTTGTTCGCCAGCGCGGCCGTCGCGGAGCCGGTCGCCGCCGCGCAGGCCGCACCACCCGCGCCGAGCAGCATGGCCTCGATCGGGGACTCGATGACCAGGGCGGCCGACGTGTGCTGCTGGTACGGCGATCATCCGGCCAACTCGTGGAGCACCGGCGCTGCGGGCTGGGACGGCATCATCAGTCACTACGAGCGCCTGCGGGTCCTCAACCCCGGGATCACCGGTCGCAACTACAACGACGCGAAGTCGGGCGCGCGGATGAGCGACGCGCCGGGTCAGGCTCAGGCGGCTGTCTCGCAGCAGGCCGGATACGTGACGATCCTGATGGGGGCGAACGACGTGTGCACCTCGTCACCGTCGACGATGACCCCGGTCGACACCTTCCGCGACCAGTTCCGGCAGACCCTGCAGACGCTGGCCACCGGACAGACGCGGATCTTCGTGGCCAGCATCCCCGACGTGCACCACCTCTGGGAGATCTACCACACCGACTTCTGGGCCAGCCTCGTCTGGGACGCCGCGAACATCTGCCAGTCGCTGCTGGCGCCGAACCGGACCGACACGGAGCGGCAGACGGTGCGCGCCCGCAATATCGCTTTCAACACGGTGCTTCGTGACGAGTGCGCGGCATACCCGCTGTGCAAATACGACGACGACGTGACCTTCAACTACCAATTCAGCCGCAGCCAGGTCAGCAAGCTCGACTACTTCCACCCGAGCCTGTCCGGCCAGGCCGCTCTGGCGCAGGTGACCTGGACACACAGCTGGTGGAGTTGACCCAACGTCCTCACAGTCCAGCAGATCCAGCTCCGAGGCTTCTGCCAACTACAGCCCAGATGAGCCCGTACAGCTGTGGACGAACCAGACCAGCCGGAGCGCTCGCCCGGCGTGGAGCGCCGAGGCAAGGGTGCCGGCCGGCGCGGGTGATGTTGAAGGCCATCGCGGCGAGACCAGCCAGGCGCCTTGCGGGTCATGGGCTCAGCCGGAGCTACGCTTAGGTTGCTTCTAGTGGTTGGTGGGTACCTCGGTCAGATGACCTCACCGACCCAGCAGCTTGCGCCCGCTCTCGATATCGACGCCCGCCTCACCCAGATCGAGCGCAGCTTGAACCTGCTGCTCAACATCACGCCGGTCAATGCAGCAGAGGCTTGGACGGATTTCGAGCGGGGTGACTTCGGGACGGCCCCCACTCTCCGGCTCAGACCGCTGGAATTCGAGCCGGACATGGTGCGGCGTGACCTCTACAGCCTCGAGATCGAGAACGTAACGGACCCTGCGCTGCACACACTCTTCCGGGCGAAGCGAGACGAGATAGCACGACAGATCACAGCCTTGGAGGATCGCGACACTTCACGCTTCGTGTACGGGTCATTGCAACTGTACGGAGGGGTCGCCCAGCCTCTCGCATCCGCCGCGGAGGAGCTGCTCGAGACCATCCCAGCCCAAGCTCCCAGCACCCGGAGCGTCACAGCCGGCGCGTTCGCGGAGGCGGCTCGTGCGGAGTTCGATCGATACCGCGCCGTGTATCCGGACTTCCCGGCGCACATCGACGTGCGCGACGACATCTCCGAGCTGATGGTGTCGTTCGGTCGGCTGCTCATCCCCGAAGCCGCCACTATCAGGGCAGACCGCGTCGAGCCGTTGCTGCACCACGAGGTCGGCACCCATGTCGTCACCTACCACAACGGCGCCAGGCAACCCCTGACGCTGCTGACGATCGGACTGCCTGGTTACGACGAGACCCAAGAGGGCCTTGCCGTGCTCGCCGAGTTCCTGACCGGCGGATTGGACCCGCGGCGTCTCCGCGTGCTCGCGGCGAGGGTTGTTGCCGTCGACAAGATGCTCGACGGCGCCGAGTTCCTGGAGATCTTCGAATCGTTACGGGCAGAACATCGGATACCGACGAGGACCGCTTGGTCCATCGCCATCCGGGTCGTCGTCGGGGGTGGCTCTGTGAAGGACGCGATCTACCTGCGTGGGATCACGCGCATCCTCGAAACCCTCGCAGAGGGCAGCAGCCTCGACGTCCTGTTCGTCGGCAAGCTCGCGTTGGACCACATCCCGTTGATCCAGGACCTGCTCGACCGCGAGGTGCTCAAAGCACCATGCGTCCGTCCACGCTGGCTGGACGTGCCCGGCGCTCAGGACCGCCTCGACAGACTGCGCGCGGGCGCGTCGGTCACGGACCTGTACGAAGGAGGTGTGTCGGCATGAGGCTTGCCTTCTTCGTCAACGACGTCGCCACCGAGGTAGACGAGTACACGACTACGCGGCTGGCGAGGGCCGCGGCCCAGCGTGGGCATGAGGTTTGGTACGTCGGGGTCGGAGACGTCGAACTCGGCGAAAGTGACGGGCAACTGGTGGCCCGGGCTCATGCCGCAGAGTTCGAGAAAGACGACACGCTCGAGGCCTTCATGAAGCGCATCAAGGAGCGCGAGGCCGAACGGATCGTCATGGACAACCTCGACGCCTTGTTCCTCCGCAACGAATCGATCGACGATCTGCATGAGCGGCCGTGGGCAAGTCCACTGGGTGTGGTTTTCGGCCAGATGCTCCAGGCACGAGGCGTCACGGTGGTGAACGATCCGAGGTCCCTCACACGCGCGACGAGCAAGCTCTACCTGGAGGAGTTCCCCGAGAAGATCCGCCCCCGATCGCTGGTGACGCGCGACCCGGAAGCGATCGAACGGTTCGCCGGCGAGGTCGGCCACTGCGTCGTCAAGCCTCTGTACGGAGCCAAGGGACGGAACGTGTTCATGATCGAGGACGAGAGCGAAGCGAACCTCGCGCAGATGACCGAGGCGGTGCTACAGGACGGCTACGCGATCGTCCAGGAGTTCGTCGACGGCGGCGAGGACGGCGATGCCCGGATCTTCCTGCTCGAGGGACAGATCCTCGAGCGCGACGGGAAACCGGCCGCCTTCCGGCGAGTGCCCACGGGTAACGACCCGCGGGCCAACATCAGCAAGGGTGGACGCTCGATCCCTCTCGAGATCGGTGACGCGGAACGCGGCATCATCGAGGCGATGAGCAAGAAACTCGTGGCCGACGGCATGTACTTCGTCGGCATCGATGTGATCGGCGACAAGGTGGTGGAGATCAACGCGGAGAGCCCGGGCGGGATGCAGAGCATCGAAAGGCTCTACGAGATCGACGTCTGCCCGACCGTCATCGAAGCCCTGGAGCGCCGCACCGGCTTGAAGCCCTGAGCCAGCCGCTGCACTCAGCCACCACATGGCTGGCCGACAACGTCCCGCGGAACAAGGTCCCCGTCGTACACGACAGCATCTGGACCGGCCTCGTCCACCGCTACGGCTTCAACCCGCGGCCGATCATGATCTACAAGCTGGACAGCGACCCCGCGGTCCGCGACAACCTCGGACGCGTCGACTACCTGGTCGTGCCCGACTGGTACTACCGCACCGGCGAGGCGGCGCAGAAGGACCCGACCCTGGTGGAGGCACGCAAGCACGCCGTCGCAGTGGCGACCTTCGGCGGTGGTACCGACCGGGTCCAGATCTACCGGGTCAGCGACCACTGGAAGCCGCCGACATGACCGGCCGATACCGCCGAATGGTCGCCGGAATGGTCACCGGGATGGTGACCATCGCGGCGCTCGGCGTCGGGTGTGGCCGCCAGCCCGACACGTCCCTGCACCCCGACCCGCCGAACATCGGGTATGCACTCCTTCGTCACCCCTTCCACGACGCGACGCGGTACGTCGACACCAACACCGCCGCCACCCGTTGGCAGGAGGCGCACGGCGCGGACTGGCTGGATCCGATCACCAGCGGCCCCAAGCCCGCTGGATCAACGGCCCCCATGACCTGGGCGTGGTGCCACGCATGGTCACACGCGCCAGGGATCGCGGCGAGATCCCGGTCTTCGTGGCGTACTACATCCCCAACCGCGGCTGCACCGACTTCAAACAGGGCGCGCCCGACACCGCGGCGTACGACGCGTGTCTCCGCGACCTCGTCGACGCCCTCGGCGCGGTCTCCTCGGTGATCGTGCTCGAACCGGACGCGGCCACAGCCGACTGCTACAACGCCGGCCGCGGCAAACTCCTCACCCGCGCGGTGTTGCCTGGTTACGGCTGCAGGGGCGTCTGTCGGTGGCGTGCGTCGGTTTCCTAAACCCTGCGTCGCAGGTTCGGAGCGGCCACAGCACCAAGGCGACATCTCTCAGAACTGCGTGCGGCGCCCGCCTTTGCGCAGGTATGGATCCGCGGGTTCGTTTGCCCCCAGATTGCGGGTAGTCGAAGGGCTGCTCGAGCAGGATAGTGAAGGTAGAGTTTCGACGAAACTATCCTGGCAGGTGACCCGATAATGCCGACCACGAAGCGTGTGAGGACAGCGCTGGTCGCAGCGCTGACGCCGATGGTGATGATCTGCGTTGCCGCCCCGGCGGCGAGCGCGCAATTACCCGAGGCGCCGCCGATCCAGTCCTATCCCGGAGATCCTGGCCGGCTCGGTGATCCGGCCAGCTGGCGAACGCCTGAGTTCAATCGCGACAACGGCATGGTGTCGATCGGGGCGGAGTTCGCGTATGCCGCCGGCTATTCCGGCACCGGGGAGAACATCGGCGTCGTCGACTCGGGCTTCTTCGCCGGGCACATGCGGGAGCACGGCAGCCTCGCAACGAACTACGCCGTCGGCGATCGCTACTTCTCGGTGCAGGCGCAAGGCGGCGAGACGGGTCCGACGCCGGGCTTCTACGACCCGGCTTTCAACGACTCGCACGGCACGCACGTCACCGGGACTGTGGGGGCGAGCCGCGACGGCGTCGGCGAGACGCAGCCCGACGGCCCTGCGGCCAACATGCACGGGGTCGCATTCAACGCCAATGTGTACGTCGGCAACACCCACAAGACCGACGGCGTGTTCTACGGCCTCCTGCCAGCGACCGCGACCGCGGCGCAGACACCGGACAACGCCTACCTCGCCAATGTCTACCGAGCCGTGAACGCCGCGCAGACGGCGAACGGCAAGCCGATCAGGATCATCACCAGCAGCTGGGGCAGCGCTCCTCCCACGGAGAACTACAACACCTATGATCCGCCGCCCGGCGGCCCGGCCACCTTTGGCTTGAACCCGGCGTGGCGTCACCTGTCGACACCTGATGGCGTCGCGGATGCGAACGGCAAGACCGTGCATTGGCTGAATGGCGCAATCGAGGTCGCGTCGACCGGCAAGATCCTCCAGTTCACCGCCGGCAACGCCGGCGTCGCGAACCCGACGGCGCGGGCCGCCACGCCGTACTTCCGGCCTGATCTGGAGGGTCGCTGGTACACCACATCGGGAATCAATCCCAACATCGGGCGGACGCTCAGCGCTGACGGTTCGGTGCTGGTCCCGGGGCAGCAGGAGTTCAACCAGTGCGGCGTCGCGAAGTGGTCCTGCGTCACTGCTCCGAGCAGACTGATCAATAGCACGTGGGTGGAGCTCGTCGACGGCGTACCGCAGCCGCGTTACCGGGCCGCGTCGGGGACGTCAATGGCCGGGCCGCACTCGGCGGCCGCGCTGTCGTTGATCATGCAGCGCTTCCCGTACCTGACCAACGAGCAGGCGCTCTACACGATGTTCACGACCGGCCGGCAGAACAATACGATCAACGATGCGGACGGCAACCCCATTCCGAACCCCACCCGCGGCCAGATCGTGCAGGTTCCCGACCGGCGCAACGGCTGGCACACGGTCAGCTTGCGCGAGGCCATGAACGGCCCGGGCCAGCTGCTCGGGCGGTTCGATGCCGACACCCAGGGATACAGCGACGTGTGGTCGAACGACATCTCCGACGTCGCCATCCGGGCGCGGCAGCAGGAGGATGCCGCCGAGGCAGCCGCCTGGGAGGCGACCAAGATCGCCAAGGGATGGACCAACGGCCTGCCCCCCGACGCGAGCGACATCGACAAGTCGGACTTCGCCATCGGTACCCGCCGCGAGCAGGCCCGCAATGCCCGCGAGTACGAGGGCAGCCTCACGAAGCGCGGCGACGGGACCCTGTTCCTCACGGGGAACGACACCTGGCATGGGACCAGCGCGGTGGAGGCCGGCAAGCTCTCAGTCGTCGGGTCACATGCGAGCTCGATCGCCGTACGCGGCGGAACGCTCGGCGGCACCGGAACCGTGGCCGGCAGCATCGACGTCGGCGGAGGCGTGCTGCAGCCTGGTCTCACGACAGGGGAAGCGGCGCTCATCAACGACGAAAACGTTGCTCCCGGCAATATCCTCGATGTCGGTGGCGACGTCGCCGTCGGCCGGCAGGGTCGCCTCGCCGTGACCGTTTCCGGTGACGACGACTACACAAGCGTCCGGGCTGCGGGTGATCTGGTGCTGGGCGGGGACCTGAGCCTGGATGTGCGCGGCGACCTGACGCCCGGCACCGTGCTGACAATCATGAGCGGCAGGTCGATCAGCGGCAGCTTCCACGCATTGCCGGAAGGCCGTGTCCTGATCGCGGACGGCTATTTGTTCAAGGTCTCCTACAAGGACAACAACGTGACGCTGACCGTGCTGCGCAAGCTGCCTCCGCAGACGTCGGGTACACCGTAAGCGCGAAGGGAACCGACCGGGCATTCGCGCCCGGCCAGTCTCAGACTTGGCCGGCGAGCACTGGCGCCGTCAGGTGCGAGGTAGCCGTCCAGGGACCTCCGCCCTGGCTTGGGCCACGATCCGGGCCTGAGCGGTGCGGCAGCGTGCTGACCTGCGGGTTCGCCGTTCGGGGCGGCTGGATTTGCGCACTAAATGGGGCTTGTACCTAACGGTCGAGTCGCTGGCCACCGTCACGGTGGCCGACGCTGTGGACCTTGTCGAGGCCTACTCGGTGGCGATGCGGAACACCGGGAAGTTGGCGGCGATCCGCTCGAACTCGCTCAGCGGAGCATGTCGGTCCAGTGGGAAATGCGCTCGCGCTCCCGGCGCGACCGCCATGTAACGGCGCAGGATCGGCGCTCGGCCGCCCGGCTCGACCTCCTCCAGTCGGACGAGCTCACAGCGGCCGTGCCGCAGCTCCGCGTGACCTCTCGCGGCCCGGACGTTGCGGACCCAGTTGGCGTCCTCGCCGAGCATCGAGACCAGATAGCGCTCGCCCTCGTAGTCGGCGATCGCCACCGGCATCGTGATCACTCGGCCGGTACGCCGGCCGGGTACGGCGAGGACCGCCAGCCGGTTCGGCAGCACCAGCCCGGACCCGTAGATCGCGGCATCGGCAAGGTTGATCAGCCGACCGGCCAGGTTCGGCCGTCCGTCGCGGTACAGCCACCGGCGCAGGCCGGCCACGGTCTCGCCGGGTGTTCTGAGCAGGCGCATGGTGGTCTCCTCTGCAGGTCGAGCGGGCGAAGCCATCGTGGCCTCCCCGACCATCGCCCTGCAGAGTCCTGGGTCCCGCCGCGCCGGGGCCGAAGGTCCCGTACGGATGAAGCGTGTTGTGCGGTTGAGGCTGCGCTCGGGGGAGCATCGATCCCTCCCTGTGTTTGGTGGTCAAGGAAGTGCAGTTGGAGGACGCCTTGGGCGGGCAGGGAGGAGGTGACTCGGTCCCGGAGCGGTTTGGACGCCATGACGAGCTGCTCTAGCGCGGGGATGGGGTGTCGTGACGTCGGGCCTCGAGCTTGCGGTGGAGGCTGCCGCGGACGATGTTGCCGGCAAGCGTGATCACGTTCGTGGGGTCGATGTTGGCGGCGGACAACACGATCGGGTAGGTGAGGCGGGCCGGATCATCGGAGGGCGGCACAGTCGAGATCGCCTCGTAGCCAGTCGATGGGACGTCCCAGAGACGTATCCGCAACGACGTGTCGTACTCGTCATAAAGCCAGAATTCGGCCTGCTCGGCGAGCACCCGCTGCCGATCCGCCAGCGTCTGCTCATACAGCGGGATCGCGGGCCCAGGTCCCCCGCTTACTGGTAGGCGCCGGCGAGGTTGTTCCGCGACGACAGCGTGTCGCGATGGTCGCCGCGGCGGTGTGTGCGGGCGGTACCGCCACGCATGGCGTGATGGCGCTGAGGTTGTTCGACGAATCCGTGTCGGCAACCCGAACGAGCCGCAGCGATGACTTTCGCGGTGAGCTCGCCTCTGTATAGGTATGAGCTCATTGCGCCAGTCACAGACCACGGCGGTGGTCACCGGAGCGGGCCGCGGCTTCGGATCGGCGATCGCCGCCGCGCTGATCGACCAAGGTCACCAGGTCGTCGGCGTTGCACGCACCGCCGACGCATTGGCGGACGTGCACCGACGATTGGGTGCGGCGTTCGTCCCGGTTGTCGCCGACGCGACCGACGCGGAGACCGCCCGCACCCTGATCGAGCAACACCAACCGACGTTGCTCGTGCTCAACGCGGGCGCGACACCCGCCATCGGCCCGGTACACGAACAGTCCTGGGAATCGTTCAGCCGCAACTGGCAGGTCGACACCCAACACGCTTTCCATTGGATCCGCGCGGCACTGCGCCACCCGCTGACGCCAGGCAGCCTGGTGGTGGCGATATCCAGCGGGGCTGCCCTCCGCGGCTCACCGCTCAGCGGCGGATACTCGGGCGCAAAGGCGATGATCCGATTTCTCGCCGGATACGCCGCCGATGAATCCCGCCGCGCCCGGCTCGGCATCGGCTTCGCCACCGTGCTGCCGCAACTGACGCCTGCCACCGAACTCGGCGCCGCCGGGGTCGCCGCATACGCCCAGCGGCAGGGAATCGACACCGACACATTCGCGGCGGCACTGCAACCGCTTCTCACGCCGGCCATCGTCGGCGCCGAGATCGCGCGGCTGTGCCAGGACACCGACAACCAGGACGAGCACCGGGAGTACCAGCTCACCGGCCACGGACTTCACGCGATGGCGTGAACAACCAGAAAGAGAAGGATATGTTGCTGGAAAACAAGAATGTCGTCGTCTACGGCGCGGGCGGCGCGGTCGGTAGTGCGGTGGCCCGCGGTTTCGCTCACGAAGGTGCCAGGGTGTTCCTGACCGCGCGAAATCTCGACGTCATCGACACGGTCGCGAAGGAGATCTCCGCCGCGGGTGGAGCGGTCGAAACTGCCGTGGTCGACGCCCTGGACGAGAAATCCGTCACCGAACACCTTGACGCCGTCATCGCCAACGCCGGTCGCATCGACGTCTCGTTCAACGCGATCGGAATCCCTCCGCAAGGGCTGCAGGGCATCCCGTTCACCGACCTACCGGTCGACAACTTCATGCGACCGATCACTACATACGCCCAGGCCCACTTCATCACCGCGAAATCGGCGGCACGGCACATGATCCCCCAAGGATCGGGAGTGATCATGATGCACACACCCGAACCCGCCCGGGTGAGTCTGCCGCTGGTCGGGGGCATGAGCGTGGGCTGGGCGGCGATGGAAGCCCTCAACCGCGCGTTGTCGGCCGAATGGGCACAGCACGGTGTCCGCTCGATCTGCCTGCGCACCACGGGCATGGTCGAAACACCGACCATCGACGTCGTCTATGGGCTGCACGCCGACGCGATGGGCATCCCCCAAGACCAATTCACCGCCATGGTCACCTCGATGACCCACCGCAAACGCCCCACCGCACTGGCCGAACTCACCTCAGTGGCGGTATTCCTCGCCTCCGACCAAGCATCGGCGATGACAGGAACTGTCGCCAACCTGACCGGTGGAATCATCGTCGACTGATCACAACACGCCCCGGCTGCCACTCCCATCGGCGGCCGGGGCACCCTTCAATCCGAGGAGCAAGCCATGAACGATCTACTCGCGACCGCGGTCGCCGCACACGGTGGTCTGGACCGGTGGAACCAGCTCAAGACGATCAACGTCAAGGCCGCTATCAGTGGGGCCTTCTGGCAGATCAAGGGAAAAGCGGACGCGATGAGCGACGTTCGCCTCGAGGTGGACACCACACAGCAACAGCTGACCATGGACTACGTCAGTCAAGACCGACGCTCGCTGTTCCAGCCCGACCGGGTAGTTCTGCAGCAACCCGACGGCACAGTTGTCGACTCACGCGACAACCCGGAGCGGTCGTTCGCCGGCCACGAGTTCCACACACCGTGGGACGACTTGCATCTCGCGTACTTCACCGGCGAAGCACTGTGGACGTACCTGAATACGCCGTTCCTGTTCACCTGGCCCGGGTTCGTCTGCGAGGAGATCGCCCCGATTGAGGCCGACGGTGAAACATGGCGGCGGCTACAAGTGACCTTCCCCGACCACATCAAGAGCCACACCCGCACGCAGGTGTTCTGCTTCGGCCCGGACGGGCTGCTGCGCCGCCACGACTTCACCATCGACATCGTCGACCCGACAACCGAATCACACCTCTATGCCGCCGACTACCGCGACGTCGACGGCATCATCATCCCCGCCACGCGACGGGCCTACGCCCCAATGGGCGACGACCAGATCGTCTTCGTCGCCATCGACATGGCTGACATCGCCGTCCACTGATCCGAATTCCTTCTCACAAGGGACATCACGATGAACAACACCTACCGGGCCCAGGTCGTCACGCCGGCGGAATGGGAGGCCGCCCGCCTGCGCCTGTTGGCGAAGGAGCAGGATCTGACCCGCGCCCGGGAGGCGTTGGCCGCTCAGCGCAGGCGGATGCCGTGGCTGAAGGTGGACCAGGAATACTCCTTCGACGGTCCGAACGGCGCCGCCCGGCTGCTCGACCTGTTCGAGGGCCGTCGTCACCTGCTGCTCTACCGCGCCTTCTTCGAGCCAGGCGTGGACGGCTGGCCCGACCACGCCTGCGTCGGCTGCTCGCTGATGGCCGACCAGGTCGCCCATCTCGCGCATCTCCACGCCCGCGACACCACGCTCGCGTTCGCCTCACGCGCACCGCAACCCGACATCGAACGGATGAAAGCGCTCATGGGCTGGGCCATGCCCTGGTACACGATCACCGACAGCTTCGACGCCGACTTCGGCGTGGCCGAGTGGTACGGCACCAACGCATTCATCCGTGACGGCGACAACATCTACCGCACGTACTTCATCAACGATCGCGAGCACGAGCCGATGGGAGCAACGTTGGGTTCCCTCGACTTCACCGCACTCGGACGCCAAGAGGACTGGGAGGACTCCCCCGACGGATACCCCCAGGTGCCGCGATATTCGTGGCTGAAGCGACACGACGAATACGGCCCGACCGGGCGAGCCGCGCACCCCGCCACCACAGAATCGGCGGATCATGCACACCATGACTGAAGCCAAAGCCGGCGACGAGGATTTCGGAAGGCTGAGCGAACCGTTCCGGCGTGAGCTGCTCGCCTACTGCTACCGCATGCTCGGCTCGGTCGACGAGGCCGAAGAGGTGGTGCAAGACGTCTACCTCGACGCCTGGCGTGCCTACGACGCGTTCGAGGGACGGTCGTCGCTGCGTACCTGGCTGTACCGTATCGCGACCCGGGCGTCTTTCAAGGCGCTGGAAAAAAGTAGACGCAGGCCTCTGCCCGCGGATCTCGGCGCCCCCCAGACAGACCTGGATGCGGCGCTCGGCGCACAAGCTCGGGAGGTGCCGTGGCTCCAGCCGATACCCGACTTCCTGTTCACCACCGCACCGGCCGATCCAGCGACGGTCGTGGTGGAACGACAGACTATGCGGCTCGCGCTGGTGGGAGCACTCCAGCAGCTGCCGCCGCGACAGCGAGCCGTGCTGATTCTCCGCGACGTGCTGCAATGGCGTTCCGCCGAGGTGGCGCAACTGCTGGAGATGACGACAGCGGCCGTCAACAGCGCGCTCCAGCGCGCCCGAGCCCAGGTTCCGCTCAGCCAAGACGACCTGACCGAACCCGCCGAGCCACGACAGCGGGCCCTGCTCGACCGATACGTCACCGCCTTCGAAACCGCGGACGTCGATCAACTCGTCGCGGTATTGACCGAGGACGCCAGATGGGAAATGCCACCGATCGCGACCTGGTTCGAAGGCCGCGACACCATCCTCGCCTTCCTGGCCAAACAGATGCGAGTGATCGGGCCGGCCGCACTGGTCCCCACCTCCGCCAACGGACAACCCGCCTTCGCGGTGTACGCCCGCGGCCGCGACGGCGCACACCACCCACATGCGCTGCACGTACTGACACTCACAACCGAGGGCGCCTGCCGGATCGTCGCGTTCCACGGCTCAGGGCTGTTTCCACTGTTCGGGCTCTGACACGGCCAACGGCATGTCCGAACCAGAAAACATCACCCAGCACAACGACGAGCTTCACGCACAGCTGCGACTGTTCTGCCACCTCATGCTCGGTTCGGCCGACGCCGCCGACCGCGTCATGCGGCAGATCTACCATCGCGCACTCGATCACCAAGACGATCAACAGCATCGGCAATCAGAACGCGTCCTACTATTCAGTATCGCCGGCGACCTCTGCGGGGCCCGCGGTCGTTCATCGCAGGCGCCGCCGCGGTCGCCTTCGCCAGCCTTCCCCTAGAACGAAAGTAACCGTTCTTGGAGAGCGACTCCTCGATCCGGTCGTCCAGGCTCCGCACCCGGTCCCACAGGGTAAGCAGCGCCTCGTCGTCCGTCCGCCACGGCTTGGTCAACTCGAAGACGGATTCCTTCGGGACGTAGGAGCGGGCGAGGCTGAACCAGTTGCCGAACTGGATCGACTCGATCTGGTAGACGTCGCCGACGAGGACGAGCAAGTCGAACGTGGTGCTGTTGAGTACCTTCAGCAGTTCGCGTTGTCCACGAAGCTGCACTCGTCGATCACGACGACGCCGTAGCTCGAGCCGAACGACGCGCTTCTGTTGACGTGACTGGTGATCGTGCTGAAGTCGGAGTTCGGCGCGTGCACCCGGCGCTTGAGGTTGTCGACGGCCGGGTTGGTGTGGGCGAGGAAGTGCTTCCGCTCATCCGAGAAGTAGTTGGCGATGTGGTCCACCATGGTGGACTTCCCGGTCCCGGCCGGTCCGTAGATGAGCGCGACCTTCGAGCGCGTGAAGAGCGCCTTCAGCGCCGCGGCCTTCAGGTCGTCGTCGACCTCGCCCGGGTTCGCGTCCAGCCACTCCTGGACGCCGTCGGCGTGCCCCTCGATGCCCTCGCTCGCGATCGCCTGCAGCTTCTCGATGATCGCGACTGTGTCGTCTTCGTACCCGACGATGAAGACGTGCCCGTTCGCGTGCGCGAACTTCCGCGGCGCGTGCCGATCGGTCGGCGGGAGCAGCCGGTTGTGCTTCTTGATCAGTGTATCGACGTCGCCGAGGTCCTCGCACTCGGCGGCCGGAGTGTAGATCGCGCCGTGCTGCTCGACGTTGTTCCTCACCCGGCGGGCCAGCATCTCGTGCTCGCGGCCGGTCGCGTCGATGCTCTCAGCGAGGTCCGCGAATCGCGGGACGTGACCGGCGGGAGCGGTGCAGAACGGCATGGTGTCGAAGGGACTGCTCCGCGACGTGAGCCGGAGCCCCGACAGCCACCTGTTCGGCGTCGGGTCGTACTGGGCCGCCTTGATCCAGTGGTTGCGCATCTGGAGCATCAGGTACCGCAGCACCTGCGATCCCGGCCGTGTTCTGGCAGATCACGCCGTCGACGCTCTTGACCTGCTGTTCTACGGACGCCACCTGGATCAGCCCTGGCCGCAGGTCCGACTTGCGGGGGTCGGTTCAACGGATCCTGGCGCTGAGGAGGCGACGTTGCCGCGCAATCAGACGCTGGTTTCATGACGTCGGCTAGGTCCCCAGGATCGGGAGGCGTTCAGTCGCGAGTGACGCCTGCTGGCCAGACGACTGTTACCGGTAGGTCTTTGTCACGTGCTGCTTGAACCACGTCTGCGGTGCCGCCGTAGCCGCGGGCTGGTTGTCCGTCCCAAACGGCGATCAACTCGTCGGCTCGGTCGAGCATGCGAAGACTGGCGTCCATGTAGGCCTCGGCGTCGGAGACGTCCCGATCGAGGGCGATTGTCTCCGACGCCTTGGACAGGAGCGCGTCGTAGGTTGGGTGATAGGTGCCGGGTAGGCCGTCGCGATATGTCGTTGCTGGGATCACCGCGATCAGACGGCCGCCCAGGTCAAGAATCGTCTGGGCAAAGAGAGCGTCAGCGCCATCCGCGAGACAGGAGATCCCGACGAGATCAGCTGCTCCTGTGGACTCGATAGTGCGGCCCAACTCAGCTGCGATCCAGGCTTCTGTTGATTCAGACAACCCACGATGACCAGAGACTGCGAGATGCAGCACTAGACCTCCCCTTTCAGCGCGCGAGTCAGCGAGCGGGCCTCGCTGCTGCCAGATGGAATGTCCTCTATGAACTGCTCAACTTCATTCACGATTCGCCTGCTGCCGAGGTGTTGCCCTGTGCGCAGTGAGGCTTGGATGGCGACACAGCCCTCTTCAAGGCGGCCGGCTGCGACTAGGACCCGAGCATGGGCGATCAATCCGAGCGCGCGGGGCTTCGGGCCGGTGAGATGCGGATCTGCTTCTGCGAAGGCGGTCTGGGCTCCGTCGATATCGCCAAGTCGGCCGAGAGCGACTGCACGAACTGAGGCGAGCTTGCCGCAATCGAAGGGGAACACCCAAGGCCACACGGGCTCCCCTTTTGGATGGTCCGTCAGGGTGTCCGCGAGTTTCAATGCAGCCAGTGTTGCTTTCTGGTCCTGCAGCTTTCCTGCTGTGACTGCGCGAACCGACGAGAGCCAGGCGCGCGCCGCGTCAGGGGCGGATCGGTCGAGGGTCGCCTCAGCGCGGGCGATGTGTTGGAGCCCGATTCGGGGGTTGCCGAAATCAGTTTCGAACTGGCCGAGACTTGCGACCATGTACGCCGTCAATAGCGGGTGATCGGCTTGCTCTGCACGCCGAATCGCCTCGTTGTACCGCGCGCGAGCAATGGCAGGTTCACCGCGGTCAATCGCGAGCCAGGCGGTCATGCCCGCGATCTCGGCGAGCACGCTGTAGCCGCCGCTGGTTCGAAGGCTCTGATCCACCGTCACTCGCGCCAGTGACAAGTGAGCCTCGACAGCCGGCGCAAGGTGTTCCGACGAAACGGCGTGTTCCATCCGCCGGTAGTGGGCGATGGGCCCGGCGAGAGCCGACCGGAGGTCTGAGGATGCCTGGTCGTGCATGGCGATGTACCGCGCTGCGGCGATCCCAGCGCCTGCTCCGAGCGCTACTCGCAAGAACTCCTTGCGTTCCACGTCGTCACCTGTCCCATCACCCCGTGCTCAACCTCGTGCAGGGGTACCTCGTCCCGATGTCGCGGCGCCAGGCCGAGAAGCTCTCGCTCGCGCGCGGGCATCGAGAGCCCGTCCGCTATGCGCTCCAGCACACTGAGCCGCGACACTCTCCGGGTACCCCGGACTATGTCACTGACCCTGCCTTGGCTAAAACGGCTCTTCGGAATCAGGCGTGGTTCGGTGTTCGTCGATAGGGCCGGGTGCCGTCGGCGGCGAGCAGGATGCGTAGCCGGTAGTTGGTGAAGTTG
>NZ_SLWM01000043.1:0-31033 GCF_004342085.1 Kribbella orskensis
AGCGCCGATGGTACTGCGACCGGGAGGTCGTGGGAGAGTAGGACGTCGCCGGACATTCACACTGTTAAGGGCCACCCACACCGGGTGGCCCTTAACATTTCCCCCACCAGTTTTCTCAACGCGCCGGCGCGAGCCCCTGGTGCTCTTCCTCGCCAGCCGCCGGAGCCAGTTGGCCAGCACCAGCCCACGGCTGACGGCCAGTCCAGCCGCTATCGCCCGGGGCGCGGTCGCGCTGCCGCCGAAGCGCGCGAATGCGCAGCCCGGCCGCCCCGTTCTGTGTCGGCGCTGGAGCAAACGGCTCCCACACCGGCTTGCCCGGCATCGGGCCGTGAACTCGGGCTCGTCTGGAACCGGACCGTGAGCTCGGGCTGGTGAGGCGTGCTCCCCGACCGCGGTACCTCCTGACTTGGCTCACGTTCTGACCTGACTCTTATCACGGAGACGGCGCCCGCGTGGGCGTAGGGCCGTGACGTGCAGGTTTGCCGGTTGGGGTGGTTGGATGTGCGGACTAAGCGCTCGAGGGTGCGGCCTCGTACCTGATCAAATCGAGTCGGGCTTGCTCAGCCGGGCGGCTATGCGCTCGGCCACCATGATGGTCGGCAGGTTGGTGCCGGCGGCTGGGATCGTCGGCATCACCGAGGCATCGGCAACCCAGAGCCGGTCGACGCCGTAGACCTGGCCTTGGGCGTCCACGACCGCGTCCCGGTCGGGCTCGGTGCCCATCCGGCAGGTGCCGACCGGGTGATGGTAGGAGGCGACGCGGGTGCGGATGGAGTCGGCGATCGCGGCGCGGTCGTCGTCCGCGACGGCCGGCCCTGGTGCGATCTCGGCGCCGGTGACGAGCGTGGCGAGCGGCTCGCTGCGGGCGATCCGGCGGGCCTCGACGGTGGCGTCGACCATACGGGCGAGGTCGTCGGGGTGGCGAAGGTGTGCAACGTCGATGAGCGGTGGATCGTTGGGGTCGGTGGATCGGAGCCGTACCGATCCCTCCGATTGCGGCGCCATGAGCCCGGCGACGATGCCGAAGATCGCGCCGGACTCGCTGGCCTCACGTTCGACGGGGAACGGTCCGGCTGTGAACAGGTGGAGGTCCGGCGTTCCGGTCGACGTCGAGGAGAGGGTGGCGATCGCCTGGAAGCGCGGTCCCGCGGCCGGTCTCGTGGGTAGGTCGACGGCAACGATCGGGTGGTCGATCAGATGCTCGCCGACGGCCGGCAGATCCGCCACGACGTCGATGCCGAGTGGGGACAGGAGAGCTGCGGGGCCAAGGCCCGAACGAGCGAGGATCGCCGGACTGCCGTAGGCGCCAGCGGCCAGCACGACCCGGTCCGCTTCGAGCAGTTCGCCCGTTGTGGAACGAACCCCGACCACGCGGCCGTGTGCGATCTCCACCCGTCCGATCGTCGTGTCGGAGCAGATGGTGAGGTTCGGCCGGTGCCGGGCGGCGGCGAGGTAGGTGACGGCGGTGCTCATCCGCAGGCCGTCTCGGACGTTGCGTGGCATCGGTCCGACGCCGAGTGCGCCTGGTCGGTTGTGGTCCGCGACGTAACTGTGCCCGGCCTGAACGGCGGCATCGATGAACGCTCGCTGGATTGGGTTGAGCTCGTCGACCGGATGGCGGCGGATCGGGATCGGACCGTCGATCCCATGCCACTGGTCGGTGAAATCCAGGTCGGATTCCAACCGCTGGAAGAACGGCAAGACCTCAGCGAAGCTCCACCCAGGATTGCCCAGAGCCTGCCAGCGGTCGTAGACGGCCGGTGCACCGCGCATCGCGAAGCAGCCGTTGGTGGCTGAACAGCCACCGATCAGCCGCGCTCGCGGCAGCGGGACGCGCCGGTCCAGAAGGTCAGCCTCGGCGTAGTAGCCCCAGTCGTGACCCACCGTCGGCTCGGAGGCGTCGGCAACATCGGCCGGCAGGTCGTCCAGGTTCGGATAGTCCGGGCCGGACTCGACCAGCAACACCGAGCACCCCGTGTCCTCGCTCAGCCGGGCCGCCAGCACGCACCCTGCTGTGCCACCGCCCACCACGATCACATCGGCGCTCATCCGACCTCCCTCACCTCACGATCGCACGATCCTCCGGCAGCCACGAGCCCGGACTTCCTTGTTGTCTGCGGCAACGTCGGTACGCCCGAACAGCGTCAGCATCCGCACGTCGTCGCGCTCCTTCACGGACATCGCCGCCGGACGGCACGTCTACGTCAGCGAGGACCCGAGCCTGGGACGCAACGCAACCCGGAGACCGACCTGCGCGACGCCCTCCCACAGATCCCCTGACCAAGCCGTGCGCACTAAACTTGATAAGAGTCAGGGCCGCCCCGTTCTGTGTCGGCGCTGGAGCAAACGGCTCCCACACCGGCTTGCCCGGCATCGGGCCGTGAACTCGGGCTCGTCTGGAACCGGACCGTGAGCTCGGGCTGGTGAGAGGTGCTCCCCGACCGCAGTACCTCCTGACTTGGCTCACGTTCCGAGGGTTGGTGGCTTGGCAGGCTTTTGACGTGGGGTTTGTCGGTCTGGCTGCCTAGATTTGCACACTAATCCGGCCTGTAGGCTGCCGCCCGTGGCGTATGTGCGCACGGCGAACCAACGACACGCTCACCACCTTCAGCAAACCCAGCGTCCGCCGAGGCAGCCGCCCCACCAAACCCCGGGACGAGTGCCTCACCCTGCCCCTTGACAGGAAGTCGCTCCATATCAGTTGAGCGATGGCTCGACGCGGATGTACCAGGTGCCGTTGGAATACCGCCAGACGGCGAAGTCGGTGTGGCTGTCGCCGCCGTAGTTGCCAGGCACAGCCACATCCCCGTACTGACCCCAGATGATGGCTCGACTGAGGCCACGGATGGCCCATGCGAAGGTGGATTCCCGTCGCCAGATGGCGATGTCGGCGTGACTGTCGCCAATGTAGTTGGCAGGGACGGGGTAGTCGTCGACGACCGTGTCACTCCAGGAATACCCCCACCTGACGGGACTGGTGCCGCGTACGTACCAAGTGGCCGGATCCTGGTGGGTTCGTCCGCGCCGGATCACTGCGATGTCGGCGTGGCTGTCGCCGATGTAGTTCGCGGGGACCTCCCAGTCGTCGCCGATGCCCCACACGACCGGCGTGGCCCCACGGATGTACCAAGTGTTGCGCGCGATCCCTTGAGCAGGCCGGACCACCGCCAGCTCGGCACGCCGATCTCCTCTGTAGTTCGCCGGCACCGGCAGGTCGGTCCCTCGACCATAGCTGTACGCGCCCACGCCGCGGATGTACCAGATCAGCGGCGAATCCGGGCTCGTACCGCCCCAACGGACAACCGCAATCTCAGCTTTTCCGTCACCGTTGTAGTCCGCAGGCACCGGTATATCGCCGCCGCGTCCGTACTGGACGGTGCGGATGCCGCGAATCCACCAGGTGCCGGTGGACGGCCGGAACACCGCGATATCGGTACGACTGTCCCCGCCGTAGTCAGCCGGCACCGGCAGGTCCTCGACAACGCCCCAATGCACGGTCCAGGTCGACGCGGTACTGCTCGCCGTGGCCGGCGCCGAGCTCGTCGCCGCCGGATCCACCTCCTGTGCTCCCTGCGCCGGTGCCGCCAACCCGGCCGTCCCAGCCAGGCACAGCAAAGCGACAGCGGTCGCGCTGAGTCTCATGAGATTCCCCCTTTTCGCTCCTACCACCAGCTTTGTTCGCGCCTCGTCGTGTGCTCAGAGGCCGACGTCCTGCCGGGCGAGAGCCGGAAGTCACGCGCGCCGAGGCCACACAGATGTCCCCGGCGATACCCACTAGGACCAACGTCACAGCCTCACAGAAGGCCCGACATCGCCCTACCCGCCCTGGCACGAACGGACCGAGCCGCGCGGAGTACAGCGTCGATTCGATCCCCGCAGACGATGTGATAGTCGAGCATCTGCGATCAGCGGCTGGATGGCTCTCGCGTCGCTCTATCGAGCCGAAGATCACGCGCAGTACCTCGGTGCCCGCCAGGCGCTGATGTGGAAACCTCCTACAACCTTCAGCCGCTGCCCTCCAGAGAGAGCGGGCGCGCCTTCTTCTCGCTGGAGACAAGCGCCAGGTGTTACGGGGATTCGGGGGCTATGCCTACTAGGGCGGCTGCGGCGCAGATGTGGACGGGGGTTAGGTCTGCGGGGGCGACCGGGGCCTGGAGGAGAGTGCCTCGTTCGAAGGGGGTGAGGTCTATGTCGATGCCGTGGGCGCCGGCTACCAGGCCTCGGACGTACGTGAGCCAGCCCATCATCGGGATGCCGCGGCGGAAGACGCCGGCGGCTGCTGCCAGTTCGGTGTCTGCGATGCTGGCCCATTCGGGTTCCCAGATCGTGACGACTGCCCGGAGTACCTGGGCGAAGCGCTCGGACTGGGTGAGGGCGTCTTCGTCACTCCAGTGGAGCGTCAGCTGGTCGGCGACGGTGGTGAGTGTTCCACCCATGGAGAGGTCGAACAGCCAGGGGAGGTCGCCGGTGCTCTGCAGGTGGAGGCGGGTGGTGCTCGAGCCGTTGGAGAGGACCTTGGTGGTCGCCTCGACCATCTCCTCCAGCGGCGTGGCAGCGTCGTTCTCGAGCACGTGGTATCCCCAACGCTCGTCCTGAGTCCACAGGTGCACGTCGGGGAAGGCGACCGCGACGGCCGTCAGCGTGCGCCCGACTCGGAGCGCGCGGTGTTCGACTGATTCATCCCGGTGAGCCCACTGAGCGCGCAGTAGCCAAGATGCCATCTCACGCCCTCCGATCAGCCGCCGGCTGGACCTGTCCAACGGACGGTACGCCGATCGGTGAGGGGTTGGCCAGAGCTCCGCCTACTCCGTGTGAACAGCTGAAGTGGACCCGAACGCCCCTCTCCTGACACGTCACCGCGCCAGTGTGGAGGACCCCCAGGTCACCCCCGACCACCGGGGTCCCCTTTCCGCAGCATCCCGCCGAAAACCAGCTCACGCGCACACTCACCACAGGCCCCCCAGACCTCACCGCCCACCAACACCCTTCATTCACCAACCCCCGCTCCCTACCCACCGCCCGCAGCACGCCAAACCCCACACGCCGTCAAACCCATTCCAACCATCACCCACCGTGATCCCAACCCCACTTCCACCCAACCCGGCCCGCCGGACAGACACTGCTGCACCCACCGATCTGCGCCGCCCTGGCGTGTCTGGAGGAGATGACCCGCCGCAAGCGTGCCACGCGCCGCTGCGCCGACTGCCTGCCCGGCCCCCGGCGTGCCCGGAGGAGCTGGCCCGAGTGCGACGCGCCCGCTGCGCTGTCTGGCCTGCCGGCCCGGCGTGCCCGCAGGGTGCGGAATCGGCTGGTCACCCCGGGCGCATTCGCCGGAGACGATTCGCATAGTCGGTCCAGGGCATTCGCTGCGGGAGGATCGACTGCTCGACCCGACGACGTGCGCTGGAGGGTGCGCCAGTTGGTCGCTCCTGCTGCAGCCGGTTTGCGTGGTGCCGGCTGGACAAGGTGGCGGCTTGGTGGGGGATCGCACCTAAGGCTGAGCAGGTCCCCGAGCAGCGGCGGGGCGTGGATTGTGGGTGTGCTGGGGTTAGGCCGGGTCCTCGATGGATTGGCTTGCGGGTTTGCGCGTTGGCTTGGGGCGGGAGGGCTTCTTGGGAGTCTGCTCGGCCTCCTCCGGTGCGGGTAGTGGGGCGGTCTCTGCGGTTGCAGCGGGAGCTGTCGGCGTGGCGTCCGCTGGATCCGGTTCTGCAGGGGTCGCGGCGTCTTCGAGGGTGGGGGTGGGGAGGTCCAGGGTGGGGCGGGTGCCTCGGTAGGAGTCGAGCCAGTGGCGGAGGAGTTCTACCCGGGCGGCGTACTCTTCGTTCCCCTTGACCACGGGGGACTGGTTGTAGGCCATGGTGTCGGAGCTTCGGCGGAGTTTGACGTAGAGGCGAGACGAGGAGAGGGCGTAGCGCTCCATGTCGTCCTGGAGGGCGCCGATCACCGTGATGTTGCGGTCGCGGCCGATCTGCTCGAACAGGGCGACGGCTTCGCGGCGGTGCTGGGAGCCGAGGTTGCGGCCGAGTTCGTCGAGGATCAGCAGCAGCGGGCGGTCGCTGCCACCCGCCAGGGCGGCGGCGCAGACCAGCTTCACGGCCTTCTCGTCCATCTGCGCGGTGTTGCCCTTGACGTTGAACGCCGAGAACGGGCCGCCCTCGGAGCGCCGCCACTTCGGCGTGACGGTCCACCGCCACGGCTTGTCGGGCTCGGCAGGCGGGTCGGGCTCCGGGTACTCCAGCTTGGCCCCGTACCCGCCGTACTGCTGGTCGAGGCGGTCGAACTCGTTCGACACCAGGCGCAGCCGCGCTTTGATGCCGTCAGCAAGGGATGCGCGGTGGGCCCGGGCCGTGCTCTCCGCCTCGCCGAGTCCCTCGCGGGCACGCTCGAGCGCGGCGTTCCGCTCGGCGCGCTGGCTGGCGATCTGCTTCTGCTGCAGGCTGTCGAACGTCTCGTGCTGCGCGAGGTGGCTGGCAAGAGTGCGCTGCAACGCCGGCACGAGGCCGACCCGCGCGCCCAGCGTCCCGTTCGACCAGCCGTCGGGACCGTTGAGGATCTCCCACAGCTCTGACGGGATCTCTTCGCGGGACCGCGCGTTCGGGAAGCAGCGGCGTACGACGTCGTCGAGTTGGGTGCAGGCCTGGTGGTTCCAGTCGGCGGTCGTACGGCGCTGGGCGTCGTCCGGCAGGCCGAGCAGGTACTCCGAAGCCTCGGCGGGGGTGGATCCCCAGGCGGTGGCGCGGGTGACCAGGTCGAGGTCGGACTGCTCCTCGAGCAGGGTGAGCCGGCGGCGGCCGAGGTCGTCGAGGATGCGGTCGAAGTCGCGCCGGGTGGCCTCGAGGTTCTTCAGGCGCTCGTCGCGGACGAGTTGCTGCCCAGCCGCGGCCTCGGCTGATTCCTTGGCCGCTTGGAGCGCGGGCGCCAGGGCGTCGCGGTCGTTCTCGTGGCGGTCGTTCGCCTCGCGGAGCGCGAGCATCTGGTCCTGGACATCGGCGGCGGTCCCGAGTGCGCGGGCGGCCGCGGTACGGCGTTCGGCTTGTTCGACGCGGGCGCGGGCCTGTTCGAGCGCGGCCGAAGCTTCCGCGCGCGCTTCGACGGCGGCCTCCAGGCGGCGGCGGGCGGCCTCGATCCGAGCGGTCCGGCCGGTGATCGCCTCCTCGAACTGCCCGACCGAAACCACACCAGCGGCCTCGTCGATGACCTCCTTGGCGGAGCGCTCGGCCAGTGCCGCGAAGAACGCGTCGAGCTTGAACCGCTTGTCCGCGGAGGAGGGACCGCCCTTGAAGGCGGCAACGCCAGGACGGTTCGCCAGGATCAGCAGGAAGCCGGGGTAGCCGGCGTCGCTCAGAGCGGAAGCGGCCAAGGCGGAGTCATCCGCGGCGACCACGACGGCCTCGCGGTACGGCGCAAATCGCGGTTCCCACTCGGCGCGGTCCTTGACGGACAGCTCGGTGATGTCGGTGAGCGCGCCGCATTCGATCCCGGCGTTCTCCAGCACCTGCTGCTGCGGAGCCGAGACCGTCTGGCCGCTCTCCGCTTCCCGCAGTTCGGCCGTCGCCTGGTCAACGTAGGAGCGGGCCCCGTGATCCAGCCCGATGTGCTCCTCGAGCACAGCGCGGGCCTCTTCCTGTTCCTCGGCCGCTGCGGCGAGGTCGCGTCCGTCGGCCGAGCGACCGTCGTCAAGCAACCGCCGGTGCTCCTGACCGAGCCGCTCGAGCTGCTCGCGGACCGAACGCTGCGCCAGATCCAGTTCACGGTCGCGAGCGTCGAGCTTGTCGCGCTCCTGCCGGGTCAGCTGGACCTCGCGGAGCAGGTTCTCCTCGCTGCCGAACGCCTCGATCTCGGTGTCAACGGACTCGCGCCGGGCTTCCTGTTCGGCCACGCGCTGGTCCAGCTCAGCAAGCTCGTGCAGGATCTCGCTGTTCCTCGCGTCGCCATCGACCAGGTGCCGAGCACAGCGCGCCTGCCAGGACTCGCGCGCAGCCGCCAGGGCCTCGCGCGCGGCGGCACGTTGCAGGATGCCCGCCTCGACGGTCGCCATCTCCTGCTCCCACCGCAGCAGGTCTGCCGTCGCCTGCTTGGTCGCCTCGCGCTGGGTGTGCTCGGCGGAACGGTGAGCCTGCTCCTGCTCCAGCTCGTGATCCAGCCCGGTCAGCGTCGCGATCGCGTTGAAGATGCGGGCCGGGCCGAGCTCGTTCAGCGGCTCGGCCAGCAGGTTGGCCGTCGGCGACGACCTGACGGACGTCGAGAGGAACGACACGCAGCGGACCTGGCCGCCGTACAGGACGGTGGAGAGCTTGTTCGCGTGGAAGTCGGTGCGGCCGTTGGAGTGGGGGAGCGCCGCCCACAACGTGTCCGCGCCGGCCGCGCGCTCGGCCTCGGTCGAGCCGTACGGGACGTGCAGGCCGTTCTTCCAGCGGAGATCCAGGTACGACGCTTTGCGGTTGATCCGGATCCAGACGGTGATCGTCGCGGCCTCGATGTCGGCGAGCTCGGTCAGGTCAGGGTCGGAGAAGACGCCGACGATGTAGCCGCGGTCGACGTTGGACCAGTTGCCTTCCTGGCCGGCGGCCTCTGCGGTGAACAGCAGCTCGGCAGCACCCGGGGCGCCGCTGGTGAGACGCCACTGGTCGTCGGCATGGAGCAGCGAGAGCGCGGCGATCCAGGAGGACTTGCCGGCGCCGTTCGAGTCGGTCGGGCCCTGGCCGGCGACCGTGACGAGGCCTTGGCCGACCATCGGGATCGGGTGCGTCGACAACCGGGACAGGTCGACGACCTGGACACCGAGCAGCACCTTCGAGCCGAGGATGTCGAACGGGCCGTCCTCAGCCGGGGTGGGTGTGCTCATGCCGCTCCTTCTTCCGAGGTGACGCCTTTGCGAGCGCGGATGGCCTCCGCGATCGGGCTCGACGGCGCTGCCGCGAGGATCAGCTGATCCTGCAGTCGGCGGCGCGCGGCCGGGGTGAGTCGTTGCAGTTGCGGGCCGGGGATGTAGCTCGGTCCGCCGGAGTGGTCGCCGGACAGCTGGATCAGCCCGGCGGCGCGAAGTCGTTGCAGGGCGAGCCTGCGCTCCTCGCTGCTGATCTTGGTGGTCCGGAGCTCGTCGACCGTCGTCGGGCGCGCGGACTTCCAGCTGTCGCCGGTGAGGATGCCTTCGCTGCGGGGGATCGCGACTGAGTGGACCAGCACGAGCACCAGTACCGCGCGGTCGACCGCCGACAGCGGTTGCCAGCCTTGGGCGGTCAGCGTCTCGGCCACGTCGTCTGCGTAGCCGGCGGTCCAGTGGGTGCCGTCGACGTGCACGAGGGTCCGACCGATGAGCTTCAGCATCTTCTGGACCTGGCGGCGCAGGGTGACGTCGCGCAGGCCGGCCAGCTGGGCCTCGGGCACCGGATGCGCCGCGTACTGCACCGCGCTGAAGGCCGCGAGCACCTCGTCGCGGCTGCGATCGCTGAGGTCCTGCAACAACGGGTCGAACAAGGCGTGCCGCTCGCTCACACGTCCCCCTCAGCTGCAGCGGAAGAGGCAGGCGAAGTGCCCTCGGAGGGGAGCGGGTCGGGTTCGGGGTTCAGGGGACCGCGCGGTGTCAGTACTGCGGCTGGTGGGTCCGGGAGAATTCGGCAGAGCTCGCGGAGGCCGATCAGTTGGGATGGGCCCCAGGTGATGACGCGCGGCCCCAGGCGGACTTCGCCGGCTTTCTCGTTCCAAATGAGCCAACTGGTGGCATGCAGGCGGCGGAGGCTGCCGATGATCAGGGTCAGGTCGCTCGACTGCTCGGGCCGGCCGCGCAGACCGGCGTACGCGGCTTTGATCTGTGTGAGCGTCCCAACGACGCCCGGCCACGCGGGGCCGCTCCGATCCGGCCAGCAGCAGGTCACGCAGATCGCGAGCACTCGAGCGGTCTCGTTCGGCTGCTCGACCGCGACCGGCGGAGTCCCGAGCTCCTCCAACACACTGTGCCCGGCGCCGTCAGGAAGCGTTGGCACCATCCACACGGATTCACCGTCAGGTTCGGCGGCGCGGGTCAGGCCCGCGACCGCCGGAGTGTCAGGTGAAACCTGCAAAGGTCCGGCCGATTGCACCTTCGCCCACCACAGCGCGTTGTAGCTGCGCCCGCTCTCGACTGCCTCCGCGGTCATCGCTTCTCCCGCCTGAACGAGCCGTGCGTCGCCCACGGAGTACCAGCCGACGGATCGATCCGCATCCCGTCCGACCAGACGAGCTCGTAGTCCAACTCGTCGTGCAGATGAGCCGCGGTCAGCTCCGCGAGGACCCGGCGCGCGGTGATCCAGTCGCCCGAGTCGTCCACGATGTCGACGATGCTCACGCTGTCGCGTCCAGCGAGGATCCGCTCGGCCTCGGCGCGCAGGTCCTCGCGATCCGTCGCCGCAGCGGACTCCGGCGCCTCCGTCTCGGACGAGGGCCGCGGCGGCGCCATCCGCGCAGTACCGGTACGACGCCCTGACTCGACCGCCTCGAGCATCCCCTCGGGGGAGAAGTCCGGCGCGGCGGCGTCGAAGAGCAGCCCGTCGAGCACTCCTGCGAGCACCTCCGTCTCGCTGCTCCGGGTGAACGTCAGCCAGGTCTCGATCGGTAGCAACCCGAGCGCGCGCGTAGTACCGGCTCGCTCGACCAGACGGCCGGCAGCCAGTTGCACGGCATCGGCATAGGCGGCCAGTGACATCCGGAGCTGGGTGCACGCCCGGTGCAGAGCGGGCCACCGGTCGAGCACGATCCGGTGCACCTTCTCGGCCTGCTCGATCAGCCGCTCGTTACCCCAGGCGAGCTGCGCGTTCTCTCGCAACTGCGCGGTCGTGCTCGTCGACACCAGGATCGACAACTCGTTCCCGAGCAGCCGGAACACCTTCGTCAGCCGCTCGATCGACGCTTGACCCTGCTCGGCGGTGGCTCGCGGGTCACTCACGCTGTGAGCCTCGAGGGTCAGCAACTGGTGCAGCTCGGCCTGGCCGCCCTGCACCGACATCCGCTTGAGGAACATCAGCATCACGTACGGCGCGAAGGCGGCGCGGTGGCGCAACTCGTTCGGCCGGTCCACGAGCTTGGTGATCGCGCCGTACTGCCGCAGGACGTCGAAGCGGCGGACGATCACGTCGTGCGGGTAGCCGCGGCAGGCGAGGGTGGCCTGCTCGACGGTCAGCCCGTCGCTGCCGGCCTCGGCGAACGCGTCCAGGATCGCCTGGTCGACGTCGAGCAGTTCGGGATCGACGATCATCGCGCCGGCCTCGCGGGCGAGCACGGCGAAGACCTGGCGGTAGACCCGCAGTACGGCCGCTTCGGCCTCAGCGTCCAGCAACGTCGCGTCCATCGCGAACCTCCTCCCGTGTGCCCGGCCGACCCGACAGCCTAAGCCGTCGAGAGCCGGAAAACGGACTCTACTGACCGGGACCGACGGATCGAAAACCGAGTGAGACCCGCCTGTGGATATCTCCCGCGCCCGACCAGCGCGTCCGTGCAGCGGACGCGAGGTCTTGCCAGCGGCGGGCTCGGCGTCTCCACTTGAGGAAACGGACGAAGAGGATGGGCCGAGGATGTTCGCCGATCGGGAGGAAGCGGGACGCCGGCTGGCCGACGCGGTGCGGTGGCTGCGCGACGAGGATGTGATCGTGCTGGGGCTGCCGCGGGGCGGGGTGCCCGTCGCCGCGGTCGTCGCGCGGCACCTGGACGCACCGCTCGACGTGATCGTCGTGCGCAAGCTCGGATTGCCCTACCAGCCTGAGCTCGGGCTCGGTGCCGTCGGGGAAGGCGGGGTCCGGGTGATCAACGAGGCGCTGCTGCAGGCCACCGGTTTCTCGGCCGAGGACCTGGCCGAGGTCGAGGAACGCGAGTGTGCCGAGGTCGAGGAACGCGCCATCCGGTTCCGCGGCGGCCGGCCGCCGATCTCGCTCAGCGGGCGGACCGTAATACTGATCGACGACGGCATCGCCACCGGATCCACGATGAGGGCGGCCTGTCTGGTCGCTCGCGAGCACTCCGCCGCCCGGGTCGTCGTCGCGGCGCCCGTCGCCGCCAAGAGCAGCCTGAGCAAGATTGAAGAGGTGGCCGACGAGGTCATCTGTCTGCACACGCCACGGCTGCTGAACAGCGTGGGGGAGTGGTACCGCGACTTCAGCCAGACCAGCGTCGCCGAGGTCGTCCGCCTCCTCCCAGGCCGCACCCCGACCTGACTGAAAATCGGATGACGGCTGCGGAGGCTTTGGCTACGCTCCGAAGCATGATGAGACTGCTCGGCTAGTGCGTCCTCAAACGCTCTAGCCGACCCCAGCAGCTGTGCCGGTGCGGACGCCCCCTGACGGGCGTCCCCGGGCGGCTTGCTGTTCTCATTCACCGGAGTCACTGATGGCACCGTCACGTCTCGACGCCCGCCCGATCGGCCCCCAGCACCCCCGGATCCGTGAGCTGCTTGCGCTCCGCAAGGACGCCTCGGCAGGCCGGATCCTGGTCGAGGGCTGCTGGGAACACAACCAACTCCTCGACACACCGACCACTATCGACACCTTCCTCTACTGCCCCGAAGCAGGAGACGCCCGTACTGCGGACGCCGCCGCGCGGGTGGCCGCGCGAGGCACCGAGGTGTACCGGATCTCGGAGAAACTCCTGGCGCGGCTGAGCCGCCGGGGACGACCCGACGGCCTCATCTCGATCGCGAGGCTCCCCGCCTGGCAGCCGGGCGACTTCCGCTTCGACGAGTCCTCGCTGGTGCTGGTCGCCGACGGGGTCGAGTACGCGGGCAACCTCGGCACGCTGATCCGTACCGTCGACGCGTGCCGGGCGGACTGCCTGGTGCTCACGTCGCGCCGGGCGAGGTTGACCCACCCGACCGTGTATGCCGCCAGCCGGGGCATGGTGCTCACGACGCCGGTGCTCGAGTTCGACGCGATCCCCGATGCCGCCGCGTGGTTGCGGGGGCATGAGTTCGACGTCCACCTCGCGGATCCCGGCGCCACCGGGAGCTACCGCGCGACGGCGTATCGGGGACGGCCGACAGCCTTCGTGGTCGGTTCGGAGGGCAGTGGGCTCGACAACCGCTGGCATCAGCAGGGATTCCGGGCGGTGTCGATCCCGATGCTCGGGCAGGCCGACTCGCTCAACGTCGCGCTGTCCGCCGGGATCCTCCTCTTCGAGGCCCGCGCCCACAAGGAAGGTTGGTGATCAGGGCTTCCCTGTCCGCATCCAGGGCGGCAGCCGGGCGGCGACCTCGGTCCGGCAGAATGGGGGCGGCTGGTGTGGGTTCGAGTGAGGAGTGCAGGGTGGCGTTCGTGGCGGGCGAGGTCGTCGCACCGGGTGATCCGCGGATCGTGCTGGAGGGACAGTGGGGTCACCAGCCGGGGCTCGCGATCACGGTGAACTCGGGCTCGCGGATCTCCTTCACCTTCAACGGCTCCGCTGTCCAGGTGCTGTTCGACGCCGAGGGGCTGACCGTGCCGCCGCACCTCTGGATCACGCTCGACGAGGGTGAGCCGGAGCTGCATCTCATCGGCCGGCCGGTGATCGAACTGACCGCCGAACCCGGCCAGCACAAGGTCGAGCTCGTGGTGAAGGACGTCAACGAGCACTCGAACCGGTGGAACCAGCCGTTCGAGTGCGCGGTCGTGTTCGCCGGTCTCGTGCTCGACTCCTCGACGCGGCTCCGGTTGGCCGGACGGCCGGGCGGACCGCGGCTGGAGTTCTACGGCGACTCGATCACCCAGGGAGTCCGCGCACTCAGTTCCGACCCGGAATCAGGCGGCGCCGACGGCACGAAGTCCTATGCCTATCTGACCGCCCGCGCCCTCGGCGCATCGGCGTACCAGGTGGGCTTCGGCCGGCAGGGCATCACCCGCACCGGCAACGGCGACGTACCGCCCGGCCTGGACTCCTTCGGCTGGAACTTCGCCGGCTCCCGCGCCGAACGCGTCGAGGACCCCGACCTGGTGGTGATCAACCTCGGCGTCAACGACGAGACCCTGACGGCGGCCGAGTACGGCGACTACCTGGCGCGGGTGCGTTCGGCGTACGAGCGCTCCACCATCGTTGCCCTCAGCCCCTTCAGCGGGAAGTGGGCCGCTGAGATCGAGGCCGCGGTCAAGGCTGCCGACGACCCGGCGATCCACTACCTCAGCACCGACGGCTGGATCACCGAGGCTGACTGCACCGACGGCGTCCACCCCTCCGTCGCCGGCCACACCAAGATCGCCACCCGCCTGACCACCGCCCTGCTCCCACACCTTGGCGGCTAGGTAATTGCCGGACGGCCTTGCCGCGGCCACGATGGTGAGGTGGCGACCACGAACTTCACCTCCGTCGAGGAGTACATCGCGTCTTTCCCCGACGACGTCCAGGCGATCCTGCAGAAGGTCCGCCAGACCATCCGCGCCGCCGTTCCGGACCCCGGCGAGAAGATCAGCTACCAAATCCCGACGATCACCCTCGACGGCAAGTCCCTGCTGTACTTCAGCGGCTGGAAGGCGCACATCTCGGTCTACCCCATCCCACCGCTCGACGACGCCCTCGCGCAGGAGATCACCCCCTACCGCTCCGGCAAAGGCACCCTGAAGTTCCCGCTGGACCGCCCGATCCCGTACGACTTGATCACCCGCCTGACCCAAGCCTTCGTCACCGCCCGAGCCACCAGCACCTGAAATGCGGCCGCTGACCCTGCCGGGCTAGCCGTTGACCCGGCGTCGGCGGACGATCGTCGCCACGAGGATGCCGAGGACGGCGCCCAGCCCGCCGAGGACGGCCTCCAGCACGAGCGACGAAGCGAACTCCCGAAGAAAGTCGACGAAGGTGTAGTCGTAAAGGACGTGGGTGGTACCAGTGCTCGTCCACCGGCAATCACCGGTCCCTGGAACGCCGAGCGGGCCGATCGTGCGATCACAGACGAAGTTGGTCTCCGGCAACACCAGGCGCGGAACGCTCTTGAGGCCGGCCAGTACGAGGAACGCTCCGGTCAGCACAGCGCCCGGGCCGTCCTTGATGAACTCCCAGTCTTCTTTGGGAGACAGCCGCGCCAGCAGCGCGACCGCGAACCCACCGCCCAGCGCAACGACGACGGCCACCAGCGGATGGTTGAGCACGTTGAGGATGCCCAGCAGGAGCTGGTCGAGCCAGCCGTCCTTTTCCATCGTTCAGTGTCGCACGCGTTCAGTTGTCAGCGGCACCGATCAGTTCGGAGGGGTCGGGGGAGGGAGGTTTGGTGAGAACCCAGTCGTTGAAATGGTTGGTGAAGAGGTACCAGAGGGCGTCGGGGCCCAGGCGTAGTTGTTGCCGGTCGGCGGTGATTCGGTTGCCTTCCACATCGCCGTCGAGGGCTTCGAGCCCTTCGGTCAACGCGGCGGGATCCACGTCGACCGGCTCTGAGGACGCGACGGCAAATCCGCCCGCACCGCCCTCGCGCCAGGCGACGGCCAAGTTCGTCAGCAAGCGTGCCGATACTCCGGCGCGGTGAGCGAGATCGGCCAACCCTGACGTACCGAGTAGTCCGGCCGCCCGCCGAGCCAGATCCTCGTCGCGGGTCAGACCGAGCCCGCCATCGCCGTCACCCGACGCCAATTCCCAAGCCCGCTGAGCCGCGTCGGTCGCCAGCGCCACCAAGTCGCGTCCCTCAACACCCGACTGCCGAGGTGGTTCCAGCACCAGCACGGCGGTCGGCGCACCGGCTTGCCCCAACGGCCTCGGCGGCGACGGCACCGCGGCAGGCGCTCTGGCAAAGGCAGCCTTCGCCAGTACTCCGACCGGCTTGGCCTTGAGCGCGGGCGCCTCGGCACCGCTCGAGCGTCGGGCGCGGAGGGCGGCCAGCAACTCGTCCTTCTGCTGCCCGCGCAACAACAGCAACTCGAACGGGTCCTCGTCCAACGCGTCCGCGATCAAGTAGCAGACAGCCGCCGAGTGCTTGCACGGCACGGCGAAGTCCGGGCAGTTGCAGTCGGTCTTCACCTCACCCGCATCCGGCAACAACTCCAGCCCCGCGGCCTGCGCGTCATCGACGAGCTCCGGCGGCAACTCACCGTCAAGCAAGGCAGCAACCCGACCGATCTGCGCCGACACCACGTCGAGCACCGAGTCCCACTCGGCGTCGGTGAAAGGTCGGATCCGCACCGTCACCACGTACGGCGTCACCCGGCTCCCTTGCACGGAAGCCCGTACGACGCCGGGATCCACCGTCAGCTCCAGAACACTGCCGCGCCGGGCATACGACCGACCCCGCCCGAGCCGATTCGGATCCAGCCGAGCCCGGTGCTCCAACGCATCCAGCCAAGCCTTGCCCCACCACGTCGCACCGAACGGCCGCCTGCTCCCCGGCCCCTTGGCCGCCGGCAGCCCTGCGTTATCCCCATATCCGCGCCACCCCTGCCACGGCGTCCGTTCATTCATCCAGCTCACCGCCATCGTCAACATCAGCGGACGGGCCAGCGACCCCCACAGCAGCAGCCTGGCCAACGACACCGGTGGACTTACCGACAGACGAAGGGTTGTACGCGCTCGCCGCTCCAGACTTGGCCGGCGTCGTGGAGAGTGCGACGAGTTCGGTCAGATCGGCATCGGAGAGTTCGCTCAGCCAGGCTTCGCCGGAACCGACAACAGCATCGGCCAGTTCTCGTTTGGCGGCGATGACCGTGGAGATCCGGTCTTCCAAGGTGTTCTCGGTGACCAGTCGGTGCACCTGGACCGGCTTGTCCTGGCCGATCCGGTACGCCCGGTCGGTCGCCTGGTCCTCGACGGCCGGGTTCCACCAGCGGTCGTAGTGAACGACGTGGGTCGCCTTCGTCAGCGTCAGTCCGACACCGCCCGCCTTGAGCGACAGCAGGAACACCTGCGCCTCGCCCGCCTGGAACTGCTCGACCAGTTGCTCTCGCTTGCGCACCCCGATCCCACCGTGCAGGAACAACGTCCGCACCTGCCGAGCCGCCAGATGAGACTCGATCAGCCGGCACATCTCGACGTACTGGCTGAAGATCAGCACCGACTCGCCCTCGGCCAGGATCACGTCGAGCAACTCGTCCAGGGCCGCGAGCTTCCCCGAGCGCCGTGGGAGCGGCCCGGGCTCGTGCAGGAACTGGGCCGGGTGATTGCAAACCTGCTTCAACTGCGTCAGCAGACTCAGCACCAGCCCGCGCCGCGCGATCCCCTCCGCCGACTCGATCTTGGCGAGCGTCTCCCGCGCGACCGCCTGGTACAGCGTGGCCTGCTCGGCGGTCAGCGGTACGACGACGTCGTGCTCCGACTTCTGCGGCAACTCCGGCGCGATCCCAGGGTCGCTCTTGCGCCTCCGCAACAGGAACGGCCGGGTCACCCGCGCAAGCCGCGCGGTCGCCTCCTCGTCGTGATACCGCTCGACCGGTACGGCGACGTCGTGGCGGAAGCGATCCAATGTGCCGAGCAGTCCCGGCGCGGCCCAGTCGAGGATCGACCACAGCTCGGACAACCGGTTCTCCACCGGCGTCCCGGTCAACGCAAGCCTGGTTGCCGCAGGCAAGGTCCGCAGCGCGCGAGCCGTTCTGGACAAGGGATTCTTCGCATGCTGCGCCTCGTCAGCCACTGCCAGACCCCAGAAGATCTCGCCGAGCACCCGGTGATCCTGCCGCACCACGCCATAGGTCGTCATTACCACCTCGTCCGCGGCGAGATCGCTCAGCGAACGCCCGGCACCGTGATAGCGCCGAGTCGGCACTTCCGGCGCGAACTTCTCCAGTTCGCGCTCCCAGGTCCCGAGCAGCGTCGACGGACACACCACCAACGTCGGCCCGCGACCACGCCGCGACAGGTGGAGATGCAGCGCGATCACCTGGATCGTCTTGCCCAGCCCCATGTCGTCCGCGAGGCACCCACCGAACCCGAGCTCCGCCAGCTGCGCCATCCACGCCACACCCCGGCGCTGGTAGTCCCGCAGCGTCGCCCGCAGCCCGACCGGCTGCTCCGGGAAGGGCTCAGGCTCAGAGGCGGCCCGCAATCGATCCACCATCGTCAGCAGCGAGCCGTCTGCGTCGAAGGCGACCAGCTCACCATCGATCTCCAGAGAACCGGTCAACGCGGCACCGAGTGCCTCCGCGCCGGTCAGCTTCCGCGATCCACCGCTGCGCAACTTCCGCACCAGGTCCTGGTCGATCCGTACCCATCGCCCGCGCATCCGGATCATCGGCCGCTTCGCCTCTGCCAGCGCCGCAACCTCGGCCTCGGTCAGCTCCTGGCCGTCGAGCGTCGGTCGCCACTTGAAGGCGAGCAGCTCCGTCAGGCTGAAGTCCGGACCGGTCACCGCGCCAGGCGTCGGCGTCGCCTGAACCGCACCGCGCAACGCCAACTCACCGGCGAACAACTCAGCCGGCCACAACACCTCGATCCCCGCACCTTCCAGCGCATCGCTGTCCCCGGCAAGCTCGTCCAGCGCCACGTCATCTACCGGTACCTCGGCTGGCGCCGCATCCCGAAGCGCAGCACCAAGCGGCGGCCAGACCCGCGCCCCACGCCGCAAGGCGAGCAGAAGATCCGTCTCCGCCCGCTCCCCAAGAGCAGCCAGTACTGCGGCTGGCGCGCTCCACACGTCCGCGACATCCACCAGGAGGCTCGGGTCCACCCCGCTGCGCAACTGCAGGACCGCCTTGAAGTCCGAGTCATCCTCAGGCGGCTCGATCCGCAGTACCAGCCGTGCCCCGGCCTCCTCGCTCAAAGCAGTCTCGTCCAACCAGGCGGTGGACCCGGTGAGCTCCCGAGGCTCCACCTCGGCAAACGCGGCCGCACCACCCCGTACTGCGACGCCTGCCGCCGGTGTCCGGACCAACGTGTCCGCGAGCGCATCCCAGAACGCCCGGACGAGTTGCTCCGGACCAGCCAGCCGAAGCGGCCGCGACCCCTCGACCGGTACGGCGTGACCGTGCGCGGGCATCGCCGCCCCGAGGTTCTTCAGCCAGCCGTGATCCGTCGGATCCAGCGGCGCCACCCGCCAGGCGCCATACCCGCTGGGGGTTCGATCCGGCACGAGCCGCCCACGGGCGATCAACCCGACCCCGGCGAGTGCCGCGGCTGCCCAGGCCCGGTGACTCGCCGAGTCGTCCGGGGAGGGCGGCCGGGTCAAGAGCGCGAGCGCCTCTTCCACCGGCAACAACCGCGCCGCGACCTTCGTTCGCCGCACCTGATCGCCGCGGGGGAGGACCAACTCCACTTTGCTGTCCGGGACCACCCCAGCCGCCGCCAGGTCGCCGTACAGGGCTAGGCGGCCCGCGCGCGGCGGGTCGGCTGGCAGGAAGACGGCGTCGAACATGCACGGCAGATTACGCCGAAACACCGACAGCTTTCCGCACCCTCGCGCTCGCCTGTGGACAACCCCGCAGCTTGACCTGAACTCAAGTTGAGGTTGCAGGCTCTTGTCCACAGAACAGCGACGGATGGAGTGGTCCAGATGCGGGCAGCGGTAGTGACGGAGTTCGGAGGCCCGGAGGTGGTTCGTACGATGGACTGGCCGGCGCCGGTGGCGGGTCCGGGGGAGGTCGTCGTCGACGTTCAGGTGACGGACCTGATCTTCGTGGAGACCGCGATCCGGCACGGGCAGCACGGCGGGTTCTTCGATGTGACGCCGCCTTATGTCCCCGGGAACTCTCTCGGCGGGCAGGTCCGCACAGTCGGCGACGGCGTGGATGAAAGCTGGATCGGCAAGACAGTGATCGGCCGGACGGTCGGTTTCGGGGCGCACGCCGAGCAGGCCGTCGTCCCCGTCGACTCGCTGCTCACTGTGCCTGAGGAGCTCAACCTCGAGACGGCGGTCGCGGCCTTCGGCGACGGCTTCACCGCGTTGTTGCTCGAGCAGTTGGCCCCCGATCTCCAAGGCAAGGAGGTCCTGATCACCGCAGCGGCCGGCGGCATGGGCGTACTGCTCGTGCAGCTGGCGCACAAGGCCGGCGCACACGTGATCGGAGCCGCTCGCGGCCAGGCCAAGCTCGATCTGGTCAAGGCCCAGGGCGCCGATGTGGTGATCGACTACTCCGAGCCCGGCTGGGAGAAATCGGTGCTCGAGGCAATCAACGGCGACGGCGCGGATGCCGTCTTCGAAGGGGCGGGCGGCAAGCTCGGAGCGGCCGCGTTCAGCACGGTGAAGGACGGCGGCTGGTTCTCCGCGCACGGTGCCCCCAGCGGCGGCTTCGCGGAGTACGACGAAGCCGAGGCATCGCGCAGGGGCATCACGGTGGAGGGCATCAGGGACCTCCGCGCGGACACGACGAAGGTGGTCATCAGTGGAGCGGACGTGCTCGAGCGGGTGCTGCGCGGCGACCTGGTGCCGGTGATCGACCGGACCTTCTCCCTCGACGAACTCGGCGAGGCACACGCCGCGATCGAGAACCGCTCGCTGCTCGGCAAGGCCCTGATCCGGGTTAGCTGACCTCGGCTCGGGGGCACCGGTGACGCGACTCTGAGGAGGAGCGATGAGCGTCACTCTGAACAAGGATGCCTTCGAGCACGCTAAGGACCTGATATCGAAGGGGCAGACCCGCAAGGACGAGCGTGACGACTGGAGCGAGCACGCGCCGACCGCAGACCAGGAGAACGAGTACCTGGAGAAGCACGGCTGGCAGGAGTACTCCCAGTGGTATCTCGGCGTCGACGACGAGCTGGGGGAGGAGACCAAGGGCCGGTACAAGTTCCCGTACGGCGACTTCCGCCGGGTGCATCGCTGCGGTGTGATCAGCGCGGAGTCACGGGCAGCCCAGCAGGACTACGACGACATCAAGAACGCCATCGTGGAGCTCCACAAACTCCTCGACGGCGTCCACGCCTGACCGACGACCACGCCTGACCGACGACCACGGCCGCTCGAGTCGGCGGCAGCGGTGCGCCGCTGATAGTGAGCCGTAGGCGATGACGGCCGTCGGGGAGTGGATCAGGCGGGCGGTGGATCAGGCGGCGTCGGTTGTCGGGCTTTCCGAGTGCTCGGCGACAATCGGCGGGTTCGGGCGGGCGGAGACGATCTTGTTCCGGCCGGCCCGCTTCGCCGTCAGCAGGGCGTTGTCCGCGGCGAGCACCAACTGGTCCATCGTCCCGGCGACGGCCGGGTAGACCGCCGCCCCGAACGAGGCCGGTACGCCGGTGATGACCGCGCTGGCATTCGACACGGTGTCGACCGAGACGGTCAGCGTGGTGAGCCGCTCGCGGATCCGCTCGGCGATCTCGAGCACCTCGGTCTCGGAGGCGCCGGGCAGCAGGACGGCAAGCTCGTCGCCGCCGACCCGGGCGACGATGTCACCCTGCCGCACCTCGGCCCGCACACTCTCGCCGACTGCCCGCAGCGCGCGGTCGCCGGCCGGGTGGCCGTAGGTGTCGTTGATCTCCTTGAACCGGTCCAAGTCGAGCATCAGCAGCCCGACCGTACTGCGCAGCGTCTCGGCCCGGGCGAGCTCCACCGGCACCGCGCTGGCCCAGTACGATGGGGTCGCGAGGCCGGTCTTCACGTCGGTCCCGGCGGCGCGCTGGAACTGCGGCAGCAGCAGGTCGCGGTGCAGCGTCAGCACCGTGACCATCAGGACCGGCACGATCCAGGGGTACGACGCCTGCAGGCCGGCGACGGCAACGCCCAGACCGAGCCCGGCGACCACCACGAGCTGCTCGGAGAGGTTTCCGAGCGCCCCGCGGGCCGAGGCGTCCGGGGAGGACAGCAGGATCGCGCCGATCACCAGCGCGAAGTTCAGCAGCCACCAGGTGCTCGCCGCGGCGACCACGATCACCAGGGTCCAGGCGCTCGTCGGCACGCGTGGTTCGGTGAGCAGACCACCGCCCCGCAGTACGGCGGCCGCGCCGGCGCTGGCGAGGATGAACGTGCTCGCGGAGAAGACCTTGCGGTGCGCGATGGTTCGCCCGTAGACACGGATCCAGGAGTAGCTGTACGAGACGACAACCAGCGCGATCACCAGTGACAGCGGAAGCAGCAGCAGCCCGGCGAAGACCCAGAGGCTCTTCAGGTTCGTGTACGGCGAAGTGTTCGCCGCCATCTCGCGTCGCCGCTCGATTCCGCGGGCAGACTCCAGATGGAGGACAGAAGCGACCGCCAGCACGGTGAAGGCAGCCCACTCGGACGGCCTGACACCGGGGCGATCGCCGGAGATCGTCGACGCCACAGCGAGGGCGGTGATCGTGACAGCGACCGCTTCCACACCGAGCACGTAGCTCAGCGCGGGACGCGGCAACGACCAGAGCTTCCATCGGCGGGGTGGCACCCACCTGCTCCGACCGATCAGAATCATGGTGGCCTCACACAGATAGACCTGAACGGTTATTGCTGAATAGTAACTGCCTGTTCACGTGAGGTCATCCCCGGGGCGCAGGTATTCCATCAGACGGTTGGCAACGAGAGGATCCAAGACCATGACCAAGAAGAGCAACGGCAACGAGTGGTTCCGCGGCGGCAACGAGTGGTTCACCGGCGGCAACGAGTGGTTCCGAGGCGGGAACGAGTGGTTCACCGGCGGTGGCAACGAGTGGTTCCGGCTGGCCGGCGGACCCGGTAACGAGTGGTTCACCGGTGGTAACGAGTGGTGAACCGCCGCTGATTCCGAAAGATTCTTTACTCACATTTTACGGACGGCGTCCGGCGATATTTCCCTGAGTCTCCGGCCGCTCATTCCGTAACTGTTTCCACAGTTCCGGCCGAGCCCTGGCGGGCACGGGCCCAGGCAGTGCCCGCCACAAGGGCCGCAAGGACTCCCGCGGCACCCACCACAGCCAGTGCCAGCGATGGCGAGGTCCTGTCGGCGATCAGGCCGGCCAGCAGGATCCCGAGGCCCTGGCTGCCCTTCAGAGCCGTACTGGCGACTCCGAACGCCTGGCCCCGCTGGTGGTCCGGCACTGCCTGGACGAAGGCGGCACTCGTCGGCAGGTGGTAGGCCGAAGCCATCCCTGAGAGCCCCCAGAGCGCGAGCGTGGGCAATAGTCCGGGCGTGAAGGCACAGAACACGAGTGGGACGCAGGCGGCGACCGCGAGCGGCCCGAGCAGGCGCATCCGCCGCTCAGGAGGCCACAGCGTGATCAGCCACATGCCGACGACCGCCCCGGCCGGGCTGGCGGCGAGCAGGAGTCCCGCTGCTTTCGGCCCGCCTCCGATCTCGTTCGCGTAGGGGACAGCTAGGCCTTCCACCGTGACGTAGAACCCGGCGATGGTCGCGAGAGCGATCAGCGCGCGCAGGCTCGGAGTACGGAGGACTAGTGAGGCGCCTGCGGCCATGTCTGCGAAGTAACTGCGTCGCGGCTCGTCGACCTGCTTCGCAGGGGCCGGGCGAGCGTGCACTCCGAAGGCGATGAGCAGTGCGGACAGCAGGAAGGTCCCGGAGTCGAGCAGCAGGCCTCCCGAGGTCCCTACCGCAACCACTGCGAGGCCGCCGGTGCCGAAGCCCAGTACCTGGCTGAACTGCACGACCATGTCATTCGCGGCCTTGCCGAGCACGTAGTGGTCGCCTGGCAGCACCACCGGCAGCGTCGCGGCGCGTGCCGCGTTGAACGGCGAGCCGAAGGCCTGCAGCGCGATCAGCAGCAGGATCACGATGATCAGCGGCAGCGCCCCGATCGCCATCGCGGCCACCAGTACTGCGCGCGCCAGGTCGGTGATGATCATCACACGGCGCCGCGGATACCGGTCGGCGATGCCTGCGAGCAAAGGGCCGAAGAGCAGATCCGGCACGTAGGTCAGGGCGTAGGTGAGCGCGGTGAGCCCGGCGGATTCGGTGCGTTCGAACACCAACACGGAGAGTGCGACGCGGGCCAGCTGATCGCCGGCGACGGACAGGATGCCGGCCAGGAACAACGCCCTGAACTCGGCATGTCCGAACACATCACGCCAGCGCGCCCGTTCCACCACCCCACCAACCATGACGGAGACCTTAACCACTATCCGTGGCCCGACACCTGCCGCGCGTGACAATAAGGGTTTCCCTCCGCCTGGGCCCGGCCGCCGATGTGATGGAATCCACGCCAGTGGTCTGATCCAGCGGGCTCAGTGGTCCACTCATTCAAGGGTTTGTTGGCGGCAAATAAGTGCCATCTGGGGTGGCCCGATGGCGCAGGACTTGTCCGGCGGCTCTACTCTGGAGTCGTCTGGTACCGGGGTCTGGGCGGGGCGGCCCCGACCCTGGTACCGGACCTCTTCTTTGTCCGGTCCCTTCTGCGGACCCGCGGCCGTCGCGCCGCTCCAGGACAGGCCTCTGGACAGGCTCTCGGACCAGCGTCACGGGGGCTCCGAAACTGTCGGTGGAGCCCAGTAGCGTTCTTCTTGCCAGGGGCGGCTCTTGGACGTGCTTCCTTCTCCTTCACCAGGCATGTAGCGCGTTCGCTCTCCGCCCCTGGCACCTGTGTCCCTGCTGTGGTTCCCACTGCTGTTCCTGTTGCCGATGTTCACGGGGAGGGTCGATGCCTGACGCACTAGCGGCGGTCCTGCTGCGACGCCGTCGACTGGTCGACGCCGCCCGTCTCACCCCACCCGTACGCCGGTCCGCGTGGCAGTGGCTGCGGCACCCACTCACGACGCAAGCAGGGCTGGCCGCGTTGCAGGCCGAGCTGATCCAGCGCGGCTTCCTGCTCTCGGCGAATCTCTACCGGCACTGTGCCGGGCTGAACCCCTTCGCGTTGACCGGCTTCGGTCGTGAACTGCTGGACGTGCTGGACGCGGAGTCGGGCAGCGCGGCCGATCACGTACCGCTGTTCCGAGGCTTCCCCGAGAGCGTGCCGGGCAACACCGAGACCTTCTACGTCGACAGGGTGTTCGCGCGGCTGCTGCAGAAGCCCGAGCAGCCCTGTGTGTTGTGCGGTGAGGTGGAGACGGTCCAGCCCGTATCGCCCTGCGCACACCTGGTCTGTCGCTCGTGCTGGGACGGAGCCGACTTCAGCGCATGCCCGATCTGTCTGCGGCACCTCGATCCGGACGATCCGTTCCTCGAGCCGTCCTTCGACGAGGTGACCACTCCGGGTCGCGCCGATCGTCTCCGACTGCTGACCCTGGCGCCGGCCGATGCCGCTAGGGCGACAGCCTCTGAGCTTCTCGCTCGTCGTACGCCGCTGTCGGCCGGCGACCGTGCCGACCTCCGGGTGCTCTTGTCCAAAGCCGACCCGTCCTGGCTGCCGGACACGATCCCGGTCCGGGAGACGCGTGCGCTGGTTCTCGCGCTGTTGATGCCGCGGTTTTCTTCGTTGGTCGACGATCTCATCGAGACCGCGACCGATGCGCTGCGTCTCCTCTATGTGCTGATGGGCGCCGATCCCGGTCTTCGCAACCCACCTGTACGGCGCCAGTCGCTGGCGCGGGGGATCCGTCGGACCGTGCTTGCGCGGCTCGATCGAATGCCGGTGGAGCAACTCGTCGAGGACATGCTGCGGCATCACCGCGCCTGGAAGCGCGTCGGCGAGAACCTGCATCCCTTCGAGTTCGCCGACCGCTATCCGGTCGCCGCCCTCGCCTTCGCCGTGCTCCGCGGGACCACCTTGGACGCCACGACCCCTGCCGGTCGCGCGGTGCTCAGCGAGGCTGCGAAGCATCCCGTCGTCCGGCTCGAAGGTGGACGGCCGAGGATGAACACCTTCGCCAGTCGGGTCGAGGGAGCGTTCGCGGCTGGGCGGGCCGATCTCGCGTTGAACCTGTTGCGGACGCGGCCGGGGGAGATGCTCCGCCGACTGGTCCAGCTTGCTCGTGCACTGCCGGTGGACGCGCACGGCTCACTGATGGAGGCAGTCGCTACGGCTGTCTCGGACGTGTCGCCTTTCGTGTTGACCGCCGCACTTGGCCAGGTCCGGACGCCGCCGGGTGACCTGCGGCTGTTCTTCCCGCGCGGCGGAACGACCCGGATCTGGACCTCCGTGGATGATCGCGAACCGTTGCCCGCGGAACTCGCCGCCGCGCTGGCCGCAGTACTGGTGGGTGAATTGTTGCGTCGGGCAACTTCCTTGCCGCAGGTGCGGCGGGCGTTCCTGGACGAGGAGCTGGCGCGGCTGGCTGCGCCTGCTTCTGGGCGGAGCACGTCGTCCACGTTGCTGCGGATGACGCGGGGGAGTGCGGCGCCGATCCCGCAGGACGAGCTGCTGCGGCTGTTCGTGCACTGGGTGGAGCCGGCCGGGAGGCGGGTCGACCTGGACCTCTCGGTCGCGGTGTTCGACGAGGAGTGGGCGTTTCTCGGGCTGTGCGACTACACGCGGCTCAGGTTCGACCAGGACGCGTTGGTGCACTCGGGCAATCTCACGTCAGCGCCCGGGCCGCAGGGATCGACGGAGTTCGTCGACCTCGACCTGGTCGCGTTGCGCCGGTTGGGCGGGCGCTACGTGCTGCCGGTGGTCTTCAGCTACAACGACGTGCCGTTCAACGAGCTCGAGCGCGGCTTCATCGGGGTCATGCGGCAGCCGACGGGGCTGTTCGACCCGGCCGCGGTGGAGGAGCGGTTCGACCTGACCGGGCCGGCCAAGATCCTGCTGCCGTTCGGCGTCGACCTGCACACCAAGGAACTCCGCTGGTACGACGTGAACCTCAGCGCCGCCGGGTACGGGCACGGCATCGCGCGGTATGCGCCGCAGGTCGCACTGATGGCGGCGACGATCGAGGAGGTCCACGGCGCCGGCGACCGGGTGAGCCTGTGGGAAGTGTGCTGCTGGCACGCGGCGGCACGGACGAACGAGGTGGTCGTCCGCTGCGCCGACGGCTCGGTGGTCGGGTACCTCCGCGGCGATTCCGAAGAGCTCCCCGACTTCGCCCGCCGCCTAACTGCCCGCCTCGAGCCCGACCGCTACTGGGACCTCGACGCAGCCAACCGCGCCGACTTCATCGCCGTCATCACCGGCGACATCGACCCCAAAGCAGGCGCCGAGGTCTACGCCCTCCACCCCCACCTTCTGGACCCCACCAACCTCACCCTCACAACCGCCACCGACCTCCTCACCCCGCTCACCCCAGACACCCGAGCCAACCTCCCCACCCACTAACCCGCACCGAGGTCCTCGCGCCTGACGCTTCCCGCACCCAGGCCGGTCCCTCCGCAGGGTGGGAGTTAACTTTGCTGCGACATCAGTGAAATGTGGGGACATACATGTCGTGACATAACAGGTCTGCAGTCTTTCCGCCGCAGACCTCGAGGAGCACGAGTGAGCCTCACCCCACCCACGGACGCCGAGCTGGACGTGATGATTCGCGCCCGGCTGGCCGCGATCGGCATCGATCTCGACCAACTCCCTGCCGGTACCGCGCCCGACCCCGAAACGGGCAGTCCCGGACGCGACGCCGCGCTGGCCGGACTCCGCAGTTTCGTCCGTACCACGATCGTCCCGCTGGCCGCCTACCAGTTCGCGGCCGCCGGTCCGGAGAGTGACCGCGCCGCCCTCGCGCAGCAGGTCTCCCCGCCCGCCCTCTTCCCGTCCATCGACATCGAGAGGCAGTCCCGGTGACCGCCCCGCTGAACCACGAGGTCGTCACCACGACCGACGAGCCGATGGACACCCGAGTCGACCGCCGTTCCTTCATCCATCGCGTCGGCGCCGTCGCCGCAGCCGCGACAGTCGGCACGGTCACCCTGCCCGCCGTCGCATACGCAGGACCGCAGGGCAACCTCCAATCGACCACCACCCCCGACGTCCCCGTCCGCCCGGAGGCGATCGCCGACGTCACCGAACTCACGATCGCCGAGGCCGCCACGCTGATCCGCAGCGGCAAGCTCCGTCCCGAGCGCCTGCTGGAGGCCCACCTCGACCGGATCGGCGCCTTCGACGCGACGTACCAGGCGTTCAATCTGGTCCTCGCCGACGAGGCCCTCGCCCGGGCCCGTTCGCTCGGCCGCACCCGCGGTGGCGCGCTGCACGGCATCCCGCTCGCGATCAAGGACAACTACTACACCCGCGGCATCCCGACCACGGCGAACTCGTACCTCTTCGAGAAGTTCGAGCCACCCTTCGACGCGACCGCAGTACGGCGGCTGACGGGTGCGGGCGGCATCGTCCTCGGCAAGACCCAGATGGGCCCACTCGCCACGACGAGAGCGACGACGCCAGACGGCAGGATCACCACCGTCAACGCGTGGACGCCCGCGGACCCGTCCACCGACCCGGGCGGTTCCTCGTCCGGATCGGCCACCGCGGTCGCGTCCCGGATGGCGACCTCCGCCGTCGGAACGCAGACAGGCGGCTCGATCATCGCGCCGTCGAACGCGCAGAACCTGACCGGCCTCAAGCCGACCATGGGCCGCGTGTCCCTCTACGGCATCGTGCCGCTCAGCTACACGCGCGACCACCCGGGACCGCTCGCCCGGGATGCCATGGACGCGGCGATCATGCTCACCGCGATGGCCGGCGAGGACCCGAACGACCCGCGCACACAGGGCCTCCCACCCGTGCCCGACCTGATCACCGCTGCCACGCCCGTACTGCGGGGCCGCAAGGTGGGGGTGCGCTGGCGTACCAGGGTCGGCGTGATCCCAGGCTTCACCACGGGTACTTCGGAGACGGCCGCCGCGCGCAGGGCCGCACTGAGCAAGCTCGCCGAGGTGGAAGACCTTCAGGTGGTCGACGTGACCATGCCCGACGAGTGGGACGTGCTCACCAACGCAGCGTTCAACAACGTCCGGTTGCCCGAGCGGAGCGAACCCTTCCTGCCGATGCTCCGGTCGGATCTCCGGGGATTCGGTGTGTCGGTGACCGGTTGGCTGCAGGGCGCGTTGCTCGGCGCTGACGAATACCTGATCGGTCAGCGAGCAAAGGTGCTTCTGCTGCAGCGCGTGCTGGACGACCTGTTCGAGCAGTGCGACGTCGTGGTCCAGACCAGTCCCAACCCGTTCGACGCGATCGGTCTGCCCGAGCTCGCCCTGCCGATCGGTTTCACCGCCAAGGGTGTGCCGATCGGGACGATTCTCGGCGGGAAGCCCTTCGGGGAGGATCGCCTGCTCGCCGTCGCCGCGGCGTACCAGGCGCTGACCGACTGGCATCACCGCCGCCCCGCGGACCCGCAGTCCGCAGTACCGCTGGCTGCGACCGGTACAGAGTCGGGCACCAAGGCTGACGCGCGGCGGGCCACCGGTCGCGTCCAGGCGCCGGCCGCCGGTGACCGTGGCCGGCTCCTCGCCCACGAGATCCCGGACCTGATGCAGTGAGGCGGAGGCACGGAGTTTGACAATTCGATGAAGTTGCCGTGGCTTTGACGGGATTCGCCGGCCCTTTGGGGTTACAAAGGAAGGGTCGGCGAAGGGAGCCACGAATGACGTACGACGTGGTGGTGCTCATCGAGCGGGAGATGAGCGAGGGCGACGCACGACGCGTGGCCGCCCTGCACGCAAGGCGGGAAGATCTGGTGGACTACCACCTGCTCGTCTCCAGTCATCCGACCGAGGGAATCGGTGGACCACTGGCGTTGCTCGGGTCGAGCCTCGCGGATGTCACGGGCATGTCCGCGGTCTCTCGCGCGGCGGCTGTGTCGACCGCGACGGCGCTGGCGGATCCGGACACCGACCTGGCCTCGGTGATCGAGCACAGCTCACGCCGGTTGCGCGGCCTGAACGACTGCAGGGTCAACGTCTCGATCACCCACGGCGAGATCCTGCTGGCCCTGAAGACCCTGGTGAACAGTACGAAGAGCCAGGAGGTCGTCGTGGTCGCCTGGCCCGAGACCGCCGCAAGCTTCGTCTGCTCCGACTGGGCCCACCGCGCCAAACGCCAACTCAAGGTCCCCCGAGTCCGCGTCGTCGAGCACGAAACCTGATCCGCTAGCGCCTTGTTCGACCGCTAGCGCCCTGTCCGACCGCTAGCGCCCTGTAGGCCGTCAGCGGTCGAACAAACAGTGATCGATACGTTCTCCACAGGCTGGCAACCCGAGACGCGGGCTGCTCCAGGCTCGGCATGTTCTCTGGCATGAACATGAACCTGGCTGCTACGGCAGCGAAGCGAGGCGGCTGGTTCGATCGCCGGGACGCACTCGCGGCTGGATACACCGATGACGAAGTCCACGCGCGTGTCAGGGACGGCCGTTGGCTGCGACTCTGCCGTGGTGCTTACGCGATACCTGGACCTGACGACGAGTCTCGGGCTGACTGGGACAAGGCGATCTGGCGGCACCGGATGATGGCGCGAGCGATCTATCACCGCCTCGGTGGGCGCGCGGTAGTCAGCCATCAGTCGGCCTTGCTCCTCCATGGCGTGGAGGTGTCGGACCTCGACCTGAGTCGGGTTCACCTCACCCGGCTGGACGGCTTCGGCAGATCGGGAGCATCGGTTTGCCAGCATGCGGCCCGCCCGCCAGTCCTCGACCCGGTCGAGGTCGATCGGGAGCGGTTGACACCTGGTGCGCGGTCGGTGGTGGAGACGATCCGCGGCACGCCATACCCGGTGGCGGTGTCTGTCGTCGATGCGGCGCTGCGGCTGGGTGTCGCCACGGCCGAGCAGCTCACGGACGCGCTGGAGCTGTTCACCGGCCGGACTGGCACCCATACGGCACAGCGGGCGGTGTGGTTCGGCGACGCCAGGGCGGAGTCGGTTGGCGAGTCGCGTCTGCGCGTTCTCATGTCGGACCTCGGCCTGCCGGAGCCGTTGCTGCAAGTTGAGATCCGGGATGCCGGCGGAAGACTGGTGGCGAGAGTCGACTTCCTGTTCGAACGTTGGGGAGTGATCGTCGAGTTCGATGGTGCGCTCAAGTACGCCGGCGTCGGCGCCGAGGCGCTGATCGCCGAGAAAGCCCGTGAGGACAAGCTCCGAGACCTCGGCTACGAGGTGGTGCGAGCGGTCTGGGCTGACCTCGCGCAGCCCGCCGAGCTGGTCGCCCGAATCCGGCGCGCCATCGCGCGCTCGCAGCAGCGTCGAGGCCCAATAGCGGGTTAAGTGGCGACTGGCACCTTGTACAAGCCGCCAGCGGTCGAGCAACCCGCCAGCCACCGCCGCGGCACGGCCGGCGCTGGCGCAGCACGGCCGGCGCTGGCGCGGCACGGCCGGCGCTGGCGGGTTATGTGGCGACTGGCACTTTGTAGAGCCTGTTGGGGAATGGTTTTGGCTGGCGGAGGTCAGGGGTGTTGGTGGGGCTGTGGGTGTTGGGGCCCTGGGGCCGGGGCCTGCACCC
>NZ_SLWM01000044.1:0-30822 GCF_004342085.1 Kribbella orskensis
CACCCTCGCGGAACTCCCGATCAAACTTCCGTCGTGCCTCAGCCATCACCCTCACCTTCTAAGAGGATGTCTCCACGCTACGAGGGGAAACCCAGGCACGACGATCGACTCACCAGGGGGAATAGTGATCGCGGAGCGCAAGATGCTCGGCCTGTGTGAGGCAGTAGTGATCAACGTCGACCACACACGGCCGTTGCTGCTCGGATACATCCGTCGGCATCTAATGATGACCGACGCCGAACTAGACGACACCAAGGAGCGATTGGAGCTCTTCGCCGAGATTGAGGGCTTCACCCTCGGCACTGTCTATATCGAGCATCTCGAAACAGCCCCGGCGGCCTTTGAAGCGTTGGTTGAGGCGGTCAATCGGTACGAGGTGACCGCTGTGGTCGTTCCCAGCATGCTGCACTTCGCCCTCCTGAGCGCGCCGGCGGCTATCAAGGATCGGTTCGAACACATCACTGGCGCCCGAGTCCTGGTCGCCGCCGCGTCACCTCAAGTACGGCGTACTTGGCGACAAGCTCCGGATTGATCACTGGGGGCGCTCCGCACACCGGACCGGTTCACGGCGGCTCCGAAGCAAACACCCACCGACCGGCGGGCGGGCGTACCGATGCCCTGTCACCTGCGCTCGTCCGCCGCTCCAACTGATCACCAACACTGACGAAAGAGGGGCAACATGACAGCCAAAGCCGCAGTGACGCCGTGGGGACTGACCCGGGTCAGCGAGCTATCGAAGATGGTCGAACTCCCCTACACGAGCGTTGAAATCGATCCAGCCACCCAGACCGCCCGCTACCGCGATGTCGAAGGTGCTCTTGTTGAGCCGATCGAGGCTGGCAAGCACGGCTCGGCCACGAACACCAGCCCGCGGACCGGGACGAGTCGGGACGGTAGCGGCAACCCGGCACCCGATAGCGACACCGGTCATGACGGCGATCGCGACTGATGCCTACGTCAACCGGTGATCGACCCGCAGTACTGGTTGTTACCGAGGTCGATGACCCCACAGCAGATCTCGTAATCGCTGAGTTGAACCGTCGCGGGCATTGCCAGCTCGTGAGGGTCGACCCCGGAGACTTCCCACGCGATGTCACCCTGGCAGCGGTGCTCAACACAACTTCCGGACAGTGGCAGGGTGAGCTGAGAACGACAAGCCGGGAGATGGATCTGGCCGAGGTCAGCGCGGTGTATTGGCGGCGGCCGAGCCTCTACCGGTTTCCTGGGCTCAGCAACCAAGATCGGGACTTCGCAGCCGTCCAGGCCACGGAAGGCTTCGGTGGGGTTCTGGCCAGCTTGGCCTGCCGTTATGTCAATCACCCGCACCACAACTGGGCGGCTGAGTACAAGCCATCTCAGCTGTCCACAGCTGTCCAACTCGGCTTCGAAGTACCGCCGACGCTGATCACGTCCGACCTGGCTGCGGCGCGTGCGTTTGCGCGGAAGTACGCGCCAGTGATCTACAAGCCGTTGCGTTTGACCGATGTACTGCGGGACGGCCGGCCGATGGGTCTCTGGACACAACGAGTAGAACCGGACGAGATCGACCAGAACGTCGCAGGCACCGCTCATCTGTTCCAGGCCGAGGTCTTGGACAAGGTCGCTGATCTCCGCATCACCGTCGTGGGTGATCGGGTGTTCTGCGTCCGCATCGAGTCAGCTGCCATGCTGCTGGATTGGCGGGCTGACTACGATGCGCTGTCGTACCAGGTGGTGGAACCACCGGCTGGAATGGTTCCGCGGCTACAGGCCTATCTGAAGCGGTTCGGCCTGGAGTTCGGCTGTTTCGATTTCGCCGTGGACCGGCACGGTGCGCCACATTTTCTGGAGTGCAACCCGAACGGTCAGTGGGCATGGATGGAGCCACCGACCGGCCTACCTATGGCGGCCGCCTTCGCCGATGCCTTGGAGGGAAGACTGTGACACCGGAGATGGTCGATCAGGACGCGGCTCGGCTTCGTCATCGGCTTGCACAGCAGATCTCGGATGAAGGAAACGTACGTTCGCCCCAGTGGCGCGATGCGGTGGAGAACGTGCCGCGGCATGAGTTCGTGCCGGAGTTCTTCACCAGGGTTGAGGCGGAAGCCGGTCCGACCCTTTGGGATCCGGTCGACCCCCAGCGATCCGGCGTACGGCGTTGGCTGGAGCTTGCCTACACCGACAGCTCCCACGTCACGCAGCTCGATGGCCACATCGCACCGTCTGACGTCGCCTCTGCGGTGAACGGAACGCCAACTTCGTCGTCGACGTTGCCCAGCCTGGTGGTGCAGATGTGGGAAGACCTCGATGTCCGCGATGGCGACCGGGTACTCGAGGTCGGAACTGGCACCGGCTACTCCACTGCGTTGGGGTGTTACCGGCTCGGCGACGAGAACATCACGTCGATCGAGGTCGATCCAACTGTCGCCGCCAAAGCGCGACAGGCCTTGGACAGGGTCGGCTACCACCCCCATCTGGTGGCAGGTGACGGCCTCAACGGCGTGCCCGGCGGCGCTCCATACGACCGGATCATCGCGACGTGCGGTCTACGAAATGTCCCGCCGGCATGGATCGCGCAAGCCCATCCGGGAACTGTGATCCTCGTGACTCTCTCTGGGTGGCTCGGCGGCACAGGCCTGGCCAAGCTGACCGTCACTGGCGCTGGTGCCGCCGAAGGCAGATTCTTACCTGGCTACGTGAGCTTCATGCCTGCCCGGGCGCACGCTTCCCAGCCAGCGATCATCCCCGTGCTTGCCAACGGTGTTCCATCACGATCGACGGCGTTCGGGCCTGACGTCATCAGCTCATATGGACCGGCGCAGATGGTTGCGCAGCTCGCCGTACCTAGCGCGCAGTACCTGCAACTCTTCGCCGATGACGGCACACCGGAGCACTTGGTCGTCCAGGACGACGACTCCTATGCCGTCTTCACCGGCGGACCCGGCGATTGGTCGGTACGGCAAGGAGGACCGGAGCAGCTGTGGGACAAGGTTGAACGCGCGCTCGCGAGGTGGCACACCTCCGGCGAACCAGGCCTGGAGACCTTCCGGATCACCGTGACCCCAGACCACCAAGTGATAGACGTCGCTGATTGGACAGGGGTACTTCCGACTTAGCCACCTCGCTCAGATGCTCACGGCCACGAGTCGCGGCGCGTGATCTGGTCCGGCATGATCGGCACCATGCGACTCCTCGTTCTGGGCGGGACGTGGTTCCTTGGCCGCAGGTTGATCATGGATGCGCTCGCTCGCGGATGGGAAGTCAGTGCATTCTCGCGGGGTCAAAGTGGTTCACCGCCGCGAGGCGCAGCGCATGTTCGAGGCGACCGTGGCTCACGCGACGACCTCAAACGACTCGCTAAAATCGGACCTTGGGACACCACGATCGATACGAGCGCCTTCGAGCCAGCGGACGTCGCGCGTGTGCTTGGTGCGCTGGATCAACAGGCCGGCAGATATGTCCTCATATCTACCGTGAGCGCCTACCGCGACTGGCCAAACGAACCCGTCGACGAACGGTCGCCGCTTTGGCCGTCGCACTCTGAGTACACCGAGTCTTCTCCTGAGCTAGCCGACATGCCGGTACCGCTGCGCTATGGAACGTTGAAGGCTGGCTGCGAGCTTGCTGCCACCGCGGCATCTCCCGACGCGCTTTTGCTTCGTCCCGGCGTCATTCTAGGGCCGGGCGAGTACATCGGCCGAGGTATGAAATTGCTCGAACGAGCGACGCGCGGCGGACGCTGGCTACTGCCTGAGCCTCGCCGGCAGTCGATCCAGCCGGTCGATGTCCGCGATGTCAGCTCGTTCATCTTGAAGGCGATCGAGGCCAGCCTAGGCGGCGCCTACAACCTAGCCGCTCCCCCGGGCTTCGCTACCTACGAAGATCTGATCTCTAGCTGCATCAAGCTCACCGGCAACAAGACCACGCCCGTCTGGGTCGATCCGAAGCGGCTCGACACGCACGGCGTCAAGCAATGGACCGAGATTCCACTCTGGCGTACTCAACCAGGAACCTGGGCAGTCGATGCCGGTCGCGCAGCTGCCGCTGGTTTCAGCTGCCGCCCATTGCTCGAGACTATCGCTGACTTCCAGACAGCTATGGAGCGCGAGCCAATCATCGATCATCCACGCCAATCTGCCCACGGCATGGATCCGACCAAGGAAGCAGAGCTACTGACCGACTGGGACAACGACTCCGTACGCGTCACCATCGACAGCAACCCGAAGCGAGAGGGCTCCACTCATGATCGGTGAAGCACAGGAACTTCTGACTGCGGTCGGTCGCTCGCTGGCTCGATCGGGGCCCGACGGCTGGCGAGAGCTGGACCTGAAGATCTCTGCGGCCGGCGGGATCCCCGGCTGACTGGGGACTGATTGACGAGAAAGTTGCCAACAGCCTCTGTTATGTCATCAGCCGGCTGGTGTACCCGGCATCGATCAGGCGTGCAAAGCCCGCGTAGACATCATCTGGCACCTCTTGCTCGATGGCGAAGCCGAGAGCTGGGTACTCGATGACGCGTTGTAGGTCCCCGACCAGCATGTCGAGAACAAGTCCAGCGTCGCCGATGCCGTTGATGTAATTGGCCAACTCGATCGGCTCGGAAGCACACACGATCTGTACGTCTGGCCACAGCTTCTGGCATGTGGCGAACGCCCTGCGTTCCATGTAGGGCTTGGACATGACCAACACCGATCCGACACGTTCGCCGCGGGCCGCGAGGAGGTCGCGAGTGAATGCGACGTTCTGTCCGGTGTTGGTGGCGAGAGGTTCAACCACGATGGCGCTGGCGGGCACTCCGAGCTCGATGGCGTGGTCGCGATAGTGGACTGCCTCGCCGCGAGGAAAGCGGGCGACAGTGGTCGGGCTGTTCGCTCCCGTGAAGACGAGCGTCGGGAACAGCCCTTGGTGGAAGAGTCGGGCTGCGAAGGTCGCGACGCCGAGATCGTGACTGCCGACACCGATACCTACGTCGGCCGGCCGCAGCACATGGTTCATCTGGTGGTAGTCCCAGATCAGTTGAGCATCGGCCATCAGCTCGCCAGTCGGCAGGCCCACAGGGGTAACAGTTATCTTCTCGATCACCGAGCTGCCCTCGCCTGACCGTGGCACGTGTTACGGATGGCTAAGGCCATCATCGCCGGCCAGCTGAGTCGACGAGGTTGTCGATTGCTTCGGCGACGATGGTTGGGGCGTCCTTCTGGATGTATTGGCCGCCGAGGCGGGCGACCTTGTGCGTGGCACCCAGGTCGGCCGCGAACGCACGGTGGTGGCGTTGCCATCGTTTATCAAGCTGGGCGAGGCTGAATGGTCGCCAGGGCTCAGGGTCGGCGACATCGAGCCAGCGGCCGACGCGGCTGGTGATGACAACACTCGGTACGTCGAGGGCACGTCCGCTGCGGGTGACTTCGTCCGCACTGGCAACCACATCGAACGACAGGTGGTCCTCCCTGCCGCCGTCGGCGAAGACGAGGATAGGTTCCTCGATTTCAAGATTCAGTTGGATGTCGGTGGCATCGACCAAAACCAGGCCGGCGAGATTCTCTGGCCACTGCGCGGCGAAGACCAGGCCGATCAGCGCTCCAATCGAGTGGCCGACCAGGGTGAACGGTCCCGCGATGTCAGTCGCCGCGAGCAGCCGGCGCAACTCCTCCGCCGCGACGCTGACCAAGCGCGGTGTCGGGTCGGCTGGGATCTGGCTCTCGCCGATTCCAGCGCGGGCGTAGGTCATGAGGGTTGTCGACCACCGCAGAGCCGACATGGCGGCGTCCCAGGAATCGCCGGCGTCGCCGCTGCCGGAGATGAAGACGACCGTTGGCGCCCCCTCCCCCGAAATCTCAGCCGCAAGCTTGTAGCCGCCGACGTCGAACTTGGTAGCCGACGAGCCTAGGACCTCACCGTGACCGCGACCCGCACCCGCGGCACGTCGTACCCGGCTCAGCTCAGACTCAGAAGGACTAGTGATGGAACTGAGTGGATTCTCCTGTTGGACATCTCAGGGTGCGAGAGGGAGGTTGGGAGGTATGGAATTCACTCATCTTGGCCGGACCGGCCTAACCGTCAGCCGTATTTGCCTGGGCACGATGAACTTCGGGCCGCACACCAGCGTGGAGGACTCCCACGCGATCATGGATGCAGCTCATGAGAAGGGGATCAACTTCTTCGACACCGCCAACGGGTATGGGCGGTCGATCTACCCGGGGCGCACCGAGGAGATCGTTGGTGAGTGGTTCGCGAAGGACCCGGCCAACAGGCACAAGACTGTGCTGGCCACCAAGGTCTACGGCGACATGGGTGAGGGGTGGCCGAACGAGGGCAAGCTCTCCGCGCTCAACATCCGCCGCGCCCTCGACGCGAGTCTGAAGCGGCTGCAGACCGACTACATCGACCTGTACCAGTTCCACCACGTCGACCGAGCCACGCCGTGGGACGAGATCTGGCAGGCGATGGAGGTCGCAGTACAGCAGGGCAAGATCCTGTACGCCGGGAGCAGCAACTTCGCCGGGTGGCACATCGCCCAGGCGCAGGCGGCTGCGGAGAAGCGGAACTACACCGGGCTCGTCAGCGAGCAGTCGATCTACAACCTGATTGTCCGCGACGTGGAGCGCGAGGTGCTGCCGGCGGCACAGGAGTACGGCCTCGGCGTCATCCCGTGGTCGCCACTCCAGGGTGGTCTGCTCGGCGGCGTGCTCCGCAAGGAGAACGAGGGCGTACGCCGTACTGAGGGTCGTGCGAAGGAGACTGTGGAGAGGTTGCGGCCGCAGATTGAGCAGTACGAGGCGCTTGCGGATGAGCTTGGGCATGAGCCGGGCGACGTGGCGGTTGCGTGGTTGCTGCACCAGCCGGCCGTCACCGGGCCGATCGTGGGCCCGCGGACGATGGAGCAGCTCGAGTCGGCGGTACGTGCGGTCGATGTGAAGCTCGACGACAAGACGCTGGCCAAGCTCGACGAGATCTTCCCGGGGTACAAGACGGCCCCTGAGGACTACGCCTGGTGACACCGATGGTGTGAGTATTTCAGCGAATCGCCCGTACGCCGATCGGTCGGCGTACGGGCGATTGTTTGTCTCGAGAGCATCCCTGCCCCTGTGGGGCGACGACGAGACCTCGCTGCGGACACCTCCCCCGAGGGACTACGCCTAGTGGTACGTCGTGCCGGGCCAGGTGCGCAGTGCGGCCCTGGCGAACACCACGCCTTCCGGTGTGGACTTCGCGGACCGGCGGTGGATGCGTGGCTCATCGATGAGGGCGCCGAGGCGGCGCAGTACGGCATCGGTGTCCCAGGCCGCCTGGCCGGCCATCGACGGCGTTATCGGTGTTCCATCGAGGTCCCTCCAGCCGATCGCAGTGAGAAGCTCCGCGATCGTCCTGTTCGGATCATCGGTGGAGGGTACGGCGACAGTGGCCAGGAGCAGGAGTCCGGCTTGGGTTTCGCAGGCGTCCCTGGAGCGTGGTGGCATCTGTTCGGCGAGTTGCCACCACAGTGCGAGCGGATCACTGCGGACGGCACGTCCGCGCTTCGTAAGTACGAGTGTTCCACGATGCTTGCGCAGCAGGCCCATAGCCTGTGCCGACTCTCGCAGGTGTAGTACGGGCAGGGTCTGGATCTCACGGTTGCCCTTGCCGATCCATTCTTCGCCCAGTCCGAGATCGGCCATGGCGGCTTCCACGTGGACAGGCGGCAAGTAGCCGGCCTCGGTCAATTTGATGCCGTCAGCCCCGACGCGATCCAGCAGCCAGCTGTACGGCGAGACCATCCGGGCCGCGGTATCGGCGTCGACCTCAACAGAGCCGTCCAGGTCCGCGTCTTCGATCATCTGCTCGAACAGGAATCTCTGGGCCATGGGGCGGATTGCGTCCGCGAGTTCGCCGAGCGGTCCGAGAAGAAGTCCCGGTCGGCCCTCACTGGGATCGGCCAGGGTCTTGTTGATCGACTCGAGGTCGAACGGGGTGGGGGCGTAGTGGCCCGGGTTGGCGTCGTCGCCGTACATATCGGAATACTCGGCGACCGCCTCAGCATGCTCGGGATGGCCGGGATCGAGGGCGGCGGCAATCAACCCGTAGCCATACACCCCGCCGCAGTCCTCGCTCGGGCCAGGGCGGCGGCCGTCGATGCAAACGGCGCTGGGAGCGGACTCGTCCCGCGGCCGCTCGGCTTCGAGCTTGATGACGTGCATCCAGTCGTCGCCGAAGTCGTACAGGTAGAGGAGTTTGTCGCCCGGCTTCGCAAGCACCTCGTCGAGGCGTACATCCCCTTCCGGGACGCCAGTCTTGCCCTCGTCGGCTTCGAACGGACAAAGGTAGTGCTCGGTCAGGTGGTGGTAGTAGTCCTTGCCCGAGGCGAACTCGTGCAAGTGGCTGTCAGTCCAGCCGAACGCGATCCGGAGGACTTCGTGGACCTCGTTCAAGAACAGGTCAGAGGCGAGCTCCAGTCGCCGCCAGACCGGTGGCTTGGTCCCGGTGAGATCGACACGCACCTGGTAGGTAGTCACGTCGTCACGACGAGCTCGCCGCCTCGACGGCGGTGGTGTCTGTTCGAACGGATCCACCCCTGGCATCGCAGCGGCTAGAACCTGCGGAAGCAGTTTGCGTAGCTCGTCGGCCCCCAGGCCGGTAAGACTCGCCTTGAACTGCTCCAGCAGCTCAGCCTGGCCGGCCGGGGACAGATGAGGATCGTCGTTGCGCGCCATACGGGCAACGCTATCGCCACCGACCGTGAGACATCGAGCAGCCTGCGCAGTCGCTGCACGACCCACCGGACCCCGTCAGCACACCGCATCGCCCGTACGACGTCACGTAGTACGGGCGGTGCGCGTTAGCGAAAGCCGACTGGAGGATTGCCGATGCCGGATTCCTTTGCCTTGAGGGCGGCGGCTGTGCGATCGGGGACCTGGAGTTTGGTGAGGACCTGAGAGACGTGGTTGCGGACGGTCTTCTCGGACATGCCCAGGCGGCGGGCGATTTCGTGGTTGCGGCAGCCGGCGGCCAACAACTCCAGCACCTCGCGCTCGCGAGGGGTGAGGTCCGGGAAGGCGCGAGCCGTGGGCGACTCGACCTGACGACCGGAGTAGAAGGCGACGATCCGCCGGGCGACGGCACCGCCGTACACCGCCTCACCCGAGGCGACCGAATGGACGGCGCGGACGATCTCCTCCCCATCGGAGCCCTTGACGAGGTAGCCGCGGGCGCCCGCGCGGAGCGCCGCGAAGACGTGCTCGTCGTCCTCGTGCATGGTGAGCACGAGAATCGGCAGCTCGGGCTGCGTCGCGAGCAGTTGCGTGATCGCCGCGACACCGTCGAAGCGAGGCATGGACAGGTCGGTGAGCACGACGTCCGGCGAGAACTCCCCCACCGCACTCACCAACGCCGCCCCGTCCCCCACGCTGGCGATCACGTCGATCGCCTCGGCCTGCTCGAGGATCGCGGTCAGCCCATATCGGTACATCGGGTGGTCGTCGGCCAGCACCACGCGGATCGTCATGACAGCTCCAGCGGCAGTACTGCGGTCACGAGCGTCCCGTGCGGGTTCGCGGGTTCCACGAGGAGGCTGCCTCCGACATCGGCGGCACGCCGGCGCATCGATTCGAGGCCATGTCCCGAACCGGCGCCAGGACTCAGTCCCCTACCGTCGTCCAACACCCTGACACGAAGATCTCCGTTCGCACGATTGAGCCGTACGGCGCAGTGGACGGCCGCCGAGTGTCGCGCGACATTCGTCAGGGACTCCGCCACGATCCGGAACGCCGCCTCCTCGACCTGAGGCCGCAACAAAGGCAACGCATCCGTCTTGAGATCGAACGCCGGACCGCCGGGATGACCCATGCCGAGCGAGGATGCGGTGTCTCGCACTGCACCTTCGAGCCCGTGCAGGTCGAGCGATGTCGGCCGTAGCCCGTCGAGGACCCGGCGGATCTCGCGGACCGCCACCTCGGCCTCGGCATGTGTTCGCTCGAGCAGCGCGGGTACTGCATCGGGATCGATGCGGTGTGCGGCGCTAGCGGCCTGCAGACCCAGCGCGATGCCGGCGAGCGAGGGACCGAGCCCGTCGTGCAGGTCCCTGCGGAGACGGTCCCGTTCCGCGAGGGTGGCTGTGGTGACCCGCGTGCGTTCGCGGGCGAGCTCCTCGGCGAGCCGTGCCGCCCCAACGACGACAGCCAGGTGCGGCGCGAGAGCCGTCACCAGCCGCGCATCCTGCTCGGTGACCCCAGTTGCGCCGCGGCGCGGCCCGATTGTCAACGTGCCGAGCTGCACTCCCCTGTGGCGCAGCGGGAGATCGATCGTTGCGCCTGCGGCCTCACCCACCTTGGCGACCACCCCACCGTGGATGTCCCGGACGACGGCGTACGACGTACCGGCGGCTGAGGCGACTGCCTCAAGCATCGAGGCGACCGGGTCATCGTGCTCGACCTCGAGCCCGGCACCGACCCGGTCCACGAGAGTGAGTGGATCGGCACGCTCCCCAAGAACCAGCCGATCGACGAGGGTCCGCAACCGCCCGGCGACGGGCACCACCAGCACCGCCACCACTGCTGACGCGGCCAGCAGCGGCAACGGTCCTTCGGGCACGAGCCGGGCGAACGCAGTCGTGAGCCCGCCGATGACGAGAGCCACCAGCAACGTCATGGGGACATATAGCAGGGTGCGACGCAGCACTACCTCGATGCCGAGCAGCCGATAGCGCAGTACGCCGATCGTCACGGCGACGGGAACCAGGCCGTAGGCAATTCCGAACAGTACGCCGTACTCCGTGAACACCGTGGCCAACATCGCCGCGACCACGCTGAGCAGCCACAACAACTGCTGCCGCTCCGGGGTCTTGGCTCGGATCGCGCGGACCAGGGTCCCGATCACGGTGACTGCCGCGGTGGAAATCAGGAGGGCGGCCGCCGACAGCCCGACTACCCACACCCACCAGGTCGGGGCGTCCCACGGCAGGCGGGTTCCCCGCACGGTGTCGTCAACGCCACCTGGGCTAGTCGCAGCCGCCACCACGATCAGCCCGATGCCGAGGAGCGCCACCCGCACGTGCCACGACCAGAATGACGACGCCGGTCGGCCGGTGGGATACAGCGGCGGGAGCACGATCACCGGCAAGAGCAGCGACGGGATCCAGGTCCACGATGCGAGCCACGCCGCAGCAAGGCCCAGCGGCAGGGAGTGGTCAGGGTCGGTGAGCGCGCGTGTGGCGTACGCGTCGACGGCCACATTGGTCACCTGGAGCAACCCCGAGACGACCAGTAGCCAGCCGATCCAGTTCCGTGGCCGCGACTGGATCAGTGCGGCACCCGAGAGAGCGAAGCCGGCGACGATCAGACCGTTCCACCATGAGGGGCCCGAGGAGACAATCCCGGGACGGGACATGACACCGCCCGCTAGTGAGAACGGGATCGTCGCGAATAGGCCCAGGGTGAGCGCAGCGACCGACCAGCCGCCGATCCGGCGTACTCGGTCGTCGTCGCGCACCGCTCCCATGCCCAAAGTGTGCGCCCGATCGGGCCGGCTGTCCCGGGACAGAAGTCCCGGGGCGTACGGGAGGGCCTCCCGGTCGGACCCCGTCCCGTGACGGATCCGTCCTGGCGGCCAACCGTGGTGCTCTCGAAGCCTCAATTCCAATCCAGAGGGGGCTCCCATGAGCACCGCCACCACAACGTCGAACCGATTCGACGTGCTCAACCCGGTGATCGCCGCGGTGACCGGCGCAGTCACCTTCGGCCTCACGATGACAGCCGGCGAGGTGTTCGGCCTCAACTCCGACCCGGACGGAGGCCCAGCAACGACCTTGCCCGAAATCGCCCTGTACGTCGGGATCGTGGTCGCCGCGATGCTCATCGCAGTCTGGCTCGGTCTCCGTGCCCGAGCCGGCTCGCCGAGGCGGCTGTCCGCGACAGCGCTCGGTCTCGCCATCGCAGCGGCCGTCACGTACGTCGCCTTCTGGTCGGGCTGGCCACAGGTCTTCGGTGCGGTCGCTGTCGTACTCGCCGTCGAGCACCGCCGCCGGGTCGGCTCGTTCTCCGCGGCCACCCTGACCGCACTCATCCTCGGCGCGATCGCCTTCATGGCGGCCGCCGTCACCTGCGTGCTCGGCTGAACAGATCGGCATCAGAGGAGTCCTGTCATGAAACACAAGCTGGCCACCGTGCTCGGCGCCTTCGCCCTTGTCGGAGTCGCTGCCGGCCCCGCGTCCGCGGCGGGCGGGGCCGAACACGCGTTCCTCATCGAGGACTACAACGCCTACGAACACTTCGCACCTGGCGACGGCCCATGCGTCTCCTGGGCGGGGACGTTCCACGAGGTCCGGTCCGGCGGGTACCGATTGGTCACCGCGCCTGGCGGCCAAACCGAGGGAGAGTTCCACGTCAACGGCGTCATCAACGGCCTGGTCGAACTGATCCCGGACGCCGCCGGACTACCGACGTACTCGGGCACATACCGCGAGAAGGTGAACGCGGTGGTGACCTCCTTTACCGAGGAGGGCGACACCTCACGCGTGTCGCAGTACCGGCTTCGCAGCACCCTCCGGGGCACCGACGGTTCGACGCTCAACCTCCGGCTGTCAGGCAAGTTCACGATGAACGCCAACGGTGTCGTCGTGGTGTCCCGAGACACCTTCACCTGCGAATAGGAAGCGTTGGGCCGTGGCGGCATCGCCCGTACGCCGACAGCCGGCGTACGGGCGATTCGTGGTGATACGGACTGATCGTCGGCAATCCACCAGCGACGCATAATCGGAGTACGGATAGGCGCGGCTAAAGCTAGGTGGCGGTCAGATGAGTCTCCGCGACGAGGTTATTCAGGTCCTCGAGGGCCACACCGACGGCATGACGGACGCCCAGCTGGCCGAGCGACTCGGCAAGCTGCACCAGCAGATCAACCAGCGTTGTCGGCAGTTGGCAACCGAAGGGCTGCTCGTCAGGGACGCGGCGAGCGGCACGATCGTCAACCGTCTGGTGCGGTCCGATGGTGCCGTATCCAGCCAGTCGGCTCCCCCGCCGAGCACCGTACGGAGCAATCCGCCCGCTCATCCTTGGCCTCACGAAGTTGCAGTTCAGGGCGCCCTCGTCGGCTGGCTCGTCCGGGAGAACTGGCGGATCATTCGAGTCGCGGACACCGAGGCGCAGGAGCAAGGTACGGATGTCATCGCCGATCGCGACGGTGTGCGGCTGATGGTCGAGGTGAAGGGGTATCCCGGCCCGACGCATGCCCGCGGCCCCAAAGCCGGCGAGCCCAAGCCCATGCCATCGACGCTGCAGGCGTCACATTGGCTGGCAACTGCGTTGCTCAGGGCGATGCGGATGAGAGGTGCCGATCAGGATTCGCGCATCGTCATCGCGCTTCCGGACGCTACCCGATACGGCGCCCTTCTGAGCGAGATCGACCAGAGTCTTCGCGGCGCCCGCATCGAAGCCTGGCTCCTCACCGACCGCGGCGAACCAAGCGCCCGCTTCGGCGCCTGGCCCGACTAGCCGACCAGGGCGACCAGAGCGCGGTTGGCTAGCTGACGGACAGCGTCGTCGGGAGCATGCCGATTAGGGCGTCGGCGGCTAGGGAGGCGGCGGAGCCGGTGGGGATGGCTACTGAGACCTGCCAGGAGTCGGCTGAGTTGGGGACGAGGGGGACGGTGATGTGGTCGCCTCGTTTGGCGGCGATGCGTTCGGGGACGAGGGCAACGCCCAGGTTGTGGCTGACCAGGGCCAGGAGGGTATGGACGTCGTTTACCTCGATCGTGACGGGGTGGGCGACGCCGGCTGTGGCGAAGGCCTGGTCGGAGATCGCGCGGGCGCCCCAGGTCGGGTCGAAGTCCACGAACGCCTCCCCCGCCAGATCCTGGAGGGTGACCTCGGGTGCGTTGGCCAGGCGGTGTTCGGCGGAGCAGACCATGACCATGGATTCGGTCGACAGGGGGCGGAGGTCCAGGCCGTCGATCGGGTGACCAGCGGTTGCTACGAAGGCGATATCCAGGCGGCCGGAGGCCAACTCGTCGAGCATCGGGGTTGAGCCGCCTTGGCGTACTTCGATTTCGACGCCCGGGTACGCCGAACGGAACTTCGCCAGGAGCGCGGGTACATCCACAACTCCCAGGCACTGCTCCAAGCCGACGGTCAGGTGGCCGCGCAGCAGGCCCTGTACTGCGGCGACGGCGTCCTTCGCGGCTTCGGCGGCGGCGAGTGTGCGCCGGCCTTCGCAGAGGAGGGCTCGGCCGGCTTCGGTGAGTTCGACGCTGCGGGTGTTGCGGACGAAGAGGGAGGCGCGGAGCTCACGTTCGAGTGCGCGGATCGAGGCGGAGAGGCCCGACTGCGAGATCGACATCGCCTCCGCGGCTCGGGTGAAGTGCTTCTGTTCTGCGACGGCGACGAAGTGTTCGAGATGCCTCAGCTCCATGACTCAGAAGTATAGGTGATCGAACTCCGGGGATTCTTCGGTCCTAGATGTCACTGTCAGCGATGACGTCTTCCGTGGGTCAGGCGGTTTGACCAGGTCCACGGCACCGCGGGCCTCGCCCACTCGACTCACCGGGGCAGGCCGGAGCGCCTGTTATCCACAGCCTGCAAGAAGGGCCATCCGGTGAGGTCTGGACCGCCTACTTTCTCTGGCATGGAACGCCCGATCGCGGATGAGATCCGCACTTACCGGACCGAGAAGCCGCTCGATCGATGTGCGGTCTTGTTGGACGCTGCCCAAGACCATCTCCAGGACGGCGACGTGGAGCAGGCGGTAGTGATTTGGAAGGAGCTCGTGTTCAAGGGTGGCGAGTACGCCGACTCGGCCCGCCTCAACTACGCCGAGCATCTGTTCGACGAATACGAGGATGACGACGCCTACGCCCAACTCGACGCGGTGTTGGAGCCGTGGCGAATCTTCAGCAAGTCGTGGCTGCGCGCAGTCGAGATGGTCGAGCAGCACGACCCGGAACTCGCTCTCTACCTGTGCACGCTGGCCATCGAATGCGTTACTCGCGAGGATGCCGGCATTCCTGCAAGGGCGTCCCGTCTCCTACATCTGGCCGCAACCTGCCGCAGGCTGAGATGGGAAGCCGGGATCCGCCTCACCGATACAGATCTGCTGGCCAAGATCGGTCACCTTGAAAAGCGACAGAAGGAGTTGAGACTCCGCGCCATCATCAATGAACCCAAGGTGGTTGAACGACGACTTCATTTCTGGGCTCGCGAGCTCCTTGAATCGCTGGACAGACCATCGGGAACCGGTATCCCGCTGGAGCGGCCTGCCGCCTACTACCTGAAGGTCGAGCGTGTACTTCGAGCCCAGGATGGAGGCCGGGTCGTAGCGGCTCAGCTGGAAGGTGCTGATTGGACGCGCCTCGTGGAGCTGGCTGACAACGCCAAGCACACCGACGATCTTCCGAACATCGTCAGCGGGTACGACCAAGGCACGGTTGTCGAGTGGCCACCAGGGCGGAACCAGGCGTGCTGGTGCGGTTCGGGGACCAAATACAAGAAGTGCTGCGGAGCGAACAGGCCGCCACCATGACCCCTCACCCCGTCGAGGGTTGCGCGGGTAAGGCGCAGTGGGTCGGTAAGGTGTGGTCATGGCTGACGAGTACCGCGTTGAGGTTGAGCTGAACGACTCTGAGCATGGGTTGTCGTTTTGGGAGCGGCTGCGGGCGCTGGGTGTGGATGAGGACGCGAAGAAGCGGCTCGGGGGCCAGGTGACGGTGACCCGGGACGGTTCGCGGTTGCTGATCTACGCGAACACCGAGGAAGACGCTCGCGAGGCCGAGAAGACGGTGCGTGAGGTCGTCACGGACGATCACCTGACCGCCGATTACAAGCTGTCACGATGGAGCCACGCGAAGCAGGAGTGGACGGACCCGAGCGTTCCCGAGGACGAGGACGCCCCCGAGCCCAGCTATGAAGGCGTCGAGACCCCGGACAGGAACTATGTGGTGATGCAGGCCTACAAGCCTGAGTTCCTCCGCGACCTCGGTCTCTGACGCAGCCGCCCGGACAGGACGAACGAGCCGGTACGCCGAGCCAACGCGGCTCGGCGTACCGGCTCGTTTCAGTTGACCGGCTACTCGCCCGCCGCCCCGGACCGCGGAGCGGGCGAAGCGGCCTGCCCTCGTGGTCGCCGCTTCCTCTCTGTGGGACGAACCGGGATTGACGGTGGGGCGTCGTACTGTCGGATGGGTCTGGGGATCGGCGGAAGGGGTCTGGCGGTGGACGAGTTGAGGTTGCGGCCAGCTGTTGAGGACGACTTGGGGATGTTCAGGCGGTTTGCTGTTGAGCCGGGGTTGATCGGGTTGGACTGGGGTGGGTTCAGGGATGCGCAGAAGGCGGCGCGGGACTTTGAGGAGGACGGGTTCCTGGCGGACGACCACGGGAAGTTGATGGTCGACGAGCGTGGGAAGGCTGCTGGGTTTGTCGTGTGGACGGCGGGGTCGTTCGACGAGATCACGACGTACTGGGAGATCGGGATCTCATTGTTGCCCGAGTTCCGAGGGCGTGGGATCGGGTGGCGGGCTCAGAAGATGCTGACCGAGTACTTGTTCCTGCATACGCCGGTGCAGCGGATCCAGGCGGCTACGCATCCGGAGAACAAGGCTGAGCAGCGGTCGTTGGAGAAGGCTGGGTTCCAGCTTGAAGGCGTGATTCGCGCGTGTGAGTTCAGGGCCGGTGAGTATCGGGATGGGTATCTGTACAGCCGGCTGCGCACGGATCCGCCGGTATTGACGACTCCGGCATGAACAGCCCCGACAGCAGTGGGGAGCCGAGTACGGAACCCCTGCTGCGGAAGGTCGATGCGGTGATGGTTCGAGTGCCGGATCTCGAGAGCGGGCTCGGGTTCTATCGGGACAAGCTCGGCCACCAACTCCTGTGGCGGAGCGACGAGATCGGGCAAGCGGGTCTCGCATTGCCCGACGCAGACACCGAGATCGTGCTTGCGACGGAGCTCGACTACGCGCCGAGTTGGCTTGTCGAAGATGCCGACGAGGCTGCCCGGGTGTTCGTCGAAACCGGCGGCCGGATCATCACGGAGCCGTTCGACATCCCAGTCGGGCGGTGCGTTGTCGTGGCCGATGCGTTCGGCAACAACCTCGTGTTGTTGGACTTGTCGAAAGGTCTCTACGAGACCGATGGCAACGGTTCGGTGACGGGCGTGGAGAAGCGGACCACCGAGAACCCCTTGGAGTAATAGCCTCGGCGGGCGGCAGCGGAGTACGGCGGGTCTTCCGGGCCTACGGCCGTGATTCTGCGACGCTGAGAAGTGATGGGGAGAGGGGAAATCATGGCTGGTCGGCGTGGTCTCGTTGCTGGTGCGGTTCTGCTTGCCCTGGTCGTCACCGGTTGCGCCGACGTCGCGGCCGATCCCGGCACGGCGACCCCCTCAAGTTTTTCGCCATCCGAGACGGCAACGCCCAGCCAAACACCATCCAGCAGCAACACGACGCCAAGCGGTACGCCAAACAGCACTCCCACGGTCAAGCCCACTCCAAAGCCGACCGCAAAGCCCAAGCCCAGACCGCCCGCGGCGTACGCGAAGCAGGTCGAGGCCAAGCTCGACGCCCTCGGCTACCCGGTCGGCGACGTCGACGGCGAGATCACCAAGCGCGCGAAGCAGGCCCTCTGCGCCTGGCGCGAGACCAACGGCCTCCCGATCAGCCGCGGCGGTCTCACCTCCGCCGACGTCCGATCGGTGCTGACGGCAACAAAGCGCCCGCCCGCGAGCAGGGAGCCCGGCATCTACGTCAACAAGACCTGCCAGGTGCTGTACCAGGTGGTCGGCAAGACGTACCGCCGGATCGTCTGGGTCTCCACCGGCGGCCCCGGGTACGACACCCCGAACCGCACCGGCAAGGTCTGGCGTAAGTGGGCCGGCGCGCACGAGAGCAGCCTGTACGACGACGCGTACATGTACGACTCGATCTACTTCCTCAAGGACCGCCCGGGCATCGCCCTGCACGGCTCCCGCGTGAACACCCTGATCAAGACGTACCCCGCGAGCCACCGCTGCGTACGGGTCATGCGTCCCCAGATCCACCACATCTTCGCCGAGACGCCCATCGGCACCAAGGTCAGCGTCTACGGCCAGTACTGATCACGGGGCCAGGTCCGTCAGGATCCGATCCGCCTCCGCCACGATCCGCCTGACCAGGACACCGGCAGGGACGATGTCGTGGATGAGCTCCACCGACTGACCCGCAAACGGCAGGGCCTCGTCACCATGACCGCTCCGGATCAACTCGAGCAAGCGTGATCGCTCGGCGTCGTCCACCGAGGCTGGATCGTGCTCTAGCCTGTCGATGAAGTCGGTGCGCAGCGCACGAGGCGCCATCGGTACGCCGAGCTGCGGCAGGGTGAACGGCGGCATCGCCACCTCGCTGTGCGGGACCTTGACGGCATCGAGCGCGCGCGACGACACCAGCCGGTCCTTCCACCCAGCGGAGGCAGCCATCTCGGTGGTGGCAAGGAACCGCGTACCGATCCAGGCGCCTTGCGCTCCGAGTGCCAGAGCGGCAGCGAGTCCCCGCCCATCGGCGATACCGCCGGCGGCGAGCACCGGTACTGCGCCGGCCAGGTCGACGATCGCCGGAACCAACACCAGCGTGGAGATCCAGCCCGAGTTCCCGCCGGCTTCTGTGCCCTGCGCAACCAGTACGTCGGCGCCGGCGGCGAGAGCCACCTCTGCCGAGGCCGGATCGCCGACGGTCTGGAGCCACAGGATCCCGCGATCATGAGCGCGCTTGATCAACTCCGCCGGCACGCCCATGTGGAAGGAGATCGCCTTCGGAGCGGCCTGGAGGGTCGCTGCGAATGTCTCCTCGTTGAAGGGGCGACCTGTGTGGTTGATCGAGAACGGCGCATCGGTCAGCGATCGCAACCGCTGCCACTGAGCCTCCAGTTGCGCCAACGGCAGCACCGCGGTCCCGACACTTCCCAGGCCGCCCGCCTCGCAGACGGCGGCCGCAAGATCAACCTGGTCCCATGGCCCGAACGGCGCCAGCACAATCGGAACCTCGATCCCCAATAGCCCACAAACCCCTGTTCGCATCGTCACTCCCCCAATTCGCCAATCCATCAGTTCTCATCACAGGACCGAGGCCGCCGACAGGCAAGGCCCGAAGCGAGCTGGTCGACCTTCTGGACGGCTCCGTCGAGGGCTGCGCGCACAGTGACATCGGTTACTTGTTGTAACGCATCCTGAAACTCACCGCCGCGTTCCGGCAGTGCCCGAAGTTCACCAGTACGTCGGCCGACGGGAGCTCGGCTACCTTCCAGGCCAGCGGGCTGTCGTTCCCGAACGTCGGTGATCGCACGCTTGCTCTGCGGCTCAAGGCGAAGTCCGGCGGCATCAACCTCGTGATGGACGTCATCCACATCGCGAAGGGCAACAACGGAATCGCACTGATGGTGACCGGCTTCCAGCCGCTGGACGGAGCCGCGCTCGAGGAGTTGGCGAGGAAGGCCGTCGCACGTCTCGACGCGGCCGCCCGCTAGCCGTACTACCCACGGAGTACAGGGCGCAACTGCGCATGCGGTCCGGCTGGTCAGTCGTTGTGGTTGTGCCGGATGCGCTCGATGTGGAAACGCGGGCGCTGACCGCCGACGGATTCCGGTAGACCGGCGAGGAGGTCTGGGAGGGCGAAGGCGTCGAACAGGCTCAGGTCGAAGAAGGCGACAGCATGGATGATTCCTGCTGCGGTGAGCGTCAGGACCTGGATTTGGAATGCGCGGTGCGTGTTGTCGGTCGGGTCGCGCATGTAGACCGCGAAGGCTGGCTGGCCGTTCGCCTCGATCGGCACGAGGACCTGGTCGCCCGGGCCCTTCGCCGGGCAGTGCGTGGAGATCAGCCGTCCGATGTTCTTGGCGCCGCGGAACCACGAGGTGAAAGGCGGCATCTCCCAGACGGCATCGTCGGCGAACAACTCGACAATCGCCGGTACGTCGTACTGCTCGAACGCCTGGGCGTATCGGTCGAGCAGTACGAGTTGATCCGGTCGGGTGTGATCGACAACGTCGCCTGGTCCAGGCTCGAAGAGCACCCTCGCTTCGGCCAAGAGGTCGTCGACCGCTAGCGGGCGGGCTTCGAGCACTTCGGCGACCTCGGCCGCCGGCCATCCCTCGAGGTCGCGCAGGATCAGCACGGCCCGATGCTGCGGCGGCAAGTACTGCAAGGCGGCGATGACTTCCAGCCCGACAGTGTCGCGGCCGCCCCCGACGAGCGCATCGGGAATGGGCTCGAGCCACAGCACTTCCGGCCGCTGGGCGAGCTTGCCCTCCGGGTCACCGCTCGGTCCGGCGAGGCCCGTCGGCAGTGGGCGCCGGCCGATGCGGTCGACTTCAGCGAAACAGGCCTGGGTCGCGAGCCGGTACAGCGACGTCTGCGGAGAGGTTGGTTCGATCAGACCGTGGAAGTCTGCGCGTCGGAAGACGTCCCTGGACACCGTCTCGGCGTTGCGCACCGAGCCGAGCATGCGGTAACAGTGCGCGAGCAAGTCCCGCCGGAGCGAATCGGCGCGGAGGTCATCACTGCCGTGGTCTGCCATGGCTACTGCTTCTGCTGATTCCTCGATTCAGAGCCTGGTCCGAATCTACGACAGTACGACGACGTGGGGCGACTGCCTCAGCCGGTAGGCCAGTCGCGGTGGTCCCGTTGCAGGGAGTCGATGGTGGTTGCGAGGCGGAGGGTTGCCATGTCTTCGAAGCGGGGGGCGGCTATTTGGAGGCCGATGGGGAGGCCGTCGGAGGACCATCCGCAGTTGACCGTGGCGGCGGGGTGGGTGGACATGTTGTACGGGACGGTGAAGGCGATGTGTTCAAACGGCTTCAGGGGGTCGTCTGTGGGGTAGGCGAGTTCTGCGGGGAAAGCGGTGATGGGGGCGACTGGCGAGATCAGGAAGTCGTAGGACGCGAAGGCGGCGTTGACCGCGGTGGCCATGGCGGCCATCTGGTTGTGGCCGTGGAAGACGTCGAACGCGGTCAGGTCGGTGGCGGTGGAGACCCAGCGGAGGATCTCGGGGAGGACCTTGGCACGGCGCTCTTCGGGAAGGGCGTTGATGTCGTACGCCGAACGGACCCGCCAGAAGCGATCGAGGCCATCCAGCATCTCGCGGGTGATGATCGGGGCGATCGGTTCGACGATTGCGCCGGCCTTTTCCAGGAGGGCTGCTGCGGCGGAGACGGCGGCGGTGACCTCGGGGGCCACTGGTAGGCCGAGGCCTGCGTCTAGGAGCAGGCCGATGCGGGTGCCTTCAATGGGGCCAGGCTCTGTGAACGTGTCCGAGATGTGCGGGAGCGACGTGGGGTCGCGGCGGTCGGGGCCGGTCATGATGGTCAAGGCGAGCGCGGCATCGGCCGCAGTACGGGCTAGTGGGCCGATTGCTCTGCCTGGGTAGGGGTTGCCGACTGCTACTCGGCCGTGGGTTGGTTTGAGGCCGACTACGCCGCACCAGCCGGCGGGGAGGCGGATGGAGCCGCCTATGTCGGTGCCGATGTGGATTGGCCCGTACCCCGCTGCGGCGGCTGCGGCGGCGCCTGCGCTTGAGCCGCCTGGCGTACGGGTCGTGTCCCATGGGTTGCGCGACAGGTGGTGGAAGGTGGAGACGCCGGACGAGAGCATGCCGTATTCGGGCATCGTGGTCTTGCTGAAGATGACGGCGCCGGCCGCGCGGAGACGGGCCGCGGCGGGAGCGTCTTCGGTTGCTGGGATGAGCTCGGTCGCGGCTGTGCCTTGCGGTACTGGGGTGCCGCGGGTGGCGATGTTTTCCTTGATGGTGATCGGTACGCCGTCCAGCGGGCCGGCTGGGTCGTTCCGGAGCCAGCGGTGCTCGGATTCGCGAGCGGCCTCGCGAGCTGCCGTGGGATCGAGGGCGTAGAGCGCGCAGAGTTTGGGCTCGAGCGACTCCACCCGGGCGAGCACGGCCTCGGTCACCTCGACCGGCGAGAGCGAGCCGTCCCGGTAGTGCGCCAGCAGATCCGTGGCGGTCAGATCGGCGAGGTTCTCAGTCATCCGCAGCTCCAGACGGTCTTCAGGTGGTCGGCTTCAGGTGATCGGTTCCGGGGCGGCTCAGGTGGTCGGCCGGCTCAAAGGGGTTAAGGACGTTAGTTCGGCGGGTCGAAGCGGCCGTCGACGGCGGTCCAGCCTCCGTCGACATGGAGGACGCTGCCGGTGACGAACGAGGATGCATCCGAGGCGAGGTAGACGACCGCACCGGCTAGTTCGTCGGGAGTCGCCCAACGGCCGAGTGCCCCCTTCTGCGCATAGGCGTCGTACCAGGCCTGGTTCGCCTTGATCTGTGCGGTGAGCGGGGTCTCGACGACGCCGGGAGCGATCGCATTCACCCGTACTCCGCTGGGGCCGAGCTCGGCGGCGGCAGTTCGCAGGAGTTGGACGAGGCCGGCTTTGGTTGCCGCGTACACCGATTGGCCTGGCTCGACGGTGGTGGCGCGGATCGAGCTGAATCCCATGATGCTGCCGCTCCCCCGCTCCGCCATCGGTCCTCCGAACGCTCGGATCAGATCGAACGACGCCCGCAGATTGAGCGCGACAACCCGATCGAACTCCTCGCCGGTGTAGTCGAGGATCCGCTTCCGCACATTGGTCGCGGCCGTGAACACCAGTACGTCGACGTCCTGCAGCTCGGCCGCCGCACGGATGATCGCGTCCTCATCGAGAACATCAACTCTGTACGCCGTAAGGTGTTCGCCACGCGAGACGGTTTCCTCGGCCGCGGCGAGATCCCGGTCGGCACAGGTGACGCGTGCTCCCTGTGCCGCCAGGGCCAGGGCTGACTCGCGCCCGATCCCGCTCCCGGCGCCGACGACGACCGCGTGCTTGCCGTCGAGCCGGAACAACTTCGAGTAATCCCGCTCCATCAGTGCCTCCTCGTTCCCCGTGCCGGCGCGGCTGACGTTGATGTGTTCGAGGGGCGCGTGGGCATGGGCATGATTACGCGTGCCGGGGTGTCGGGCGGATGATCGCCATCCGGGTGGTGGTGAGTTCCTCGATGGCGAAGCGGGGTCCTTCACGACCGGTACCGGAGTCCTTCACGCCGCCGTACGGCATCACGTCCGAGCGGAACCCGGGTACCTCGTTGATCACCACTCCCCCGACGTCGAGCCGGTCGATCGCGTCGAAGGCGGTCTCGAGCGAGGACGTGAAGACGCTGGCGTGGAGTCCGTAGCGGGAGGCGTTCACCGTACGGAATGCGGTAGCGATGTCGGGCACGGAGCGGATCGCAATCACCGGCCCGAAGATCTCCTCGTCCCACGCCAACTGCCCGTGCGGAAGGTCCAACAACACCGTCGGCCCGACGATCTCTGGGCTCGTCGAGCCGTCGGCGGGTGAGGTGTCGGCCGGCGCGGTGTGGCCGGGCGAGGGGGTGGTGGGGTGGGCGAGGGTGGCGCCGGCGGTTATGGCGTCGTTGATCCAGGTGTTGACGCGGTGGGTGGAGCGGTCGTCGATTAGGGCTGAGACTCGGGTTTCTGGGTGGCGGGGATCGCCGACGATTAGCTGGCCTAGGCGCGGGGTCAGTTCGGCGAGGAAGGCTGCGCGGGCGGATTCGACGACGATGACCCGCTGGACGCTGATGCAGGCTTGGCCGGAGGCGTAGTAGCCGCCTCGTACTGCGGCGTCGGCCGCGGCTGGGATGTCCGCGTCGGCGGCGACGACTAGTGCTGAGTTCGAGCCGAGCTCCAGGAGCACCTTCGTGGGGGCAGCGTCGCGGGCGATCTGGTGGCCGACTGCGGCTGAACCGGTGAAGGAGACTGCGCCGATTCGTGGGTCGGTGGTGAGGGTGGAGCCGACGTCTACTCCCCCGGTGACCAGTTGCACGGCCGATATCGGCCCACCAGCGGCAGCAAGTGCCTCGCGGACCAGGTGGACAAGCCAGAGGGTTGCGAGTGGGGTTTGCGGGGCGGGCTTGACGATGATGGGGCAGCCGGCGGCGAGGGCTGGGGCGATCTTGTGGGCCGCGAGCAGGAGCGGGTAGTTGAAGCCGGCGATGCCGATGACTACCCCGATCGGCTTGCGGACCCAGAAGCCCATCAGGCCGTCACCGCTCGGGAGTAGATCCAGCGGGACTGTCTCGCCGTGGAGGCGGGCGACTTCTTCAGCGGCGGTTTCCAGCGTGAGAAGAGTCCGTTCGACCTCGACGCGGCAATCGACGAGCGGCTTGCCGGTCTCCAGAACCAAGAGATCAACAAGGGCGTCGCGCTGGCCGCGGAGAGCGGAGAGCGCTCCCTGGAGGGCTGACCTGCGGACATGCGAAGGCAGGCGACCGACCTCGGAACGCACAGAGAGCGCGTTCTCAAGAGCCTGCCGAGCCAGGTCCACATCCCCGACGGGCGCCTCAGCAACCACAGACCCGTCGTACGGGAAGTGCACGGGAGCTGTTGAAGGTGCTGCCATCCACTCCGCGCCGATCGGTAGGCCGGTGGGGAATGGGAGCTTGCCCGGCTGAGACTGGTCGGCGGGTTCGGGTGTCGTCGTGGGTTGCTGATGCGTCATGCGAGGGCTCCCTTCGGCGGGTCGGACGGGCTGCCTGACAACAGGTCTGCCGTGGTGGCGCCGGCGAGAGCGCGAGGCAGGGTCGGGATGGAGGAAACGAGGCGGCGGGTGTACGGGTGGGCCGGAGCGGCGTAGACGTCGCCGGTGGGGCCGGTTTCGACGATCTCGCCGGCGTTCATCACGGCAACTCGATCGCAGACGTGCTTGATCACCGAGAGGTCGTGGGAGACGAAGACCAGGGTGAGGTTGAGTTCGTCGACGAGGTCGGAGATCAGGTTGAGGACCTGGGCGCGGACGGAGACGTCAAGTGCGCTCACCGGTTCGTCGGCGATGAGGATGCGTGGACGCGGGGCCAGGGCGCGGGCGATGGAGATGCGCTGGCGCTGGCCGCCCGAGAACTGGTGCGGGTAGCGGTCGCCGGCGTCCGCGGACAGGCCGACGGCTTCCAGCAACTCGCGAACACGCTCTCCCGAGGCGGGATGCCCTTGTACTACGAGGGGTTCGGCGATGATGTCGCGGACTCGCATGCGCGGGTCGAGCGAGCTCATCGGGTCCTGGAAGACGAGCTGCAGGTTCTCGCGGAGGAAGCGGAGCCGCCGTTCCGGCAGGTGGGTGATGTCGGTGCCCTCGACAACGACCTGGCCGGAGGTGGCGCGGTCGAGCGCGGCGATGATGCGCAGCAGGGTGGACTTGCCACAGCCCGATTCGCCGACGATGCCGAAGCGTTCACCCGCCTGTACTTCGAGGCTCACCCCGCGCAGCGCGTGGACGACGGGAGCCGGGCGCAACAGCGACGTACGGGGGCGCGGGTAGTCGCGCACGACATCGACCACCCGGATCGCCGGATCGGCGACGGAAAGGTCCGAGGAGCGGCGGTTGGCCATGGGGTCAGGCATCGGCTGGCTCCAGGGCTGGGGCGGGGTGGTGGCAGGCGAAGCCGCGTGAGGCCGTGCCACTCCACGGAGGGGCCGTTGCGCAGATGTCGGTCGCGTGAGCGCAGCGAGTGCGGAACACACAACCGTCGGGGAACTGGCCGGCTGCCGGCACATTGCCCGGGATCGTCGGCAAGCGACGGTCCGCTGATTCGAGGTCGGACGCCGCGATGAGGCCTTGCGTGTACCGGTGGCGTGGAGAAGTGAACACCTCGTTCACCGGACCCGATTCCACGATCCGCCCGCCGTACATCACCAGCACGCGTTGGCACACAGTCGCCACCACCGCCAGATCATGGGTGATGAACAGCAGAGCCGACGAGCGATCGGTGACCCCACGCACGATCAGATCGAGCACCATCGCCTGCACGGTCACGTCGAGCGCCGTGGTGGGCTCGTCGCAGATCAGCAATGCAGGATCGTTGGCCAAGGCAAGAGCCAGAACCACTCGTTGCCGCTGGCCACCAGACAGCTGATGTGGATAGGCGCGCAGAACGTCAGGCAACTGCACCCGCCCGAGCAGTTCAACGGCAGCCGCACGAGCCGCACGCCGACCGGGCACCGTGTCGTGGATCAGCATCGCTTCAGCGACCTGATCCCCCACGCGCATCGTCGGGTTCAAAGCGGTCATCGGCTCCTGGAAGACCATCGCCAAATGCCGCCCGCGGACGCGAGACATCCGCCGCTCGTCAGCACCGAGCAGCTCGTGATCGACCCCGGCCAACCGCACCGAACCAGCAGCGTGCACATCCTCCGGCAGCAGCCCCATCACGCTGAGAGCAGTCAGCGACTTCCCAGACCCCGATTCGCCGATCAGCCCGACGCGCTCCCCCGGATCCACCGTGAACGAGACGTCCTGCACGAGTGTCTTGTCCCGCACAGTCACGGTCAGGTCTTCAACAGCCAGAACAGAGTTCATCGCCGATCCTCCAGCTTCGGATCAAAGCGATCCCGCAATCCATCACCCAGCAAGTTGAAGCCCAGCACCGCCAGAGCAATGGCAAGTCCCGGGAACACAGCCAGCCGCGGCGCACTGAAGAGGAATTCCTGGCTCTCCTGCAGCATCCGTCCCCACGAAGGCGTCGGCGGCGGAGTCCCATAGCCAAGGAAGGAGAGCGCAGCCTCAGCCAGTACTGCGATCGCAAACGACACGGAAGCCTGCACGGTGATCAGGCTCGCCACATTCGGCAGCACATGCCGCACCGCGATGGGAAACGGCTGCCGCCCAGCAGTCCGCGCGGCCAGCACATACTCCGTCCGCATCACCTGCAACGCACCACTACGAATCACCCGCGCGAAGCTCGGAATCGAAGCGATGCCGATGGCAATCATCGCCGTCAACGTGCTCGCCCCGAAGACCGCCCCGAACATGATTGCCAGCAGCAACGCGGGAAATGCCAGCAACAGATCGTTGGCCCGCATGATCACCTCGCTGGGCGCCCGCCGCGTCATCGCCGCGAGGATCCCCAGCGGTACGCCGATCACCGCCGCCACCCCGACCGCCACGATGCCGACGAACAACGTCGTCCGCGACCCGACCATGATCTGGCTCAGCACGTCCCGGCCGAACTTGTCGGTACCGAACCAGTGGGACCACGACGGCTTGAGAAGACGACTGGCCGGATCCACGAGCGTCGCGTCGTACGGGGTCCAGACGAACGAGACCAGGGCGGTGACCACGATCAGCAGAACGATCACCCCGCCGGCCACCAGGCTCGGGTTCAGCCTCCTCATCGAGAACTCACCCGCAACCGGGGATCCAGCGCGACGTACAGGAGATCGACGAGGAAGTTGACGACCAGGACCGCGACCACCAGCACCATCACGACGTCCTGCACCAGTAGCAGATCCCGGTTCGAGACAGCGTCCAGCAGCAGGCTGCCGAGCCCCGGGATGACGAAGACCCGCTCAACCACAACGGCTCCGATCAACAGCGTCGCGAGCTGCAGTCCGAGCACGGTCACCACCGGCACCGCCGCGTTGCGCAGACCGTGTCGCCACAGAGCAGGGAACGGCCGCAGTCCCTTCGCTCGCGCGGTCCGCAGGTAGTCCTCCCGCAGCACCTCGAGCACAGCACTGCGGACGTACCGAGTCAGTACCGCGCCCTGCACCAGGCCGAGCGCCAACGCCGGAAGGATCAGTTGCTGCAAGAACATCCCGGGATCCTCAGCCGGTGGCGTCCATCCGTTCGCGGGCAACCAGCCCAGCTTCACGGCGAACAACGTGATCAGCAGGATGCCCGCCAGAAACGCAGGCACGGCCACACCGACCTGCGACAGCGCGGACAACAGCAGCCCGGACATGTGCCGATGCCGCGCAGCCATGATGGTGCCGGCCGGAACTGCGATCACCAGCGCGATGATCATGGCCGCCACCACCAGCCAGAGCGTCACCTGGAACCGGTCGATGATCTGGGGCCCGATCGCAGCCTTCGACACGTACGAGATCCCGAAGTCGCCCCGCAGGAGTCCGCCCAGCCAGTCGAGGTACTGCGTAGGCAGCGGCCGGTCCAACCCGAACTGCTCGCGAAGCTGTGCGACGGCCTCCTCGGACGCGTTCACGCCGAGCGCGACCCGCGCCGGATCACCCGGGAGCACTGCCATGAACGCGAACACCAGCACCGAGCTGACCACAAGGCTGACCAGGAGCACCGCGGTGCGCTCGATCAGGCGGATGATCATCGGGTCCTCTCGGTGGGCAGGTCAGGAACGCGCGAGGCGGGACAGGTCGAAGGACTCCGTGATGGCGTTCTGCGGCAGGCCGGTGATGTCCTTCTCCGCGACCATCAGGTTCGGCAGCAGGAAGAGCCAGTCGCCGGCCGCCTGCTCGGACAGCCGCCTCGCGGCCTTCTTCAGGTCCGCGACCTGGGTGGCCTCGTCGCCCGCGTCCGCCGAGGCGAGCAGTGCCTGCAGCGTGGGGTCGTCGTACCGGGTGTAGTACTTCGCGTTGAAGACGGCGCCGAGGTCGCGGGGTTCGACGTGCGCGATGATCGACATGTCGTAGTCCGCGTTCTTGAACACGGTGGTCAGCCACGCGGCCGGGAACTCCAGCTGGTCGATGGTCACCTTCAGCCCGGCCTGCTCCAGCTGGCTCTTCACCACCTGGCCACAAGAGGTTGCGTAGGGCAACGTGGGCAGCCGGAGCCGGAGCGAGGCGCCGGTGGCACCCGCTGCCTGCAGGAACGACTTCGCCTTCGCCAGGTCGTACGGCGCGACGCTGGTCAGGTCCTCGTACCACGGGTCGGTCGGCGGCACCATCGAACCGACCAGCTTGCCGCGACCGGCGAAACACGTGTCCAGCAAGGCCTTGTGATCGATGGCCTGCCGGATCGCCTGGCGGACCCGGACATCCTTGAAGACCGGGCGCGAGTTGTTGAACGACAGCAGCACCTCGCCGTTCGTGGTGCCCTCGATCACCTGGTACTTGTCGTTGCTGGTGAACTGGCTGAGGGCCTCCGGCGCCTGCACCGTGCCGACCACGTTGATCGTGCCGGTCAGCAGCGCGTTGTTCAGCGCGGTCGGATCCTTGAAGTACTTCAGCGTGACCTGGTTGAAGAACGGCTTCGTCCCCCAGTAGGCGTCGTTGCGCTGCAGCACGATCGAGTCGCCGCGCTTCCACGAACCCAGCTTGTACGGGCCGGTGCCGACCGGGTCCGTGGCGAGCTTGTCGACGCCGGTCTGGGAGAACATCGCGCCGATCCGGGTGGTCATCCGGAACAGCCAGTCGTTGCTCGGCTTGGCCAGGGTCACCGTGAGCTTGGTGGGCGAGTCGGCCTTCGCGTTCTGGACGACGTCCATCGCGGCCTTCAGCGAAGTCGTCCACTTGGTCTTCACCTGGTTGATGCTGAAGACCGCGTCGGCGGCGGTGAACGCGGCGCCGTTGGTGAACTTCGCGTTGTCCACCAGAGTGAAGGCGTAGGTCTTGCGGTCCGGCGAGACGGTCCACGACTTCGCCAGGTCCGGCACGATCTTCCCGGTCTCGTCCTGCTTGACGAGTCCGTTGTAGACGTTGCCGAGCAGCGCCTGCGGGATCGCGGCGCCGTCCGTGGTGGTGAAGTCGAGGCTGGCCGGCTCGGCGACCAGGCCGATCGAGAGCGACTGGTCGGCGCTCGGGGACGAGCCCGACGACGTACTGGAGCCGGCCGAGCAGGCCGTGACGACCAGGAGTCCGGCGGTTGCGAGCAGCGCGACCGCTCGGGTGGGATACGACTTCACGCGAACTCCTCTGGTGCCGCCGGCTGTTGCCCTCATTCGCCGCATTTTGCCTGTCCATCGGTGCGGCCACGCCATCGGATCGCCGATGACCGTGCCAGAGTCAGCTGGTCAGACCAGTGGACTAGGTCTCAATAGGCCACTAGGTTTGTCGCTACCGAACGGACTGTCAAGCGATGGGGGCCCGAGATGGCGAAGGGACTGCGGTTCCAGCCCGTGCAGCCCGTCCGCGCCTACCAGCGGATCGTCGAGCAGATCGAAGAAGCGCTCGTCCGCGGTGACCTCGCCCCCGGCCAACGACTCCCCAGTGAGCGGGAGCTCGTCACCCAATTCGCGGTCAGCCGGTCGACCGTGCGCGAGGCGCTCCGGGTGCTGGAGAGCAACGGTGTCGTCCGTTCCCGGCCGGGCGATCCGAACGGTCCGGAGATCCTGCCGTTCTCCGCCGGGCCGCTGCGCAAACAGATGACCCGGCTGGCGCGCGTGGACGAACTGACCCTGAGCGAGCTGATCGCGTTCCGGATGATCATGGACGGCGCGGCGATCCAGCTCGCGTCGCGGTTGCGTACGCCGGAGCAACTGGTCGAGATGGAGCAGACCCTGGTCGCGATGCGCGAGGCGATCGAGGAGGACTTCGATGCGTTCAGCGAGGCGGACGTGGCGTTCCACGACGCCGTCGCCCGGGTCAGCCGCAACTCGCTGATCCAGACCTGCAACGAGGTGGTGCGCGGCGTCGTACTGGGGTTGATCGCGGACAAGGTCACGCACGCCGCGAACAGCCGCGCGTTGATGCTCGAGTCACTGCAGCACCATGCCGAGGTGGTCGAGGCGATCCGAGCCGGCGACGGTCACGCCGCCGCCCGGATCGCCCGCCAGAACCTCTACGACTACTACGCCAGCTACGTCCCGGCCCCGGAACGAGAACCCCTCCGAGCCCTGATCGACGACTAGCCACCCGGCCGGTGGTACCGCGGCCGCACCGGCCGCTCGTACGCCGGCCGCGGGCCCGGCTGTTTCGCGACGGCCACTGCCGGGCTGCTCGACCGCTAGCGGTTTACACGGTGCCAGCCGCCACATAACCCGCCAGCACCGGCCGTACCGCGGGAGCTCCGGCCGCGCCACGTCGGTGGCTGGCGGGTTGCTCGACCGCTGGCGCCCTACAGAGCCTGTTGAGAAATGGGTGTGGCGGTGGTGTGGGTCACCGGGTGGGCGTTCGAGTATTGGGTATGGCGAATTCGTAT
>NZ_SLWM01000045.1:0-29322 GCF_004342085.1 Kribbella orskensis
TCCATCAGGGGCCTCCTTCGTCGTGAAGCGTGAGCAACCCCAGCATCCGCCGGGAACCCACGAGGAGCGGAGGCCCCGCTCCTTCATCGCATCAGGGGGCTGTTCTGCCTGAATCGCCTTGGACGTTCCGTTCCGCGTGGGTCTACTCCTGGCGCGGACTCGTCGCGAGCAGAGCTATTGGTGATGCCCAGTGTCGGCTTTGCATCGGCTCGGTTGCGATCCACCACTGTTCACCTTGAGGTCGAGCTTTGTCCAGCGTGCGTCCGATCCGCCAACGCCGCCAAGAATGCTGCCATCCGGAGTCTCGCGCTCGGCCAGGGCACGGCTCCTTCCGGTGGCGAGGTCGAAGGACGCTCCAGCAGCACGCGGTCCGGCGTTCCGGCGAGCGATAATGCGATGTGACCAGTGAAGTTGCCGGAGCGCGGGTCCGGATCTCGGCGTCGGAGGCGTCGGTCGGCAGGAGGGTCGACGGTATGCCTTTGCTGTCGAGGAATCCGATCACTCCGGACTGGCTCGGATCGATGCCCGCGGCGTCGCTGAGCCAGACGGCGGGCTCGGTGGCCGGGGAGCCGACCGGGACCGGCAGGTGGCCGGCCTTCCGTTGGATCTCGGCTGTCGGCGCGGGATGCACCTTGTCGCCGACGGTGTCCCAGGTCAGGCCGATCACGGTTGGCGACTTGCCGCCGGAGGTGAGCTTGGCCAGGCGACGGACTGCGGGGGCAACGTCGGTGACGTCGCCGGCGGCCACGACGACCGGTTTGCCATTGTAGTCGGTCCAGCGCAGTTGTCCGCCGCCGAGACGCGGCACGGTGAAGGCCGGCATGCCTTCGGAGGCCGGGTTCAGTGCCGGATCGTCGTACAATCCCGGTCCGTGCTCGCCTGGGTGTCGGCCGCATGCGGCGTCGATGAGCTTGGGTTTCGACGCCGGCGGAGGCGGCAACGTCCCTGCCGCGGCCGACTCCCCAACCCGGCGCAGTTCTTTCGCGGCCTGCGCGGCCAGCTCGACGTCGCCGGGCGTCGTACCGACGCGGATCGCGAGCGGGCCAGTGAAGAGGACGACCGAGTCACCAGCGAGGGAGACGGTTGGTACGCCGTGAATCGGGGCCAGTCGCGAGCACCCGACAATATTCTGGCCAAGCGGGATTTCCTCGGCGCCGACCTCGATACGTGAGCTGCAAGTGCCTTCGCTGCAATGGGATCCGTAACCGACGCTCAAGGACTGGCCGGGGTCGAGGGAGGTATCACCCTGCGCCTCAGTGCCCCCGGCGAAGATGATCGCGTCCTCCAGCGGCAATCCGTGAATTCGGCGCCGAGGTAGTAGATCGGTGTCGAGGTGGTGGTCGCGATCTGGCGGAGCCGGGCCTCGGTCTTTGCCGGCCCCGGTCCGGAGGGACCGCTGCCTGGTGCTGCACTGTCGCCGCCAGGTGGCATCTTCGTCGAGAACGTGTCAGGCGCGATCACTGGGCCGAACGTCACCTCGGTCAGTTTGTCTGGGCCGCGACTCGCCAGGACCAGACCGGTCTGCTCATCCAGAGCGATCTCTCGCGCGTCCATCGGCTCCGCCGGCGAGTCCTCAGCCGGCACCACCTTGTCGCAGTGATAGCGCACCGCTGTCCGGCCGAAAACTGTCGCGGTGCCCAGCGGCCTCGCTGCGGGACACAGCTCGGCGAACTCCTTCGTGCCGGGCCGGTAGAAGAACGTGGCTCCGGGGAGTTCGTCCTTGCTCAAGTTCTCCTGCCGCTGGTACTTCGGATCGGTCTGCGGGTCGTAGGAGAGCATCACCTTGCCGTCCCACACGACGTATGCGCCGGCGTCTGGTCCGGTGAGTATTGTCTGCCGGAATCGCCTGTTTCCGTCCACGATCAACTCGTACGACCCGGCGTCGTCGGCAGCCGTTCCGCGCATCTTGACCAGATCAGGCGGCACCGTTGCCGAAGGCGACGCAGACCCGCCCCCTGATCGTTGCCCGCCACAACCACCTGTTGCCGCGACGGCGAGCACGACCGCGACGACGAACATCTTTGCTTGCTCTGCCCGCACAGTCATGCCGACTGCGCTCCTCCCCTGTCGATGATGCTCCAGGGACCGGCGGTGGCGCGACCGGCCATGATCCCGTGATGCACCCCAGACCTGCCCCCTTGGCGCACGCAGCACGGCTTTTGCTCAGTCTGCGCGCGGAGACGCCGACGCGGGCTGAGTAATAGTGCTCAATTCGCCGGGGGATCGTGCCTGATTCGGCCTAGAAGGCTTGGTCCGGCGAAGCCGTGAAGGTTGAGTCGGGTTCAGGCGGCCAGGCCGGATTCGCGGGTGAGGTTGTCGAAGGCTTGCTGGTAGTTGTGGGTGGCGGTGCCGCAGCCGCGGGTTGCTAGGGTCGTGGAGTTGGGCGAGTCCGGCGCCGTGGGATCAATCGTGGTGCGAAATCGCGTCAAAGAGAGTCGACTGGCGGGGGCCAAATCCCTTCGAACCCAGACTTCTGACGCCTGGAGGGGCTCGGTGCTAGGGCATCATTGCCCTTTTCCGTGCTCACAGTGTCGCCGCGCGTTCCAGCTCGTCTCCGCTTATGAGGGCCACTTCAAGCTCGCGGCATAGATCGCGCCACGAGGAGTCGCGCGGAGCCCGCTCGGGTACGAGGACGGCCGCCACAGGGCCGTACCCGAGTCGTTCAAGGCGATGGCGGTAGCGCAGGACTTGGCCTAGTCCCAGCCGGAGCTGCTCTTCTTCGTTGTCGTCAGTGATGCTCTTGATCTCGGCGACGAACACTCTCCCGTTCGCCTCCCATGCCAGGTCGTAGTTCGGTTCCTGTGGGAGCCGGGAGCGTGGTTCGATCCCCGCAGTGCGCAGAACCCTGGCTAGTTCATTCTGAGTTGCCGCGTGCCCCCGGAGGCCTCGTTCGACTAGTGCTGGGTCGACCGCGAACGGCTGCCGCCCGCTAGACAATGGACTCACCTGGGCTTCCCGGTACACCGTGCCAGGACGCGATGGAGTCGCCGCAGTTGTCGGGTGGGTGACGGGTTTAGGCGTCCATGTGGCGGTGGCCAGCTGTGGAAATCGGCTGACGAGCTCGGCCGGAAGCTTGTTGATGTAGTACTGCATCGGCCGAAGCTGCCGATCGTCCCACCAGAAGAAGGGAAAGTAGAGGCTTCCGTGGTGGACTGCTTTCAGCCGCCTGAGGATGTCGCGGATGTCGGCGTCGTGTTCAACGAGCTGGGCGATGCTCAGAGGCTGACCGAGCGGAAAGGGGCCGTCCAGATCGAGCCACCACCCCGATTGAGGCCGCGCAGTCTTCAGCCTTTTCCGAGTTGCGCTGCGGTGGGAGCGCCAAATGGTGGCCGCCTCGGCGACAGGACCTGCGGCTCGTGACCAGGAGGTGATTGCCTGCCGATTGAGGTCGTAATGAAACACGATGTCGCCAATGTTGACCCACCAGATCAGCGAAAATCCCGGACTGTGCTTGCCGGCGGCGTCGCGTTGAGGACAGTTCAGGTCAATGCCGATGTCATGTCGATCGGTGATCTCGAGCCAGAACCGCTGATGCGGGTCATGGCGCCACCAGACGTTAATGCGACCTGCCTGATCATGCTTGTACGCGGCTGAAGGGTCAACGAGCCGGATGCGCGCAGGCGTGGTTGCGTCGTCGGCGATGGTCTCTGGCAGAGTCCGCAAGACCGCACCAACAAAGGCGCTGCGATAGCCAAGGGAAGCCGGGCTCACGTCCACTTCTTGCTGGTCGAACAGCCGGTCGAGCCCGGACTGCACGTCTGCGATCGGCACGGGCCGGCCGCCGGGCGCACGGTTCGTTGCTACGATCACGTTGTCACTCTGAAGGCTCAGCACCGTGTTTGGTCGGCCCGTGAGAGTGAAAATCTGCTGTCCTACTAGGGTCTCGAGCAACGCACGGGCGTCGACTTCGCTAGTGTCGCGTAAACGATGTTCTTTGACCGGGTTTGCAGTGGTCGAGGAGGTCGTCGGCGGTTTTGGTCCAGATGAAGGGTTGGCAGCGGTCGTTCCAGCCGTCGATGAAGGTCCGGATGGCGTCGGTCAGGTCGCGGACTGAGGTGAAGGTGCCGCGGCGGATGGCCTGGCGGGTGATGATGCCGAAGAAGATTTCGACCATGTTGAGCCAGGAGCCGCTGGTCGGGGTGAAGTGCAGTTGGATCCGCGGGTTCTTCGCCAGCCACGCGCGGACCTGGGGGTGCTTGTGGCTGCCGTAGTTGTCGACCACGATGTGCAGCTTCTTGCGTGGGTAGGCCTTCGCGACCTGCTTGAGGAACCGCAGGAACTCCTGGTGGCGGTGCCTGGGCATGCACGCGTCGACGACTCTGCCGGTGGCGATCTCGAGCGCGGCGAACAGTGTGGTGGTGCCGTTGCGGCGGTAGTCGTGGCTGCGCTTCTCGGGCAGCCCGGGGCGCAGCGGCAGGATGGGCGCGGTCCGGTCCAACGCCTGGATCTGGGATTTTTCGTCGATCGACAACACGATCGCGTTGTCGGGCGGGCTCAGGTACAGGCCGACGACATCACGGACCTTGGCCTCCAACTCGGGATCGGTGGAGAACTTGAACGTCTCGACCCGCCACGGCTGCAGGCCCCACCTCTTCCAGATCTTGCCGACCCACACATGCGAGATCCCGCCGAGATGGTCGGCCAGCAGCCGCGACGACCAGTGCGTCACCCCGAGGCGCTCCGGCGGCGGCTCCAACGTCGCCAGCACCACCGCGACCTCATCCACCGTGGCCGGCCGGCCCGGCTTCGGCCGATCGTCCAGCCCACCCAGCCCCTCGGCCGCGTAACGCTTCTTCCACCCGATCACCGTCGGCTTGGACACCCCGACCCGCGCCACGATGTCCTTCACCGCCACCCCATCAGCCGCCAGCAGCACGATCCGCGCCCGCTGCGCCAGACCCGCCCGCACCGACGACGAACGCGTCCACGACTCCAACACCCTGCGATCCTCGACCGGAACATCCACGGTCACAGTCAACGCCATAACCCATGATCCCACGAAGTAAAGCTATTTCGTTACCGCGACACTAGGCATGCCGCCAATTATGGGCTCTCCCCGACTTATCCATGCGTCATCTCCGAAACGAGGACAGGTCGGTGTTGCGCCTGGAGCATTGCTGGATCGCCGCCACGTTTGAGAGCGGAAGTTGCGGAGTCCAGCTATCCCGACCCGGCACATGGGCCCCGCGCAACGACGAGCGCGGCGCTGGTGCTCGGGTTCTGCCGAGGCGACCTGGGAAGCAACGAGTTCGAGCCCGCAAGTCGCTCGCCGACGTCAATGTGAAGCGCCGGCTATGCCATCTCCGGGGTGTCCTGCTCGCGCAGCTCGGACCGCATCGGCCAAGTCGGCGTACTCGACTGGGCCGTCGCTGAGGATTCGGAGGATAGGTAGGCCGATGGACGAGTAGCCTGTCGTCTCGATCGCAGCCCGCCCGACCACATAGAACTGCCACTGGTCGACGTCGAGTGGGTCGTAGGCGTCGTGGCATGTGGCTGTCTGGATCGCGAACACGTAGACATCGGCGTTGAGCGTCGCCTCTGCTGACTCACCGGTCTCCGGAGCCCACGTGCGGCCCTTCATCGAGCCGAACGAGATTCTCGACAGGCGACGCTGGGCCCAGGTCTGGAGGTAACCCGCGGACTTCACCTCGACCCTGATGCCCTCGGGCGTGAAGATGTCGTACGCGTCCCACTCGATCCGGCTACCGGTCGCACCGACGGCCTTGGCCACCAGGAACTCGGCGAGGTACCCGCGGACGTTGTTCATGCGCAGGTCGGACATCGCGTAAGTCCAGAAGTCCTTTGACGGAGGCGTCGAGGCCGTGGAAGCGCTCCTGGCCGGTTAGCGGCTTCGCCTGCGGTGGCCGGATCCAATCGTCGCTCACCTTGGCCCACCACCCCTCAGGCCTCGACCTCGGCAGCGAAGCCGTCTCCGTGACGGCTCAACCAGGACACCGTGAAGCCAGTCCGTCCTCCCAGCCGGCTACGGCTGATCCAGCGCCGAAGACCATCTAGACGGCGTCGCCCGGACACCCGACGAGCGCCTGCCTTCGAGGACACGTGCTGCCGTACCGCCTCCCAGTCGGGGGCACCGTCACATGTCGAGTCCATCACTAAAGACTATCCGCTGGCACGAACCTTAGACGGCCACCACCGAGGCTGTACCCGACGTAGGCGGCGGGCCGCCGTGGGATCAAACGTGGTGCGAAATGGAGTCAAGGCGAGTCGATAGGTGCGGTCAGGCGCCTATCGAACAAAGACTATTGCCGCCGAGAGTGAGGTTTTCTCGCCGGGCCGGTCGTTGAAGGTGGAGTAGGACGAGTGCGGCAGCGACGATCGCGCCGATACGCCACGGATCGAACGTGACGCGCTCGAGTGCTTTCCAGGCCGCTTTAGCAGAGCGTCGGCGCGTTCGGCCGGGGCGCGGAGCGCGCTGATCATGGCGTTGCGTGCCTGGTGGTCGGCATGGAGGTCCGGCCCCGCAAGGGGACGTGGATGCCGATCCCAGCACCGACGTAGCCCTTGTCGGTCAAGGTCGGGAGCCCTCGGGCTGCAGCTGGATACAGTGCAGGTAGCGCATGGGCCCGGGCGGCGGTGATGTCGTGGGTAGAGCCTGGTTCGACGTCGCTGACCCATTCCGGGTAGCCGGTCGGACCGGTCAGCACCTGGATGTTCCCGCCATGCCGCTTGTGCTTGCCGGAGTACCAGACGTCGTGGCCGGCCTCCGATCGTGCCGACGAGCGGGTGGACCTAGAGTTGCGAAGTCCGGACGACACCGCCTTGGAGGCGCTCGAGGCTCGTGTAGCGCTGGCTCAAGGTCCAGGCCCACCCTCTGCCGCTCGCGGTCTTCGTATCGTTCTCGATCGGCCCGGCCAACTGCACGGTGTCCACACCGCCGTGGGGGGAGAGAAGCATGATCCCGTGCGCCCCGCCCTCGGAGCGGACGCCGTCAGCCAACAGCTGGGTGATCAGCGAACCCAGCGTCGTGTTGCCCGATGCGATGGATCGGGCAGCGGCTTCGTGGCTGAGCACGATGTTTGGCGTCCAACTCAAGATTCGCGGCACGGTCGCCTGGATCTTGCCCTGGTAGTAGAAGCCAAAGTGAGTGAGGCCATCACGGAAGGAACGATCGGGCTGGCAGACATAGGCTGCGTACTTGATGTACTCGCCCCACGCGGACTTGGCCGCGACAACGACCGTGTCGTCGTTGCTAAGAAGTCCGTCGGCCTCGTATAGCGCCGTCAACTCAGTGAGGAGGAACTTCGTCTGCTCGCTGACCAGCCGTGTCGGGTCACTGAGCAGTACTCGGATTGCGTCCGCGAGGCTGGCGAAGGAGAACCAGATGATCTGGCCTCGGACGACCTCGTCGACGCCATCGAGCTCATCGAACCATGCGGGCTGGCCCGGGTCCGGGGTGAGGACAAAGAGTCGGGTGTCCGGATCGCCCTCCAGCTGGCTTGCATGAAGTCGGACCTGATTCCGATCGTGGCCCTCGCTGGCGTAGCCGCCTCGAGCGGTCTTGGTCTCGAACCACCAGGTGAAGCGTGCCGAGATGCGGGCGTCAGGCACAGAGCCATCTCCGACGACCTGGTTCTCGAAGGAGACGGCGCGAAGTTCATCCCCGATGCCGCTGGCGCTCTCCAACAGCTCCTGTACGAGGGCAAGGTCGATCCGCTCAAAGACCGCCATCGTTGAGGACGTGACACGGTTCTCACCACTGCGGTAGGTGGAGAACAGGGGGCTGGGCATGACCGAAGACTAGTGCTCCCGCCGGCTCATGCACCTGGTAACCAGCCCAAGATGACGCCGTTGAGGGTTCGAGCTGACAAAAGCTCTCTGAGCTCATTCGGCATCACGCCCGCAGCAGCAGGATTGGCCGGGGCCCAATCTGGCTGTTGGTCCGCAGACCCACCGGCGGGCCAGCTCGGTTTCCTACTGGCAGGTTTGGGTGATCGCCTGGGCTGCGTTGCGATCAGCCGCAGTGATGGGCAGCGTGTACTTGCGGGCCACCTCGAGGTAGCGCAGGACGTATGTGCATCGGTAGCTGCGGTTGATCGGCAGCCACTCGCCGGGCCCGTCGTCGTTCTTGGAGGCGTTCGCCGGTCCGTCGACAGCCAGCAGGTTCGCGGCCTCGTCGTTCGCGAAGTCGACGCGCCGCTGCGGCGGCCAGCGGGCCGCGCCCATGTCCCATGCTCGGGCCAGCGGGTACAGGTGGTCGATCTGCACCTTGGTCGCGGTGGCCTTGCGGAACTCGATCCGGCGACCGGTGTAGGGGTCGGTGGGAAGGGTGCCGGCGATGACGACGCATCTGGAGCGAGCGCGGTACCGCACCGCGGTCAGCTGGGCCGCGAGTACGTCGTTGCGCGTGTCGCAGCCATTGTGGCCACCACGGCCTGCGTGATCGTCGGTCCAGGTCTGCCCGAACAGGTCTCGCTTGTAGCTAGGCACGTCGGGCCGGGCAGCGATGACGCGGATCTGGCGGAGTTCGACAGAGATCAGCTTGGCCGCGCGGCTCGCTGGCTGGGCCGCGGCGGGACTGCGGGTGGGTGGGGTCCGTGACTGCGGGGTCGACCCAGCCGGGTCGGCCCCGGCCGCTGGATGGGCGCACCCGGTAGCCGCGAAGCCGAGCAAGATCAGGGCGGCAAGAAGGGTGCGCATCACGCGACCTTAAGCCACCGCCGAGATCTCGTCCGCCACGCGTAACGGCTCAGACTCATCTCAGTCGCTACGAGCCGCGCGAGCTGGGCCAACGCTCAGCAGTTCAGCCTGGGAACACCGTGGGAACAAGGGGCGTCGATCCGAGTCAACTGGAGTCAAGAACAGCCGAACTGGTGTCGCCTGGTCACGCCTGGAGGGGTATGTCGGTGGGGTGGGTCGGTTTCCTAAGCTGTGCGTCGCAGGTTCGAATCCTGCCGGGGCACCAATGTGGATCACCAGTTCGCCGTCGAGGACCACCCCGGATGGTAGTTGCTGTTCGGCGGCGCGGGCGATGTCGGGGAAGCGTCGGCGGCCAGGGCAGCCTTGGCGACGGCCTGGCCCGCTGGGCTCGGCGCACGGCCTGATCGCGGCATTCGGGGCAGGTGATGGCGGCGAACCCTCGCACCAGCGGCGCTGGCGCTAGACATGCCCGATCCCGCGCAGGTCGCGGGGGGTGCACGATGAAGTCATGCAGGACATCGCCGGTGTCACCCGCGCCGGGAGCCGGGGCCGGCCGGGGCGGATTCATCCGCTCGGCGACTGGCTGCTGGTCGCGGCGGTGGCTTTGCTCCACGTGCTCAACCCGCGGATCGGTCCCGGCGGGCCGGAGCAGGGGACGTCGATTCTGCTGGGCGCGGTCTGGCTTGGTCTTGTGCTCGTTCAAAGTGTGCCGTTGCTCTGGCGACGAAGGCGTCCCGCGGTGGTGCTCGTGGCGGTGTCGGCCGCGTGGGTCGTTGCCCAGGTGGTGTTCGGGCCGTCGGCACCGTTCGGGCTGTGGGTCGCCGTGTACTCAGCGATCGTCCACGCGACGCGGCGTACGGCCGAGGTCGGCGCGGCGGCTGCGACTGCCGTGGTCGCGGCGCTCGAACTCGCCCAGGTCGGCCGAGACCGTCTGCGATTGGAGGACGCGCTGCCGATGGTCGTCGTGACCTTGGTGGTCGTGATCGTCGGTTTCGTCGTCGCGGACCGCCGTACCCGGAGCGCGGCGCTGCGGGACCGCGCCGAGTTCCTTGAGCGGGAGCGCGAGGCGCTGTCACTTCAGGCTGCTGCTGAGGAGCGACTGCGAATCGCCCGAGAGCTCCACGACCTGGTAGCGCACAGCCTCACGACCATCGCCATTCAGTCGAGCACCGGCAGGCTGGCTCTGCCGCAGCATCCGGACATGGCGCAGCGTGCGTTGGCGGCGATCGAGACGACCAGCCGGGACGCCAGCCGGGAGATGCGGCAATTGCTCGGTGTGCTGCGACAGGGCGGCGACACACCGGCACAGCTGGATCCGCCACCAGGACTGGCGAACCTCGACGATCTCGTCGGCACGATGCGTCATGCCGGCGCGGATCTGCGGCTCGCCGTCGAAGGCGACCGCCGGCCGCTGTCCAGGAGCCTTGACCTGGTCGCGTACCGGGTGGTGCAGGAAGCGCTCACCAACGTCGTCAAGCATGCCGGGCACCCGGCGGCGGCCGCGGTCCTCGTGCGGTATGACGGCGACCAACTCGTCTTGGAGATCACCGACGACGGAGCCGGGAAAGCGACGTCCTCTGACGGCCACCCAGGTCTTGGCATCGTCGGGATGCGCGAACGGGTGACCGCGCTGGGCGGACAGTTCACGGCCGGCCCCAGACCGGTGCGGGGGTTCCGTGTGGAGGCTCGGCTGCCGATCCGGGCGGGGGACGAGGCATGACGATTCGCGCCGCGCTGGCCGACGACCAGCCACTGGTCCGCGACGGCTTTCGGGCCCAGATCGCTCTGGTCGATGACATCGACCTCGTGGCCGAGGCCAAGACCGGCGCCGAGGCGATCGAGATCGCCCGGAGCTGTCGGCCCGACGTACTGCTGATGGATGTCCGGATGCCGGTGATGGACGGCATCGAGGCCACGCGGCGGATCACCTCCGACGAGCGGTGCGGCGGTGTGCGTGTGCTGGTGCTGACGACGTTCGACCTCGACGAGTATGTGTACGCCGCGTTGCGGGCCGGGGCGAGCGGGTTCCTGCTGAAGGACAGCCTGCCGGAGGATCTGTTCGCCGCGATCCGCCTGATCGCGGCCGGCGACGCGCTGTTGGCTCCCGGCGTGACCCGCCGGTTGATCGCCGAGTTCGTCCGCCGCCCCGAGACGCCCCGGGCCCGCCCGGCGGAGCTGGCGCGGCTGACCGATCGCGAACGCGACGTCCTCGGCCTGATCGCCCAGGGCCTGTCCAACAGCCAGATCGCGGACGGGCTGTTCGTCAGCCCGGCGACGGTGAAGACCCACGTCAGCCGCATCCTCGCCAAGCTCGCCGCTCGGGATCGCGCTCAGCTGGTGATGCTCGCCTACGAGAGTGGCCTGGTCGTACCGCGCGACGCCTGAGGCGTACATCTGCGGATGTAGTCGTGGACCCGGCGGCGTACGGTCAGGATCGGATCCGAGGCCGACGACGCACGAGTTGACGATCCGTAACTTCGGGGCCATGACCGAGATCGCCCTCAGGGGCCTCACCAAGAAATACGGCGACGTGATCGCCGTCGACGATCTCAGCGCCGACATCCGAAGTGGCAGGGTCACCGGCTTCCTCGGACCCAACGGCGCTGGCAAGACGACCACCCTTCGCATGCTGCTCGGGCTGGCCCGTCCCACCTCCGGGACCGCCACCATCGACGGGGTCGCCTACCGTGACCTGTCCACACCGACCCGTCGCGTCGGCGCGGTCCTCGACACAGGCGTGTTCCACCCTGCGCGCACCGGCCGGAACGCCCTGCGGGTCTACGCGACCGCCGCCGGCCTGGGCACCGCCGGGTTGGACGCCGTACTAGACACGGTCGAGCTGGGACGCGCCGCCGGGCGACGCGTCGGCGGCTACTCGCTCGGCATGCGGCAGCGGCTGGCGCTCGCGGCCGCGCTGCTCGGCGAGCCTGACGTACTGGTTCTGGACGAGCCGACCAATGGACTGGACCCGCACGGCGTGCACTGGTTGCGCGGTTTCATCCGCACGTACGCCGCCGGCGGCGGCACGGTGCTCGTCTCCAGTCACCTGCTGGCCGAGCTGACCAACACCGTCGACGACGTCCTGATCATCAACCGGGGCCGGCTCGTCGAGCACGCCTCACTGGCCGAATTGACCAACGCGACCACCAGCCTCGAGAGTCGTTTCCTCGAGCTCACTACTGAGAGACCATCATGACCGCACTGTTCCGGGCCGAGCTGATCAAGCATGTCGGGCTGCGCCTGACCTGGGTGATGCTGACCATCGCGATCACCCTGTCCGCGGGCCTCACCACGGCGATCGCCATCGTGGCAGGCAGCCACGGTTCCGCACCGCTCGGCCGTGAGGACCTTCGGGGCGTGCTCTCCGTACCCGGTCTGCTCGTCGCGGGCATCGTCTTCGTGCTCGGCGTGCTGGCGTCGGCCGGTGAGTACCGGCACCACACCATCACCGCATCGCTGCTCGTCACCCCGCGTCGTGGTCAGTTCCTCGCCGGCAAGTACGCCGCTGCCGCCGTCGTCGGGACCGTCTTCGCCGGTGTCACGCTGACCGCGTCGTACGTCGCGACGGCGATCGTGGTGCTCGCCAAGGACCTGCCCGTCGACCTGCTGACCGCAGACGCCGTTCTCACCTGGCTCGGAGTCACGATCGCAGCCGGCCTGTTCGCCTTGGCGGGAGCCGGGCTGGGTGCGCTCGTGCGCAGCGAGGCCCTTGCGATCATCGCGGCAGTCGCGTGGTGGTTCGTGATCGAGGGTCTGCTCCCTGGTGCGCTGCGCGAGCCCGGGCTGGCGAAGTACCTTCCGGCGGCCGCTGCGAGAGCGCTCATCCAAGCTGGTGTCCCGGCCGTGGACGGAACCGTTGCCGCCGCCACCGGTGGACTGCTGGTCGCGGCCTACGTCACCGCCACCGCCGTACCGGCGCTGCTCCTCACGAAGCGACGAGATGTCGGCTGAGGCTTCGCACCGAACCGCAGTGCGAAGACTCCAGTACCTGGTTGTAGTCGCGCTGGCTGCGACCCTGCTGCCCCCGGTCGCCGCCTCCGCGACCGGGGTTCGGCAAGTCCGCAGAGCCAGCACTACTAACCCGCGCACAGCCCAGCACTACAGGAGTTCCTGCGCTCGGCCGGCCGACAGGCGAAGCGGCATAACAACCGGCGCTGCCGTCAGCGCAAATGAACCTCGGCGACTAGGGGACTGGTTTGGGAACGGACTCCGGGCGAAAAAGACAATGCCAGAGCGGTCCCGAGCGCACCACTGGACTGGGCCAGAGAGATCGACGAGTTCAGGCGTCAGGCGCGGGACCAGGACCATCGGAGGCATCCATTGCATCGGCGTCGGGGAACGGCGGCTAGCTCACCCGGCGGGTCGCTGCCACCAACGCCCGTCCCATCCGAGTGGACATGCCTGCCAAGTCCAGCGCGAGCTTCAGCGAGTACAACCAGATCAAGGAGGCCAAAGCGCCGCCGGCCGCCCAGGTGGTCGACGGCAAGTCCCGTCGGATGCGGGTCAGCTTCTCTGCTCCAGAACCTCGTTGGAGGCGCCGGCTCGGTGATAAGAGTCGGGTTTGAGGGCCAGGCCACCTTCGGCGTCGGCGTCCGGGCCCGACTCCCGTTCCACACCTTCACCCTGTCCGGCCCTGGTAGGGGCAGCCGGCTCGTCATTGACATCACCCATCGCTGGTGGGGCATTCGCTGCCTCCGTGGGCCGGGCGGGCTACGACGGGTCCGTATGGACGTAGCGCTGTACCTGCGGGTCTGGGTGCGCAGGCCGGGATTTGCGCACTAATCGGGCTCGTCGTCCAGGCTCTTGGCGTGCGCGCGCACGATGAAGAGCCATGTCTCTCGGCGTCGTTCCTTCGGCTGTGGCTACCACCTGTTCGGCACGCTCGAACTCGAACCCGCTCCCACACCCCTGTCCGATCGTTCATCACGACTGACGCCGGGGAATGGCACGAGGTCAGTCTGACTGGCCCCGCATCGGGGTGGACACGCACCAGCCATGTCGAACGCTACGCCCCGCAATCGCTGCCCAACCGTCAACCGCAAATCCTCCCGGCCGACTCCCCCGTAGGCCCCAGATCTACTTCGCCGGCCGGAAGGATCCGCGGCCCGACGCTGGTCCAACCAGGCCAGCGCGAGCTGGCTCCCGCTCGAGAACGAGCCAGCTGACCTCTCCCCTGTGCCCTAGCCCAAACGCATCAACCCGACCAAACGTCTCGAGAGGAGGCCGCGCATCGACGGCGGGCGATACTCAGCCTCCGAAAGGTCCGCACTCGTGCGGAATGGTCCGGTGGACTTCCGGCAGGCCGCGGCTCGCCCCCCGATTCAGCGCTGGTTCCCTCGGCCTGGCGCGAGTAACGTCGCAATCGCCCGGCGCACAGAGTTCCATATCGCAAGAGGGGGCATGGAATGCTTCGTCGCCTGCTGCTGATGGTCGGCCTGCTGATCGCGGGCTTGTTGTTCACTGGAGCGCCCGCGTTCGGCGCGCCACCGGTCACCGAGACCACTACTCAGAAGAACCTCGTCGAGACCTTCGTCGATGTGATTCCCGATCCCATCTGCTCGGATGAAGGACCGCTCTACACCATCACCACCACCACCAACCTGATAGAGCACACCACCACCTTCGATGACGGCCGCGAGCACGCGACCTTCACCCAGACCGGCACCTTCGTCGCGGTGCCACTGGAAGACCCGAGTCTGCCGAGCTATGCCGGCAAGGTCACGATCTGGGGAGGCTTCAACGCCAACGGGGCGACCGTGAATGGAACGTTCACGTTCAACCTCCGCGCCACTGGTTCGGACGGATCGACGATCCGCACCAACCAAGTCGATCAGTTCAACGTCCGGCCCGACGGCACGGTCAACGAGTTCTTCCACTGCCACTAGGCTTTTCCGGGGAACTCGCCCCGCCAGCTCCCGCGCCGGGCGCTGGCGGTGGGCACGAGGCACGAGCGGCACGAGCGGCGAGTGGACGGGTCAGGTCACCGATTCGTTCAGAACCGGCCAGAATGTGCGCTCGAACGGTCGCTCCAACGCGCGCCCGTCCATACCGGCCGACAGGGTCCTGGTATCGGCCGGCGCCGCACTGCAGACGGCTGGAAGCACCCGGGTCAGGCGAGACCGACTTCGACCGGAGGACATCGTCCGACGCCCCGGCGGCCACCGGCGGCGAGCATCTCATTGCCCGCAACCCTGGGTTCGTCAGTGCGTCGTGTAGCTCGGTCGACCCAGAATCTGTCGGCGCCGGCGACGGCAACGCCGCACCGAGCCTTACGACGAGTCCCGCCAGGTTATCGGGCCAGCGTCACGAACCAGGTCGTGCTCATCTCAGCTGCGGGCAGTGGCGCGAACGGGGCTCGCGCTCAGCAGTTCAGCGTGGGAACACCGTGGGAACCAAGAGGCGTCAATTCGAGTCAACTGGAGTCAAGATCGGGCGAACTCGAGTGAGCCAGACACGCCTGGTGGGGCGTATGTCGGTGTGGTGCGTCGGTTTCCTAAACCGTGCGTCGCAGGTTCGAATCCTGCCGGGGGCACCTTGAACTCAACCGCATGGCACCATGCCTGGCTCTCGGTCTGTGACGCTGCCGGAGTAGATCCCGACAACTACCGCGTCTGGATCCACGAAGGCCCGGAAGCGACCGCGCCGGCGGCCCCGGTCGGCCGCACGATCGCCTTGACCAACTGGAGCCTCTACGCACCGCCGCAGCAACCTCGAAAGGGTCCTCGCGCATGAGGTGGCGCACTTTGGCCCTGCCGCAGAGGGTCTCGCTGCTCGGCCAGGGCGGCCAGCTCGGCCTCAGTTGGCTCGTAGGTCGGGCGGGCTGACGATCGTCCCGGTGACCCTCTACTTCAAGGACGGTCGCGCGAAGGTTGAGATCGCCCTGGCCCGCGGCAAGAAGACCTGGGACAAGCGGTACGCGCTCGGCGAGCGCGAGGCGAGCCGGGAGGTCGAGCGTGCGGTCAGCCGCCGGCTGAAGGGTCGCCTGGACTGATCAGCGGTCCGCACGCCGCTGGTCGGTGTACTCGTCGTGATGGCGCTCCGCGCCGCGCACCTGTCGGCCGACGGGGCCCAGCTACGTCGGCTAACTCGGCTCCGCGGCGGCACGACCTCGTCCAGTGCTTGGTGAGACCGCCCGCTCCATGCAGGGGTCCAGGGACGCAGCATCAGTGATCAGGTGGCTGACCGGCTGACCGAAACCCTCGACGCGGCGCTGGTCGATCCTGGCGCGGCGCAGATGCTGAGCGCTGGTCAGCTGACCAGCGCCCTACGTCACGTCGGGTTCGGCGCGGTCGACGAGTCCGGCGAACCAGCCCAGCTCGCCGCGCTCAAACCACGCGTCGTCCGCAGCACCCACCCCAATACCCGAGCCAGCCGGTCGCACCCGAGCAAGAAGAAGGCACCCCCGGCGGTTAAGTCCGCCGCGGTGGACCGGACCCTGCAGCGGCGCCGGGCCGAGTTGCGGTTCGCGCCGAACAGGCCGAGTACGACGAGGTTGAGGCAGATCGGGTCGCCGCGGAGGCTCTGCTCGATGCGAATCAGCATCAGGTCGCGGACCCTGATCGCCACAATCGACCGACTGGCCGAGGAACTCGACCATGCCCGCAAAGAACTGCGCACCGCCCAGCGGCAGACCGCCCGGCTCCAACGGGCTCTCGACCGCGCGGCCCGGATCGGTGCCGTCGCGCAGCGGCGTCGAGACGCCAACCAGCGGCGGCTCGCCCCCTTCGACAGCTGAGTCCAGGCAGCTTTCTCTACGGCCTTGTCAGGGCGCCAGGACAGGGACACCCCCGGCTCGCGGCCGAGAGGATCGACGTCGGACAGCTTGTCCGGGCTGCATTGCGATGAGCGGCAGCCCTAGGCGTCTGTCTTGATGAGCAAGTCGCGATCGAGGGTGCCAGTGCTGAATCGCACGATGACTTTGTTCCGGCGGATCTCAACCCGTTCGACCATTCGCCACTGTTGGCCGTCTGAGCTGGCTGGGAACCAGTCACCGGGCCGCAGGTCTTCCAGCGGGGTGTCGAGTGAGACGAGGTTGGCAGGCATGGCTGGTGAGGCCTCCATGGTTGCGGTTGAGGACCGAGTCAGTTTGCCGTACACCGGCGCGCTGGCCGGCACCATATCGGGGCGGGGTCAGGGTCGGTCGACCGCTGGCTCACGATCTTCGTTCGGCGCGACCGGCGGATGCAGGCCCTGGCGCGAGCGGACAGCAAGCGGCCGCTCAAGTCCGGAAGAACCATCCGAAGCACGATTGACCGCGGGATCAGCCGGATGCCTCGCGATCAAGTGTGCATCTCTGGTCTGTGGTTGATGCGGCTGCAGCCGAGGCGGGAGGTCCATTCGCGGAGGCGTCGGAGGGTGGTGTCTAGGTCTCGGTGGAAGCCGATGGGGTCGGAGGGGGCGGCGTCTTCGAGGTAGCAGGCTTCCCAGAGGGTGCGCAGGGCTGAGAGTTCTTCGACCAGGGCGCCGTGGGCGTGCCAGCAGGGCGGGACGGTCTTGTGGTCCAGGTAGTAGCGGTCGACGAACCAGTCGAGCCAGGTGGCTAGCCGATCGAGCTCGTCGGTAGCTGTCTTGGGATCAAGGTCGCGCCAGCAGATGACTTGGGGATCGGACAGTGCTCCGAGGCCGAGGGCTTGAAGGAGATCGTCGTCGGCTGGCATCAGGAGCTAGCTGTCGGTTGAGTGCTGGCCGCGATGCTGGAGCGGATCAGGTCGGCGTCGGAACGGTCGGTCCAGGGCCTCATGGTGAGAAGGATCGGTGGTGCCGTTCGGGCTAGGAGGACGCCTACGCCGAAGGGCAGGGTTCTGAGGACGTCGGGTGGCAGGATCGGGATGCGTCGTGTGCTGGTGGAGAGCGTTCGGCCGCCGTCTGGGCCGCGGCTCCAGTTGCGTACTTCGTCGTCGCGTTCGCCGCAGACGGCGGCGAGGTCTTGGAGGTCTCGTGGTTGGGCGGAGCCGCCGAGGATCAAGCGCAGGGTGGCCGCGTCCCACATGGCTGCGGCGGCTTGTTCGCCCCAACGGTCTCTGGCTTGGGCCAGGGATTGGATGACGACGTGGGTGGAAATGCCGGAGCCACCGCCGTCGGCCATCAGCGCTGGCAGGGATGGCACGGCGCAGAGGTTGGCGATCTCGTCGAGGATCAGGCTGAGGGGTGGCTCCATGCGTCCTCCTGGATTGCCGGCGGCGAGCTGGCGGGCGGCTTCGGTGATGTCTTCGAGCAGGGCGGCGATGAAGGCCGAGGTCGCGCTGGCGCCGACGCCAGTGCCGAGGAGGTAGATGGTGCCTCGATCCCGAAGGAAGGTTGCTGGGTCGAGTCCTTCTCCCTCTAGTGGGTCGAGGTTCTTGCGGACGGCCGGGTCGGCCAGGGCAGACAGGGCGGAGCGCACTCCGGCCCAGATTGCGTCTCGGGTTCGTCCGTCCATGCGGACGATGCCGTCGAGGGTGTCACCCCATCCCTCGGCAGCGCCGTCGCTGCGGTTCAAGATGGCGACGGCCTCGATCGCGGAGGCGGGCTCGAGACCCCAGCGGTACAGCTGGTTGATGCCGGCGCCGTCGATGGCCGCGGCGTGGAGGAGGCCGCGCAGAGCCATCTCGGTCTGCCCATGCCAGAAGGCGCCGTCCGAGACTCCGCCCTTGGAGAAGCCCGCGCCGGCGGCCAGTCCGCTGGCGCGAACGATGGCAATTGTTGGGCTTTCGCAGCCGCGGATCGGCGACCATCGGACATCGCCGGTCGAGCCAAGGCCCTGTGGGTCGAAGATTGCGATGGGTCCAATGGCTTCACGTACGGCGAGCGTCGCCGCGAGATTGTCGGGCCTGGTTGAGGTAGTCACGACTGCGCCCGGTACGTCGAGAATGCCGGCAATGACCTGGTGGATGCCCTTCCCGGAACGGGGTGGGCCGACGGTGATGAGCGAGTCCTCGACTGAGGCCCAGCACTCGACGCCACGGGAGCGTCCGAGGTACACCCCGACGTCCGTGGGCGACGGGAGATGAGCGAGAGGTCGAGCGGATTTGCCTCGCCGGACGACCTGTCGCCGACCGGCGGCTAGTTGGACGTCTTCGCGGGTGGCTAGCCCGGGCCGAGCCGTCAACTGTCGGGTGCGACTCGCAGTGCTCGCGGCTCTTCGCTGACGCAGACGTGCGGCTGCGCCGAGCGCACCAATCGGCAGACTCACGAGCGAGCCGAAGACCACCCAGTAGAGAACTGGCGTCATCACCTCACCAAGGCCAAAGGCCTGCCCAGGACGCGTTGGCTCGAGCAAGACCTCAAGTGCTCCGGTCCATGGCGTGTCGATCCACTCGCCTGTCTGCAGCCAGCTCGTCACTCCGCCCGCGACATGGAGCAGCAGTGCCGCTGTGATCAGGGCTCCGCCTGCGGCCAGGAAGAAGTTGGTCGGGTCTGGCTTGGGTGTCTGCATCTCGCTACATCCGGGCGTCGGTGTCGAAGAGTTCGGCTTCGCGGGCGTGGCGGATCAGTTGGACGACGAAGGAGCGGCTCGGGAGTCTCCAGAGGGCCCGGCCCTTCGGAAGCTTGGCGATGGTCGCGATCTCGACATCAGTCAGCCCGAGAAGGGCTGCCGTGCGCGCCAGCTGGTCTGGCTCCTGCCGAAGCATGACTCGGGTTGAGCAGTCGGCAAGCAGACCTTCGGCGAGGGCACGCGACTCCGAGCCGAGGTCCCCGACCGCGGCCAGGTCGGAGAGTCGATGAACGATGAGGACGTTGGACACACCCCAGGCCCGGGACAGCTTCCATTGCTCTTGCATGCGGCGAAGCAGGGCCGGGTCGCGCATGACCCGCCAGCCCTCGTCGTAGACGATGAAGCGTTGCCCGCCGGCCGGATCGGCGACGGCGGCTTCCATCCAGGACGAGGCGCACGCGAGTGTGAGGCGCAAGGCTTGGTCGTCTCCGCCAGAGCTGATCCTGGAGGAGTCGAGGCTGACCATCGGGAGCGACGGGTCGAACTGGGTGGTGGAGGGGCCGTCGAACATGCCGGCTAAGTCGCCGTGCACGAGCCGGCGTATCGCGTGGGCGACGTCGCGTCCGTCCGAAGCCAGTCCAGCGATGTCCAGGTCGTTGCGGGCAGCCAGGTCGCGGTGGGGGTCGAACAGGGCTGAGACGACGTCGGGGATAGTCGGCGTCTCGCGCCGGTGGGACGCTGCCTCGAGCGCGACATCGAGGGAGGTGTGCTCGACAGGCGTCAGTGATCGCCCCAGGGTGGATTCGGCGAGTGTCCCGAGCAGTGCGCGTCGGCGTGACCACACCACGCGCTGCCACTCGTCGAGCGCGAAAGTGTTCGGGCGGTCACCTGCATCGAGCGGGTTCAGCCGCGTGGGCATGCCAGGGCCGAGCTTGATCACCGCTCCACCGACAGCTTCGGTGACCGCACTCCACTCCCCCTTGGGGTCACAGGGGATGTAGGCGCGGTGGCCGAGCGCGATGGAGCGGGTGATGAGGGCCTTCGCGGTGGTGGATTTACCACTGCCGATCACGCCGGCGATGAGCATGTTCGGATTCGTGATGGCCTTGAGCCGGTACAGCACCCAGGGGTCGTAGACGAAGGAGCCGCCGCTGAACACATCGGAGCCGACATAGGTACCGTCGGATCCGAGTCCACCTTCGGCCAAGAACGGGTACGCGACCCGCAGTACGCGGGTGGTGGCCCGGTGGACGTCGACCAGCAACGGCCGAGGCTTCAGCACACCTGACACTGTCGGCAGTTCGGGCTCGCGCGCGGCGTCCGGCGCTGGCTTGGCGACCTGCATGGTGGCCAGCGCGTGACGGTTTGCGGTTCGGTCGTGTCGGCTAAGTCCGGTCGGCTCGAAGAGCGCTGCTGACTTCTGGCGCCGCCTCATCCGAGTCCGATCCCGAACGGGAGCGCCGTAGCGAGGAACCCTTCGAGTTGCTGGCCAACGAGGCGGCGCAGATCGATCAGTGCCTGCGCGGCTGCGATCTCCATCTCGGTGCAGGCCTCGTCGAGAGCCTCTTCTGTGTCTGCGGAGACTGCCAGGAGACCGAGCCATCGAACATCTCCGTGGCCGGCGGCCAGGTCCTTCTCGCGCTGGGCTACGTCGGCGTCCAGTTGACGGTCTTCCTCGGTTTCGAGTTGGCCGATCTTGGCTCGGGTGGCTCGGTCGGTGACGCGCTCGACGCGGTGCCGGCGAGCGTCGCGCAGCGCCTTGCCGACCGGGATCGGCTGCATGACCAGAGAGAAGGTTCGTCGGATACCAGGCCTCAGGAGAAGGGGACTGAGGAACGACGGTGTAGCCCGCAGTCTCGGCCACTCTGACACGACATAGACACGGTGGTGGGACGAGTCGGTCCGGAGCCGATCCCAGTGGGTGTCGACTGCGAGAGGTCCGGCGCCGCTGGGATCCAGGACCTCGGCACTGGGGATCGTGCGCGTGGCAGCAGGGTCGAATGCGACACGCAGACTCATCGCCAACTCGGGGGCGTTGAGCCAACATCCCGCGACCCCTGCTGCGGCGAAAGACAGTTGGAACGCGCGGGCCTCGGACTCCAGAACGGCCATCGCGCCCTTCGTGCCGCCGCCCTGCTTGCGAACGTCCTTCGAGACAGCGTCAAGGCTCAGGACGAAGGCGAAGAGCGTTTCGTGCTTGGCAGCTGCAGGTGCCGCGCGTTGCAGAAGGTCGTGGTAGATCGCGCCAGCCGGGGTAGACCGGTCGACGTGACGTTCGCGTGCCCACTCGCCGAGGCCGTCTCCTGGATCCGGCAGGGTGCGTTCGAGGATCTGCGCTCGGGCGATGCGACCGGTTTGGCACAGGCCGGCGATGAGTCTCCCGTACGCCGTGACGCGGCGCTCCTGCTCGTCGGAGTTCTGCAGCAGATGAGCGGGTCCCTCGATTCGCGCGACGGCCACGAGCCGTCGGCGGCGGGGATCGAGGACCGCGGCGATCGAGCCATTGGTCTCCAGCACCCGCAAGGCCCCCTCCTGCCCGGGGAGATGCAACACACCGTGCACTTTCGGCTCTAGAAGGCGAGCCCGGTGCCGATGCTCGCCTCGCACCACGCGGGTCGCGTGAAGCGCGGCCAGGGCGATCCAGTGGTAGGCGAGTAGGCCGCCGATCCGGGCGAACGCGATCGCGATGGCTACGGTTGCGATCATCAGACAACCGAGCCGTGCGACCGCCTCTCCCCCGCCGAATGCGGTCAGGGCGAGCAAGACTACTGCGACGGCCGACAAAGCTACCTGGAGCGGCCGCAAGCCGAGCAGTACGACAGTGCGCTGGGGACGCGGGAATCGGGTGGAGATCGTGGAGGGCGAGGTCATCAGTCCTCATCTCGTGCTGGGTCGCCGCCAGAACCACTCTGGGGGCCTGGGGATCCTTCGACGGAGACCTGGGTCGTGGCGACGGCGATCGCGGACGATCCCTCAGTTCCGGACTCTGTCGGCGACGCCACTGATGGTGGAGTTTCGCTGCCGTCGGCTGAGTCTGCCGTTGTGGTCTCCGCTGAAGCCGTAGTGTCCGTCGAAGGTGAGGTCGACTCGTCCTCGGAGTCACCGGATTGGTTCTCGATGTCCGGGTTGGCGATGTCACCATCGACGATCGGTGAGTCATCGTCCTCGCCCGACCCGCCGAAGTGATCAGCACGCCACTGCTGCGCCTGTTCGACCTGATCACGAGCGGCACTCGCGCCCGATATGCCTTGCTGCATGGCGTGGCTCGCTGCGTGACCCTGGTCGCCTGCCCAATGGATGAAGGAAAAGGTTGCCAGCGGCGCGAAAGCAGCCATCGCGACCAGCAGGATTCCGGCGAGGAACGTCCCCAGGCTCGAGGAGGCTTGCTGGCCAGACGCTCCCGTGGCGGAGATCCCCAGGGCGAATACGACGGCCATGGCGATCTTGGAAAACAGCAGTGCGCCCACGACCTCGACCCAACGGCGTAGCCAATGCTTCGTGGCGCTCCAAGTCCAGCTGGCCATGGCGATCGGGGCGAACACCACGAACGCCACCAGCGCGACTTCGCGGATGAGCATCACGAAGTACAGCGAGAACAACGCGATCAACGCCAAGAGCACAGCGAGGAGCAGGAACCCGCCGAGAGTGCCGACGCTGAGTACTGCGCTGATGTCCACCATCCGCTTCAGACCGTCCGCGGTGACGTGACTGCCGAGAATGGCGGCCGCGATCTCGTCGACCACCTTGCCGCACGCCGCGACAATCCCGACCGCCAGCGGAACGCCGGCGGTACCGATCAGAGCTCCCACAAGGGCATGCCCTAGCCGGCCGGGCTCTCTCCGGACGACCGCGGAGATGCACCGGTCCCCGATCAGCCGACGTTGATGCCGCTGAAGAAGCGGATGATCGCGTTGGCCGACCCGATGAGAAGCGCTGCGCCGGCCGCGACCAGGCACCCTGTCTTGCCCTTGCCCGCGTAGTGCGAGTTGTTGTTGAAGCTCCCCAGCGCCCATGCCGCGGCGGAGACAGCGAACGCCGCAACGCAGGCGACCAGGCCGAACGTCAACAGAGCTCCCGCCATCTGGCGCAATGCCGGCAGTCCAGGCAGACCGTTCGAGTTCGGAGTGATGCCCGGGTCCTGGCTCGCCACGACGACGACGTGAACAATGATGCTTCGCATGATGTGTCCTTGAGATGAGGTCAATGTCAGGCGTCGGGATAGATGGGCGGCGCCCAGCCGAGGTACGTCGCGTTCCATCTGGACTCGATCGAACCGATCTCCGTCAGGTAGACGCCGCCGACCCCGGGGACGCTGTCGCCGATGTCGTTCGACACGATGCGGCCGCCGCCGACATAGACGGCCACATGGCCGTAGGGGCCGCTGTTGCTCCAGAACACCAACGCGCCAAGGGGTGGCCGACGGTCGCCCTCGTGCGCCTGGGCGCTGTCCACCACCGCGTTCCACTGCTCAGCGGCGGAGACATACCCGGCGCGGTCGCGGCCCCAGATGTTGGCGGCGAGCCGCGCGCAGAGCTGGTAGTAGCCGGTCTGGCCGACCATCGCCAGCGCCTTGGTCACCGCGGCCCGCGCGCCAGGCAGCGCGTCGGAATCGTCGAGTTGCCACGCGGCGCACGCACTCGGCAGTTGCTGCATGAGCCGGCTGGCGAGTTCGTAGTTGCGCCGGTAGTTCGCGCCGTCGGCGAACGCAGACCGCTGTACAGACTGGGCCGCAGCCCATGGCTGCATCACCGCCCATCCGGGCAGGCCCAGCAGAGCTTGGAAGAACAGCTTCGAAGCACCCTCGGGGTTCATCCGTACCTCGAGCGGCCCCCAGCCGGCACGTTGCTGGAACAGACCGCGTGAGTCCAGACCAGCCGCGTCGCCGTGGTCGACGTTACGCAGGGTCGACTCGGTGAGCGCGGTCATGACCCCGATGACCTGGCCGTTGGTCCCGACGCCGAGGCGCTGCCCAACCGCTCTGATCACGGCCAGGTTGGACTGCTGCTCGTTGTCGAGCTTGAGTCCGCTGCCAACCGGGGCCGTGTCGCACAACTCGGTGCCGCTCCTCGCGACGGCTACCGGTAGGAGGATGAACGATCCGAGGAGAGCTAGGACTCCAAGTGCCGCCGCTTTGCCGATCACTGCGGACTCTCATTGCTAGCCGACCAGAACCGGCAGTCCGGATCGCACACGACAGCCACGGTCGCCTCGCGGGGCGCGGTCGATGTCCGATCGTCCATTACGGTGGTCTGCGCGCCGCGTACGAGGTAGCCGTGCCAGCCCGTCGGGGCACGGGGATCCTTCTCCATGGCTTTGAGTTCAGAGGTGACGTCCGCGGTGAGGTCGGAGACGCTGGCCTTCGCGTCGTGAAGCTGCAGCTGCTCGAACTGCTCGGGGTATGGGAGCAGGCTCCGAGCAACCCTCGGGCCCTCCGGTGGATCGGTCGGATCGGCGAACACGCTGACCGCGTCTCGCCAGTCCCAGAAGCTGTGGATCGAGGTGTCGTAGGTCCAGATGGCACGGGCGTAGGCGATGGCGAACGCCTTGGGATCGGACGTGGTTGGCCGCTGCCAGGCGTCCAGCTTGGTCGCACCGTCATCACCAGCCTCCGCCTCATCCGATCCGTTCTCGTCTGCCGCCACGTCGGTGCTGCGAGCGCCACCGGGCTGTGAGCCGCCCGGGTCGGCGTGCCAGCGCAAGGCGAGACTGACCGTCAGCGTCACCGCGACCAAGACGATGACGAGCGGGACGACGACCTTCGTTTGGAGGAGCTGCCGCATGTCAGATCCCCCGCTCACGCCCGGATCCCTGCAGTCGCGAGACCAGCGAGGTCTCGACTGCGGCCGGCAGGATCCGCAGAGCCCGCAGGATTCGCAGGTAGACCCGTGCCTGGCGTCCGTAGTGCCGAAGCAGCCAGTTGTGTCGGCGTACAGCCGTCTGAGATGAATTCATGCCGACTCAACGCGCGGAGGATCGCCGACTTGCAGCTCATGCCGTCCTCGCCAGCCCGGGACCGGCCAGCTCCGTGCGCCACGCGACACCAGCGTTGCGTCCGAGTCCCGACCTGCCTCCCGAGAAGTGCGGGTCCAGGCCTGTGGCCGCGAGGAGCCAGCGACACACCACCGGGTCGCGAAAGATCTCGCTAGGCGAGTGACCGGCTGCGAGCCTGGCCAGAGCAGAAGGCTTGGCCGCTCCACCGCGTAGCAGCCAGGCAAACCCTTCTCCCTGTGCCCTGGTAGCGCCACAAGCAATGAGGCGCGCAACTATCGAAGAGCGCTCAAACCGTGGGCCCTCGGCAGCGATTACGACGTACCGCCGTGCCTGCGCCATCGGTAGGCCTTGGTGGCTGAGCTCCACGACGATCTCGTCCAGCAGCGTGCCGAGCTCGCTCGGGCCGGTGGTGTCTTGCTGCTCCGGAACGTACTGGGTCAACGGGTGACGCCGACTCCTCAGCGTGTTGGCACGAACAGCATCTGCCAGACGCCAACGCACCTTGTTCGCCAGATAGCCCCACGAAGGCCCACCTTGGGGCGGATCGGCAGCCAACTGCTTGCAGCGCTCCCATGCGACTACTCGGGCGATCTGAGCAGCCTCGTCGGGGCCGAGCGCGATGCGGAGGCGGCTCGGGATGTGGGCAACGATCCGCTCCTCGATACCTCGCGCGAGTCGCCTGGACGGCTCAGGCGCCCAGTTCGATTCGGTCAGGTCAGTCAAGAGTTCCTGTAGCTCGGCAGTCATTGGCATCTCCAGCTCACTGTTGTGGTTGGTTGCCACAAATCTCGTGAACCTGCGTCGCCTTCAGAACCTGGATCCAGCGATCAAGGAATCCTGGAATCTCTCTGCAGTTAGATGCCGCAGGCACCGATCATTTCGTCAGAGGTCTGGGCTGGGCGGCGGATGGTCGACAGCATTCGGCGACGCCGTAACGGCCTGTGCGCGGTGACGCGACACCGCGCTCACCGCAGTGAGCAGCTCTCTCGAAACGGTCTGCTCGTCGAGCTGCAGCAGCCGCGACAGCCGGATCACCTCGGCTGCGACACGGTCCTTGGGCATCTTCGTGACCAATGGCAGGACGGCGCGAAGTGCGCTCACCCGGCCACTGATGTGGTCCAGCACCCGCGACCAGCGCGACAACTCCGTGTCGATCGCAACATCGACCAAGGGCCGTGCGAAACTCAACGCTCGACTGAGGCGATCGGCGCCGTACTCCGACGCGAACAACGACGACGGATCATGGCCAGCCGGGAGCTCGGCGCACAAGACTTCGCGAAACGTCGCCGACAACGGACCCAGCCATCGGATCGCAGCAGACCGCCCGGCCGCGTCCCCATCGGTCGCCACGATCACAATGTCCGAGGTCGCATTGTGTTTCAGCAAGTTGCTCTGTTCAACTGACAGCCGCGTGCCGGCGACGGCGATGCCCGCCCATCCGCAGCGAGTAAGCCGGCTTATCCGGTCCACCGCCAAGGCATCGGTAGGCCCCTCGACCAGCACGGGAATGCCACCCCTCGTAAGGAGTTTCCTCTGCTCCCCGAGGCCAACGAGTGTCTTCGACTTCTCGTAGATCGGCGTGGTCGGTGTGTTCAAGTACCTGACCAACTGCCCGCGTCCCCTGCCGACAAAGCCGACTCCGTCAGCAGCCCTGTCATGAGCGACGAACATGAGCCGGTCCTTGAACTGATCGATCACGTAGCCGTTGTGCGTGACCTTCGCCAGACCCGCATCAAGCATCACCTTGTCGTCAAAGCCTTTCCGGCGAAGGTGATCGATCAGCCCCGACCACGCATCAGGTGCGTACCCAACCGGCCAGCTCGAGTTCCACGCCAGCACATGATCGAGTCGCCGCGCCCGGAGGTACTCCACGGGCCAACCAGGCTTACTCAGCAACGCCCGCCGATAGAAGGCGGCCGCCTCGCGGTGTGCCTCGATCAGCTTTGCGCGCCCACTCACGGCCCGGCCACCTGCACTGATTGTGGCGTCCATCCTCGCCAGCGCATAACTTCCTCCTGCCTGTTGCCCGGTCAGGCATCAACGCCAACCGTGCCGATCGAAGCCGAGCCACAGAACCGGGATCTCAATTCAAGGAGTCCTGGATTCAGGCGGGTAGTCGCACATACCTCGGCGGAAACCTGCGTGAGGTCGCTGGCTCGGAGTACCCACGCTCCATCGGGGGAAGCTCGACCGAGCCGCGAATATCTCCACCCGGCGGGCATGTCGACCCGCCGGAGCCGGCAGAGCGGATCCGCATTGCCCTTGTCGTACGGCTCCGAACTGCTAGAGGTGGACCCAAGGCGAAGGTGCAGCCGCGGGTCGCCTGGACCACGCTGTCCGGGTCACCGAGCAGAGGTCGCGTGCCGACCAATCGGTCGGCATCACCCAACCGAACCGAAGATTCTGCCGAGGTTACGGACCCGGCCAATTGACACCGTGGCTGGCGAGGCTCACCGTCGGAGTGGGGAGTTGCTGAGCGAGAGATGGCCGCGTGCCGGATCGCGCAGATCACCAATAGGGGGCTCATGAGCATGCGGGGGCACGGGGCACGTGCTTGGACCGGACATCGCCCCTAGGCGCGGCCGTCGACTTCGAGTCGCGGCGGACAGGCGATCCAGTCGACTCAGGCGGTTTCGGTCCAATCGGTCCGCCCGGCGTCCGACAAGTGACGCGGCTCTAGTTGCCCGAGAACGCTGGATTCACAGGACGGAGGGCTGACGCTATGTCGGCTGAAACTGACTATCTGGCCAAGTGGTTGACCAACGCCAACCAGCTCGGCCTTACGTTCACGACCGCTCAACGGCCACGCGGAGTGCCTGGGCCGCAAGTCAGGTGGGAGCCGGGCGTCACCGCGTAAGGGTGGAGCAATCTGGGAGGTCGTATCCGAGCATCCGACGGTGCGGTGACGGCATTGGTATTCACCGCCAATGCTTGGTTCAGTGACCGTGTGGTGAGCACCGGCCCTACCCCTCCCAAACGTCAGCAATTCAATACTGCTGACATGGATCAACAGAGGATGACGTTCAGTCTCGCCGGGGAACACGTCCGATTGCGCATGGAGCTACTCAGGTGGGGCGCAACATGGGAGAGGGACAGTTTCGAGTTCGACGCCTCGAGTCAGCAATTGATGTTCCGCGTGCCAGGCGCCGGAGCTGGGGCTCCTCAGGCACTGATGCTGACGTCTTTCGGCCCCGGCGCAGGCTTCCTCTGAGCCTATGGCGACCGCGAAGGATTAGCCCCAGACTAAGCTCATGGAGATTCGCCCGCTGCACACACGGATGCAGTTGATTGCCCGGGGGCTGCTCGTGGCCGCGGTTGTAGCGGTTGTCGTGTTTACGATCCTCATCGTGCCCGAGTGGCTTGTCGGGTTCCATGGCATCGACGACCAACTCCCACCGATCGACCGGGCCAAGGCAATCAGTGAGGAGCGCCGCAGCCTGCTGGCACTACTCGCCGCGACTGGCGCTGCTGCTGGCCTTTACTACACACACCTGCGACAACAACTCGACCGCGACAGCAACCGGACAGATCGCTACACGAAGGCTGTCGAGCAGACCGGAAACATCAGCCCAGATGTGCAGCTAGGTGGTATTTACGCACTCGAGCGGATTGCCTACGACTCCGTCCGCGACCGGGGTGTTGTAGAAGAGGTCCTATCGGCGTACGTCCGGGAACACAGCCGCGGGCGGCCGGCCATGCCCGAAGTGCCGGACAAGAACGGACGGGGTGAAGGTAGGGACAATCCTGACCACGATGAGATCTGGCGGGCCGAGAGGGAGACGAAGCACGAAATGCCAGCGGCCGTAAAAGCAGCAATAACGGTCCTTGGGCGACGGCCGAGGACAGACCGGACCTATCCGATAGCGGACCTAAGCAAAGCGAATCTCCAAGGCTTGAACTTCAGTGAATCGGCACTGGAGGGCGCCGTCCTCGTAGAGACGGATCTCTCTAACGCATCCCTCGTTGCCGTCAGCCTTCGCGCGGCGAACTGTCGAGGAGCGAAGCTCACTAGCGCGAGCTTCGAAGATGTCGATTTCACCAGAGCGATTCTGACCGAGATCTACGCTGCGGGCGCCATCTTTTCAAACTGCGCCTTCAACGGATCGAACCTGGACCGAGCTCACCTGGCTACGGCGGTGCCACACGGAGAGGACCTGTCGGGTGTGAACCACCCCGGGTTTGATGCGCACCTTCTTCGTTGGGAAGGTGGCATCTATGCCGAGCAAGTACGACGAGCAGACCAGGGCCAAGGCGGTCCG
>NZ_SLWM01000046.1:0-27061 GCF_004342085.1 Kribbella orskensis
TGCGACCGGGAGGTCGTGGGAGAGTAGGACGTCGCCGGACATTCACACTGTTAAGGGCCACCCACACCGGGTGGCCCTTAACATTTCCCCCACCAAACCCCAAGCCGCGCCGGCCCGGGGGAACCTCGTCAGCGCCAGAAGGCGATCCGGTGGTCGGTGATGAAGTCGGTCCGGGTGATCCCGGCCGGGTTCAGCGACTGCACCTGACGGTCCAGCGGCGTCGCCCGCGGCCAGTACTTCGTGCCGCGCACGTTCGGGTCACCCGTCCGGGCGAAGGAACTCCACCGCGCGATCACCTCGTCCGCGAGTTTCTGCTGCCCCGCGTTGAGCGGCTCCAGGATCGCCAGATCGAAGAAGTACGCCAGATCGCTCATGTGGTGTGAACCGAAGGGCCAGGCCGGCTCACGCAGCCCGGCGTACCAGGGAGCCTTACCGGCGAACTCGAAGGTGTAGGTCGGCATCCGCGATGAGAGCAGGAGGTTCGACCTCGCGGCGGGGAGTGCCCATTGGGAGTCGGTCAGGACTGTGGACAACGCCAACCCGGCCGGGTGGATGTCCGAATAGCGCTCGAGGACCTTCCCGGCGTCAGCGCCGAAGACCTTCCCGACCTCGGCCTCATACTCGGCGTCGGTGATCGGTTCGCCTGTTGCCGCTTCCTGGGCACCGTAGCGCCCGTGCTCCTCGTCATGGTTGATGCCGTGCAACACCGGCACGCGGTTCACCTTGCCGCTCGCCAACGCCACCGCGGGGTGGAGCGGTAGCACCGGACCGCCCAGCACCGGACCGAACTTTGCCGACCCGGATGCTGCCAGCAGGCGATCAGCCGGCACTGCTCGGAGGCAGTCGGCTGTCGTGCACCCGAGGGATCCGGCTAGATCCCGGCTGTACTGCTCAGCGACAGCTCGCGGTCGAGGCGCCGCGTAGTTGGTAGCGGAGTACTCCTGCGCGCAGGGTCCGCTCTGGATGACTGCCCGCTGGAAGAGGCCGGTCGCGGTCGGCGAGGCCAGGTGGTCGCAGACGCTGTAGGCGCCGGCCGACTCACCCATGATCGTGACGTTGCTCGGATTCCCGCCGAAGGCTGCCGCATTCCGCTGCACCCAGCGCATCGCCGCCTGCTGGTCCTCCAGCCCGAAGTTCCCCGAGCCGCTGCCGAGCAATGGGCTGCCCAGGAACCCGAAGGCGCCCAGCCGGTACTGCACCTGAACAACCACCACGTCGCCCTGCGCGGAGAACCGCTCAGGCTTGTAGATGCTCGTGGCGCCGTTCGTGAAGCTGCCACCGTGGATCCACAGCACCACAGGCCGGTTCTTCCCCGGCCTCTTGGGCGTGGTCACATCCAGATAGAGACAGTCTTCGCTGGTGCTCGCCACCCCGATCGGATGGTCCACCTGCGCACAGGTGTCGGCGTACGAGGTCGCTTCGCGGATGCCGGACCACTTGGCGGCCGGGCGCGGTGATCGCCAGCGCCACTCACCGGTCGGCGGAGCGGCGTACGGGATGCCGCGGAACGTCCGGGTGTCCTCGCCGACGAGGCCGCGCACGGCACCCCGATCGGTCTGTACGACGCTGTCGGCCGTAGCGGAGGTGGTGGTGTAGCAGGCAAGAGCGGCGGTGGTCCCGACCGCGAGCACTGTTGCGAGGACCTTGGTACGAACTGACATCGAAAGGGCCTTTCCACAGGAAGTGGCGAGTGAGCCTCAATCCTGGAAGTCCGAACCCGCTCGGACACTGGCGTCACCTCCCTGCAAGAGGTAGGCCCAGCACCACCTAGTGCACCTACCTAGTGCAGCTGGTGCACGGCGCTAACCGCGGAGGCGGCGGGTCAGGGCTTCGGCTGCCTGGCGGGTGCGGCGGGCCAGGAGGAGACGTTCGTTCGGGGGGATGGCGTCGGTGCGGAAGGTGACGCTGATGGCGGCGGCCGGGTGCCCGGCGTGGTCGACGGCGGCGCTGGCCACCGAGGAGAAGCCCGGGGTGATGTACGAGTCCTCGACGGCGTATCCCTGGCGCTTCTCGTCCGCGAGGATCCGGCGCAGCTGCGTGAGCGTCTGCGGCCCTTGATCGGTACGGCGGACGAAGCTCTCGGCGTCCGGGAAGAGCGCGCGGACCTGAGCCGGCGGGAGCTCGGCGAGCAGGGCCCGGCCCGAGGCCGTCAGAGTCGCGGGCAGGCGGACTCCGACATCCGTGACCAGGGTGACCGGCCGGGGCGGCTGTTCCTTCAGCAGATAGACGAGCTCGCGGCCGTGCAGGACGCCGAGGTGCGCGGTCTGGCCGATCTCCGCGACCAGTTGCGCCAGCAACGGCCGGGCCAGTCGCTCGAGCGGGTCATGGCGCAGGTACGCCGAGCCGATCTCGAAGGCGGCGACGCCGAGCCCGTACCTCTTCTCCTCCGGCAGGTGTACCACGAACCCCTCGCTGATCATTGCCTTCAGCAAGTGGTACGTCGACGAGCGTGGCAGGCCCACCGCGGAGGCGATGCGCTCCATCGGTACCGGTCCGGGCTGGGTGGCCAGGAAGGTCAATACCCGTAGGGTTCGGGTCGAGGCGGGAACGTTGCCGCTCACAACAGCGAGACTAGCTGCCCCGTCTCAGGTTCCGAACGATTGACTGGCCGAATCCTTCCCCGACCCGCCGCTCCGACCGGTCCTGGCGCGGCTGCGGCGGAGCCAGACCCGGGCGCCTTCGCCGGCCAGGGCGATCCCGAACAGCGTCATCGCGACCGCCCAGTCGAAGTCGTCGTCGCCGGACAGCAGCAGGCCGACCCCGGCTGCGACGATCGCGAAAACCGTCAGCGAGATGATCAGCCGAGTCACTCAGACCACCTTCTCCGCGGTCCAGGCGGCTGCGGTCGGCTGGTACCCGAGCCACCGGTTCACGGCCAGCATCGGCGCGTTGCCCGCGTCGTTCCCGGTGAACGCCGCGGTGAATCCGGCGTCACGGCTCCTCGCCAGCGCGGCCGACTTCACCACCTTCGCCAGCCCCCGGCCGCGGTACGACGGGATCGTGCCGGTGAGGTTCGACCAGATCACCCGGCGGTCCGGGTCGGCAGTGGTGGTCACGAAGGACACCACCTGTTCCCCGTCCAGTACGGCGATGCTCAGGTCGCGCCGCAGGTCGGGGTGATTCCAGTCCGTCGCCACCCAGTCCTCGTACTCCGGCGCGTTCGACAAGCCGCTGGGATCTCCGTCGGCCACGGCGGCGGTGGCACTCCACAGACTCCGCGGGTCCACCTCGGTGTAGTCGACCAGGCGGAGCCCCGCCGGCACCGGCACGGGCTCCGGTACGCCGGCCAGGTCGGCCGCGGCCTGGCTCATCCGTCGGCCGATGGTGAATCCGTGACGGGTCGCGAAGGCCTTGGAAGCGTCGTCGTCCCCGACCACGATCAGGAGTTTCCGCGCGCCAGCCTCCTCAGCTGTCCGGAAGACTGCCTCAGCAAGCGCGCTGCCGATACCGCGACCGCGCTGTGCGGGCGGCACCTGGACAGTGATCCGGACCCGGGGTGCCTCGTCGTCGGGCAACGGCAGGTAGACGTTGCCGTAGCCGACGACCTCCTCGCCGTCGACCGCGATCAGCACAACCCGGCTGGTGCTGGTCCGTAGCTCTGCCTCGATGCCCCTGGCCGTCTTCACCAGTTGTGGCATCGCGGCTGCCCAGACCGCGGCGATACCAGCCGCATCGGCCGGCGTCGCCGACCGGATCTCGATCCCCATCCCCTGACTCTATGTGTCGCCGGGGTCCATCCGAAGGGGCCGGAATGGGACGCGAACCGCAACGCTGTTCGGCGCTTCCGTCGCCGCTATCGCGATCACGGGTGAGGGCGCTCGGCACGGAGTACTTCGCTTACCAGGGTGATCTTCGGCGCCACTCAGACCGGCCTCGAGCTGGAACTCACCCGCTCCTGATCCCCCTCTCGGAATCACTTGTAACCGCTCCCACCTGCGGGTTCGGCCAGGGTGTCTCGGATCTGAGACGAAAAGCGGACGGGGGTGCTATCGGTTGTCGGTCCTGGGGGGTGCAATGGGCGGGTGATCGACAAAGCAGAGGTTGTGGTCGGGGTCGGGGCGTTGACCGCCGACGAGGTCGTCGCGGTGGCCCGGTACGGCGCCGCGGTGCGGATCGACGAGCAGGCGCTCGAAGAGATCGCGAAGTCCCGGGCGGCCATCGAGGCGCTGGCGCACGCGGAGACGCCGCACTACGGGGTGTCAACCGGGTTCGGCGCGCTGGCGACGCGGCACATCGCGCCGGAGCTCCGGGCGCAGCTGCAGCGCAGCCTGGTCAGGTCGCACGCGGCCGGCTCCGGACCCGAGGTGGAGACCGAGGTCGTCAGGGCGCTCGCCCTGCTGCGGCTGTCCACCTTGGCGACCGGGCGGACCGGGGTGAAGGTCGAGACGGCCCAGGCGTACGCCGGGTTGCTGAACGCCCGGCTGACCCCGATCGTCCACGAGTACGGCAGCCTCGGTTGCTCGGGTGACCTGGCGCCGCTGTCGCACGTCGCGCTCGCCGTGATGGGTGAGGGCAAGGTTCGCGATGCCGAGGGCAACCTTCTCGACGCGGCCGACGCGCTCGCCCGGCACGGCCTGCAGCCGGTGGTCCTGGCCGAGAAGGAAGGCCTCGCACTGATCAACGGCACCGACGGCATGCTCGGCATGCTGGTGCTCGCACTCGCCGACCTGGACCGGCTGCTGAAGACCGCCGACATCGCCGCCGCGATGAGTGTCGAGGGCCAGCTGGGCACCGATCGCGTGTTCGCCGAGGAGTTGCAGGCGCTCCGCCCGCACCCTGGGCAGGGATCTGCCGCCGCCAACCTGCGGGCAGTACTGGCTGACAGCGGGATCGTCGCGAGTCACCGCGGTCCCGACTGCAACCGGGTCCAGGATGCTTATTCCTTGCGGTGTTCCCCGCAGGTGCACGGTGCCGCGAGGGACACGTGCACGCATGCCGCGACTGTCGCGGATCGGGAACTGGCGGCGGCGATCGACAACCCGGTCGTGCTGGCCGACGGACGGGTCGAGTCGAACGGCAACTTCCACGGAGCCCCCGTCGGCTATGTGCTGGACTTCCTCGCCATCGCCGTGGCGGACGTGGCCAGCATCAGCGAACGGCGTACGGACCGCTTCCTCGACGTCGCGCGCAACCACGGGCTGAACGCCTTCCTGGCTGACGATCCGGGCGTCGACAGCGGGCACATGATCGCGCAGTACACGCAGGCCGCGATCGTGTCCGAGCTCAAGAGGCTCGCGGTGCCGGCAAGCGTCGACTCCATCCCGAGCAGCGCGATGCAAGAGGATCACGTGTCGATGGGCTGGTCCGCGGCGCGCAAGCTGCGCAGGAGTATCGACGGCCTGCAAAGGGTTCTGGCCGTGGAGATCCTGACCGCCGCACGGGCGCTGGACCTGCGGGCGCCACTCGAGCCGTCGCCGGCCACGGCCGCAGTACGAGACAAGCTGCGTGAGCACGTCAAGGGGCCGGGCACCGACCGGCACCTGGCGCCAGAGATCGAGCACTCCGTCCAGCTTGTTGCTGATGGCACCTACCTGTCCGCTGTCGAGGCCGTGACCGGGCCTCTGTCCTGAACTCGTCACCTGAATAACGCTGTCCCGAAAGGCTGGATCACACATGTCCGGACCACGTCCCGTTCGCGCTCCCCGCGGTACCACCCTCACCGCCCGGGGCTGGCAGCAGGAGGCCGCGCTGCGGATGCTGCAGAACAACCTCGACCCCGAGGTGGCCGAGCACCCTGACGAGCTCGTCGTGTACGGCGGGTCGGGCAAGGCGGCTCGCGACTGGAACTCGTTCGACGCGATGGTCAGAACGCTGACCACGTTGAAGGACGACGAGACGATGCTGGTGCAGTCCGGCAAGCCGGTCGGCGTGATGCAGACGCACGAGTGGGCGCCGCGGGTGCTGATCGCGAACTCGAACCTGGTCGGCGACTGGGCCACCTGGGAGGAGTTCCGCAGGCTCGAGGCGATGGGGCTGACCATGTACGGCCAGATGACGGCCGGCTCGTGGATCTACATCGGCACCCAGGGGATCCTGCAGGGCACCTACGAGACGTTCGCGGCGGTCGCGGCGAAGAAGTTCGGCGGCACGCTGGCCGGAACCATCACGCTGACCGCGGGACTCGGCGGCATGGGTGGCGCGCAGCCGCTCGCCGTCACCATGAACGACGGCGTCGCGATCTGCATCGACGTCGACTCCTCACGGATCGACCGCCGGATCGAGCACCGGTACCTCGACGTCCGCGCCGCTTCGCTGGACGAGGCGCTGCGGCTGGCCGAGGAGGCCAAGAAGGCCCGCCGGCCGCTGTCGATCGGTGTCCTGGGCAACGCCGCGGTGATCGTGCCCGAACTGCTGGAGCTGGGCGCGCCGATCGACATCGTCACCGACCAGACCTCGGCGCACGACCCGCTGATGTACCTGCCGGTCGGGATCGACTTCGACGACTGGACCACCGCGCGGGCGAAGGACCCGGCCGGTTTCACCGAACGCGCGCAGGCCTCGATGGCCCGGCACGTCGCCGCGATGGTGGGTTTCCAGGACGCGGGTGCCGAGGTGTTCGACTACGGCAACTCGATCCGCGACGAGGCCCGGAAGGCCGGGTTCGGCCGCGCGTTCGAGTTCCCGGGCTTCGTCCCGGCGTACATCAGGCCCTTGTTCTGTGAGGGGAAGGGCCCGTTCCGGTGGGCCGCGCTGTCGGGCAACCCGGCCGACATCGCGAAGACCGACCAGGCGATCCTCGACCTGTTCCCGGACAACGAGCACCTGACCCGGTGGATCAAGCTGGCCGGCGAGCGGGTCGCCTTCCAGGGACTGCCGGCCCGGATCTGCTGGCTGGGCCAGGGGGAACGGGACAAGGCGGGCGTCCGGTTCAACGACATGGTCGCCTCCGGTGAGCTCGAGGCGCCGATCGTGATCGGGCGGGACCACCTCGACACCGGCAGCGTCGCCTCGCCGTACCGGGAGACCGAGGGCATGCTGGACGGCTCGGACGCGATCGCGGACTGGCCGTTGCTGAACGCGATGGTGAACGTGTCCAGCGGCGCTTCCTGGGTGTCGATCCACCACGGTGGCGGTGTCGGGATGGGCCGGTCGATCCACGCCGGCCAGGTATCGGTTGCCGACGGCACCGAACTGGCCCGGCAGAAACTGGAACGGGTGCTGAGCAACGATCCGGCGATGGGTGTGATTCGTCACGTGGACGCCGGGTACGAACGAGCAGAAGAAGTAGCGGTCGAACGAGGCATCAGGATCCCGATGCGGGAATCCTGATCGCAGAGTGCAACCGAGGCATTCCCTAGCGCTAAGGTGCACTTTCCCGAGGAGTGAGAAAGCTGGTCACGACGTGGCAGCCGGCCCACGTTCCCTTAGGATCGTTCGGGCGATCTCCGACAAGCGCGAAGGGGCGCCATGATCGAGTTCGAAGACGTCACCAAACAGTATCCGGACGGCACCCTGGCCGTCGACAAGCTGTCGCTGCGGATCCCGAGCAACGAGATCACCGTTTTCGTCGGGCCCTCGGGCTGCGGCAAGACGACCTCGCTGCGGATGATCAACCGCACGATCGAACGCAGCAGCGGCCGGATCTCGATCGACGGCGAGGACATCAACTCCGGTGACCCTGTCTCGCTGCGGCGCGGCATCGGGTACGTGATCCAGCACGCCGGCCTGTTCCCGCACAAGACCGTGGTGGACAACGTCGCGACGGTGCCGAAACTGCTGGGCTGGGACCGGAAGAAGACCCGCTCGGTGGCGATGGAACTGCTGGAGCGGGTCGGCCTCGACCTCAAGCTGGCCGGGCGGTACCCGGCCCAGCTGTCTGGTGGCCAGCAGCAACGAGTCGGTGTGGCCCGGGCGCTCGCGGCCGATCCGAAGATCATGTTGATGGACGAGCCGTTCAGCGCGGTCGACCCGATCGTCCGGCACCAGTTGCAGGAAGAGCTGCTCCGGCTGCAACGTGACATCGGCAAGACCATCGTCTTCGTCACCCACGACATCGACGAGGCGATCAAGCTCGGCGACAACGTCGCGGTGCTCCGGGTCGGCGGCAAGCTGGCCCAGTTCGCGCCGCCGGCGGAGCTGCTCGCCAACCCGGCGGACGACTTCGTCGAGAGCTTCGTCGGGCAGGACCGCGGTTACCGTGCCCTGACGTTCCTGCACACCGACCAGCTGCACCTGAGCCCGTTGCCGGAGGATCTGGTCCTGGACGACGACGGGAAGCCCGCGGGCTGGCTCAAGGGTGGTGGCGACCTGCTGCCGATCGGTGCGACGTTCACCCGGAGCGACTCGGTCCGCGCGGCGCTCGACGCGGTACTGACCTCGCCGACCGGTCACGGTGTCTGCGTGGATGAGAACGGCAAGGCCCTCGGAGTGGTCGACCACGCGATCCTGGCCGAGGCGCTGCGCTCATGACCTGGGTCGGCGACAACCTCGGGCTGATCTGGGACCAGCTGAGCGAGCACATCTACCTGGCGATCCTGCCGGTGGTGTTCGGCCTGCTGATCGCGTTGCCGCTCGGGTATGTGGCGACGCGGTTCTCCTGGCTGGCGAACCCGCTGATCGCGCTCGGCGGCGTGCTCTACTCGCTGCCCTCGATCGCGCTGTTCATCGTGCTCCCGGTGGTGCTGGGGACCCAGGTGCTCGACCCGGTCAACATCGTCGTGGCGCTGACGATCTACACCGTCGCGCTGCTGATCCGCAACGTCATCGACGGGCTGCGCTCGGTGCCGCCGGACGTCCGGCAGGCGGCGATCGCGGTCGGCTTCGGGCCGGCCCGCCGGCTGCTGACGATCGACCTGCCGATCGCGGTGCCGGTGATCTTCGCCGGTCTGCGGGTCGCCACGGTCGCCAACATCTCGATGGTGAGCGTCGGCGCGGTGATCGGGATCGGCGGTCTGGGCGAACTGTTCACCCAGGGCTTCCAGAAGGACTTCCTCACCCCTGTCGTGGTCGGCGTCGTGCTGTCCCTGCTGCTGGCGCTGCTGGCCGACCTGCTGATCGTCGGTCTGCAACGGGTGCTCACTCCCTGGGCCCGCGTGGTCTCTCCGGTGAAGGCGGCCTGACATGTGGCAATACCTGACCGACTCGTTCAACTGGTCCGGACCGGAAGGGATCACGGCCAGGATCTTCCAGCACATCTGGTACACGGTCGCCGCGCTCGGCCTCGCCACCGCGATCGCGCTACCGGTCGGCCTGTGGATCGGGCACACCCGCCGGGGGGCGTTCCTGGCGATCAACACAGGCAACGCCGCCCGCGCGCTGCCGAGCCTGGGACTGCTGATGCTCGCGGTGCTCATCACCGACCAGATCGGCTTCCTGCCGGTGCTGATCGCCCTGGTCGCTCTCGGTATCCCCCCGATCCTGACTTCGACCTACGCCGGGTTGTCCGGTGTCGATCCGGCCACGATCGACGCGGCCCGGGGGATGGGGATGACCGGACGGGAGATCCTGACCAAGGTGGAGATCCCGATCGCGCTGCCGCTGATCATCTCCGGTCTGCGCGGCGCGACCCTGCAGATCGTGTCGACCGCGACCATCGCCGCGCTCGTCTCGCTGGGCGGCCTCGGCCGCTACGTGGTGGACGGGCTGAAGCTGCGCGACTTCCCGCAGATGTTCACCGGTGCCCTGCTGGTGGCCCTGCTGGCCATCGCGCTGGACCTGCTCTTCGCCCTGGTGGGCCGGCTCACCGTGTCCAAAGGACTGCGGGTCGACTGATGGCCGGAACCCATCGCTCGACCTGGAACACCACCGGCACTCGCCGGTGCCAATCGAAATCCTGGAGGCTCCCGTGTTGAGATCCACACTCATCCGTACTGCGATCGCCGGGGTCGCGGTACTCGGCCTGGCTGCCTGTGGGGGTGGAGGCGATCCACTGTCCGGTGACGACAACGCTGGTGGTTCCCCCGCACCCGCCGAGGTGAAGAGCATCACGATCGGTTCCGCGGACTTCTCCGAGAGCCAGTTGCTGGCCGAGATCTTCGGCCAGGCGCTCGCCGCGAAGGGCGTCGAGGTCAAGCAGCAGCAGAACATCGGCAACCGCGAGACCTACATGGCGGCGATCAAGGACGGCTCGGTGCACCTGCTGCCGGAGTACACCGGCGCCGCGCTGGCGTACTTCGACAAGACCGCGACCGAGACCGAGGACGACGCGGCGTACGAGGCGCTGAAGAAGGCGCTTCCGTCCGGGCTCGAGGTTCTGGACAAGTCGCCGGCCGCCGACGAGGACACCATCGTGGTGACCAAGGCGACCGCGGACAAGTACAGCCTGAAGTCGCTGGCCGACCTCAAGCCGGTGTCGAAGGACATGGTCGCGGGCGGCAGTTCCGAGTTCAAGGTGCGCGACGCCGGCCTGAAGGGGCTGAAGGAGAAGTACGGCGTCGAGTTCAAGGAGTACAAGACGCTGGACGCCGGTGGTCCGCTGAGCCAGAAGGCGCTGCTGGACAACCAGATCCAGGTGTCGAACTTCTTCACCACCCAGTCGCTGATCAAGGACAACAACCTGGTCCAGCTGGAGGACCCGGAGAACATCCTGCCGCCGAACAACATCGTTCCGCTGATCCGGACCGACCACAAGGCGGCCAACATCACCGACACGCTGAACGCCGTCTCGGCCAAGCTCACCACCGACGCGCTGACCGACATGGTCAAGCGCATCGACGTCGGCAAGGAGGCGGCCAAGGCCGTCGCGACCGACTGGCTGAGCAAGAACTCGCTGACCTGACCTTGAGCGAGTCCTTCGAACAGATGTGGGCGGCGCTGGCCGCCATCGGCAAGGACCCCTCGACCGGGGGTTACCACCGGGGCGGCTGGACGCCGACCGAGCGGGAGGCGACGCACTGGTTCCTGGACCAGTGCGCCTCCCGCGGGTTGGCGGTCGAGTCCGACGGCCTCGGCAACCTGGTGGCCTGGTGGGACCCGGCCGCTGCCGGAGGGCAGTCGTCGGCAGCGGTGCTGTCGGTGCCCGGTGCGATGGCATCGACCGGCGTCCCGTCGGTGCCGGGAGTCGTGACCGGGAGCCACCTGGACTCGGTGATCGACGGCGGCGCCTTCGACGGCCCGCTGGGCGTGGTGTCCGCGCTGGCGGCCGTGGACCGGTTGCGGACCGAGGGGTTCTCCCCTTCGGTGCCGATCGGTGTGGGTGCTTTCGTCGAGGAAGAGGGCTCGCGGTTCGGGATGCCTTGTCTCGGATCGCGGGTGGCTGCTGGGGTGCTGCCGGCCGAGAAGGCGCTGGTACTGAAGGATCGTGCCGGAGTCTCGCTGGCCGATGCCCTGAGCTCGGTCGGTACCGATCCGGCCGGGGTCGGGCCGTCGCCGTTGCTGGACCGGATGGGGATGTTCGTGGAGCTCCATGTGGAGCAAGGTCGCGCGCTGACCGCTCCCGTCGGAGTGGCCAGCTCGATCTGGCCGCACGGGCGCTTCCGGTTCACCTTCAGTGGCGAGGCGAACCACGCCGGCACCACGTTGATGGAGGATCGGCACGACCCGATGCTCACTTATGCGATGACCGCGCTGGCCGCGAACAAGCAGGCCCGCCTGGCCGGAGCACGAGCCACCTTCGGTCGCCTGTCGGTCGAGCCGAACGGGACCAACGCCGTACCGTCGCAGGTGACTGCCTGGCTGGATGCCAGGGCCGCTACCGACGAAGTGCTGCAGTCGTTGCTCGCGGCAATCACCCGGCAGGCGACCGAGCGGGCCGAGCGGGACGGGACCAGCGTGGACGTGGTGGCCGAATCCGTTTCGCCGATCGTGGATTTCCAGCCGGGCCTGCGGGACCGGCTGGCCGGAGTACTGGATGACGCGCCGGTGCTGCCGACCGGGGCGGGGCACGATGCCGGGGTGTTCTCGGATGCGGGGATCCCCACGGCGATGTTGTTCGTGCGGAACCCGACCGGGGTCTCGCACTCGCCGGCGGAGTACGCGGAGATGGACGACTGTCTCGCCGGAGTAGAGGCACTGGCCACTGTGTTGAAGGATCTCGCGCGGTGACCGCCTACTGGTGTCCGCAGGCGTTGCTGCCCTCGGGGATCGCGTCCGGTGTTCTCGTCGAGGTCGTGGACGGCCGGTTCACCTCTGTCGTCGCGGACGCCCCGGCTGGTGATGCCGTCCGCCTGACCGGGCTCGTGCTGCCAGGCCTGGCGAACTGCCACAGCCACGCGTTCCACCGGGCCCTCCGTGGTCGCACGCAGACCGAGCGCGGCACCTTCTGGACCTGGCGAGAGCAGATGTACGCCGTCGCCTCGGTCCTCACCCCGGACAGCTACTACCAACTCGCCCGCGCCGTGTACGGCGAGATGCTGCTGAGCGGGATCACCGCGGTGGGCGAGTTCCACTACCTTCACCATGCTCCTGGCGGCCGTCGGTACGACGACCCGAACGCGATGGGCGAGGCGTTGATCGCTGCCGCCCGGGATGTCGGCCTGCGGCTCACGTTGCTCGACACCTGCTACGTCGCCGGCGGCGTCGACCAGCCGCTGAACGAGGTGCAGCAGCGGTTCAGCGACGGAGAGGCGGCTCAGTGGGCAGCCCGGGTGCTCGACCTGCGCGGATCCGGCGACGTGGTGATCGGCGCGGCCGCCCACTCGATCCGCGGGGTGCCGCAGGAACAGCTCGGCACGGTGGCGTCCGCGCTGCCGAACGCCCCGCTGCACATCCACTTGTCGGAGCAGGTTGCGGAGAACGCGACGAGCCTCGAGGCCTATGGACGGACCCCGGCACAGGTGCTGGACGAGGCGGGATTCCTGGGGCCGCGGACGAGTGCCGTGCACGCGACCCACCTGACGCCGGTGGATGTCGGCCTGCTCGGGGCCTCTGCGACGTACTCGTGCTTCTGCCCCACGACGGAACGGGACCTAGCGGACGGGATCGGGCCGTCGGTGGCGCTGCGGGACGCGGGATCGACGCTGACGCTGGGGTCCGACAGTCACGCCGTGATCGACCTGTTCGAGGAGATGCGCGCGGTCGAGCTGAACGAGCGGCTCGCCTCGCAGGAGCGCGGGCACTGGACCGCGTCGGAGCTGCTCACGGCGGCGACTGTGGCTGGACACCGGTCGCTGGGCTTCGAGGATGCGGGCCGGATCGAGGTCGGCGCTCGTGCCGATCTGGTCGGCGTGACCGTGGACAGCGTGCGGACAGCTGGAACCGGAGCGTCGGTGGAGACCGCCGTTTTCGCTGCCTCTGCTGCCGATGTCGTCGATGTGGTCGTCTCGGGCCGGCACCTGGTTGCCTCTGGCAATCATGTCAAGCTGGACGTCGCGACGGAACTTGCGGCCTCGATCGCCGCCGTGACCGAGGGGAACGCCGGATGACGTCGCTGCTGCTGACCGGGATCGGGTCGCTGGTGACGAACGATCCCTCGCGCGGTGGTCTGCTGGGCGAGGTCCACGACGCCGCTGTGGTGATCGAGGGATCGCGGTTCGCCTGGGTAGGTGCCCGGCGGGATGCGCCGGCCGCCGACAGCTCGCTCGATCTCGGTGGCTCCGCGGTGATCCCGGGGTTCGTGGACTCGCACTCGCACCTGGTGTTCGCCGGTGACCGGGCCGAGGAGTTCGCCGCGCGGATGACCGGGGAGCCTTACAGCGCAGGCGGAATCCGTACCACGGTCGCGGCGACCCGCTCTGCCACCGACGACCAGCTGACCGCGAACGTGGCCCGCCTCGTCACGGAGATGCGGCGGCAGGGGACCACCACCGTCGAGATCAAGTCGGGCTACGGGTTGACCGCGACGGACGAGTCCCGGGCGCTGGCGATCGCGCGGAACTTCACCGACGAGACCACCTATCTCGGGGCGCACGTCGTACCGGCTGAGTTCGCGGACGACCCAGGGGCCTACGTATCGCTGGTGACCGGGGCGATGCTGGAGGCGGCGGCTCCGCATGCCAAGTGGATCGACGTGTTCGTGGAGCGCGGGGCCTTCGACGGCGACCAGGCCCGGGCGATCCTCGAGGCCGGTGCCGCCAAGGGACTCGGCCTGCGAGTGCACGCGAACCAGCTCGGCGAAGGTCCCGGAGTACAGCTTGCTTGTGAGCTTGGTGCCGCTGCAGCCGACCACTGCACCCACCTGACCGATGCGGACGTGGATGCGTTGGCTTCGAGTGGCGTCGTCGCCGGACTGCTTCCGGCGGTTGAGTTCTCGACCCGCTCGCCGTACCCGGACGCGCGCAAACTCCTCAACGCCGGTGTCACCGTCGCCCTGGCCACGGACTGCAACCCGGGCTCCTGCTACTCCTCGTCGATGCCCCTGTGTATCGCCCTGGCGGTCCGCGAGATGCACATGTCCCCGGCCGAGGCCCTGTGGTCCGCCACCGCCGGCGGCGCCGCCTCCCTCCGCCGCAACGACATCGGCCACATCACCCCCGGAGCCCAGGCCGACCTGGCAGTCCTCAACGCCCCCTCCTACCTCCACCTCGCCTACCGCCCCGGCGTGCCGTTGGTGGCGCAAACCCTCAGCGGCGGGCGTCTGCTGTAGGGGCCGCGGCCCCCAAGCCATCACAATCCGCCTCAGCCCGGCACGGCCCGCCTGGCGATCCCGCTCAAGGCGTCCATTGATGGCCTGGCGGTCCGGCTGGCAATGGCCGGACCTCCACCGCGCAGCGGACGGTCGCGACGACCCACTCCGGCGCGTTGCTAGGTGGCGGCAAGGCGTACACGCCCTTGGCGATGCGCCGGAGAAGCTCGGCCACGTTGACCACCTCCCGATGGTCGCGCATCTCGGCCGGCGACGTCGGCCGTCGTCCACAGCCGGACCTCCGGGCCATCAATGGCGCCCTCGTTCGCACGGCCCACGCCTCGCGATCCGCCCCGTGGGGTCCCGTCGGGTCGTTTGATGGCGTGGGGGTCCGGCTAACTTAAACCCATGACTCATATGGTCGTCGCCCAAGCTGCCCCAGGCCACGTCGCGTACTTCCCCAGTGCTGTGCTGCTGGCGGACGGACGGGTGCTTGTTGCCTGGCGGGAAGGTGAGGGGCACGTTCGGAGTGGTGGGCGGCTGGTGATGGCCGAGAGCTCGGACGGCGGGGAGAGCTGGTCGGAGCCTCGGGTGGTGGTGGATGGGCGCTGGGACGACCGGGATCCGATGGTGGTGCAGTTGCGGGGTGGGGACGTGCTGCTGAGCTGGTTCCAGATCGACTGGGGTGTGCGGCCGTACGAGTGCCCGGGGGTGCTCGTCGCGCGGTCGGAGGACGGCGGTACGACGTGGGGTGACCCGGTGGTGGTCGAGTCGCGGATGGTCGCGGAGACTGACGAGGAGTGGCACGGGTTCCGGGCGGGGCATGTCGTCGCGCACGGGCAGATCCTCGAGCTGCCGGACGGGGATCTCCTCGCGCCGATCTATGGGGTCTTTCCGGGGGACGCGTGTCACTCGGCGAGCGTGGTGCGGTCGACCGACGGTGGTCGCACCTGGCCCGCCGCCGGGGAGATCGTGCTCGGGCGGAAGCCGGACCGCGAGTACCTCGAACCGGTGCTGACGTTGCTCCCCGGCGGTCAGGTGGTGGCGTTGCTCCGGACCGACGACGAGGCCGAGCTGGTCCGCTCCGACGACAACGGGTTCACCTGGACCGACCCCGAGCCGTCCGGCCTGCACGCGTCTTCGTCGGACACTCTGACCTTGTCCGACGGCGCAGTACTGGTTGCCTATGGCGACGTGTCCGGGCAGTTCAACCCGGGCCGGCCGACGGTGGCGACGGTGGTCGCGGACCCCCTCGGGCGGTGGGACCAGGACCCGCGGTACGTCGTACTGGATGCGGGCCAGGACACCCTCGACCAGGCGAATCCGGCCGTGGTGGAGCTGCCGGGGGATCGCCTGCTGATCATCAGCTACGACATCTTCACCCGCGAGATCGTGGGCGAGGTAGTGCCCCGCGAGCAGCTAAATACCGTGCGCGGAACGACGGTTGGGCGTCACCCTTAGTGGTATGTCCAGGGTGGCGGTGCAGCGGGTCGACGGGGACTTCCGTCGACGGCTGAGTGCTGCCTTCAGGTGGCGGATGGACCGGGGCCAGTGGCGCGGCCTGGCTGACCTCACCGGCTGGTGGCGGGACGCGGACCTGCTCGGCGAACTCGGTCCGGCGCTGGCAGCCCTGTACGACGAAAAGCCGACCGTGGTGCTCGGACCGGTATCGCGCGGCGCCCTTCTGGGGGCGCTGACGGCTGCGTCGCTGGGAGTCGGGTTCGTGGAGGTCCGCAAGGATCAGGGGCCGTCGACCGACAGCGATCGCTGGGTGAAGCGGACCACGGCGCCGGACTACCAGGACCGGCACATCGTCTTCGGATTCCGCCGCGGGCTGGTCAACGCGGGAGACCGGGTGCTGATGGTGGACGACTGGGCGGACACCGGCGCGACGGCTCGGGCGGTCCGGGAGTTGGTCGACGACTGCGGCGCCCGGTGGATCGGCGCCGCCTGCATCGTCGACGGCCTCACCGACCCCCGCTTCCGCCACGAACTCCCCGTCCGCGCCCTCCTCGACGTCCGCGCGCTGTAATTACCGCGGTACGCCGAGCCGGCGACAGCCCGCAGTACGCCGGACCAGCGACGCCGACCACGGAACGAGTGCGCCGGGCCGGCGTCCCGCAGTACAGGTGCGGCCGGTACGGCGTGCCGCGGTGCGGGTGCGGAGCGTGCCTAGTCGGCCAGTTCCTTGGAGAGCATGGCGCTGGTGGTGCCGTCGGGGCGGCGGAGCTTGCCGACCTCGACGAAGCCGCGGCCGGCGTGGAAGGCCAGGGAGGCGTCGTCGGGCGGGTCCGACTGGACCCGGCAGACCAGCCGGTCGAAGGGCTTGGCGGCGCGTTCCACCGCCCGGTAGACCGAGGTCGCGACACCCTGGCGGCGGTACGGCTCGGCGACCACGATCCGGTCCAGGTGCAGGAACCGGTTGTTGTAGGTCGAGACGAACCACTGGAAGTCGAGGCTGTCATGGGCGGAGCCGGGCGCGAAGGTGAGGACGAAGGCAGCGACGTCGCCCTCGATCTCCACCACGGCGGCGTGAGCGGCGATCAGGCGGAGCCAGTCCAGCCGGTCGGGACCCAGCGGATCCGTCTGCTCGACGGCAGCGGCGTTCAGGGCGAGCACGGCCGGTTCGTCGGCTGACGTCATGGGGCGGAGTTTCACGAGCACACCATCCCACGTGGGGCACCTTCCGCGGCAGGGGTCTGGCCAGGGCTTGACCGGACCCTGCCCGGAAAACCCGACCCCGGGGTTGGGAATGACCCGGGGGTGGGGCAATGTTGAGCCAGGTGTACTCAAGTCTGAGGTTCCGGTGTCGGGACCGATTTGAATCCGGACCCCCGGAACGGCAACATTGAGTCTGCATCACTCAACTTCGTGGAGGTAACGCACATGGCCCGCGCGGTCGGAATCGATCTCGGTACGACGAACTCCGTCATCGCCGTACTGGAAGGTGGCGAGCCCACCGTCATCCCCAACGCCGAGGGAGCGCGTACGACGCCCTCGGTGGTGGCCTTCGCCAAGAACGGCGAGGTCCTGGTCGGCGAGGTGGCGAAGCGGCAGGCCACCACGAACGTCGACCGGACGATCCGGTCCATCAAGCGCCACATGGGCGAAGACTGGACCACCACGATCGACGGCAAGAAGTTCACCGCCCAGCAGATCAGCGCGTTCGTGCTGCAGAAGCTGAAGCGGGACGCCGAGGCGTACCTCGGGGAGCAGGTCACGGACGCGGTCATCACCGTGCCGGCCTACTTCTCCGACGCGCAGCGCCAGGCGACCAAGGAGGCCGGCGAGATCGCCGGTCTGAACGTGCACCGGATCGTCAACGAGCCCACCGCGGCGGCGCTGGCGTACGGCCTGGACAAGGGCACCGAGCAGACCATCCTGGTCTTCGACCTCGGTGGCGGCACCTTCGACGTGTCGCTGCTGGAGATCGGCGACGGCGTCTTCGAGGTGAAGGCGACCAGCGGTGACAACCACCTCGGTGGTGACGACTGGGACCAGCGGATCGTCAACTGGCTGGTGACCCAGTTCAAGAACAAGAACGGCACCGACCTGTCCGGCGACAAGATGGCCATGCAGCGTCTGCAGGAGGCCGCGGAGAAGGCGAAGATCGAGCTGTCCAGCGCCGCTGAGACCTCGATCCACCTGCCCTACCTGAGCCTGACCGACTCCGGTCCGCTGCACCTGGAGGAGAAGCTCTCCCGGGCCGAGTTCCAGAAGCTCACCAACGACCTGCTCGAGCGCGCCCGCGCGCCGTTCAAGGCCGTCATCAAGGACGCCGGCATCGACGTGTCGAAGATCGACCACGTCATCCTCGTCGGTGGTTCCACCCGGATGCCCGCCGTGGCCGAGCTGGTCAAGGAGCTGACCGGTGGCAAGGACCCGAACAAGGGTGTCAACCCGGACGAGGTCGTCGCCGTCGGAGCCTCCCTGCAGGCCGGTGTGCTGAAGGGTGAGGTCAAGGACGTCCTGCTGCTCGACGTGACCCCGCTGAGCCTGGGCATCGAGACCAAGGGTGGCGTCTTCACCAAGATCATCGAGCGCAACACCACGATCCCGACCAAGGGCTCGGAGATCTTCACCACGGCCGAGGACAACCAGCCGTCGGTGATGATCCAGGTCTACCAGGGCGAGCGTGAGATGGCCCGCGACAACAAGTCGCTCGGCAACTTCGAGCTGACCGGCCTGCCGCCGGCGCCGCGCAACGTGCCGCAGATCGAGGTCACCTTCGACATCGACGCGAACGGCATCGTGCACGTGAACGCCAAGGACCTGGCCACCGGCAAGGAGCAGCGGATGACGGTCACGGGTGGCTCCGCGCTGCCGAAGACCGACATCGACCAGATGGTCCGCGACGCCGAGCAGTACGCCGAGGAGGACCGCATCCGCCGCGAGGCCGTCGAGTCCCGCAACCAGGCGGAGGGGCTGGTCTACCAGACCGAGAAGTTCCTGCAGGAGAACGAGGACAAGGTCCCCGACGACGTCAAGACCGAGGTCAAGGACGGCGTCGCGGAGCTGAAGAAGGCCCTCGAGGGTGAGGACGCCGACGTGATCAAGACCGCGTCGGAGAAGCTCGCCCAGTCCAGCCAGAAGATGGGCGCCGCGATGTACGCGAACGCCCAGGCGGCCGGCACCTCCGACGAGAGCGCCTCTTCCTCCTCCGACGAGAGCGGTTCGAGCAACTCCGAGGACGACGTGGTCGACGCGGAGATCGTGGACGAGGACCGCCCGCAGGACACCAAGGCTGAGGACACCAAGTGACCGATCGTTCCAACGACCCCGGCAGCGAGTTCGGGGACGGCGAGCCCGTCGTCCGCGACAAGCGCCGGATCGATCCGGAGACCGGCAACCTGCGGGAGCCTTCCCAGGCTCCCGCGGGTGGGGCCCAGCCGGGCATGCCCGGTACGCCGGGCGCCCAGCCGCCGCGTGACCCTTCCGACCTGATCGGGCCCTCGGCCCAGGAGGCCCTGTTGACCGAGGCGCTCGCCGAGCGTACGGCGGACCTGCAGCGGTTGCAGGCGGAGTACGTGAACTACAAGCGCCGGGTGGACCGGGACCGGGAGGCGAACCGCGAGGTCGTCATCGGTTCCGTGCTGACCGAGTTGCTGCAGACGCTGGACGACATCGGCCGGGCCCGCGAGGCGGGTGAGCTCGAGGGCGCCTTCAAGGCGGTCGCCGAGTCGGTCGAGCGCGTCACCGAGAAGCTCGGACTGGTGAAGTACGGCGAGGTGGGCGACCACTTCGACCCGCGGATCCACGAGGCGCTGCTGCACAACTACTCCGACGAGGTGGACGGCCCGACCGCCACCCTGGTGATGCAGCCGGGCTACCGCCTCGGCGAGCGGATCCTGCGGGCGGCGCGGGTCGCCGTGTCCGAGCCGACCGAGCAGCTCCCGGCCGAGACGACCGGAGAAGCTGACCAGGCTGACAAGCCAACGGAGTAAGGGATTCCCCCCGAGGAGGTGAGGCGTCGATGAGTACGAAAGACTGGTTGGAGAAGGACTTCTACAAGGTTCTCGGCGTCTCCAAGACGGCTGAGGCCGATGAGATCAAGAAGGCCTACCGCAAGCTGGCGCGCAAGTACCACCCGGACTCCAACTCCGGGGACGCGTCCGCCGAGGCCAAGTTCAAGGAGGTCTCCGAGGCGTACGACGTCGTCGGGGACGCCAAGAAGCGCAAGGAGTACGACGAGGCCCGCCGGCTGTTCGGCAGTGGTGGCTTCCGGATGCCGGGCGGTGGCGCCCAGGGCGGTGGACAAGGGTTCGGCTTCGACGTCGGCGACCTGTTCAACCGGTCGGGCTCGACCGGCGGCGGTGGACTCGGCGACATCCTGGGCGGCATGTTCGGCGGTGGTGGCCGCACCACGACCACCACCTCGACGGCCCGTCCGCGGCGCGGCGCCGACATCGAGACCGAGGCGACGATCGAGTTCGCCGAGGCCGTGAACGGTGTCACCGTCGGGCTCCGGATGACCAGTGACGAGCCCTGCAAGACCTGCCGCGGGACCGGCGCGAAGTACGGCACGGTGCCGAAGGTCTGCCTCAAGTGCGAAGGCACGGGCATGCAGACCTCGGTCCAGGGTGGCGTCTTCGCGATGACCGAGCCCTGCACCGAGTGCAAGGGGCGCGGCCTGGTCGTGGACCAGCCGTGCGAGACCTGCCACGGCTCCGGCCGCGGCCAGTCGAGCAAGACCATGCAGGTCCGCATCCCCGCGGGCGTGCAGGACGGCCAGCGGATCCGGCTGAAGGGTAAGGGTGCGGCCGGTGAACGAGGTGGCCCCGCGGGCGATCTCTACGTCACCGTGCACGTGAAGTCGCACCGGATCTTCGGCCGGCAGGGCGAGCACCTGACGCTGGCGGTCCCGGTGAGCTTCACCGAGGCCGCGCTCGGCGCCGAGATCAAGGTGCCGACCCTGGACGGTCTGCCCGTCACGGTCCGGATCCCCGCCGGTACTGCGAACGGCAGCAAGCTGCGTGTTCGTGGCAAGGGATCGGTGCGCCGCGACGGCACCAAGGGCGACCTGCTGCTCACCATCGAGGTGCAGGTGCCGCACGAGTTGAGCGACGAGCAGCGGACCAAGCTGCAGGAGTTCTCCTCGGCCTCGGCCCAGCCCGACTTGCGCGCCGGGTTGTTCGGGAGTTCCTGATGGGCCTCCCGTTCAGCCAGGTGCCGACCTGGGACGACCGCACCCCGATCTACGTGATCTCGGTGGCGGCCCAGTTGGCCGGTATGCATCCGCAGACCCTGCGGCAGTACGACCGGCTCGGCCTGGTCACGCCCAGCCGGGCGAGTGGCCGCGGCCGGCGGTACTCGGCGTACGACGTGGCGAAGCTGAGGTACGTCCAGCACCTGTCGCAGGAGGAGGGCGTCAACCTCGCGGGCATCCGGCACGTCCTGGAGCTCCAGTCGGAGGTCGAGGACCTGCGCAAGCGGGTGAACCAGTTGCTCGCCGAGGTGCAGCGCGGGGTCGGCGTATCCCGGCAGCACACCCAGCGGTCCCGGGTGTTCTCGGCCGGGCCGGCGGGTGACGTGATCGCGATGGGCCGGCAGCAGACCACCACCCGGTGGATCCGCACCCAGCCCCTCGAGCTCGGACCGCGCTGACCTTCTCCGAAGGTGAGCCCGGAATGCTGACCTTCCCCGGAAGGTGAGCGCGGTACGCCGGTCTTCCCCGGAAGGCCGGCGTACCGAAAGCCTCCGGAAGCTTCCATCCCCCCGAAGTTTCCGGTTCCCCCGGAAGTTCCCCACCCCCCACGGGGACTCCGGGCCCCGGAGGCGCCTGTTCTCAGGCGCCGACCGGGCTCCTGGTGGTGCCTTCCCCCAAGGTGCCGCCAGGCCGCCGGAGGGACCTGGATGCCAGGTCCCTCCGGTTCCGGAGGCATGTCCCCCACGTGTCTCCGGCCGAGCCCTCGGACCCCATCCCCTCGGGTCCGGGGGCTCCCTGCTGCCCACCCTTCGCCCAGAAACGCTTTGTGACACAGGTGGTGCGGGGCGCATCATCGGTCGGGTGCAAACACCTGCTCTCGTGCTCTCGGGCCCACCCGGGGTCGGCAAGACCTCCGTCGGCTGGCGAGTCTTCGACCGCTGTACGGACCTCGGGCAGCACCCCGCGTTCGCGGACCTCGACCTGCTCGGCGCCGCCTGGCCCGCGCCCGACGACGACCCGCACCATTCGCGGTTGAAGGCGGCCAACCTGGCGGCAGTGTGGTCGAACTACCGCCAGGCCGGCAGCCGCCGCCTCATCGTCGCGGGTGTCGTCGAGAACCTGGACGAGCGGCGGCAACTGGAGCAGGCCACGGGAGGATCCGTCGTGATCTGCCGGCTCGACGCCCCGGACACCGAACTCGCACAACGCATTCACGGCCGCGCCCGCGAGAGTGGCGCCGACCTGGCCAACCTCGTCGCCCGCGCGTCCGAACTGTCCGCCCAGCTGGTCGCTGACGACGTCAGCGACTACTCGGTCGGCACAGCCGGTCGCACCATCGACGAAGTCGCCGCCGACGTCCTCGCGCGCGGGCCCTTCGCCTAGTTGTCATCCGGACGGGGTTGCCCCTTGGGTGTCGCCGCCTACCCTGGCGATGTGACGCTCAATCTGCAGACTGACCGGCTGTTGATCCGGGATTGGGAAGAAGAGGACGCCAAGGCCGCACTGGAGATCTACGGATCGGCCGACGTCGCGCAGTGGCTGTCGCCCGCCATCGACCAGGTCACGGACGCGGCGACGATGCGCGTCATCCTGCGGGCCTGGATCGAGGCCCAGCCGAACCTCGTCGTCCCGGCCGGCCGCTGGGCCGTGGTCCGCCAGGAGGACAACGAAGTGGTCGGCGGCCTGCTCATCCGGCTCCTCCCTCCGTACGAGGAGGACCTGGAGATCGGCTGGCAGCTCAGGCCCTCCGCCTGGGGCAACGGGTACGCCACCGAGGCCAGCCGAGGCCTGATGAAGTGGGCGTTCAAGGAGGGCTCGATCGACGAACTCTTCGCCGTCGCCCGCCCGCACAACAAACGCGCGATCGCCACTGCCACCCGCCTGGGCATGACCTGGGTAGGCGAAACCGACAAGTACTACGACCTCAACCTGCAGGTCTACCGCCTCCGAGCCGCAGACTTCAAACCCTGATCGCTTAGAGCATGCCCTCGGCAACAGTATTGCCAATCGCCTAGCCAGGCTCGGTCTCTTGCCGGAGGCCGGGCCGTTCGTCAGCTTCAGTCCGAGTACCTCGCACCACGCGGCACCTCGCACCACACCCCCAACCAACACCGGGCGCGACGTGTCCGCCGGTGTGGCGAGCGCGACGCGTTCCGCTGGGGAGGTAAGCGCGCGTGTTCCGTCGGGGCTGCATGGGGCGCCGTTGGTTCCGCGGGCTCCGCTGCGTGATGGTGCTAGTCGTGCTGGGGTGCGTCAAGAGTGCCTTCGGCGTCCCTTCGGGATCGAGCAAGCTCTTGGCCCATCCCATCCCGACCAGGGATGGAACGCAGCTACGCGGATCCCGCGCACAGGGTCCGAGCCGGGTCGGGTGGAGTTTCAAGGGTCAGCGTGTACCGAGCGACAGCCAGTACCGCCCCGCTCCCCGAGGCCCCAGGCGCGGGCGGCCCGCCGAGGTGGTCCGCGCAGCGACCACCTCCTGTCCTTCGGTACGGCCCGGCTGCCGAGTCTGCCGATTGCCCGCTACCCCGGACGGCTCGGTTCTCCCATCCCTGCGCTTCCCGGGTCCGCGCGGCTGGCGTCCGTACCGGCAGACCCTCTGAGAGGTCAACCCCGGAGGGTGGGGTTCCCCTCTCGGATTCCGAGCGGGCAACCCCTGCGGTTGAGGGGTTGACCCCTCAGAGGGGGCGATCTGCTGCCCGGGTGGGGGCCGCGGGTTGGCGGTTCGCCGCGGGGTTACCTGCCGTTGTTGTGGGTTGCCCCCTCGGAGGCTGGTTGGGTAACCCACACCAGCAGTGGGTAACCATCGCGAAAATGAGTGCGCGGTGCAGGCACGGCGTGCGGCTGGGTGGGTGGTGGCGCAATGTGGCGGGGCGCGGCTGGCGGGTTCGGTGGTCACTGGCGGCTTGTAGGGCGCCAGCGGGCGGACGACCCGCCAGCGGGCACCACGCCGACTGCATGGGGTCGGTGTCGGTGTGGTTGTGGAGACTTGAGGGACAGGCTATTTCGCGTCCGAGGTCCCAGCTGGGTGTCCGAGGTCCCACTTTGTGCACCGGGTGAGAGCCAGGTCATCCCTGAGTTATCCCCAGGTTTTCTGAGAGTTGAGTGGAATGGACTCAACTCTGGATAAGTTGTCTCTAGTAGGACTTGTCATGAACTGGAAAGGCTGGAGACCAGATGGATGTTCAGCGGTTGACGACGCTGGCCCGGGAAACCCTGTCGGTCGCGATCCGTCAGACCTCCGCGGCGGGCAACCCGACCGTGGAACCGATTCACCTGTTGTCGGCGCTGCTCGCGCAGCCCGAGGGGACCACTGTCGGTCTGCTCGAGGCGGCCGGCGCGGACGTCGACGCAGTACGCCGCCGTACCGCGGAGCAGCTGAGCAGGCTGCCGAAGACGAGTGGTGGCAGTGTGCAGGCGCCGAGCCTGTCGCCGAAGACCAGCGACGTGCTGAATCAGGCCGAGCAGCGGGCCCTCGGGCTCGGGGACGAGTTCGTCTCCACCGAGCACCTGCTGATCTCGCTCGCCACCGTCGAGGGCAACGCCAAGAGCGCGCTGGACGTGACACCGGAGGCGCTGCTGCAGGCGTTCGACGCGATGCGCGGCAACCGGCGGATCACCTCGCCGGAGGCTGAGGGCACCACCAAGACGCTGGAGAAGTACGGCGTCGACCTGACCGAGCGCGCCCGCGACGGCAAGCTCGACCCGGTGATCGGCCGTGACTCCGAGATCCGCCGCGTGGTCCAGGTGCTGTCGCGCCGGACGAAGAACAACCCGGTCCTGATCGGTGAGCCCGGCGTCGGCAAGACCGCCGTCGTCGAGGGACTCGCGCAGCGGATCGTGGCCGGCGACGTGCCGGAGTCACTGCGGGGCCGCCGGCTGATCAGCCTCGACCTGGGCGCGATGGTCGCCGGTGCGAAGTACCGCGGTGAGTTCGAGGAGCGGCTGAAGGCCGTGCTGACCGAGATCAAGGAATCCGACGGCCAGATCATCACCTTCATCGACGAGCTGCACACCGTCGTCGGCGCGGGTGCGTCCGGCGAGGGTGCGATGGACGCCGGCAACATGCTGAAGCCGATGCTGGCCCGCGGTGAGTTGCGGATGATCGGCGCCACCACGCTCGACGAGTACCGGACCCGGATCGAGAAGGACCCGGCGCTGGAGCGACGCTTCCAGCAGGTCTTCGTCGGTGAGCCGAGCGTCGAGGACTCGATCGCGATCCTGCGCGGCCTGAAGGAGCGTTACGAGGCGCACCACAAGGTCGCCATCTCCGACAGTGCGCTGGTCGCCGCCGCCACCCTGTCCAACCGCTACATCACCGGCCGCCAGCTGCCCGACAAGGCGATCGACCTGGTCGACGAGGCCGCTTCCCGGCTGCGGATGGAGATCGACTCCTCCCCGGTCGAGATCGACTCGCTGCGGCGGACGGTCGACCGGCTGAAGATGGAGGAGCTCGCGCTGTCGCGCGAGGAGGACGCCTCCAGTCAGGAGCGGCTGGAGCGGCTGCGCGCCGACCTCGCCGACCGCGAGGAGGAGTTGCGCGCGCTCGAAGCCCGCTGGGAGAAGGAGAAGTCCGGCCTGAACCGGATCGGTGAGGTCAAGGAGCGGATCGACGAGCTCCGCGGCCAGGCCGAGCGGGCCCAGCGCGAAGGCGACTTCGAGACCGCCTCGAAGATCCTGTACGGCGACATCCCCGAGCTGACCAAGGAGCTGGAAGAGGCTTCCGCCGAGCCCGAGGTCATCGACGGCCCGGACGCGATGGTCAACGAGGAGGTCGGGCCCACCGAGATCGCCGAGGTGATCGCGATGTGGACCGGCATCCCGACCGGCCGGCTGCTCGAGGGCGAGACCGGCAAGCTGCTCCGGATGGAGGACGAGCTGGGCAGGCGGCTGATCGGCCAGCGTGAGGCGGTCAAGGCCGTCAGCGACGCCGTACGCCGGGCCCGCGCGGGTATCTCCGACCCGGACCGGCCGACCGGGAGCTTCCTGTTCCTCGGCCCGACCGGTGTCGGCAAGACCGAGCTCGCCAAGGCGCTCGCGGACTTCCTGTTCGACGACGAGCGGGCGATGGTCCGGATCGACATGTCGGAGTACGGCGAGAAGCACAGCGTCTCGCGACTCGTCGGCGCACCCCCCGGCTATGTCGGCTACGAGGAGGGTGGTCAGCTGACCGAAGCGGTCCGCCGCCGCCCGTACTCCGTGATCCTGCTGGACGAGGTCGAGAAGGCGCACCCCGAGGTCTTCGACATCCTCCTGCAGGTGCTCGACGACGGTCGCCTGACCGACGGCCAGGGGCGCACGGTCGACTTCCGCAACGTCATCCTGGTGCTGACCAGCAACCTGGGTTCGGCGTACCTGGCGGACATGTCGATCGACGACTCCGCCAAGCGCGACCAGGTGATGAACGTGGTTCGCCAGGCCTTCAAGCCGGAGTTCATCAACCGGCTCGACGAGATCGTCCTGTTCGACGCCCTGGGCAACGAGGAGCTGACCAAGATCGTCGGCCTCCAGATCGGCGCGCTGCAGCGCCGGCTGGGTGACCGCCGCATCACCCTGGACGTCGGCGAGGACGCGATGGAGTGGCTGGCGATGACCGGCTACGACCCGGTGTACGGCGCCCGCCCGCTCCGCCGCCTGGTCCAGTCCGCCATCGGCGACGAACTAGCCCGAGGCCTCCTTTCGGGCGAGATCCGCGACGGCGAGACCGTCCACGTCCGCATCAACGAGGCCAAGGACGCACTGGACGTAACCGCCGCCTGACGTCACCCCAACGGCCGGCCCCGGATCCCCCGATCCGGAGCCGGCCGTTGTGCTGCCAGGACCCTTGCGGTCGCACTGGAGAAGGCTGCGAGGACTCTCAGGGTTCTTCCCGATGGCCGCCCGGCTCTTAGCCTGGATCCGTGGACGCGTTGCTGATCCGTCGGCGGGTCAGATAGTGGGAGTGCCTTCTGGGCAAGGAGAATCGGGATTGTCTAGGT
>NZ_SLWM01000047.1:0-22762 GCF_004342085.1 Kribbella orskensis
GACAGCGACCAGGTCCGGCTGACCCACGTCTTCGAGACACACATCCACAACGACTACGTCACCGGCGGCTTGGCGCTGGCGCGAGCCACCGGAGCACGGTACCTGGTCAACGGCGACGACGCGGTCTCCTTCGACCGCACGCCGATCCACGACGGCGAGACCGTCGCGGTCGGCCAACGCATACGTGTGCGGGCGATCCACACGCCCGGCCACACCTTCACCCACCTGTCCTACGCGTTGACCGACGCCGGGCGGGGCAACGAGCCGATCGGGGTCTTCACCGGCGGCTCACTGCTGTACGGCGCGACCGGGCGCCCAGACCTGCTGGGCACAGAGAACACCGACAAACTGGTGCGCCACCAGCATGCCTCGGCGCACCGGCTAGCCGGTGGGCTTCCCAACGCGACCGGGGTCTACCCGACCCACGGCTTCGGCTCCTTCTGCTCCGCCACCCAGACCAATGCCACCGAGTCCACGATCGGGCAGGAGAGACGGACCAACCCGGTCCTGACCCAGGACGAGGAGACCTATGTCCGCGAACTGCTCGACGGCCTGGGCGCTTGGCCCGCCTACTACATCCACATGGGCCGGACCAACGCCGCGGGTCCCGCAGCCCCCGACCCTGTCCCTACCCGAGCCCGGCGAGGTGTGGGTGCACGGCGTCGCCGGCTACCGCGATCGCCGCGTCGTTCCTCGACGCCGCCGAACGCGCGCCCGTCGCGATCGACGACGACTTCCAGAACGCCGAGCAAGCCGGACTCCAGTTGCTGCGACCCGAGGCCTGACCAGCTCCGCCAAGCCCTGAACGGTCCCTGAAACAGGAGAAACATCGTGTGCCGACCAGTCATCTGCAAGATCTGCGCCAAGACCACCTGGGCCGGTTGCGGCCAGCACGTCGGACAGGTCAAGGCAATGGTCCCCGCCGATCAGTGGTGTCCCGGTCACCCCAAGGCCGAGCGCCAGGGCAGCCTGCTCCGCAAGATCTTCGGCCGCTGAGCCCGTCAGCGGCAACCGCCGGTCGCCGGGTTCCGGCCGGTCAGGCGCGGCCGAAGATCTTCTGGTAGAGGTCTTCGCCGTGGCTGGTGGGCTGGGGTGGGGCTTCGATGAGTTTGTAGGGGCGGCTCCCGTCGGGGAGGCGCTCGGCTCGGAGGAACAGGGTTGGCGCGGGCGGGTGGGAGTGGAAGGTGTGGGCGAGGTGGTAGAGGTGGGTGACGGAGAAGATCCTAATGCCTGATTCGAGGACGGCACGGAGGACCTCCGCGGCCAGGTCGGAACCTTCTCGTTCGTTGGTGGAGGCGAAGGACTCGTTGGACAAGAGGAGGGCGTGCGGGCGGAGGTGCTCGGCGAGCGCGCTCATCCGGGCCAGCTCCTCAGCGAGCTTGCCGCTGCTCATCGTCGCGTCCTCTTCGCGGGGGTAGTGCGTGAAGAGGACGGCGCAGACGCTGGCGTGGAGGGAGGAGGCAGGGGTGAACATTCCGGCCTGCATCATCAGTTGGGCCACGCCGACCGCGCGGAGAAGCGTGGACTTGCCGCCCCTGGTTGGCGCCGGTGATGACGACCAACGACTTGCCGTCCGCGGCCAAGTCGTTGCCGATGGCCCGTTCCCGGAGGGTGAGGCTGAGGGACGGGTCGTACAGGTCCGTCGCGGACAGCTGCGAGCTGCGGGGCTCGGCCGGGACCGGGAAGCAAAGCGGCTCGGCCTTCGCCGACAACCGCTCGTGCAGGTTGAGGCAGCCGACGTAGAACGCGAGCTCCGCGCGCAGCGGCCGGAAGAAGCCGATGATGTGGTCGGTGGACTGCGCGATCGCGTTGGCGACCAGATTGATGCCGCGCTCGCGCAGTTCCGACAGGGCCTGCGTGCCGCTCTCATCGTGGTCGTCGATCTGCAGCGAGTAGGAGTCCGTTTCGGCCCTGAAGACTCGCTGCAGCAGCGTCTGGCGGTTGTCGTGTGGCCGCCTCAGGACATAGTCGACACCCGCGTTACCGACGCCGAGACCAGCACTGACCAGCACACCCTGGCGGAAGCGCAGCCGCTGCAGATGATCCTCGACTGTGCGGAAGTATTCGTCGTCGAGATCGGTGGCGATCATCTCGGAGAACGTGCTGAATCCCCCGGACTCGAACAGCTTCGCAGAGGTGTCGGAGATGACGCGCAAGCTCGCCAGTGACGTCATCAGCAGTTCGAGCACCTCCGCCGAGCTGTACAGGATCCCGTCGGGGCTGCGGAAGTACCGGTAGGCCTTCCACTCCCGCTCGATCGCCTCGACCGCCGTACCGTAGAGCTCGCGGACGACGGCTGGTTGCCGGAGGCAATCACTCAGTACCGCCTGCCGGTAGCGGATGTCGTCCACACCGGTCAGGCTCGCCAGCAGGGTCTGGCCGGCCACCTCACGCACGAAGTGATCGCCGTCCGCCATCGTGTCGAGCAGCGTCGCGAGCTCGAGGTCCTGGACCAGATCGTCCGCGTTCGGTGGCAGCCGCTGCTCGGGGTCGAAATCGCGGTCGCGGAACAGCAGGAAGGCTTTCATCTGCTCAACCGCTCCTTCAGCAGGTCGTAGCTGAGCCGGTACTTCGCCGCGATCGTGGCCGCGTAGGCCATCCCGTCCGCGGGTCGCCGGGACAGCTTGTACGTCCGGGTCGGCCGGCCCGCGTCGTCCACGGCGCTGACCATGCTGACCGTCGCCTCCCCCAGCGACGCCAGTTCGTCGACAAAGGTGACGCACACGCACAGCAGGTCCCGCTCGGCGATCTCGGCGAGCACCCGTCGGCCGAGCACCGTCGCGTCCTGCAGCGTCGTCGAGGCGAAGATCTCGTGCAGGATGACGATGCTCGCACCCGTCGCCTCGCCCAGGATGGCGTGCACCCGGACCAGATCGTCCTGCAGCCTGCCGCGCAGATCCTGCAGGTCCTCCTCCTTCTCGAAGTGCGTGAGCACGCGGTCACAGTGGAGCAAGCGTGCACTCTCACCCGGTACGGGGAGTCCGAGCGCGGCCAGATGGTGCATTTGGCCGAAGCTCCGGGCAAAGGTGGTCTTGCCGCCCTGGTTCGGCCCGGTCACCACGAGGATCCGCTCCGGCCCGGACAGCTCGAAGTCGTTGCGGACCACCTCCATGCCGTCGCGTACGAGCTTCGCCGCCAGGGCGAGATCGAACGTCCCGGTGGCGCGGATCGCCTTCGAGTCGGTGACGACCGGATAGCAGAACGGCAGACCCGCCGACCGCAGCGGTTCGAGGTACTCCAGATAGGCGAGGTAGAACTGCACCTCACGGTCGAAGGTGGCGATGACCGGGTCGACGAAATCGGCATGCTCAGCGCGGTACCGCGTCAGTGCGGTGAACGTGTCCGGGTACAGACTCGCCGCCCGGTCCAGGATGCCGGCCTCGACGTGGTTCAGGTCCGGCGACGACGGGAAGTCCACCCGGTAGTCCTTCGCCGCCCCTGCTTGAAGCGCGCGAAGACCTGCTCGATCTCGGCGCTGTAGTCGGGCTCTGCGTCGTACCGGGCGACCATGACCTTGTTGCCCTTGATGTGCAGGCGATAACGCACCGCCGCAAGTTCCGTCGTGATCCGGTGCGTCTCGCCCGCCAGCGACCGGAACGCCTCCGACCGAGCGACACCGGCCAGGTATTCCCGGAACCCGACCAGGCCCCGCGACTTGAGCGCGGTTCCGCCCAGCGCGGCCGCCAACTCGGTCACGGCCGAGCAGTAGTTCTCTCCCCCGCTGAGGAACCAGCGCTGCTGCTGCAACGGGTAGTGCCGCGTTCTCGTGCCGGTACCCGATCGACTCGGTGGAACGCAGCAGCGCATGGAAGAACGGCGCCAGATCGTAGTCCCCGCGCCCCAGCGTCAGATCCGCCACGAGCTGATCCAGGTTGAGATCCTTGAACGCGGCAGGCTCGACCGGCTCCCCCGCCCCACGACGGTCGAACAGGATGCTCCGGAAAGCTGCCATCAAGATCCAATCGACAAGGAGCCGAGCAACCACCCGACCCGACCGAGCAGGTACGTCGCACCAACTCAGGCGGGATGGACGACAGCAACCGGGCAGGTCGCGTGGTGGAGCACACCGCGGGCCACCGAACCGAGCAGCATCGACGTGACCCGATGGTGCCGGCGGCCACCGACCACCAGGAGTTGTGCGTCACTGGCCTGCGCGGCGGCGATCAGGCCGTCGACCGGATGGCCCCGGCGAACATCGGCCTGAGTGATCAGCCCAGGATGGTCCGGTCGCACCTCATCTGCGACGGAGTCGACGTACCGTCGAGCGCCTTCGTCCCACTCTGCGATGGTCGCAGCGGTGCTCACCACGTCCCGGCTGTAGAGGTTGGGCAGGTCCCACACGTGCACCAGCCGCAGCGGTACCTGCCATCGCTCGGCGGCAGTCACCGCGAACTCGATCTCGGTCCGGTTCTCACCGGAGTCATCGAGTGCGAGGATGACCGGCCCGGAGTGCTCGCTCCGATTCCACGCATTCGGCACGACCACCACCGGAATCGTCGCCTGATGGGCCGCCGCCTCCGAGGTCGAGCCGATCAGCAGGCGTTTGAAGGCACCCATCCCGCGCCGCCCGACGACGAGCATGGTGCTGCCCTCGGCGGCGTCGGCCAGCTTGACCTCGGGTGGCCCGACCAGCAGATCGGTGTCGTGGTCCAACTTTCTGCCGCTGCTTTCGAGATAACTCTGGACAGCTTTCAGCAGGTCCGTAGGGGTGTCGTCGATGACGATCGGCGACCAGTACGGCGTACCGCGGACCGCCTCGTCGATGACGTGGATCGCGCAGAGCGGCTCGTGCCGCAGCTCTGCCTCTTGCAGTGCCCACTCGAGTGCGCCGGTATCACGCCACGATCCGTCCACACCGACATAGATCACAGCCCTCCGAGTCATCGCCGATCACCGCAACCACGGTAGTGGCGAACCGCTGACAGCCCGCTTCGCGCGGTCCTCAGCTCACCATCGGGCTCGATCATCGGCGCCGTGATACGGCGCCGCCGCGATGTACTGTCCATGACTTCATCCCCATCCGGTGTGAAGAGCCGGCACGCCTCAGCTGTGCAGACGGACGTGCTCCTTGGTGATCTGCTCGATGTCGCCAGCCGCGGCGTGGATCAACTCGTGGGACAGATTCGACAGCGCCCGCGCCACCGCGAGTTCGTCGCCGATCTCCGCGACCTCCGCGTCGTCCGGGTGCCGGTGTGCGGTGCCCCGTCCGACCAGGTGCGTCTCGTCGTTCGTGTGCAGCCGAGCCTCCGCATGGGTGATCCGCTCGTCCTCGTGCTCGTCGATGAAGATCTCGACGTTCCAGCGTCTGGTCGCAGTCATGGTCCTCGGCCTTTCTCGCTCGGCAGACCTACTTCTTGCCATCGTCGGCCGCCGCCGCGATCCGGCCTAGGGCCATCCGGTCCGTAACACCAGGGAACTTCAGCCCTTTTCGCCGCCCGCCGGGTGCGGTGGCCGCAGCATCACTCACCCGCAGCAGGAGTCGAAGGTCCCGGTTCGCAGGGACCGATCGGCCGGTGCGGGCTGCAACGGCCACGAACATGCTCGAAGCAGACAGGTTCGATCGGAGGTGGCGTCGTGCTTCAGCGGGGCTCGAAGGTCGTGCCGGTGCCCTGGGTCCGGCGGCTCGTCATGGACGCCGGCCGGGCGGCACACCGGCGGCACGCGGTCCACGGCCTGTTCGAGGTCGATGTGACCACGGCCCGCGAGGCGCTGCGCCGCCATCGGTCCGCGACCGGTGAGGAACTGTCCTTCACCGCGTTCGTGATCGCCTGCGTGGGACGCGCGGTGGCCGCCGAGCCGGCAGTCCAGGCGTATCGCGATCTCCACGGCCGGGAGGTCATCTTCGGCCAAGTCGACATCGGCCTCCCGATCGAGGCCACTCTGGACGGGGTTCCCTTCGCCTTCACCCACGTGATCCGCGACGCCGGCCGACGCTCGGTACGAGACATTCACCGCGAGATCCGTGCGGTCAAGGCCGACCCGAACCGAAGCCCCTCGGTCCGCAAGGCTGCCTGGGCCCGCGCCTACCTGCTCCTGCCCGGGATCGTGCGCACCGGGTTGCTCGGGGCCCTTCACCGGCTGCCGGAACGCCAGCGCGCTCTGGCCGGCACCGTAGGTGTCACCGCCGTCGGCATGTTCGGCGCGGGTGGCGGGTGGGGCATCGCCTTCCAGTTGCACACCCTCAGCATCGTCATCGGCGGCATCACCGTTCGGCCCGCGCTCCGCGCGGGGCAGTTGGTCGAACGAGAGTGGCTGCAGCTGACCGTCAGCGTCGACCACGACATCGTCGACGGCGCGCCGACCGCGCGGTTCATCAGCCGTCTGCGCAGCCTCCTCACGTTCGCCGACGGATTGCCGGCCGCCCCACCACCAGCCGCGTCAACGGAAGCCGGAGGACAGAACCATGACTGACATCGACAAAGCTCGCGCCCAGCGAGAGGCACTGGCGACCGCGGCCGGTCGGCGCACCGCGGGCCCATCACGGACCGCGCAAGCAACCGAGCGGTACCTCGGCGCCGCCCTCTACGAAGCCCGGCACGGTCATCACGAGAAGGCGGCCGACGAGCAGGACACAGAACAGCCGCCCGACACTCCGCCGACCACCCAGGAGCCACCCCACAACCAGACGACATGACAGTCGCGGACGTTCCGCAGCACATCCACCCGCACTGCTGGAGACGGCCGCGGATCCACCGACCGCAGCCCCGGCACCGATCAGGAACTGGCCGCCTGGCAGGCGGTGAAGCACAGCGACCCCGGACTCGCGGTCGTCGACGAGGCCGGACGGTTCGGCGGCCTGATCGCACCGCAGCGCCCGCTCGCCGCACTGCTGGCCGAACACGACGAGGACCTGGCCCGGCTCGATGGCTTCCTCCGGACGACCGCTGCGGCCCGAACCTCCAGTACCGAGCCGGTCCCACACCGACTGTGGCCAGACCGAGGCCCTGGGGATCCGCGGGCTTTCCGTCGGGGTCGGAATCCGCCGCGTGATCGTCCGCGCGGTGATCACCGGACCCCTCGTCGGCGAACTGCTGGGCGCGTTGTCAGTACCGGTGATCTGGCGGTTCTGGCACGACGCCGTGGTCGCCGCGGCGGCCGCACTGGCCGTCTTCGCCGCCGTCACCCTGGTAGCCACGTGACGGAAGGCTCCTCGTCGCGTTCTGATCCGCGGCAACCTTCGCCCGGACGCACCAGGAGAGGCGATGCGCAGCGAGGCGCCCGACCGGGATCTTCACTGGCCGGGCACCTGGGTTGAGAGCGCTAAGGTGTGTGCTCGATCTTGATGGTCCGCGCCTCGGCCGTCATCGCCGTGATCGGCACCCTCACCTCGAGGGATCCCGGCCGCGTACTTCGCCTCGACCTTGGCTTCGTCCGCGCCGTCGGGCAACAGCACCCGCCGGGGCAGCGAACCGTAGTGGAACTCCGAGCGAGCACCGTCGTGCTCCTCCTGCTGACGAGTCGCCGTGATGGTCATCATGCCGTTCGCGACCTCGACCTTGATGTCCTTCGCGGGGTCGAGCCCGGGCAGCTCCGCCCGGACGACGTACGCGTTGTCGTCGGCGAACTCCTCGATCCGGACACCGCGCATCGCTGCCGGCCAGGTGAACAGGCTCGGCAGGCTTTCGGCCCAGTCGAACAGGTCGGCGAACTGACGCCGGCTGTCCTTGTGCTCCAACGTGGTCATTGTTTCCCCTTTCCGTTCTTCTTCTTTCATCTCCACAGCACTGCGGGGTACGGGCTCGCAGAAGGGGCGTAGGGACCGGGTGGCAGGGACCTTCGACCCTGATCGGCAACCTGTCCACCTACAGCGGACGGGCAGGTCTGATAGCCCAGGTCTTGAGGGACTTACGCCTCTGCTGACCCAAATCTCCGTCAAGTGATGCTTGAGGTAGCAGGCGCGTCACCGGACGAGCGCCGTTGGTGAACGACATGGGTATGAACGTGGTCAGCCGAGCGTCACGCCGGCTGGGCAAAGCCGTGAGAGGGGCCGTGGCTGCGGGCCTCCTTCTTGGGTCCGCCACGTCGATCGTCCCTCTCGGGTCGGCGCCGCGGTTTACCTGGCCACGCATCCGCGCTCGGCGGTGTCTGCGCTCGAAGCCGTCATTGGCGCCCGCAAGGTCGTGCACACGGTTCCGGACGAAGAGGTCACACATTGTCTCGACATCACCCCCTGGCTGGAGCAGAAGTCGCCGCAGTTCTGGCTCATCGCTCCGAGGTTGAGCGGGGAGCCCTGCCGGGACTGATCGCCGGCCTGTCGTGGGAAGCCCGGAAGGACCTGATCTCTACCGAGTGGTACATGCGCCGGACCGTGCATTCACCACCGGGCACCGATAGGCAGCCGACTGCCGGGCCATGACCTACGTTGGGCATCGGTCGTGCGCCGTGCAGTCTCCCGACCCGAATGCTGTCATCCGCAGATCGGCAGTTCCGCGCCTTTACTCTCGGCGGCAGAGCGAACGTTCTTCCGCAGCCTCAGGCCACGCAGGAAACGGCCCCTCAGTGGCGAACGATGCGCGCGCACTGCCCGCACACGTCCACTGAAGGGCCGCTCCTGTAAGCCTACTCCGCAGTCGCCGGATCCACGACCGTACCTAGACACGAACGGGTGCTTGCGCGGGTCAGCGCTGGCGTAGCGCCGTCGAGGAGAAGGTCTGTGACTTCGGGTGCGCCTTCCGCGACGACCGAGCCCTCCCTAGGCCGATGTCTTCGGCATCGAGCGCAAGCCCGTGCCCGTTGGAGTCGGTCGGTGCTCATACCCCGGCTGTGCTGCCTTGGTTCACGTGGTGGGGAGGGAGGCGTAGCCGCGGAATGGTCCTGTGCCCCCGTGGTGCCCCCGATCCGCTCGGTGTTCCAGTCAGGTATGCGATGCAGCATGGTGCTGATGACGGTTCTGGCTTCCGTGCGGGCAAGGGCGGCATCGAGGCAGAAGTGCACCCCCGCGGCCGAAGGCGACATGGTGGTCCGTCCCAGCGACGAAGAGGTCTGTGTGAGCGATCGGTACGACGGTCCGCAGACGGTTCGGGCCGGACCTCGATCGGACCCGGACGGGTGATCGTGCGGATGACGTCGAGGGGGCGCCGCGCCTTCAGCCGGCGTCGCCCGTGCTACCGGCGGACGTGTCACCCCGTTCGACGGTGCTCGAGATGGTGCGGCTACCGCCGGTCGCATGGGTGATCTCGACCCGGCGTGGCTGACTCCGCGGCGACGCCGGGATGGTCACGTGCAGGACACCGTCGGCGTAGTCGGCGGTGAGGTTCTGCGAGTCCACGCCCTCGCCGAGGGAGAGTTGCCGGGCGAACGACCCCTGGGAACGCTCGGCGACAATGACCTGCTGGCTATCGCGGTAGGGCGGGGTGCGCTCGGCCTGGATCGTCAAGGCGCCGGAGTCGACGGTCACCTCGATGCTGTCAGGGTCGACGCCGGGCAGGTCGGCCTCGACGTGGTAGCTGCCGTCCTCGCCGCGGTAGACGTCCAGCGGCATCCCGAGGGGGCCGCGCGTCCCGCTTACGGCCATCGACATGAGCCGGTCGAGCTCCCGGGCAGGGTCACGGAACGGCTCAAACCTGAACACGGACATCGCTGGCCCCTCCTCGTGAGGTGTCGGCTCGGGGACCACATACCGCCTCGGGCGACGCTGTCTCTCTCGGGACATAGTAGTCCTCCTGGGACTCCGCATTCATGTCTCTCGGCCTCGGATGTCAGGAACGGCGAGGCTCTGTGCAGCACCTCGACAACCCAAGAGCAGGCGGAGTTCCCCTCAAGCACCACCTCCGGCGCCGGTCGGCAGCTCCTTGGGCAGAACCGACGTGTCGTTGGCGGACCGGACCGCCTCCAGTTGCTCGCCGTCCCTACACACGCCTGCGCTTCTACCGGATCTCGGCTGCTCCGTGCGTACGCCGGGTCCTTCAGGTGGTCGCCAGGCTTCTAGGCTATTGCGGATCAGTTGGCGGACAGGTGTCGCGGATCTGTTGGCGGATCACAGCCACAGCCCGTCCGGCGAACCGATGACCTTCTCATTACGAGGAAGAACGACAGCGTCGCATCCGCTCTCTACCAGCGCTTCTAGCAACACGGCCGCCCCCAGCGAGCGCGAGATCCCCCATGCGTATCCGTCGTTTCGTGCCACGAGTCATGCCATGCATCTCGACCACCCTAGGTCGCGGCCCACGCCTGGTCGGGCCCGACCAGGCGCACCGGGCGCCGGCCTTCCGATCCGTAGAGCCTGCACGTGCTCGCTGCTACCCAGCCCGAATCCCGAGAGCCTGCATTGCCTTGGCGGCCTGATGCTCGCTGGCAGGGGTCGTTGGGGTCAGGTTGGGGTCACCGCACCGACCAGCATGGGTTCCTCGGCGGTCACCAATGACCTCGACTGATCATCCGAAGCCAGAAGAGCACCGAGCCCACAGTGGCGAGAAGGGCCCAGATCCGCCCAGTGCTCACAGCCACCAGGTCCCTCCCGAATCCGTGACCGTCGCCGATTCACCAATCAGGAGGACCGACGGGACGATGACCAGAACCATCGCAGACTTCTTGAATGCGAATGCCGAATCCCGCTCGCGGAAGAAGCGACGTGTCCGTTCTCCACGGCGGCCAGGGCGGCATCTGGCTCGCCAAGCGGCTTGGGACGGTGACGACGCTCGGGCCGGCCGTACACCCACCCCGCATCTGACGGCCCGAGCTCGCCGACAGACAACCGGCGGAGTCCGCAGCCGGGGCTTCGCAGGTCTTCACGACAACTTCACGAACGGCCAGCCGATGCCTTCATACCCCGGAGGTCGACTTGAGGTGTTGGAAACCTGAGGAGGTCGGAATGATGACTAAATGGCGCAAGACCATGTTTGTCACGGCGGGTACGGTCGGGCTCCTGGTCGGCGGTGGCGTCGCGGCGATGGCGGCAGGGCAGTCTCCTTCGGCCAACGCCGACGCGCGGGCGGTGACACCGACTCAGCAGCAAGACCTGCAGTTCACTCGGGACGAGGAGCGGATGGCCCGCGATCTCTACCAGCGGTTCGCCGGCAAGTACGACGATCTGCCGATCTTCGACCGCATCAGCCAGAGCGAGCAGCGCCACTTCGATGCGGTCGGCAATGTGCTGGTCCGGTACGACATTCAGGACGCAGCTGCGGGCAAGGCTGCTGGTGTCTACACCAACCCAGCCATCCAGAAGCTGTACGACGACTGGAAGGCACAGGGTCTGAAGTCGTCCGACGAGGCTCTGAAGGCCGCGATCGCGCTCGAGGAGCGCGACATCACCGACCTTGGCGGCCTGGTTGCCAAGGACAACCCAACCGACGTCGAATCGCTGTACGCGCAGCTGCTCGCGGCGTCCAAGCATCACTTGTCGGCCTTCACCGCCGTGGCCGAGGGCGACACGTCCAGCACGGGATGCCCCGGCGCGGGTCAGGGACCCCGCCATGGCGGATGGGCTGACGGAGGGCAGGGCGGACCGGCGCGGATGGGACCGCAAACAGGGATGAACCGGTAGCGAGTCAAGCGCCTCGGTCGGGCAGCGCAGGCAGTGTCACCGTGAAGGCGGCGCCGGCGCCCAGCCCGGCCGAGGCCGCGGTGATGTCGCCGCCATGTGCCCGGGCAATCGCTCGGGCGATCGTCAGGCCGATCCCAGACCCGCCGGAAGGGTCACCCGAGCGACGGTTCCGGACTCGGTAGAAGCGCTCGAAGACACGCTCCAGATCGTCGCGCGCCAACCCCTCCCCGTCGTCGATCACGCGGACGTGGGCGGTGCCATGCTCGTGGCCCGTCCGCACCTCGACAGCTCCACCGGGCCCGGCAGCGCGCAGGGCGTTGCCCAGCAGGTTCGTCACGACCTGCGCCAGCCGGTCCGGGTCGCCGGAGACCCGGACCGGAGCCGACGCACCGGTCACGGTGAGACTAACCCCGGACTCGTCGAACTGAGGACGCAAGCGCTCCGCCGACTGCTCGACCAGCACCGGGAGGTCGAGGACCTGGCTTCGAAGCTCCAGTCTGTTCTCCTCGGTCCGCGACAGAGCGCTGAGGTCGTCGGTCAGCCGACGCAGCCGGTGCAACTCGGTCACGACCGGCTGCAGGGTCTCCGTACTCAGCGGGAACACCCCGTCGACCATGCCCTCGACGTATCCGTCGATGACTGTCAGCGGCGTGCGCAGTTCATGCGCGACATCCGATATCAGCCGAACCCGGCGTTCTTCGGTGTCCGCGAGCCGGCCGGCCAGATCGTTCACGTCGTGGACGAGTTCGGCGAGTTCGACCTCCCGCGGCGCGGCCACCTGCTCATCGTAGTGCCCCGCCGCCAATCGCCGAGCGGCCGACCGCACAGCGCGCAGCGGGCCGAGCAGGCGGTGCGCCGCGAAACCGGCAGCAGTCGCGGCGACTGCTGCGCTGAGGGCGAGCCCGACCAGCAGCGACGTGTTCACCGCCGAGACGAACGTCGACCTAAGCTCTCCGCTCTGACCCAAACCGCGAGGCCCCATCATCCGCATCCGTGAGTCGAACAGAGTCGGTGCGAGAAGACGGACGACGGCGTATGCCGTCACCGCGCCGATGACCGCGACCGCCAGGTGCGAGACGAACAGACGAACCGACAGCCGGTTCATGTCGGCTCCAGAAGGAGCTTGTAGCCGACCCCGCGAACAGTGCCGATGATGCGCGGTCGAGCCGCGTCGTCGTGCAACTGTTGGCGAAGGTTCCGGATGTGCACATCGACCACGCGCTCGTCGCCGTAGAAGTCGTAACCCCACACACGCTCCAGCAGTTGGCGACGCGAGAAGACCCGCCCCGGCGACCCCGCCAGCGCGGTGAGCAGGTCGAACTCGAGCGCAGTCAGCGTGATGGGTTCATCGACCACGGTGACCTCCCGGCGGGCCACATCCACAGTGAGCCCGGCAAAGACATGGCGCTCGGCGTCCTGCTCGGCCGCCGAACGACTGCGCCGCAGCACCGCCTTCACCCGAGCCGTGACCTCACGCGGACTGAACGGCTTCGTGATGTAGTCATCCGCGCCGACCCCCAGACCGATGAGCTTGTCGACCTCCTCGGTCCGCGCCGTGACGAGCAGCACGTACACCTGACTGAAGGTTCGGATCCGGCGCAGGACCTCGAGACCGTCGAGGTCGGGCAGCATAACGTCGAGGAGGATGACAGCCGGCTCCTGCAGCCGCACCCGGTCCACCGCGGCGGCACCAGTGGCCGCCTCGACGACGCGGAAGCCCTCGGCCTCCAGATAGCCCCGCAGCACCCGGCGGATCTCCGGCTCGTCGTCGACCACCAGCACGTCACGCACCTGTCCCTCCCTTCGGCAACACCCGTGCCAGCACATAGGCGGCATCAGCCGCGGTCCGCGCACGGGGGCACGTCGCACAGGCCCATCACCCGCATGCGATGACGCTCCGTACAGCTTGCAGTGTTTCAAGTGGAGGGCACGTGCGACCTGTCGGCACAGAGTCCCACGTCCCCCGCCGGCGGGACCTCGACCGACTACTGCGACCCAGCCACGTCAAGAGCGCAGTCGAGACAACCGTAAGGGTGGTTGCCGGTACCCGGGCCGCCCCGACGCAGGGCCACGCTCCGCCACCACACAAATGTTCAGCCGTCGTCTCACGACCGGGCACGGCGAGCCGTAGCCGGCGGATGGCGAGACTATTGCGCGGGCGCTCGGAGCGGTCACGAAGCATCGGCGGCTCGGAGGCGGCATGAGTGTAGCGACCAGCGGCGCGACCTGAACGCCGCCCGGAAGACCGGAGACCGGCGTCCTGCGGTTGATCGGGTGACCACGTGACCACGCGTCTCGAATCGACGCGGTCTCTGCCGCGGTGGCGCACACAGACGGCCGGTGCCGGCGATCGCCGTACGGTCGCGGCGGGTGCTCCCGCGGCGCTCGTGGAGTTCGACATGGGACCAAGACCTCCTCAGGGACGGTGCCGCTCAGGGCAGTTGTACGTAGCCGTGCCGCATCTTCCACAGGAAGTACTTCTCGAAGCCGAGCTTCATCAGGTGGGCCTGCGGGCCAGGGATCAGCACACCGTGCTTGCGCGGCGGCAGCATCTTGTCGGCGAGGATGATGACGCCGTTGTTGCCGGCGTCCATCACGCAGACGGCCTTGATGTCACCGAACGCCTTGGTGTTGGTCGGCTTCTCGCCTCGAATCTGCGCGGCGATGTTGGCCGCGGCGGTGTGTGCCATCACCTCGGTCGGGAAGCCGGTCTTGGGGATCCCGACGGGTGTCGGGGTCTGCCAGGGAGCGTCGACTGCGGCGGCCACACCGACTGCGTAGACGTCGTCGTACTTCTCGCTCTGGTAAGTGTCGCGTACGACGACGTAGCCCTTCTCGTCGACCAGCCCGTTCGACTCGTTGAGGAATTGCTGCCCGAGGAACGGTGGGATGACCATGCTGAACCTGAAGGGCAGGTTCTCGCCGTCGGCCAGCACCAGAGCACCCTGGTCGATGTGGTCGATGCCGACCGAGATACGCGTGTCGATGCCCTCTTTCTTGAGGAACATGCCCAGGAGTTGCTCGCCGTGGGGCAGGCCGCCGATGCCGAAGTGTCCGAGGAAGGGTTCTGCCGTGACGTAGGTGAGCTTGACCTGGTTGTGCAACCCTGCCTTCCGCAGCTGGTGTGCCGTGTTGAACAGGAACTCGTAGGCGGCGCCGAAGCAGCCCGCACCTTGGGTGGCCGCGACCACGACGTCACCAGGGTCGTCCAGGAACCGGCGCCAGGCGACCGCCGTGCGCTGAGCCTCGGGGAGCGTGGTGATCGTGTTGGCGTTCTCCTTGAACCCGGGAACGACGTCATCCTTGTTGCGGTAACCGGTTGCGATGACCAGGTAGTCGTAGCCGAACTCCCGGCCGTCGTCGGCCGTGACCTTCTTCGCGACCGGGTCGACTTTCGTGGCCGCCGCGTGGACGAACTCGATGCCGCGCGAGTCCAGGGTCGGCGCCACCGGGAAGGTGATGTCTGCGCTGTCCCGCTTGCCGAACGGAAGCCAGATCAGGCTGGGATTGAACAGGAACTGGTCGCTGGCGGACACGACGGTCACGTCGACATCGCCGTCCAGTTCGTGCCGGACGGCCAACGCGGCGGTCAGCCCTCCGAAGTTGGCGCCCAGTACCAGGACCTTCTTGCGCATCTCCAGCCTCCTCGATCGAACTCTCTTGAGGCAGGTATACCCGGGGAGGTATCACCGCGATCAGGGTCCTGTGACCCTTCATCGCGGGCCAGAGGTCATGGCCAGCGATCGGCTGGGGCGAGGCCGTCCGATGACCGTCGGCGGTGCGCTGGTTTGGCGGCGACGAGTCCTGACTCTGGGCCCTGACCACCTCACGCCAGGGAGAGGAAGAGCTTCTCCATCTTCTTCGTGTCGATGCTGTCCGGTCCGTCACCCTCCACGATGCATTGACGGAGGCCGCTGGCCACGATGGCGAAACCGGCGCGGTCGAGTGCGCGGGAGGCGGCGGCGAGCTGGGTGACCACGTCCTCACAGTCGCGGCCTGCCTCGAGCATCCGCAGCACACCGGCGAGCTGGCCTTGGGCGCGCTTGATCCGGTTGACGATGGGAGTCATCTCGGTCGGGTCGAGTGCGGTCATCTGTGCTCCTCGGTGACGGCCGCAAGCGCGGCGGTGAGTCGGTCCTTGGCGTCTCGGGCGACGCTGTGCAACTGCGGGGCGTCGGACAGCCCCATCATCGCGTCAGGGTCGAATGCTTCGACCACGGTGGTCCCCTCGTCCACCGATCGGACCACAACGTTGCAGGGCAGCACCGCGGCGATCGACGGCTCCACCTGCAGCGCCTGGTAAGCCAGCGGCGGCCGGCAGGCGCCGAGGATTACCTGCGGGGGTACGTCGACGTCGAGCTTGGCCGCGAGTGTGGCCTTGAGGTCGATCTCGGTGAGGATGCCGAATCCCTGGTCGGCGAGGGCCGCACGGACCGCTTCGACGGTCTCGTCGTACGGCCGTTCGACGCTCGTCGCGAGCGTGTAGCCGGGCATCAGGCGCTCCTCGCGCCCTGCTCGTCAGCCGCATCCGCCCGCGCCTTCTCGATGTCCAGGTCACGCACCGCCGCGATGACCTGCTCGAGCGCCTGTGCCGGCAGCGCGCCAGGCTGGGAGAAGACCAGCGAGCCCTTCTTGAAGGCCATCAGGGTGGGGATCGACGTGATCCGGGCGGCCGCGGCCAGCGCCTGCTCCGCCTCGGTGTCGACCTTGCCGAACACGATGTCGTCGTGCGCGGCGGCGGCCTTCTCATAGATGGGCGCGAACATGCGGCACGGGCCGCACCAGGATGCCCAGAAGTCCACCAGGACGATCTCGTTGTCGAGGATCGTCTGCTCGAAATCGGCTCTGCTGAGGTTCACGGTGGTCACGGGTACTCCTTCTGCGACGGCGAGAACCGTCTGACTTGACGATACCCCGGGGGGTGTTAACCACTTTAGCGCACATACCCCCGCAGGTATTCCCGACAGCGATCGTGACGGCAGCCGGTTCAGCCGGGAAAGAGGCCGGCGTCCAAGCGTCGGTTGTGATCGCCCCGGCCCTCGGCCACCGGGCGCGGCCTACGCACTGAACGGCTCTGGCCAGCTCCGAGGTTCATTGCCACGCCACCGTCAGTCACACCGATGTTTGGGAATACCCCCGGGGGTGTTATCGTCGATGTCATCAGATACCCCACCGGGTATTGATCTGTACGGCTGGACAGCGAGAGAAAGGACCTGCCCGATGCGGGTGACCAACCCCGAGATCGACGTCGACCAGCTCTCCGAAGCGGTCAGAGCCGGCGCTGCGATAATCGACGTCCGCGAGCCGAGCGAGTACGTCGTCGGCCACGTCCCGGGAGCTGTTCTCATCCCGATGGGCGAGCTGCCCAGCCGCCTGGCCGAACTCGATCGCTACGCGGCGGTGTATGTCGTGTGCGCGTCGGGCAACCGCAGCCGCACCATGACCGACTTCCTCCGCCGGGCCGGCTTCGAGGCCTACTCGGTGACCGGCGGCACGGGCGGCTGGATCCGTTCGCGTCGCGCCGTTGTCACCGGCAACGAACCCCGCGCCTGAACCCAAACCCTGACACAACCCTTGGAACGGACATGACTGAAGCCATCGACCGGACACATCCGGCCAACTCTGCCGGCATCTCGGTGATCTCCCTCGAGACACCGACCTTGGGCGATCGCAGCTATCTGGTGCACGACGGCGAACAGGCCTTCGTCGTGGACCCCCAGCGTGACATCGACCGGCTGATCACGTTGCTCGAACGGCACCGCCTGCAACTGACCCACGTGTTCGAGTCCCACATCCACAACGACTATGTCACCGGGGGTCTGGCATTGGCTCGACGTGCCGGTGCGGCGTACCTGGTCAACGCCGAGGACGGCGTGTCCTTCGAGCGCACGCCGATCCGGGACGGTGAGGTCGTCGAGATCGGTCCACGGATGCGAGTCACCGCGATCGCCACACCTGGACACACCTTCACCCACCTGTCGTACACACTCACCGACGCGGTCAGCAACGCGCAAGTGGCCGTCTTCTCCGGCGGATCCTTGCTGTACGGCGCCACAGGTCGCCCCGACCTGCTCGGTCCGGACCACACCGACGACCTGGTCCGTGCGCAGCACGCCTCGGCCCACAAGCTCGCCGCTGTGCTGCCCGACACAGCCGAGGTGTTCCCGACCCATGGCTTCGGATCGTTCTGCTCCGCGACCCAGTCCGAGGCATCGTCGTCGACGATCGGCCAGGAGAGGCAGACCAATCCCGTACTCATCCAGGACGAGGAGACCTACGTCCGCGAGTTGCTCGCCGGCCTCAGCGCCTACCCCGCCTACTACGCACACATGGCGCCGGCCAACACCGCCGGCCCGGCCGAGCCGGACCTCTCGACGCCGACCAAGGCAGAACCCGCCGAGCTGCGGCGACGGCTCGATGCCGGGGAATGGGTCGTTGACCTGCGCACCCGCACCCTGTTCGCAGCCGGGCACGTGCCCGGCTCGCTGAACTTCGGGCTCGACGGCGCCTTCGCCACCTACCTGGGCTGGCTGATCGAATGGGGCACCCCCCTCACCCTGCTCGGCGAGACGGCCGAGGACGTCGCCGAGGCCCAGCGTGAGCTGGTCCGGATCGGCATCGACCGGCCAGCAGCCCACGCCACCGGCAAGCCCGAGGACTGGGTTGCCGGCACCGGCTGCCGCCTCGCGGCGTTCCCGATCGCGACCTTCGCTGACCTTGCCCAGGTCCGCCACCACCGAGACGTCACCGTGCTCGACGTGCGCCGGAGCGACGAATTCGCGGACTCCCGGATCCAAGGGGCGCTCAACATCCCGATTCACGAGCTGCCCAGCCGGCTGTCCGAGATCCCCGGCGGCGAGGTCTGGGTGCACTGCGCCGGCGGCTACCGCGCATCGGTCGCCGCGTCGCTGCTCGACGCCTTCGGGCACTCCCTGGTCGCGATCGACGATTCCTTCGACAACGCGAAGCCCGCAGGTCTGCCGCTGGCGGGCACGAAAGCGTGACACTGGCGATCGCAGCCGCAGCGGGCGCGCTCATCGGGCTCAGCCTGGGCGCGCTCGGCGGCGGCGGGTCCATCCTCGCCGTCCCGGTCCTCGTCTACGGCCTCGGGCAGTCCCCGGCACAGGCGACAACGGGGTCGCTCGTCATCGTCGGCGTCACCGCCATGGTCGGCGCCGTCACCGCCTACCGGTCCGGCACCGCGCTACTGGCAAGGGGCCTGACGTTCGGCGTGGCTGCCATCGGCGGCGCCGCGGCCGGCGCGAAAGCCTCCAGCCTGGTCTCAGGGCCAGTACTCCTGGCCGCCTTCGCCGCGTTGCTCCTCGTGATCGCCGCAGTGCTGGTCGTCCGCCAGACCCGGACTCGTCATGGCCTGCCGGGCGAACACCGGTCCGCGCACGTCGACAACCCGATCATCACGTTCTCGCCCAGGTTCGCCTGCCAATGCCCGCAAGCACTCACGGTGCTAGTCACTGCCACCGCCGTCGGCGTGCTCACAGGCTTCCTCGGCGTCGGCGGCGGCTTCCTGGTGGTCCCAGCCCTGATGCTCGCGCTCAAACTGCCGATGGAGTACGCCGCCGGAACCTCGCTAGTCGTCATCACCATCACCTCGGCGTCGGCGCTGGCGGTCCGAGCCGGCACCGGCACCCAACCGGACTGGAGCCTGGTTGCGGTGCTCACCGCTGTGGCAGTCCTGGGCGGCTGGACCGGCGCCCGGCTGACGGCGCGCCTCGACACCACCAAACTCCAGACAGCCTTCACGGTTCTGCTCGTGCTAGTCGCCGGCTACACCGCCTGGCAGGCCGTGCCCGCACTCATCTGACCCCCATCCCTGTCCAGCACACCCGACGATCCGAAGGAGAACCACCATGTGCAGAACAGTCACCGGCAAAACGTGCGCCAAAACGACCTGGGCCGGATGCGGCCAACACGTCAAGCAGGTCATGGCAGGCGTCCCCGCCTCCCAACGATGCTCCGGCCACACCGCCGAGCCGACCGGCCGAACCGGCTGGTTGGACAAGCTGTTCGGCCGCGGCTGAGCCGCGGGGCTGCGGTCATCCGGCGTCGCCAGCCTGCGCCGGCACACCGGCCGGGATCACGTGTCCGACCTGCTCGCCGGATATGGCGCCCGGCTCCTGTTCATCCGAGGTCGGCGCCCAGCACTGACGTCATGCCCATTTCCTCAATCCAAACTCTTCTTGCGAGGCAGTCATTTCCACCACTGAACCGTCATCGAGACCGACCGAAAAGCTGACTCCCGCCGTCCTGCGCGAGCTACTGCGCGGCGAAAGTGCCCCGCGCTGCTGGACGTGCGGACCCCGGGCGAGTTCCATACCGCGCACATCCCGGGCTCGTACAACGTCCCGCTCGACACCCTGCGCGAGCACCGCACGGAGTTGCGGCACCACCTCGACGAACAGGTCGTGCTGATCTGCCGCTCCGGCAACCGGGCCGGCCAGGCCCAGCAGGCCCTCGCCGAAGCGGGCCTGCCGAACCTACGCGTACTCGACGGCGGCATGCTCGCCTGGGAAGCCGCGCAATGCCCGGTGACGCGGGGCAAGCCCCGCTGGGATCTCGAACGGCAAGTACGCCTGGCGGCCGGGACCACCGTGCTGGTCAGCGGGCTGGCCGGTGTTGTGGTTCCCGGCGCGCACCTGGTCGGCACCGCCCTCGGTGCCGGGCTCGCATTCGCCGCGGTCACCAACACCTGCGCATTAGGCATGCTGCTGTCCAAACTCCCCTACAACAGAGGCCCGAAAGCGGACATCAAGGCCGTGATCGGCACCTTGGCCGCTGATCGGGCCTGAACCCGTGTGATCGCTTGGCTGCCAGGCGGCCAAGCGATCACACAGCTGCGCGGAGCGCCCTCATGGATAGCAATCATCAGGCCGAGAGAGCCGCCGGGCGCGCCCTCGTCGTCGGCGGTGTCCTCGGCCCGATCACCTGCCCGGAGGTCGTCATCGACTCCGCGGGGGACGAGCTGGCACGATCGAGGCAACTTCTCGAGGGAGGAACCACCGTGGCTGACAACGAGAACTCCATGGCCCGTGCAAGCATGGGTCACGATGACCGGCCGTGAGGAGACGCCAGCCAGTCCGTCGACGTCCGACAGCACGAGCTCTCGCGCCGCCTTGCGTTTCGGGTCCTCGATCGCGTTTGGCACGGCCGGCGTTACGGTCGTCGCCTTCGCCTTGGCGTTGACGGCTCTTCCGAACGACGTCCCCTATCCGTTCGCGAGCGATGTCATCGCCAAGCAATGGCCGGGAGACTACCTGTGGATGTACCCGGCCATGCTGGTGATGCTCCTCTTCGTCGCGTTACTCGTGTCGGTTCACGAGTACGCCGCTCCGAGGCGGAAGATCTTCAGCTTGCTCGGGGTGTGCCTCGCGATTATCGCTGCCGCGGTGCTTCTGATCGACTACTTCATCCAAGTCACGGTGATGCAACCGAGTCTCGAGAAGGGCCAGCTCGACGGCTGGGCGATCCTCACGCAGTACAACCCGAACGGCGTCTTTATCGCTCTCGAGGAGCTCGGATACTTTGTGATGAGCCTCGCCCTCGCTTGTGTCGCTCCGGTCTTCATGCAGGGGAGCAAGATCGAGCGCACGATCCGCTGGCTCTTCGTTGGGAGCTTCGCGGCCGTGGTCGCCGCGCTCGTCGCCGTTTCGGCAGCGCACGGAATCGATCGCGGAGATCTCTTCGAGATCATCGTGATCTCCATCGTCTGGTTGACGCTCATCGCCGCCGGGCCGCTCGTCGCGGTCGTGCTCCGGCGTGCGGCTGCCTGCTCCCAAAGCGCGTGACGCGCGGGCTAGGACCGATGACAGGCCACGCCCGCGTGCGCTACGTAGCTTCAGAACCGGGGACTGGCGACGAAGATGGGGTGCAGGGTCGCGCGAGCGCGACAAGCTGTCACTCCCAGGCGCTTCGAGGAGGGCCACTGTCGAAATCGAACCGACAACCTTCTCATTACGAGAAGGAACGACAGCGTGGGATTGGGCCTCTACCAGCGAGTTTGCGGACAGCTCTCGCCGCACCACACGCGAATTTCCTCCTCGGTGCCGAGGATTTCGCACCACGAACAGCACCACGGCCGGCCGCAGGACACAAGCTCGTGCGGCCCGCTAGCAGGAACGACTGCAGGTCCCTGATCGCAGGACACCCCTCGTCCAGTGATGTGACGGCACTTCGGATGAGGAAGTCCGCCCGGCCCAGCTGACCAGCGACCCGAGCTATCACGTCGTCCGTGTACCGGAGCCGGCCACCCGCACGCCCACCTGCAGGCGTTCGCGCGTTCCTCAACGCAATCCCACGCGCAGGCCTCGCTATGACCTGGAACAAGCGGTACCGCAGGCGTCGGTATGTCAAGGAGCGGAAGTTCCACGACGACCTGCACGCCGCGCTTCTGGCCAACGCGACTCTTGAAGGAGCGTCGAACGAGAATCGCCGCTTTCGAGTTGCGGGAGTCGACTGCAGCTCTTGGTCACCGCGAACGGCTTGAGGGTCTTGCGACGCCTCTCCGGTATAAGTTTGTGCCCCAGCAGAGTCTGGGCGCCAGCCTGGGACGGTCCCGGTTGCGGGTGAAGAGAAAGTACGGCTGCCGTGAAGGGTGAGGGCGACTACCGGAACATCACTGCGACCGTGCGACCTCTTCGCTGCGCGGTCTTGATCAATGAGAACTCAATGCACTGGCCGGATGCCGTCGCCGGTGTGATCAGTCACTGCTCTGAGGTCTGGGGCGGCCGATTCTTCCTCCTCGTCCCGACTGACGGTCGACGTATCAAGAACAAGTTCTGGGAGTTGCTCGAGGCTTACAGTCCGGACTACATCGCCGAGTACCGGCTCACACTCGCCGACTTGAAGGACAGCGAGCCGGAGCGATATGCCGAGGCACAAAGCAGGTACTGCGAAGACTTGACCAAGGTCGGTTACACCGGAGATCTCGACAGCGCCTTCCGCACCGCTGCCGGCGACGAGCTCCTGGACGCCCTCGAGATCAGCGACGAACTGCAGGCGGAGCTGATCAGTAGGCTGAGTCCGTTCCACTTCAACAGCCACGCCGTTCATGAGTACCTCAGCCACGGCAACGGCTTCGGGTTCCCGTTCACCAAGATGGACGAGATCATCCCGTTCGCTCACAAACAGATTCTGAGGATCGCACTGCCGATTGCGATCGCCGATCCCCTGCGTGTCAGGGTCAGTTGAGGCCAGCGGCTCGTAGCAAGTCCGCTTCTGCAGGGCGAGATTTTGGATGTTGAAGAGATGGCTGGTTCTGTT
>NZ_SLWM01000048.1:0-22307 GCF_004342085.1 Kribbella orskensis
GCAACGCCAGGCGATCACCCACGCCCACCCTCCCAAGCAGTACCGTCAACGAGATCCACGAACCACAATCTGCCCATCGGTGGATCGAGGCTAAGAAGGCATGAGGCCAAGCACGCGCCCGGATCGCGGCTACGGTCGTCCGCCCACTCCGGCAGCGCGAGCCGCGCGTCTTGACGACAGGTGGCGACATCACGTCGACGGTGGCAGTTGAGCCGTTCCGTTGGAGGAACCATCAGCGGGAACGCGACTTGCCACCGGGCAAGGCGCACGACCGAGGGTCCCACTAGACCCGTCCGGCTCCGGGTACCGCACCGGAGCCCCAAGCGAGACTGCGGCGGACCCTCGCATGCGACGCACGCTCATCGGCTGCGTGCGTTGCTCCGTCATGTGACGGCAGACTTCTAGCCTGTCGCACATCACTTGGCGGACATGTGTCGCGGATCTGTTGGCGGATCACAGAGCGGGTCAGGCGGGCTGACCGAGCGGGACAGCCTCGATCGTGCGCCACTCGTACATGCGGTGGTCGCGGTGCATCTCGATGAGCGAAACGGCGTTGATCGTCAGGTCGACCCGACCGATACGCCGCCACCGCCCAGCTCGAGGACGGCTCGCCTCGCTTCATCTGGCAACCCATCGACCGGAACAACGACGACGACCTACCCACCTGGCACGGCGTCATCACCCGAGGCATCGGCGAACGCATCCGCTGGCGAACCGAATACGAGCAAGCCAAGCAACGCGCCCACGCACCACCAGCCGACACCTGTTCGGCAACTGACACCGACACCGCCGCTGACCCGGCGGCATGACCTGGGGAGATTGAGATGGACAGACTTCTGACGTACGCCGAAGCGGCCGAGCTGCTCGGGACCTGGTCGACGAGCGGACCTCGATTCCCTCGCCGACTCGTAGAGGAACGACGCATCCGATTCGTAAAGGTCGGCCGGTACATCCGCATCCCGGAGTCGGCAATTCGGGAGTTCATCGCTGCAGCGACGGTCGAGCCGACGACGCGCCGGGGGAGGGCTGCGTGATGGCGCGGCGACAGTTCGGATCTGTTCGGCAACTCAAGTCCGGCCGATGGCAGGCGCGCTACTACGGTCCGGATGGCATCCGCCGTGAGGCACCGGAGACGTTCCCGAGGGAGAGGCACGCCAAGGTCTGGCTCACGCTCCGGGAGGCTGAGATCGTTCGGGGCGAGTGGATGGACCCGGACCGGGGTCGGGAGCTGTTCGGCAGTTACGCCGCTCGCTGGATCGAGCAACAGAAGCTCGGGCCTCGCACTCGGGAGGAGTACGAACGGATCTTCCGTCTGCAGGTCGAGCCGTTCCTTGGGCGTCGCGAGCTGGGTCAGGTCAAGCCGGACACCATCCGGACCTGGCGCTCAACGCTTCTGACCTCGGGTCGGTCGGAGGACGCCACCGCCAAGGCCTACCGGCTGGTCCGATCGGTGATGTACACGGCGGTCGACGATGACCTCATCCGCCGCAACCCATGCCGGATCAAGGGGGCCGACAAGGCGCGTCGGTCCGAACGGTCGGTCGCCACCGTCAAGCAGGTCTATGCGCTCGCGGACTTGCTGGGGGAGCGCTGGCGGGTCTTCGTTCTTACGGCTGCGTTCACCGGCATCCGGTGGGGTGAGCTGATCTCGCTACGCCGGACAGACGTCGATCTCGTCACTCGCGTCATTCGGGTTCCCCGGGCATTCGCGGAGCTGAGTGGTGGTCGGCTCGTTGTTGTACCGCCGAAGTCCGAGGCGAGCGAGCGCGGAGTGACTATCCCCGAAGTCCTGGTCGGCGAGCTGGCGGCGCACCTGAACAAGTACGTCGGTCCGGACGATGAGGCGCTCGTGTTTGTGGGGGAGCGCGGTGGCACGCCAAAGCGAGGGAGCTGGCGGAGCACCGTTAAGTGGACGAAGCGGGTTGCGGAAGCTGGACTCCCGGCAGGGTTCACCTTCCATGACCTGCGTCACACGGGCAGTCACCTGGCGTCGATGAGTGGCGCGTCCACTCGGGAGCTGATGCAACGCATGGGCCACTCGACGATGCGGGCTGCACTGATCTACCAGCACGCCACGGACGAGCGCGCGCGGGAGATCGCCGACCGGCTGAACGAGGTAGTTGAACGGGAAACGAAGGCGAGGGATGGGGGCACGCCGGATGATGACGATGGGACTGCCGGGGTGCTGGTGCCGGCCCCTTAGGGCACGTGGACGGCACGGCGCTCGAATCCGATCCCCGAATGACAAAGGCCCCCAGCCTCAGATTCCCTGTGGTTGGGGGCCTTTCGCATGCCGAGCGGGTGACGAGAATCGAACTCGCGTAGCCAGTTTGGAAGACTGGGGCTCTACCATTGAGCTACACCCGCGTGCGGTCGCGTCGGCGAGCGCTCGGACATGATTCCACATCCTGCGGTCCGGACCCAATTCCGGGGCCGGGGAGGGTGGTGGAGCGAGCACTGGTCCGCGTCCACTAGACTCGTGCGGTCACTGCGGGGCGTAGCGTAGTGGCTAGCGCGCCTGCTTTGGGAGCAGGAGACCGCAGGTTCGAGTCCTGTCGCCCCGACAAACCCCAGCAGCACCGTGCAGCGTGGCCTGTCCGGCCACGGCTGTGAACGCATCTACCAAGGAGAACCGCCACCGTGAAGAGCACCGTCGAGTCCGTGAGCCCGACCAAGGTCCGGCTCATCGTCGAGGTGCCGTTCGAGGAGCTCAAGCCGAGCCTCGACGCGGCGTACCAGAGCATCGCCCAGCAGATCGTCGTCCCGGGCTTCCGCAAGGGCAAGGTTCCCCCGCAGGTGATCGACCAGCGGGTCGGTCGTGGGCCGGTTCTCGAAGAGGCCATCAACGACGCGCTGCCGAAGCTGTACTCGAAGGCCGTCCAGGACAACCAGGTCAAGGCGATCGGCCAGCCCGAGGTCGACGTGACCGAGTTCAACGACAAGGAGAGCCTGCAGTTCTCCGCCGAGGTCGAGGTTCGTCCCGAGATCACCCTGCCGGATCTGGACGGGATCGAGGCCGGTGTCGACGACATCGCGATCAGCGACGACGAGGTGACCGAGCAGATCGAGGCGCTGCAGCAGCGGTTCGGCTCGCTGAACCCGGTCGAGCGCGCGGTGCAGGACAAGGACTTCATCACGATCGACCTGTCGGCCACCAAGGACGGCGAGAAGATCGAGGAGGCGCAGGCGACCGGCCTGTCGTACCAGGTCGGCAGCGGTCAGCTGCTCGACGGCCTGGACGAGGCTGTCATCGGCCTGTCCGCGGACGAGTCGGCCACCTTCACCACCCAGCTGGTCGGTGGCGAGCTCAAGGGCGAGGACGTCCAGGTCGAGGTCAAGGTGACCGCGGTCAAGGAGCAGGAGCTGCCCGAGTTCGACGACGACTTCGCGCAGACCGCGTCGGAGTTCGACACCGCCGAGGAGCTCACCGCCGACGTGCGCACCCGGCTGGAGCGTGGCAAGCGCCTCGAGCAGGCCGGCGACGCTCGTGACGCGGTGCTCGAGAAGATCCTCACCCTGGTCGACGTGCCGGTCCCCGAGGGCCTGCTGACCGACGAACTGGCGGCCCGCCGGGAGAACCTCGAGCAGCAGCTCGGCTACTCCGGGATGACCTTCGCGCAGTTCCTCGAGGGCGAGGAGCAGACCGAGGAAGAGTTCGACGAGGACCTGAAGAAGCGTTCCGCGGACGCGATCAAGGCCCAGTTCGTGCTCGACCTGGTCGCCGAGCAGCAGGAGCTGAGCGTCAACGACCAGGAGCTGACCGAGCACATCGTCCGACACGCGCAGCGTTCCGGCGTCAGCCCGGACGAGTTCGCCCAGCACGCGGTCCAGAACAACCTGGTGCCGAGTCTGGTCTCCGAGGTTGTCCGCGGCAAGGCGCTCGCGCACCTGGTCGAGAACGCCAAGGTCACCGACGCCTCCGGCAACGAGGTCGAGCTGAAGACCCTGCAGCCGGACGGCACGTACGCCGACCCGGAGGCGGAGCAGGCTGACACGGACGAGGCCGCGGCCCCGACGGAAGAGCCCGCCAAGGCCTGACCAAGCCCCGCACAGAGCACTGACTACGGCCCGGATCCTGCTGGATCCGGGCCGTAGTTCGTCTGTGAAAGCGATCTGAAAGCGACCGTCCCTACCTTTGCGGCTGTTCTTCCCAGCCGCGAGAGGGGTCGGTTGATGAAGTCGAAGGTGACGCAGTGCAGGTCGGCCTGGCCCCGCAGTACCGGCGGTCAGCAAGCGGAAGAAACCGCACCACTTCGGGTCGGCTGTCGTGTGTGCGTGGTGAGGTCGGACGCATTCGCTCAGAGCAGACACAGTGCGCCGTGAGCGAACACTTGCCGACCACCCTTAGGTCTGTCGCCACGGACCAGTAATGTCGGCTTCGTGAACGAGACATTTGCAGCCAGCCCCACCGCCGCGGGCGGCAACGGATCCGGCGGACTCGACGACCACATCTACCAGCGCCTGCTGAGCAACCGGATCATCTTCCTGGGGTCCGAGGTTCGCGACGACAACGCGAACGCGATCTGCGCTCAGATGCTGCTCCTCAACGCCGAGGACCCCAACAAGGACATCTGGCTGTACATCAACTCGCCGGGTGGTTCGGTGGACTCGGGCATGGCGATCTACGACACCATGCAGTGGATCTCCAACGACGTCGCCACCGTCGGGATGGGCCTGGCCGCCTCGATGGGCCAGTTCCTGCTCTGCGCGGGCGCCAAGAACAAGCGGTTCGCCCTGCCGCACGCGCGGATCATGATGCACCAGCCGTCCGGCGGTATGGGTGGAACCGCCTCCGACATCAAGATCCAGGCCGAGCAGTCGCTGCACATCAAGGCGCAGCTGTTCCGACTGATCGCCGAGCACACCAGTCAGCCGCTGGAGCAGGTCGAGAACGACGCCGACCGCGACCGCTGGTTCACCGCGGAGCAGGCGAAGGACTACGGCTTCATCGACCACGTCGTGGCCAGCGCCGCCCAGCTGAGCAGCGGCAGCCCCAACTCCTGACCTCCCACTCCGTAGTAAGGAAACCCGCATGAACTACTTCATCCCGCAGTGGGAGGAGCGCACGTCGTACGGCATGCGCCGGATCGACCCCTACACCAAACTGTTCGAGGACCGGATCATCTTCCTCGGCACCCCGATCACCGACGAGATCGCCAACGCCGTGATGGCGCAGCTGCTCTGCCTGCAGGCGATGGACTCCGACCGGGACATCAGCATCTACATCAACTCGCCCGGTGGTTCGTTCACGGCGCTGACCGCGATCTACGACACGATCCGCTACATCAAGCCGGACGTGCAGACGGTCTGCCTCGGCCAGGCTGCCTCAGCCGCCGCGGTGCTGCTCGCCGCCGGTACGCCGGGCAAGCGGCTCGCGCTGCCGAACAGCCGGATCATCATTCACCAGCCGGCCACCGAGGGCACCTACGGCCAGTCGAGTGACATCGAGATCCAGGCGAACGAGATCCTCCGGCTCCGCGCGCTGCTGGAGACCATGATCGCCGAGGCCAGCGGCAAGCCGCTCGAAGAGGTATCCCGCGACATCGAGCGGGACAAGTTCCTGACCGCCGAGCAGGCCATCGAGTACGGCCTGATCGACGACATCCTGCAGACCCTCAAGACCCCGGTCCCGGCCGGCGTCTGACCGGACCATCCCCGGTTCGACGGTGCTGTCAAGGGGGACGGGCGTTCGCCACCGGCGTAGTCACAACGCGTCGGTGAGCACAGCGTTTCGGCCCTCGGCGCGGTACCGTCGAAACCGGGATCCGGGCCCTGTTCGGGTTCGACAGCCCGGTTCGACTGCTCAGAGAAGGGATCTGTCCCGGTGGCACGCATAGGTGACGGCGGCGACCTGCTCAAATGCTCGTTCTGTGGGAAGAGCCAGAAGCAGGTCAAGAAGCTCATCGCCGGTCCCGGCGTTTACATCTGCGACGAATGCATCGATCTCTGTAACGAGATCATCGAGGAAGAGCTCAACGAGGGCTCCGAGGTCGGTCTGACGGAGCTGCCGAAGCCCCGCGAGATCTACGACTTCCTCAATGCCTACGTCGTCGGACAGGACGTGGCGAAGAAGGCGCTCGCAGTGGCGGTCTACAACCACTACAAGCGGGTCCGCGACGGCCAGGGCTCCTCGACCGCCGGCCGGCACGCCAAGGACGAGGCAGTCGAGCTGGCGAAGTCCAACATCCTGCTGATCGGCCCGACGGGCTGCGGCAAGACGTACCTCGCCCAGACTCTCGCGCGGATGCTGAACGTGCCGTTCGCGATCGCGGACGCCACCGCGCTGACCGAGGCGGGTTACGTCGGCGAGGACGTCGAGAACATCCTGCTGAAGCTGATCCAGGCCGCTGACTACGACGTCAAGAAGGCCGAGACCGGCATCATCTACATCGACGAGGTCGACAAGATCGCCCGCAAGAGCGAGAACCCGTCGATCACCCGCGACGTCTCCGGCGAGGGCGTGCAGCAGGCCCTGCTGAAGATCCTGGAAGGGACCACGGCCAGCGTCCCGCCACAGGGCGGCCGCAAGCACCCGCACCAGGAGTTCATCCAGATCGACACGACCAACGTGTTGTTCATCGTCGGCGGCGCGTTCGCCGGCCTGGACCACATGGTGGAGCAGCGGGTCGGCAAGAAGACGCTCGGCTTCAACGCCAAGCGCGAGCCGGAGAAGCCCCGCGAGGTCGGCGGCTACTCCGACGTGATGCCGGAGGACCTGCTGAAGTTCGGCCTGATCCCCGAGTTCATCGGCCGGCTCCCGGTCATCACCACCGTGTCCCCGCTGGACCGGGACGCGCTGATCAAGATCCTGTCCGAGCCGAAGAACGCGCTGGTCAAGCAGTACCGGCGGCTCTTCGAGATCGACAACGTCGAGCTGGAGTTCAGCAACGATGCGGTCGAGGCGATCGCGGACCAGGCGCTGCTGCGCGGCACCGGCGCCCGCGGCCTGCGCGCCATCATGGAGGAGGTGCTCCTCAACGTGATGTACGAGGTGCCCAGCCGTGAGGACGTGGCCAAGGTCGTCGTCACCGGCGAGGTCGTGCTGGAGAACGTGAATCCGACCCTGATCCCGCGGGACCAGATCGAGCGGAAGCGGGAGCGGCGCGAGAAGACCGCCTGACCGCTTGGTGTTTCGAGAGAGGCCGGCATCCGCTGCGAGGCGGATGTCGGCCTCCTTCTCGTCGTGGACGCGAACCGAGGGACCGCCCGGCGACCTATGCGATGGCGGTGCGGGAGACGTTCTTCTCGCTGTACTCGCGTGCCGGGTGGCCGGATCTGGCCGGACTGCTCGCCGAGTTGGCGATTGCTTCTCAGGAGACACGGCGGCCCGGCGTACGACGACTGTTGCCGCCGGCAAGTTGCCGCACGGGTGGCGGAGTGGAACAAACGCAAGGAGGACTTCGGTCGATCGGCAGCAGCCTCCAGCCGTGCCTCGAGGACGCGCGGATGGTGGCGTTGGACGGCTAGGGTCACCACCACGATTGGGAACAGCGCCTACGCCACCAGCACGGCGTACCTGGTGAGGCTGCAGTTTCCCCTGACGGGTCGACCTGTCAGCCGGACCGGAGGCTTTCGATCCGTTGCCTACGGCAAAGTGCGGCGCGAGCTCGGCGGTGCGGTCTGACGCGATTCTCGGTGTGTGTCGCGATCAGCTGCGAGGGTTTACTTCATGGCGGTGAAGGCTTCGTCGGCGACGGGGCCGACGTCGTCCACGCCGGCGTCGGCGTTGGCTGCCTGGACGATCACCGTCAGGGTGTTGGAGCCGCGGTAGCACTGGATCGGCAGGTTGTCGGTCGACTCGACGCAGGTGGACTTCCCGACGACCTTCACCTGGTCAGGTGTCGCACCAGAGTCCTTGACCGTCTTGTCGATGTCGACCCGTCCGCGCATGGCGATGACGACGAACAGGCGATTGCCGTCGAGGTTCCCGTACGCCTCGACCGTCGCGTCCTTTCCGTCGTTGATCCGGCTCAAAGCCTCGCGCTTCTGGTCGAGTTGCAACTGCCCGCGAATCCCCTCATCCGTTACCCGATCCAACCCGGCCAACCTCGCCGGCGGCTCGATGTCGCGCGCCGCGTTCAACCGGTTCATAGGCCCGACCCCGACGAAGTAGCCGAGCCCGGCAATGACCGCCAGCGCCACCACCACGGCGCCGATCGTCACCCAAGGATTCCGCCGCCACTGAACCTTCCGAATCCGCCCCCAAACCCGCTTCCCCCAACCACCCTTCCCACTAGCCGCCCGCTTGGCCCGCCGCCGCCCCTTCCCAATCACCAACGACTCTTCAACCGTGCTCTTCCCAGCATCGGTCGGCCCACCACTCTGCACAGCAATAGGCTGCGTGTCATCAACCGCATAGTCTCGCCCGGTTCCCGTCCCGCCAGCACCTGTCTGCCCCGACGCACCCCCAGCCGCACCACCCCCAACAGCACCCACCACACCAGCGCTCGACGTACCGGCCGCACCAGCCCGCGGTGTATCGGTCGCACCGGCGCTCGGTGTACCGCCAGCCGCAGCCGACGATTGCGCGGTGGGCGCTGGGCTAGTTGCGGACCTGCCCGTCGAGGCAGCGGGAGCACTGGCGGCAGGACTGCTCGAGGAGCTGACCGTGACGTCTGACCCACTCCTGGTCGCCGCATCGGCTCCCACGCTCCCAGTCACTGCGGAACCACCCGCCGCGCCTGCCGGAGAGCCGCCCCCGCCACCGGCAGCGGAACCAGCCGCACTGGCGGCACCACCGCGCGGCGTACCGGCTGCTGGGCGGGATGAGGAGCCGCCTGCTGGGGCGGGCTGGGCAGATGCTGCGGGCGCGGTCTCAGGGGCTCCCGTGGAGGGGGTGGCAGGGGCATCCGTGGACGCGCGCGTATCGGCTGGCTTCGGGGCCGCCTTCTTGGTGGTGCGCGGGCGCGGGGTGAGCTTCCTGGCCGGCGGGGTGGTCACGTCGGCCGCTGGGGAGGTGGTGTCGGTCGGGGGAGGTGTCTCAGCGCGCGGGGCGGGTGCTTCGGCCGGCGGCGTGAGTGCGTTGGCCGGCGGAGTGGACTTGGAGTTGGGGGTGGAGGCGTCGTCCGTGGGGGGAGGGGTGGTGGGGTCGGTCATGGGTGCTCCTCGGGGCGCGGACGGACTCGCCAGGGTGGGGCCGGGGTTTCGGTCCCGATGGTTCCATATCGGGACAAACTGGTTCCGCAGCGTAGTCGGTCGCTTCGCAGCAGTAGCGCCCGCCTCCGAGAAGCGGGCGCTACCCAGGCTGCGATCAGCCAGTCGACCAAGATCAGCCGGTCGGTCCAGGTCAGAGAGTCGCGGTGACCGAGACGGTGTCGGACTCGTCGGGGCTCCAGACGATCTCGCCGGTGATCCGGCCCGCGGCGCGCAGGTCGACCTCGGCTCGCTCGGCAAGGGCGAGGCGATCGGCGGGGCCGCTGACCTCGACCTTCGAGACCTCGGTCTTCATCGAGACCTGGGCGGTGGACTTCGCACCGCGGATCCCGGCCAGGACCTCGGCCACGGCGTCGAGGACCCGCGGGTCCTGCTCCGGCGTGGCGACGTCGACGGAGGCGACCGGCCAGGACGTCCGGTGGATCGAGCCCTCCTGCCACCACGACCAGACCTCTTCGGTCGCGAACGGCAGGTACGGCGCGAGTAGGCGCAGCTGGACCGACAGCGCGACGGCGAGCGCGGCCTTGGCCGATTCGGCGCCGGCCTCACCATGTCCGCCGTACGCGCGCTCCTTCACCAGTTCCACGTAGTCGTCGCAGAACGTCCAGAAGAACCGCTCCGTGGCCTCGAGGGCACCGGTGTAGTCGTAGTTCTCGAAGGCGGTGGTCGCCGTGTCGATGACGGTGCGGAGCTGAGCGAGCATCGCCAGGTCGACGGCCTCCGTCACGGCCGCGGCGTCCACGGAGGTGGCGCCGAAGCTGAGCACGAACTTCGAGGCGTTCAGGACCTTGATCGCGAGCCGCCGGCCGACCTTCATCTGCGACTCGTCGAACGGCGAGTCCAGACCCGGCCGGGCCATCGCCGCGCGCCAGCGAACCGCGTCCGAGCCGTACTTCTTCAGCACCTCGTCGGGCAGGATCGTGTTGCCCTTGGACTTGCTGAGCTTCTTGCGGTCGGGATCGACGACGAAGCCGGAGATCATCGAGCGCGCCCAAGGGAGCGTGCCATTCTCGAACTGAGCCCGGACGACGCGGGAGAACAGCCAGGTCCGGATGATCTCGTGCGCGTGCGTGTTCAGGTCCATCGGGAAGGTTCGCTTGAACAAGTCCTCGTCCCGCTCCCAGCCGCAGACGATCTGCGGGGTGAGTGACGAAGTGGCCCAGGTGTCCATCACATCCGGGTCCGCCGCGAAGCCACCGGGCTTGCCGCGCTGCGACTCGTCGTACCCGCCGGGGACCTGCGAGGTCGGGTCGATCGGCAGATCGGTCTCGCTCGGCATCAGCGGGTGGTCGTAGTCCGCCTCGCCGTCCTTGTCGATCGGGTACCAGGCCGGGAAGGGCACGCCGAAGAAGCGCTGGCGGGAGACCAGCCAGTCGCCGTTCAGCCCCTCGACCCAGTTCAGGTACCGGTGCTTCATGTGCTCGGGGACCCAGGCGAGCTCGTTGCCCCGCTCGATGAACTCGGCCTTCAGGTCGGCGTCACGGCCACCGTTCTTGATGTACCACTGCCGGGTGGAGACGATCTCGAGCGGCTTGTCGCCCTTCTCGTAGAAGTTCGCCATCCGCTCCGTCGGCTTGGGCTCACCGTCGAGGTCGCCGCTCGCGCGCAACTTCTGCACGATCAGCTCGCGTGCGCTGAAGACGGTCTTGCCCGCAAGCTCGGCGTACAGCTCCGAGCCCTCCAGCCACTCCGGGGTCTCGCGCAGCAGCCGGCCGTCGCGGCCGATGACCGTACGGACCGGGAGCTGGAGCTCGCGCCACCACTGGACGTCCGTGAGGTCGCCGAACGTGCAGCACATCGCGATGCCGGCGCCCTTGTCCGGCTCAGCCAGCTCATGCGCGAGGACCGGCACCTCGACGTCGAACAGCGGCGAGCGGACCGTGGTACCGAACAGGTCCTTGTAGCGCTCGTCGGACGGGTGCGCGATCAGCGCGACGCAGGCCGGGATCAGCTCGGGCCGGGTGGTCTCGATGTAGATGGGACCGGAGGCGCCGTGGAAGGCGATCCGGTGGAATGCGCCGGGATACGGACGGGCTTCCAGCTCGGCCTGGGCGACGGCGGTCTGGAACGTGACGTCCCACATCGTCGGGGCCTCGGCCAGGTAGGCCTCGCCGCGGGCGAAGTTGCGCAGGAAGGCGCGCTGCGAAGTACGGCGTGAGTCCTCGGAGATGGTCGTGTAGAGATACGACCAGTCGACGCTCAGGCCGACCCGGCGCCACATCGACTCGAACGCCTGCTCGTCGATGTGGGTCAGCTCGCCGCACAGGTCGACGAAGTTCCGGCGGCTGATCGGGATCTGCTTCTTCGCGTCCGGCTTGGCCGGCGGGGTGAAGTCCAGGTCGTAGGGCAGCGACGGGTCGCAGCGGACGCCGTAGAAGTTCTGCACCCGCCGCTCGGTCGGCAGGCCGTTGTCATCCCAGCCGATCGGGTAGAAGACGTTCTTCCCGCGCATCCGCTGGTACCGCGCGACCAGGTCGGTGTGGGTGTAGCTGAAGATGTGCCCGACGTGCAGCGAGCCGGAGACCGTCGGCGGCGGGGTGTCGATCGAGAAGACGTCGGCGCGCTCGGCGGTCCGGTCGAACGCGTAGGTCTGCTGCTCCTTCCATACCGCAGCCCACTTCTCCTCGAGGCCTTCGAGGGTGGGCTTGTCAGGAACACGGGACGTTTCGGTCATGCGGCAATCGTAGTGGTTGTCAAGGGGTGCTTCCGACCGGTTATCCACACCCCCTCCTAGACTGGCCCCCTGATGAGCGACCTTTCGTTTGCCGAAGTGTCGGCGCGGCTCCAGGCCCGTTGGCCGGAGCACAAGATCTCACCCACGCTGGACCGCGTCCGGCGGCTCGTCGAGTTGCTCGGCGATCCGCAGAAGACGTACCCAGTGATCCACCTGACCGGTACCAACGGCAAGACCTCCACGGCGCGGATGATCGACTCGCTGCTGCAGGAGGCCGGGCTGCGGACCGGGCGGTTCACCAGCCCGCACCTGGAGTCGGTCCGGGAGCGGATCACGCTCAACGGCGAGCCGATCGACGAGCAGCGGTTCGTCGAGGTCTACACCGAGATCGAGCCGTACGTGAACGTGGTGGACTCCGAGAACGAGAACCCGCTGTCCTTCTTCGAGGTGATGACCGGTATGGCGTTCGCGGCGTTCGCGGACGCACCCGTCGACGTCGCGGTGGTCGAGGTCGGCCTCGGCGGCACCTGGGACTCGACGAACGTCGCCGACGGCACCGTCTCGGTGATCACCCCGGTCGCGGTCGACCACGCGCACATCCTCGGTGCCGATCCCGTCACGATCGCGCAGGACAAGGCCGGGATCATCAAGCCGGGCGGTACGGCGGTGATCTCGCAGCAGAGCCTCGAGGTGTTCGAGGTACTGCTCCGCCGGGCGGCCGAGGTCGGCGCCCAGGTCGCGCGGGAAGGACTGGAGTTCGGCGTCACGGCTCGCTCTGTCGCGGTCGGCGGCCAACTGGTGTCGTTCAAGGGGCTCGGCGGCGAGTACGAGGACGTGTTCCTCCCGCTGCACGGCGAGTACCAGGCCCACAACGCGGCGACCGCCCTCGCGGCCGTCGAGGCGCTGCTCGGCTCCGGAGCGCAGACCGAGGACCGGATCACCAACGATCTGGTCCAGGCCGGGTTCGCCGAGGTGACGAGCCCCGGCCGGATGGAGGTCGTGCGGACCAGCCCGACGGTGATCGTCGACGCGGCGCACAACCCGCACGGCGCCGAGGCGACCGCCGCCACCGTGACCGAGGCGTTCGCGTTCCAGCCGCTGATCGGCGTACTGGGTTGTATGAAGGACAAGGACGTGTACGGCCTCCTGGAGGCGTACGAGCCGATCATGGAGACGGTCGTCTGCACCCGGAACTCGTTCGCCGAGCGGTCGATGCCGGCCGAGGAGCTGGGCGAGATCGCCGCGGAGATCTTCGGCGAGGACCGGGTACTGGTCCGGCCGAAGCTGATCGACGCGATCGACGACGCGATCCGGCTGGCCGAGGAGAACGCGCTCGCGATGGGCACCGGTGGCGTGCTGATCACCGGCTCGGTGATCACCGCGGGTGAGGCCCGCTCGCTGCTCGTCCGCAAGGACCGGTCGCAGCAGTCCCAGGAGCAGTCGGGGAACCGGCGATGAGGTCGCTCGCATCGATCGTGCTGGGCTTCGAGGCGCTCGTGCTCGCCCTCGTCACCCCGGTGATGATCTCGGTCGCCGACGTCGAACCCAGTACTGCGCTGCCGCTGTGCCTGGGGCTCGCAGTACTGGCTGTCGTCGCGGCCGGGCTGCTGCGGAACCAGGTCGGCTACGTCCTGGGCTGGATCATCCAGGTCGCGGCGATCGGCCTCGGCTTCGTCGTACCGGTGATGTTCGCGCTCGGTCTGGCCTTCGGCACCTTCTGGGTGATGGCGATCGTGCTCGGGAAGCGGATCGACGAGGCGAAGGCGGCGGCCCAGGCCCCTCACAGTGGTCAGGCGCAGGACGAACCCAGCTGACGCGAGCCGGCGCCACTTTGAGGCAGTGACGCCGGCTCGCAACCCATCGCGACAGAGTCGGCAAGCCCCCCTCGCCTGCCCTGCTACCTGCTAGATGCGCCATCCGTGTGAAAAGTTGTGATCGATAGGCTCAGCGGCGAAACGCCGCCTGGAAACCCCGGAGTTGAACAGACATGTCGCAGCGCACCCTCGTCCTGCTGAAGCCCGACACGGTACGCCGTGGCCTGGTCGGGGAGGTCCTCGGCCGCTTCGAGGCGAAAGGCCTGTCCATCGTCGCGATGGACCTGCGCACGATCGACGGCGAACAGGCCGACCAGCACTACGCCGAGCACGTCGAGCGTGACTTCTACCCGCCGCTCCGCGCCTTCGTCACCAGCGGCCCGCTGGTAGCCCTGGTTCTCGAGGGTGACGAGGCAGTCGAGGTGGTCCGAGCCCTGAACGGCGCCACCGACGGCCGCAAGGCAGCCCCCGGCACCATCCGCGGCGACCTCTCCCTCTCCAACCGCGAAAACCTCGTCCACGGCTCCGACTCCCCGGAATCCGCCTCCCGCGAAATCAAGATCTGGTTCCCCGACCTCCCCTGATCTCCCGTACTCCGCTCCGGCCCCCCACGCACCTCCTGCGTCGCCGCTCAGCCCAGGGCGTCGTGCGCGCGTGGCTGCGAATCGCTGCGGGTGGGGCGGGCGGCGTACGGAAGGACAGGTAGTACTGGGTTTGTCTGCGCCTGGACCGCGTCGGTAAGTGTGGAGGTTGGCGTGGCCTGCGACCACTTCCTGTCCTTCGGTACAGCGGCGCCGCATCAGCCGGTCGGTCGGTCGGCGTCGGCCGGTCGGCTGGTGCCCGCCACAGCGACCGGATATCGGCCACCGACGTAGACTCTCGCTCGCAGTACGGCGTCAGACGGCTGATGACCCACAATGCCAAGCAGAACAACGGGACCCGGGAATTCTCGGGGTCACCGGTCGGATACGATGCGTGGGCGGTCGACGTGGGTAATCCGGACTTGTCGGGCCCGTGTCGATGCGGCGGCGACAATGGTCGCGCGCTTAGCCTGAGAACCCGGATCGAGCGGAAGGGCGCCTCCGATGGCGAACAGCATGCTCGGCCGCGATATGGCGGTCGACCTCGGAACGGCGAACACTCTGGTCTACGTGCGCGGTCGCGGCGTGGTCCTCAACGAGCCGTCCGTCGTGGCGACCCGGACCGACGAACCACGTGAGGCGGTCGCCTTCGGGCACGAGGCCAAGAAGATGATCGGCCGTACGCCGGGCAACATCACCGCGATCCGGCCGCTCAAGGACGGCGTGATCGCCGATTTCGACGCGGCCGAGCAGATGCTGCGGTACTTCATCCAGCGGGTGCACCGCCGGCGGTACTTCGCCAAGCCGCGGATCGTCGTCTGCGTACCGTCCGGGATCACCGCGGTCGAGCAGCGCGCGGTCCGCGACGCCGGGTACATGGCCGGCGCCCGCAAGGTGTACATCATCGAGGAGCCGATGGCCGCCGCGCTCGGCTCCAACCTCGAGGTCCGCGACGCCACCGGCAACATGGTGGTCGACATCGGCGGTGGCACCACCGAGGTCGCGGTGATCTCGTTCGGCGGCATCGTCACCAGCCAGTCGATCCGGGTGGCCGGCGACGCCATCGACAAGGCGGTCGTGAACTACTGCAAGAAGGAGTACTCGCTGATGCTCGGCGAGGCCACCTCCGAGCAGATCAAGATGACCATCGGCTCGGCGTTCCCGACCTCCGACGGCCCGGACTCCGAGATCCGCGGCCGGGACATGGTGTCCGGGCTGCCGCGCACCGTGAAGGTGTCGTCCTCGAGCATCCGGCAGGCGATCGAGGAGCCGATCACCGCGATCGTCGACGCGGTCAAGGCCACCCTGGACAAGACCCCGCCCGAGCTGGCCGGCGACATCGTCGACCGCGGCATCGTGCTGACCGGCGGCGGCGCGCTGCTGAAGGGCATGGACGAGCGGCTGCGCCACGAGACCGGTATCCCGATCCACGTCGCCGAGAACCCGCTGGACGCCGTCGTCCTCGGGGCAGGCAAATGCGTCGACAACATCGAGACGCTGAACCGCATCCTCGTCACCGACCGCCGCCGCTGAGACGGACGCGATGCTCACAGACCTCGGAACACCGGCCAAGGGCCTGGTCCGGTCGGCCGGTCTGCCGCGGGAGATCCGCCGCCGCCGGACCGTCCTGGTGCTGGTGGTCCTGGCCTCGTTCACCCTGATCGTGCTGGACGCGCGGCGCTCGGCCGGTTCGCCGGTGGAGCCGCTCCGGCATGCCGCGGCCGCCGTCTTCGGTCCGCTGGAGTCGGGCGCGACCAACGCCCGGCAGCCTGTGGACAACCTCCGCGACCGGTTCGCCGAAGTGGATAGGCTCAAAGCCGAGAACGAGAAACTGAAAGCCGAGAACGAAAAACTCAACAGTGACTTGAAGACCACCGACTACGCCCGCAGCCGCGCGGCGGAGCTGGACCGGCTGCTCAAGGTCGCCCCGGCCTACACCGTGACGCCGGCCCGGGTGATCGGGATCGGCAGCGCGCAGAGCTTCAACCACACGGTGACGATCGACGCCGGTACTGCGGACGGGGTGCGGCCGGACATGACCGTGCTCAACGGCGACGGACTCGTCGGCCGAGTGGTGCGCACTACCGAGGCGACCGCGACCGTCCTGCTGATCGGCGACCGCAACTCGACCGTCGGTGGCCGGTTGAACTCGACGCTCGCGCTCGGGTTCGTCTCCGGCCGTGGCGAGGTGGGCTCGCACGCGACGCTGGACTACAAGCTGGTGGATCTGAAGGCGCGGCCGAAGCCGGGGGACCGGATCGTCACCTGGGGGTCGAGCGGCAACGCGCCGTACGTTCCGGGTGTCCCGATCGGTCAGATCACCTCGGTGACGCCGGTGCAGGGCGCGCTCGGCACGACCGCGCAGGTGAAGCCGTTCGTCGACCCGAGCAGCATCGACACGGTCGGCGTGGTCACCGGACCACCCGCCCGGGCGCCGCGCACCACGGTGACGCCGGAGAAGGGACGCTGACGTGCCCGCCCTCCGGATCGCCCTGGCCGCGCTGTTCCTGATGATCGCCGTCACCGTGCAGACGTCGGTGCTGCCGCACATCGCGGTCGCCGGGGTCACCTGCGACCTGGTGATGATCGTGGTGCTCGCGCTCGGTCTCGCCCGAGGACCCGAGTGGGGCGCGATCGCGGGATTCGCCGGCGGCCTGATGCTCGACGTGGTGCCACCCGCGGACCACACGGCCGGCCGGTGGGCCCTTGCACTGGCGATCGCCGGCTACACCGCGGGCCTGATCCGGCGAGAGACCTCCGCCGGACCGGTGGGACCACTCGGCGTCGCGCTGACCGTCGTACTGGGCGCGGTGCTCTCTCTGACCGTGTACTCCGCGACCGGGTCGCTGTTGCACGATCCGGCGGTCGACTGGGGTGAGTTCGGGGTTCGGGTCGGGATCGCCGCCGGGTACGACGTGGTCGGCGCGATCGTGGTGATCCCGCTGGTGATGTGGGTGATGCGACGAGTCGTCCCAGCCCGGGAACGGCAGCGGGTGCTGCGATGAGCTTCGACAGCTTCAACCCGGCGCCACTGAAGGCGCGGTTGCGCCTGTTCGTGATCCAGGTGCTCGTCTTCTCGCTGATGTTCACCCTGCTGGCCCGGCTCTGGTACATGCAGGTGATGTCGTCGGACGACTACACCCAGGCGGCCACCCAGAACCACACCCGCGAGGTGCTGGTCCCGGCCCCGCGCGGCACGATCGTCGACGCGGCCGGCCGCACCCTGGTCGGCAACCGGGTTTCGCTGGTGATCACCGTCGACCGGTCCGTGCTGGCCAAGCTGCCGGACGACCAGCAGAAGGCGGTGCTCGCCCGGCTGGCGAAGGTGCTCGGCCAGAAGCCGAAAGACCTCACCGCCCGGACCATGCTCTGCGGTGAACCCGGGGCATCGAAGCCACCCGCCTGCTGGAACGGCACGCCGTACCAGCCGATCCCGGTGGCGAAGGACGTCAGCGAGCAGGTGGCGATCGAGGTGATGGAGCGCCGCGAGGATTTCCCGGGCGTGGCGGCGGAATCGGCCGCGCTGCGGGCCTACCCCTCGCCGTACGGGGTGAACGCGGCGCACATCCTCGGCTACCTGTCGCCGATCACCACCACCGAGCTGGACGCGCTGGAGAAGGCCGGGCAGGACTCGGTGCCGCACCGCTCGGACCTGGTCGGCCGGGCCGGGGTCGAGCGCACGTACGACCAGTTGCTGCGCGGGAAGCCCGGCGTGAAGAACGTGATCGTCGACGCCGTCGGGTACACCACCGGCCTGCAGAAGCAGACCGCGCCGGTGCCGGGGTCGACGCTGATGACGAGCATCGACGCACGGGTCCAGGCGTCGGTCGAGGCGCAGTTGCGCGGCGCGATCATGACGGCTCGCAAGCAGTACGACAAGATCACCAAGCGCAAGTACGTCGCCGACTCCGGCGCGGCCGTGGTGATGGACACCAAGACCGGCCAGATCGTCGCGATGGCGAGCTACCCCAGCTACGACCCGGGCGTCTGGGTCGGCGGCATCTCGCAGCGCGAACTGGACGCGCTCTACTCCACGAAGTCCGGGACGCCGCTGGTGTCGCGGGCGTTGCAGGGCCAGCTGGCCCCGGGGTCGACCTTCAAGCCGATCACCACCGCGGCCGCGATGGCCAACGGGTACAGCCCGAAGACCCGGCTGGACTGCTCGTCGTTCTTCGAGGTCGGCAACCGCAGGTTCAAGAACTACGAGTCGGCGTCCTACGGGATGATCGGCTTCGACCAGGCGCTCGCGCTGTCCTGCGACACCTTCTTCTACCGGATCGCCTACAACCTGTGGCTCAAGGAGGGCGGCAACTCCGGCGACATCAACGCGGTGGACCCGCTGGTCGAGATGGCGAAGAAGTTCGGCCTCGGCAAGCCGACCGGGATCGACCTGCCCGGCGAGGTGTCCGGCCGGATCGCCGACCGGAAGTGGAAGAAGGAGTACTACGACGCCCAGAAGGACTACTACTGCAAGCTTTCGGAGAACCCGCCGTCCGGGACCTCGGCATTCCTGAAGCAGTTCTCCCGCGAGTTCTGCGCGGACGGCTATCGCTACCGCGCGGGTGACGCCGTGAACTTCGCCATCGGCCAGGGCGACACCACGCTGACACCGTTGCAGCTGGCCACGGTCTACTCGGCGCTCTCGAACGGCGGCACCCTCTGGGAGCCCCGGGTGGCGAAGGCGGTGATCGGCCCGAACGGCAAGGCGCGCGCCGTCCCGAGCAAGGTGGCCGCCCGCCTGCCGGTGCCATCCTCGACCCTGCGTTACATCGACAAGGCGCTGAAGGAGACCACCCGCACCGGTACGGCGGCGTGGAAGTTCACCGGATTCCCGCTGGACCAGATCCCGATCCGTGCCAAGACAGGTACGGCCGAGGTCTACGGCAAGCAGACCACCTCGTGGCTGGCGTCGTACTCGGACCGCTATGCCGTGGTGATGATGATCAGCCAGGCCGGCACGGGATCCGGCGCCTCCGGCGACGCGGTACGGAAGATCTACGAGACGCTCTACAACATCAAGCCCGCTCCGCCCGTGAAGAAGCCGGCCCAATGAGCCTGTTGACGCCGATCCGCCAGTCGCGACCGCGGGCCGACCGGCGCTCCGCGCTCTGGCACGCCGACTGGGTGCTCGTGATCGGCGTGCTCGCGCTGTCGGCGATCGGGTCGCTGCTGATCTGGTCCGCGACCTACCGGCGCACCTCGCTCACCGACGGCAACGAGTACGCGTTCCTGGTCCGGCACGCGCTGAACTTCGTGATCGGCCTGGTGCTCGCGATCGGCGCCGCCGTCACCGACCACCGCCGCGTCCGCATCCTCGCGCCCGTCCTGTACGCCGCGTCGGTGCTCGGGCTGATCCTCGTGCTGGTGCCCGGAGTAGGTGCCGTGATCAACGGATCGCGCTCGTGGATCCAGCTGCCGTGGATGTCGGTCCAGCCGAGCGAGTTCGCCAAGCTCGCGGTGATCGTCGGGATGGCGCTGCTGATCGCGGAGAAGGGCGAGACGAACCACCGCGAGAACGCCCGCACGATCGACATCGCCCAGGCGATCGCGGTCGCCGCCGTACCGGTGCTGCTGGTGATGCTGCAGCCCGACCTCGGCACGGTGATGGTGCTCGGCTCGATCGTGTTCGGCATCATCGCGGTCTCCGGCGTACCGAAGCGGTGGATGCTCGGCATCGTTACCGCGGCGACGCTGATCGGGGCATTGGCGATCCAGCTGAACGTGCTGAAGGAGTACCAGCTCGCCCGGTTCACCGCGTTCGCGGACCCGTCGCAGGACCCGCAGGGCATCGGCTACAACGTGAACCAGGCGCGGATCGCGATCGGCAACGGCGGGGTCTTCGGCCAGGGGCTGTTCCACGGATCGCAGACGCAGAACGCGTTCGTGCCCGAGCAGCACACCGACTTCGTCTTCACCGTGGCCGGTGAGGAGCTCGGGCTGATCGGCGCCGGCGCGATCATCTGCCTGTTCGCGTTGATCCTGTGGCGCGGGCTGCGGATCGCGGTGAACGCGCGGGACGCGTTCGGCCGGCTGGTGGCCACCGGCGTGGTCTGCTGGTTCGCCTTCCAGGCCTTCGAGAACATCGGCATGACGCTCGGCATCATGCCCGTCACCGGCCTGCCGCTGCCGTTCGTCTCCTACGGCGGGTCGTCGATGTTCGCCGGGCTGCTCGCGGTGGGGCTGCTGCAGAACATTCACCTGCGATCCCACCAGGTGTGAGTCGGGTACGCTGCAGCCTTCCCTAGGCCCTCGACGGTTCTGGATGGGTTATGAAGCTCGCGCCGTTCCCGCTCGCCGTTGCCGCAGCTCTCACGTTCACGCTCGCCGCCTGTGGCGAGGACCAACCCAGCGGAGCGGTACCACCGTCCGCCTCGACCCCCACGGCTCCGGTCAGTACTCCGGCTGAGCCGACGCCCTCCGAGACCCCGAGCGAGGTCGGCCCGACCCGGCGGACGAAGGCCGAGCTGACCAAGGCTCTGCTCGAGCTGAAGGATCTGCCGAGCGGGTTCTCGCTGGAACCGGAGGACCCCGACGACGAGAGCGCGGGCACCTTCTCGTCGCCGACCAGCAAGTGCAAGACGCTGGTGAAGTACCTGAACTCCGAGACGGCGCCCGGCTCGAAGACGAGCGCGGCCCGATCCTTCTCGGGCAGCCAGGAGGGGCCGTACATCGACTTCGGCATCGACTCGATGGTCACGACCAAGGCGGTCCGGAAGCTTCAGACCTCTTATAAGGAGGCCGTCGAGTCCTGCAAGAAGGTGACCATGCGGGTCCCCGACCAGGGCTCGTCGCCGATGGAGGTCGTCGAGATCCCGGCGCCGAAGTTCGGTGAGGAACCGTTCGCCTTCAAGCTGACCGGGACCGCGGGTCCGCTGGAGGGTCGCGAGTTCACAGCCGCCACCACGGGCATCGGCGACGTCATCCTCTCCGTGTCGATCCTGGCCGGCCAGGAAGGCGAGCTCGACGGCGCCACCGAAGCCGCCGTGGAGAAGGCACGCACGGTTCTCGCCGACAGCTGACAACTAGCGCTCCAAGGGCATGACGGTGGTTCGGCGGTGGTGTTCGAAGACTACTGAGCTGCGGATGTCGCCGATTTCCTGGCGTTTGGCCAGGTCGAGGACCAGGTCTCGGAGGGCCTGGGTGTCCTTGACGGCGACGTGGGCGAGAAAGTCGGAGGCGCCGGAGACCATGAAGAGTTCGAGGGTCTGGGGCAGCTTGTTCACGTAGTCCTGGAAGGCGGTCGCGACGGCCATCGCCTGCGGGCGGAGTTTGATCGAGATGATCGCCTGAGTGGACCGCTCGATCGCCTGGAGGTCGACCTCGGCGTGGTACCCGGTGATCACCCCACGGTCCTTGAGGCCGCGGATCCGCTCCAGGCAGGTCGAAGGCGCGATGCCCAGCTCGGCGGCCATGTCGCGGTTGGTGCGGCGGGCATCGTTCTGCAGCATCCGCAGGAGCGCCGTATCAAGTTCGTCCATGGCGATTAGTTTCGCAGATCGGCCGAACATCGTTCGGTGGCCGGGATGGATCGGCGTGCAGGCGGCTAACTTTGCGGACATGTTGGCGAACAAGCTTGTGGTGGTGATCGACGTGGACGCGCCCGTGGGGGTGGCGTTGAACGCGGCTGCTCTGCTCGGGGTCGGGCTGGGCTCGCACGTCTCGGAGCTGGTCGGCGAAGATTCGAGGGACGGCTCCGACGGGGATCATCCGGGGATCTGCGTGCATCCGATCCCGGTGCTGAAGGCTGATGCCGTGCGATTGCGGGAACTGCGGGAGGCGGCGGCCGCGCGGGACGGGGTCGCCGTACACGACATCAACCAGGTGGCTCGGACTTCGCGGACCTACGAGCAGTACCTCGCAACGATGAGTGGCACCAAGGAGGAAGACCTCGAGTACACCGGCCTGGCCATCTACGGCCCCCGCCCTGCCGTGGACTCCCTGACCGGAGCCCTCGCCCTCTACCGATAGCGCGTAGTTCGCCCGCTGACACCTTGTAGAGCCTGTTGGGGAATGGTTTTGGCTGGCGGAGGTCAGGGGTGTTGGTGGGGCTGTGGGTGTTGGGGCCCTGGGGCCGGGGCCTGCACC
>NZ_SLWM01000049.1:0-22230 GCF_004342085.1 Kribbella orskensis
GCCTTACCTCGACGCGCCCAAACCACACCCAAGAAGCAGGAAACAACGGTCACACACCTCTTGACCGACCCCGCACCTTCAGGGATGACCTGCGGCTTCGTGGAGCGCCCCCGGCAGGATTCGAACCTGCGACCAACGGATTAGAAGGTGGACGGACGTCGTTGTCACGCCTGGCATCGCCCAACTCTGGACTGCTTCGGTTCGCTCGATGGTGACTCGGGCTGACTTCAGTATCAGGTCCTGGATTCCCAGAGTGATTCTCAGGCCATATGCGTGCGGCTCGCTCACGCGTGCGGCAGGCCGACGTGCACGCCCGGGAGACCGACCAACGTCCGCACGGGCCGCCCGGACCGGCGCATGCTCCTGACTAGGTCCGCCCGTGCCAATTGATGGCGTTCACTAGGTCGTCTCGCAGGCGTTGCACCGTGCCGGCGACACTCGCAGGCAGAGCGGCCGTGTCGATGTGAGCGCTTGCCACGGCTGCTTTAACCTCGCTCCAAGTGATCCACGCGACAACGTCGGGAATGCAGGCGATCGGGTCGTCGAGGGACCTGTCCAGATCCTTAGTTCGAGCCAAGACCGGCTCGAGGTATAGACCGATCGCGGCGCCAATAGGCAGTCGGCCATGTCCCTTTACCGGAACGGGCGGAGCCGACGGCGTGATCAGCAGGAGTAGCGGTCGCGCGGTGCCGGCGTCCCGGACAACACATTCGAACTCGCGGGACAGCTGCTCCGATTGGAACGCGGATCTCCCCATTCCTTTGGCTTCAAGCAGGACGTGGCAGCTTGGCGTCATCAGGACACCATCGGGCTGCACGACGGTGCCGCCGGGCGCCAGGGTCGACTCCTCGGGCAGAAGGGTGATCCTCGCTTGCTCAGCCTCCACCGCGGCCTGCTCACGCGTCTCATCAGCGCCGTGAGCAGCACGAAACACTGCCGCGAGAAACGTCGTCCGCGGAAGGTAAGATAGTGCTCCGAGCACCTCCGCTGTTAGAACGTTCTCGCGTCCGCGTCCTCCGTCGCGATACCCGCGAACTCTTGCGCCTTCCCATGAGATCTCTTCGAGGAGTCGCCCGAGCACCGACCTGTTCGCCACGGCGTCTGACGGCGGCAGTTTCGACGTCGACATCGGCCACGGACCCCCAACCCCTAGCAGTTCCTACGCTGGACTGCCTCCACGGTCTCACAGGAAGTGCCTCGGCGCAGTGTCGTTGGACTGCCCGCTACTGTGCAGGCCAGGAGCCGCTTTCGGGCGCGGAACCCGCGAAGGTCTCAGTCCTCGGCTGGCCAGAGGTTTCGACTCTGGAAGTACTCCAACGCCTCGGGCTCCTCCGTGAACTCGAGTAGCCCGCCGACTTTCTCGGCGAGAAGGTCCCGGACCTCCACCGGGGTGGCGAAAAAGAACTCACGTCGCTGGTTGACGTGGTTCACGCGACGGTCGGCGAATGCCTTGTGCAGCTCGTTCTCCAATGCGATCGCATCCTCGGAGAAGAATAGCGCGTGCACGTCGTATTGGAACGGCACCGAGGCATCGCCCAGCTCCCGGACTCGGTCTCGCGGTTCAAGGCGGCGGGTCATGCCGATCTTGACCACGTTCGGGCCGAATGCGCCCATATTCGAGATGACGTACACGTATCCTGCGCGGATGTTCGCGATCCGGTAGTCGTTGTCCGTGATGGCCTGCTCGATGTCGGCCAACCGTGTTGCCAGCTCGTCGGCAGCTGTTTGGTCGCCGGCGGCCCGCAGCGACTCGAGCACACTCACGTAGTGCGACTTCTCTTTTTCCAGGCGCTCACGTTCCGAGGCGAGCTCTTGTTCTGCCCGACGTTGCTCACGGAGCAGCTCGCGCTCATCGCGGGCTCGCTCTCGCTCCTCTTGGACCTTCATCTGGTAGTCAGCAGTGAGTTCCAGCTCGGCGATTCGTAGGGCGTGGTAGTCCGGGTTGACGCGCATCTGCATCATCGCGCCGAGCTTCTCGATCGCCTTGACCGCAGATTCAAGCCGCTTTTTCGCGGTGCTGACGTTCCCTGCCCGCAGTGAACGCACGCAGTTGTCGGCCTCGGCGTTGTACGCGCGCAGCATGAGCTTGCCCAGGTCGGCGACCATCTTGCGGCCTTTGGCCAGGGAGCCGTCGAACGTGAACATGTCGGCCGCCAGCACTGCTCGGCCCGCCTTCACAAGTTCGTCGACCTGTCCCTCGATTTCACGGAGGCGGTCCTTGTACGCGGCGGCGTCTTCGAGTGGGTGGTGGTAGCGGTAGATGCCGACGTCTTGGAGCACCCGCTGGTCGTTGAGCTCGATCACCTCCGCGGCACCACCGGCTTGTGCGGTGGTGAGCGCAGCTTCCAGTACGGCGATACGAGCCAGCAAGGCAGCCGTGTCGTCAGCCGGCGACAGGGGTGGTGGGACCGGCGGACTCGGCTCAGCGGTGGGCTCGGGCGGGCTCACTGGCGCAGGAGGGGCGGCGGCAGGGGCGTCGTCCTCAGCGACAAGATGTGAGGAGGGTGGGTTGCCCGGGGCTGGCTCCGACTCGGCGGGAAGCCAGAGCTGCCAGCCGGGCGGCGGATCGGGCCAGGAGGGATCCGGGCTCCATCCCGGGGGCGGTGTCCATCCTTCGGGCGGCGTCGGCCAGCCGGGCGGAGGATTGAAGCGCATCACTGGCCCCGCGCCCGGACGCCTCGGCTCGTGTCGGCCGGGGTCAGGTCGAACGGAGACTTCGACAAGGCGGCACCCATGTGGGTCAGCGTCGCGTGCGGCACGACGTTGCCCAGGTCGAAACTGCTGAACGTTTCCCGGTCTGCGGCGACAATCACCAGGGGAACCGTCTCCGGCTGCCCCGTCGCGGGCGATACCCGATCCACGCCGACAGTTAAGGCGATGGAGTGGATCTTTCCAGCCCTGTCGGCCTCGAACACCTCGTGAAGAGTCCGGACCGCGACCTGCCACACAGCGCTCGCGTACCGATCCTTCTGCGTCTTGGCGGGCAAAGCCGTGGAGCTGATCTCATCCTTCGCCTTAACGTACTTGTACTCCTTCACGGTCGGGACCGCGGAAGGATCCGGGATGAGCGCGGTGAGCGTGAGTTCGCGGCTCGCAAGGCTGAAATCGTGCCCGTGTGAAACAGGGAAGACATCGGGATACACGGAGTTAGAGAGCACGATGCCGACATATTCCTGGATAGCGAACTCGACGTCGAACGCTAAGCCATTGACGAGCTCGGCCAGATGCTCGTTGTGCTCTGCCGCCTCCGCCTCACGCCGGCGACATTCGTCGTGGTACACGTTCTCGGCCGCCGCCAGCTTCGCCAGCCGGTCCTGTTCGGCCTGTCGATGACGGTCCTGTTCAGCTACGTACTGGGCGTGCATCGCCGTCGTCTGCTCGTGCCAGCGGCGCATCGCTTCTACGTGCTCAGCCTTCGCACGTTCAATCGCCACTTGGTGCTTCTTCTTCCCGCCAAAGGCAGCCGCGAGCCCGCCCGGTGCAGGAGGCTCTTGATACTCGGGCTGTCGCGGGTACACCAGTTCCGGCAACTGCGGGGTGGGGATAGCGAGGTCGCCGGGTTCAAATGGGGGCTGCTGAACGTCGTTGATCTTAAGCGCGTCAAGATCCACGTAGTCGTCGACCTCCAGAGTCGCCGCCAACAAACCGTCGATCTCCGCGAACTCGTAGGTCAGGTCGCCGTTCATCGCCTCGACCTCGGCCATCCGAGCCTCGGCGTGCAGGCGCGCGGCTTCCTTCTCCGCGGCCTTCTGCTCCGCCGCCGAGGCTCGGCCGGCAGCAGCTTGTGCACGTTCGGCCGCCTTGCGAGCCCGCTCCGCTTCCCGCTCGGCCGCAGCCTGGGCGCGATAGGCGGCGGCAGCTTCCTGCCTACGTCGTTTCTCGGCCTGTTGAGCCTGATAGTTCAGCTCCGCGAAGAACCCTCGCCTGGCCATAGTTGCCCCCTTGCTTGCTGACAAAGCAGCATCATCGCACTCTCAGTTGCCCGCAGCACCTTAGCCCCCGAGCACCACCGTTCAAGTCCAGCGGCACGGTGTAGCGGTCGTGCCAAATTCTAACGGCGCAATGCGTCGGCGCCCGCGCACCTGCGGATTAAGAGGCTGCCTACGTCGAGGCAGGTCAGCCGATCAACAGCAGACATGGCAGGCGGGTCATCCGCACCACAGTTGATGCGGATGTGCAGTCAAGGAATGGTTTCGTGCGAACGGGTACGGGGTCAATGACCGCGGACGAGTCCCAGCCCACATACGGGAGCCCTTCCACGCCGCCAACTAGCTGATAGACGACCGGCCATAGGCAGTGGTCGGCATATAACTGGGTACCGGCCTGCGCAACCTTGCGTAGGCGATGTGACGACGTGCCAGGAATCCTCAGGAAGTTCTTCGACCTGACTCATGTGGTAGGCGGGAGCGCTCCTTAGCATCAGAAGGGATACATCGCCACATAGTCAATTGGGGGCCAGGCGATGACGACCGATCTGCAGATTCGCAATCCGGCAAGGCTGGCTGGGAATCGCCGCCGCATCACGCGTGCCGGTGGGCGCCTTGAGCGCTGGCAGACGATTCTGGTCGCCCTCATCGGCTCATGCGCGACTATCGCAGTTGCTGTCATCGGCTTGGCTGCTACGACGACGGACGGCGAATCCCAACCGAGCAGACACCGGATCACTGTGGACACGGTCTCTATCTCCCGACATGGCGCAGCCTGGCAGATAGAGGTGCGCGGGACGTACAAACCCATGCGAACAGACGGCTACTTGTTCGCGATCGCGATACTCCGAGTCTCCGGAGGTCCCAGTCAATGGTTCGTCTCCGGGCCCATCGAACCAGACCAGGACGGACGCTGGGTCGCTCAGATTCTTCTCGAAGCACCTCGCCACTCCATAACCGTGATGGCACTTCTCGCCAGCAGTGGCTGCGCGCCCGGCAACGTTTGCGGCCCAAACCCTGAAGCTATCCGGCAGGCCCCGGAGAATTGACGGCTAGGCGATGATGAAGCAGGACGCTACCCACACAACGACTCCACCGGTGCGCCTTGTTACGGCGCCGTGGTCGCGTACTGGCGTGTCTCCGACAGAACGCACGGCAGCGTGGAGACCGGATCCCGGCCGGCCGGCTTCCTCATCGCTCTCGTCCGCGACGAACGGCCAAGCGAGTATGCCCAATCACACAAGGGATCGCCACCTCATTGCGTCCAGGACGGGGCCAACCGGCGGTCAGACTCCAGGACTCGGAGCGTGCCGACTGGGTCTGCGAATCAGAATCTGTCGGTGCCGTTCTCCGCACGGGTGGCGAGGTTCGGGCCAGGCAGGCCGGCACGGCTCGCCCGAAGGCGCGCGCAGACTCATCGAACGGTCAGCTGAGCCGCATTGGCGTGTCGCGCGAGACTGGAGGGCCCCCGCAGCCTCGGTTTGGGTCCGGCAATCAGAGTGCCGTCACAGCACATGAAGTGCGCCCGCACGTGAGCGACTCTGCGCCAATCCGTGGTCGCTTGGCGGGTCACGAAGCGTGTCATGGCGCGAGTTCGAGCGGCTGTGAGAGCCGGTCCGCAGAGTGGCCTCTGACCTGTTTACAAGTCAGAGGCCACTCCTTCACCGTAGACCCCGTCGGACTCGAACCGACAACCCACGGATTGTGAGATCGCACCTTGCAACATGGGGCAACGCTCAACGAAAGTAACGCCTGACCAGGGCATATGCCGCTTCATGGATGGTCGCTACTGCTCGTCGTTTCGCGGCATCCTGCGCTGAAAACAGTGGTCAAAGAGGTGGTTCTAACCTCCGACGATGCCCCTAGTTGCGAACTCGGGGCGGCGCGGTCAGGAGTCGCCATCTCAAGCTTGGTTCAGGTCGTGGCTGGCACACTTCGGCCGGTGCTGGTTGCTCCGGTTGCTGCATTTTGCTGCTGCACCCAAAGCGAGGCTTAAATTCGAACTTGGTTGGGTTGGTGACGCTCGTCATCGTTCACCTGAGTCGTGTGATCACCCGGTCAGCCCCTTCGAACTGTTATCGGCCCCGGCCGAGTTGACGGTTAAGTGTCAAGGCATGCGGTCAGTCCTCCGCATCGCCCCGATAGCTGCCGACCTCAGGTATGGGTCGGTGCGGGTCAAGGGGCGAGCTTGCTCGATCGCTTGCGACGCCGGGGGCGCCCTTGACGCGTGCCGGGCCGAACCGCACTTCTCCATGATCGCTAGCGGGGCGATGCGGAGCCCAAGGCCAGGGCTAGCCGCGGCGCTGAACAGCCACACCTAATCCTGGTCCTTCAGTAGATGGCTGATCGCGTTGCCAGGCATCTTCTCGGACGCTGCATTCGAACTAGCCCCTTCACCGGCGCGTCTCACCCTGTAAGGCATGGGTTCGCGTAGATCCCGCTGTTCAGTTGCGAGACGCGGCCCGTCTGTTGGAGGAGGGGTCTGAAGTGAAGAGAATGATGCGTCTGCTCGGGGTGGTGGGGCTCGCTGTGGCCCTGATCGCCCCGGTGAGCGCCGCGCAGGCACAGGCGGCGGCCCCGTACTGCGGGATCAGGTGGGGATCGCTGGACAAGAACGGCGGGAACTACGAGACCTACCTGGACCTGCACCGGGTCCGGGCCGGCCGGCACGCGTGCTTCGACCGGTTGGTGATCGACCTGTCCAGTCGCTTCCCGGCGCTCTACTCGGTTGGCTACGTTGACCAGGTGCGCAATCCGGACGGATCGTCGCCCCCACAGCTCGGCCCTGCGGCACGCGGCACCGTCATTCCAACGCGGGGCGGGGCTCGGTTGGCGGTCTTCGTGTCGGCGAAGATGTACTCGGACGGGCAGCTCGTCTACCGCCCCGCAAACCCGGCTGAACTGGTAGACGTCAGGGGTTGGCGAACCTTCCGGCAGGTCGCCTTCGGAGCCCACGCGTACGGCGCGACCATCGGTCTCGGAGTCCGTGCACGGCTTCCCTATCGGGTGTTCACCCTGTCCGGGCCCGGTCAGGAATCCAGGCTCGTGATCGACGTCGCCCACCGATGGTGACCCGGCCACGCTGGGACTAACATCGGGATTTCATCTCGTGGTCGGGCCAAGCCGGAGGTGCTCGGCTCGGTCGTCAGTGACCCGACCGTGTCCAGGCTGTTCGCGGCGCTGACCGCGCGGACTAAGGCAGCCACCTGACACGGTGGCCGGCCACAACAGATCAGCAGTACCTCGACAGGGTGTCGATCGTTGATGGCGAGTACTGCTGTCTGCGACCCGGCACCCTGTTCGCACGTGCGCGCCAAGCCAACGGGGGACGGGGCCGACGAGCCCTCAGGCGAGGAGCCGAAGGTTGCCCCGCTCCCCCGGTCCTCCGGTGGCGGCGCGCTTCACGGCCCCCATGGGGCCGTCTTGAAGACGTACAGAAACTTGTCAGGCGGACATAGTGGCGCCCGTGTCCTCCGTCGGGTGATGTGCGACAGTTGTCCGTCAGCTGATCTGCGACGGTGCGAGCGCACGGGCCGCGGCATGAGCGTGCGTTTCAGTGCGTCAGGGACCTGACCGCCCGCTCGGACCAGCGTCACCGGTAAGTCTTCGAAGGCTATGGAGATTCGGGTTGACGACGGCCGCACGCGCATCGAGCTGACCAACGAAGAGAGCGCCGGCTCGCGATCGCGCTGATGGTCGGCTACGAGGGCATGTCACGGGCTGAGTACTTCATCCGAAGCGGGCTGTCGGAACCTGCGATCCGTGAGTTCGTCTCTGTATTATTGGACATGCTCGGCGCTGGTGGTGGTGGCATGTCCTTGGACCTCCCCACGGGAATCGAGGCGGTCGAGAATCCCCGCCGTCCACGGCCGCCGAGTCCGGACAGCAGCTAGAGCGCAGGGGTGGTCGGCCGCTGACTCAGCACCCGCTCATGGGCACGGCCGAGGAACGCGGCATTTCTGGACGTGCGACTATCCCTCGCAGGTTCCGAACTCGTGACTAATCAGCACACCGTCTCCGAAGATTTCGACTAGGCGGAGGGTGTCTGCTACGCCGCCTCGGCCAACGATCGCGAGCATGTGCGTCGCCGTGATGACCTCTGCCCCGGTCTGGTCGTTCGTGGCGCCTCCGATCCAGGTCGCGCCGCGCAGGCTGTAGGTCGCCCCGTCGGCATCGGTGAGGACGACATGGACTGGGACATCCGTCACGGTGAACATCGTGTTTCCGGACCTCGACTCGCCCTCCCGTACGACCTCCCTGATCGAGCCCGACTGCACGGTGTAGGTCGCGTCCGGGCAGGCCAGCGTGTCCCCGGCGATGCTGAATTCGACATGGATAGCGCCGGCGGCCTGTACCGTCGCCGGCTGTGCAACGCTCGCCGCGGTGGCCAGCAGCACACCGCAGATCCAACTGCAAGTACGCATGAGGATCTCCTTGATCGGCTCTGAAATTGAGCCTCTCTTGGGAGGGTGCTCGCACTCTAGAGCAGTAGTCAACGGCGCCAGATCTGCCGGTTCCTCGTGGATGGAGACGGGCCGGGGGTTCGACGAGCGCCATCACGAACCCGCTGCGGGTACTGGGGACGAACGCCGGAGCGACACCGCAGAAGCCGTACTCCGGGTGACCGCCGCAAGACCATGACCACCGCACTGTCCGGTATCACCGGCTGGTCCGTTACCAAGACCACTGCCGTCTACAACGGCGCACCCACCGCAGCACTCGAATCGGTCCAACACATGATCCAGCTCGGGCCACCAAAAGGTGGACGCGCCACCGGCTACGCGTCTCTGATTGCCGTACGCAACAAACTCCGCGAGTGCGGTACCGGCCCAAGCCACGCGGCCGTCGGTCACGATCAAGCGAGCCATGAAACCCACGACCTCGAACACGCGCACCGGCGTCACCCATGGTGTGACTGACACGTAAGCGTCAAACCGAGTACACCACCGCGGGACTCCTCTCCGCCCTCGAAACCGCGTGGGGCGCGATCCGCTCCAACCACACCGAAGTCCCAGCCGTCGTGATCATCGTCGGCTCGGGATCGAAGGCCACCCGACCCACCGGACCCCAGCCGACGCCTGGTCCCGCGACGGCGCATGGTCACGCAACGGTTTCTAGTCACCCATCACCGACCCCGACTGCATGGCCAAGCTCGACCGCTACCACACCTGCCTGCGATTCGCCTACGACGTCCTCGCAGTACGCGCCGACCACAGCAACGACCTCGCAGCAGTCAACGTCGGCATCTGGAAAGACTGGGAAGCCACCGGCGACGTCACAACCCTCCCCGGCCCTGGAATCGTCCAGCCCAGCTACACCACCCGGACAGCAAGCAATGCACCCACCGCCACCCGCGAACCCCGTCACCGACCGGAAATCTTTCTGCGCCAAACCCAAACCGGCACCCCTGAAGCCAGCTGGCCAGCGAGGAAGACCGCCGGTCCCGCCGCCGCACCCACCATCTGATCGTTCGTCACGACTGACCCCGGCCGGGGGATAGCGCGGGGTCAGCCTGGCTGGCGGCGCGTGGGGGAGGGGCACCAACCAGCTAGTTCAGTTTTACCCAACGCCCGCCCATCAGCACTAGTCGGAGGCGATAAGGAGCCCCGGCGCCCACCGCGCCATTGAACAGACGCCAGGACCCGGACCGAACGCGCCCCTCAAGCCGTTCGATCTCCCAACCCAGTACCCAACCGAATCAAGACTACGCAGTCAGCGAATGGTCCCGGCTGCCCCGAAAGAAGCCTGGGTGTCCCAACTCGATGCGCGAGCGGTCTGCGGCTCACCTCTCAAACTGGGATCGGCCGCCTGCCAGGAATGCAGTCGCTACTACTTTGGCATCAGCCCGTCGTCTTGCCGCGACGCCGTGAAGCCTGCCTCGCATCCGTTTTGCCAGTGCTGCGCGAAGGTCGTGCCTCTTGTTAGGAGGATTGTCGAGCTCACGTTGTTGCATGTTCTCTCGATGTCTGCCGCGCTGTTGGCGCCATCGTTCCTGCTCAGAATGTTGTAGCCCTGTTGGTAGCCATCCTTCCAGCCTTCGGTTTGCTGCTCCGAGTTGCCGCCGCCAACGCGCGTTAGCGCTAGGAGCAAGACAAGCCCCACGACAGCCCGCGCCAGGGGCTTCCAGTGGGCCTTCACCCACGCCTCGCTCCGAGGGGCTTGGCTCAGAGTCCCGTGAACGGACGGCGGCGCGACCGGCCGTCCATGCTCATCGATCCAAAGTTCCCATCCCTCAGGTGGTGCAGGCCACGCTGGGTCGGGCCTCCAGCCAGGCAGGGGGACCCAACCTGGCGGTTCGGCGGGCCAGCCGGGGGGCGGGTTGAAGTGAGCGGTCATCTAGGTGTTCTTCTCCGCAGGGTCTTGTCTGTCGACGCGTTGTCGGCGCTGCGGAATCGTACGACCTGGATTGACTTGACCCCGGGGTGATCCACACGTTGGACGCTGCTGGATCGCGGTGACCTTAGGGTTCTGCCCGAGCCACAGTTGACGGTTGCGTGTCAAGGCACGCGGTCAGTCCTCGGCGATGTGGAGCTCTGGGTCCACGGTGTGACTCCAGCTGCGCTGAGCCACTAGTCACGGATGCCGGCCAAACCTCGAATCACCCCTCGAGGTGCCGCGTTCGATGATGACGAGTCTCGTTGAGTTGGGACGGCATGCACGAGTTGCATGTGAGCGCGTTCGACGTCGAGGGCGGGGCCCGCCACACCGGACTCGGCGACAACGTGGGTCCCGGTGTGCCGCTGGTGGCACTGGAGATCGAGGGGCGACCAAGCCCGGATGCCTGCGACGAGTCGCCCTGGCTTCGCCTCCCGGTGTCGTCCAGGAGGCGGACCACGCTGAACAGTTGGCGCGCAGGCAAGGTGGCGCCTGACCCGGAATGATATTGACCGCCGAAGCATAGATATCGGTCCCAGAGGCGGTTATCGGCCGCCAGTCCAGATCCAGGTCTCGGAGCCGGGTCGTTCCGGGCGGTAGCCGAGTGCCCAGCCGCGGACGTCGTTTGGTGTTCTGCCCATGCGTTCGGCGGCGCGGCGGCGTTCTTCCCAGTCGTGGACGTAGAACACCTGGCCGTTGCCGGGGCCGCCGGACAGTCTGACTGTCTGCTGAGTCCGTTCCATCAGCCCCGCCGCCAATCACCCGCGTGGTGCTTCGATGATCACCGGCGCCACCGACAGAAACCACACATCCGGGTCCGGGGGTCAGCCGGTGGGGGTTTGGTGGATGCGCAGTTCGGTGCTGCGCAGCCAGGTGATGGTGCCGTCGGGTCTGCGGACCCACTCGCCGTCGCGCCGGCTGAAGACCCATGCGTCGAGCAGCCCGCCGGAGCTGGTCGGTATCCACGCCAACATGCCCGGCACGGTCCCGCCCGAGATCGACGCGGTACTCGCCGCCGGTGGGCAGGCGCCGTCAGATCTCTCCGATGACGAACGGGCTGCCTGCGACCAGCTGAGCTTCTTCTACAAGCACGCCTACTACGCCTATTTCATGGGGGATCGTCCGCAGTCGTTGACCGGGATCGTCGACTCGCCGGTCGGGCTGGCGGCGTTCATGCTCGACCACGACGCGGCGTCGCTGGCGCTGATCTCCCGGAGTTTCGACGGCGTCCCCGAGGGCCTGACGCCCGACGACGTGCTCGACAACATCACGCACTTCTGGCTGACGAACTCGGGTGTGTCCGCGGCGCGGCTCTACTGGGAGAGCAAGTTCTCGTTCTTCGCCGTCAAGGGCGTCACCATTCCGGTCGCCGTGAGCGCCTACCCCGACGAGCTCTACCAGGCGCCACGGAGCTGGGCCGAGAAGGCGTACCCCAAGCTCGTGCACTACAACAGGCTCGAAAAGGGCGGGCACTTCGCCGCCTGGGAACAGCCGGAGTCGTTCATTGACGAGGTTCGCACCGGCCTGCGGTCGCTTCGCTAACTGACCCGCCCGGAACGTCTGCAGATGCGCCCCGCTCGGCGGGGCGACCGATCGGCCCACCCGAGCCAGTCGGCCCCGCCGAGTCGCAGCTGCGGATCATCCAGCCAAGAAGAGGAGGGCAGCGTCATGGCAGCCCAACCGCACGAGCCCGTCCACCCCGATCCTGCCCCGATCCGACTCCCCATCCAGGGCGAACTGCCCTCCTTCGCCGGTGCGACCGGATGGCTCAACTCGCCACCGCTCACGGAGGTCCGCCTGCGAGGAAAAGTTGTCCTGGTCAACTTCTGGACCTACACCTGCATCAACTGGCTGCGTCAGCTTCCCTACCTGCGGGCCTGGGCCGCGAAGTACTCCGGCCAGGGGCTGGTGGTGATCGGCGTACACACACCCGAGTTCGGATTCGAGAGGGACATCGACAATGTCGTCCGGGCCGTGCGGGAGATGAAGATCGAGTACCCGGTTGCGATCGACAGCGACTACGCGGTGTGGACCGCCTTCAGTAATCTCTACTGGCCGGCTCTCTACTTCACCGACGCCGACGGACTGATCCGGCAACGCCACTTCGGCGAAGGCAAGTACGAGCTGTCGGAGATGGTCATCCAGCAACTGCTCACCGAGGCGGGCTCCACCAACACGAGCCGGGAGCTGGTATCGGTCGATGCACGTGGTGCCGAGGCGCCCGCTGACTGGGCCAACCTGAGATCGCAAGAGACCTACCTCGGCTACGCACGCACACAGGGCTTCGCGTCGCCGGGCGGTGTTGCGCCGGGCAAGCCGCACACCTACACCGCCCCCGCGACACCGAAAGTCAATGAATGGGCTTTGTCAGGGGACTGCACGATGACGGAACAGGCCACCGCCCTGAACGCCGCGAACGGGAGCATCGTCTGCCGCTTCCACGCCCGCGACCTCCACCTGGTCATGGGACCAGCGGTACCCAGAACTTCCGTGCGATTCCGCGTGCTCATCGACGGACAACCGCCGGGCGCGGCGGGCGGGGCCGACGTCGACAACCAGGGCAACGGCACGGCAACTGAACAGCGGCTGTACCAACTCGTTCGCCAGCCAGGCCCGATCGCCGACCACACCTTCAAGATCACCTTCCGCGACCCCGAGGTCGAGGCCTTCGCATTGACCTTCGGCTAGATCAGGGAGGTCCGGCCATGCCTCACCAAGATCCAGACGAAGCTGAGACGACCACGACCAAAGCACAAGGGGCCACGGGCCCCCAGCTGCGAAGAGTACAGGTTTGGTTCGGGCGGCGGGTGATCGCCGAACTCATCGCCGAGCCGGCCGCTGCGAACCAGTACGCCGCGGCAATGGACCGGCGCTTCGCCGGTCTGCGGATCACCAACGACCCCGCACCAGGCACAACCTGACCCAGCCAAGAGCAACGCCGCTGCCTCTCCGACCAGGGCACCTGGCCCCCGGAGTCCAGCAGACCGGCGGGCGGGCGTTTCGAATCTCCTCAGCGCCCGCCCGCCGTTCCACCAAGCCAGCCACAAGACCGGAAGTCCATGCCATGAAGCTCTGCAGCAGCAACCCGCCCGATGCCTGCTCGTCCGCCTCGAGCTGGGATGAGGTGGCTCGGGCAAACTCCGCACGCGTCTACCGTCACGCCTACCGGCTCACCGGAAACCGGCCCGACGCTGAGGACCTTACCCAAGAGGTCTTCGTCCGCGTGTTCCGCAGCCTGGCAAGCTACACGCCCGGAACCTTCGAGGGCTGGTTGTACCGCATCACCACCAACTTGTTCCTCGACCGGGTCCGCCGGCGCCGCGGTATCCGGCTCGTACCGCTTGCCGACACCTTGCAACCTCTCGCAGTACGAACCCCCGACCAAGACCTCGAGGACCGCACCTTCGATCCCGATGTACAGTCCGCGCTGGACGCGCTGACTCCGGGCTACCTGGCAACCATCGTCCTCCACGACGTCGACGGCCTGACGTATCGGGAGATCGCCGCGACGCTCGGCATCGAGTACGGCACGGTGGCCAGCCGCCTGCACCGCGCCCGCGCACAACTGCGCACCGCGCTCGCCCACCGGACTCCGCACCGCACCGTTAGGACGCTGGAGTAGCCGGGGCAGCTGCCCGTGCAACTGCCAATGCGATCCACGAGCGAGGCAACTGGACGAGCCCGGGATTTCGTCACACTGGAGCCTGACTGTTCGCATCAGCCATCGAGGCATGTCGACTCTGAGCCGTCAACCGCGACGAGTTAGGCGCGTCTGTTCGAGAGCCTCGACCAGCCGTGGCATGGGTTGTGGCATGAAGCTGGGTCCAGCGACGTTGTCAGGAGTCGGCTAGCGGGAGCCGATAGAGGAGTGCTGCATGCTCAGGTTGACTCCTGGTGGTTCGTCGGAGGCTCTCATAATCCCTGGGTCGGCGGGTCGAGTCCCCGCGGCCGCCAACGCCCGGATCGCGGCTGCCGTACCTTCGCGCTGAGGGGGACCTGAACGGTGAACTCCCGTGTCAACGAGGGAACGCTGACCGCCCGCTCCCCGTGACCGGGAACAGGCACCCGCATGGAAGCGGACACGGTGAGGCTTTGTTTGCCCGCGACCAGCGGAAGCACGTCGAAATCCCAAGTCGCGGTGTCCGAGACAATTTGCTCACCTTCGGGCGGGTTGAGCCGCTCGACGCGGAACGAGCGGCCCATCAGATCGACGACCGTGCGGATCCCGCTACGAATTGAAGTGGGACGGGTTCCTTCACTGAATTCGCCGAGCGAGCCGCGCGAGCGCACTGGCGCGGCTCGTGTCAGTGGAGCGCCGCGAGACTCTGCGTGATCTGTTGTTTGGTCGGGGCGTGGTCGTAGGCCGCGGCGATTGCGCCGTCGGCGCGGACGAAGACAAAGCTCACCATTCCGGTCAGCCCGAAGCTGTTCTGGACCATCGGGGTCTGTTCATGGGCGAGGGTGAGCGTGACCCCCGGCAGGGCAAGGGGATATCCGGGCTTCCCGAGGTCACCTACTTGCACTCCGAGCACTCTCGGCCTGGCGCCGTTGCCGGTCTGGGTCTGCAGGGCGAGCAGTGCGTCACGGCAGCCCGGGCACACCTCGCCCTGCTCGTCGAAGGCCAGGTCCGGCACGAAGAACGCGAGTACGAAGGGTTTGCCGGCCAGGTCGTTCAGCCCGATCCGGCCGCCCTTGACCAGGTCCAGGGTGAAGTCGGGGGCTCTCTTCGTCTGTCCTGGGGACGGGTCTTTGGCCGCGATGACCGTGGACCTGGCGCCGGCCGGCGGCTTGGTGGAGAACGTCGTCGCATCGATCGTGGGGGCGAGTACCAGCTTCTCGGCGACCATGGTCTCTTCCTTCAGCATGATCCCCGTCGCCTGGTCGCGCCAAAGCTCGCCCGTCGCGGGCCCTCCCGGCTGCGGAGTGGCCGTCACACACCGGTATCCCACCGCGGCGCGGCCGATGATCGTCTTGGTGGACTTCAGTTCGGTGCATTGCACACCCTTGGTTGCCGACCACAGGTTCTGCGGCCAGTGCGTCACCAGTTGAGATTCGTCAGGGTGCTCGTCCGGAGCCTCATAGACGGTGTACGGCGGCTCGTTTTGCTCTGAGAACACCAGGATCTTGCTGCCATCCCAGGTGTACAGGTACTCCTCCGTGACGATGCCAGGCTCCCCGTACAGAGAGATCTTGAGCCGAACCTTCGTGCCGCCGTCGGTGACGATGTTGTACCGCGCATCCAGCGGGCTACCGTCCGCGGCATTGTCGATGTGGACGAAGTACTGGACCTCGACCGGTTGCGGTCCGCGACGCGTAGTACCGCTCGGACGAGGCGTTGTGCTGGGCAGCGCAGGGACAATCACACTCGGGCTCGGTTCTTCCACAGGGCCGGCAGACCCATCTGAGACGGTCATACCGCAACCGCTGACGGCCAGGAGCGCGGTCGCAGCCGGCAGCGCCCAGCGCGTACCGGGCCGACGATTTGCCATGTGGGCCCCCCACGTCGCAGCAAGCCTCCCGCTCCCTCCACATTCCTCCCGGCTAACCCCGCTGGCAATGGCCCACCGAGAGCCCTTGCGGTGACGGGCCGTCGTCCAGCGACACGAGGAGGACGTCAGTCACTGAGCAGAGGCAGTGTGGTGGATGGGCCCCAAGGCAGTTGCCTGGGGGCCCATCGCCATTCCCAAGCCCTGGTGCACAACGGGGGCTTGCAAGCTATGCGAACGTATGTTCTGTCGTGTCCTTCATGGGCGCTAACAAGCGGTACCCGCGATATCCCCGGGCCGGACGCTACGAGCCGGCACTGCCGGGTGCTGGCCACGGCGACCGAGCGCGGCCCGTGGCCGGGCCTGATCTTGGAGTGGCGCCGGACGAACTCCGACGACTGGCAGGCCCGCGTCGTCTACGTCCCGGATCCACGCAACATCCGTGCGGTCGAGATGTGGTTCGCGCAGCAAATGCTCCGGCCTCTGGAACCGTCGGCCCCGTCGCGGGCAGCCCAGGACGCGGCCCGGTACTCCGCGGCCGAAGACGCGTCGCTGTCCAGGGAGGTGTTCTGATGGCTGGTCCGACGATCACGCTCGACGGTGGCCCCGGCCATGGCAAGATCTACATCGAGGAAGAGTTCCGCGACCGGATCAAGGCCGCGCAACGGATGGGCCGTACCCAGCCGACGCGGCCGGGTGGGCACTCGGCTACGCACCAGCCGGGATCGGTCTCAGCGGCGGCAAGCTCTGGAGCTGGCAGGGCGTCAACTGCCACCCCGCGAACCCCGCCGACCCGGAGCTTGCCCCGTTCGGCGCCGGCTTCGCTGCCGAGTTCCACCGCGGATCGGTCGCCGCCTAGTCAGCCGGGGTGAGGGTTTCACCACCGACCACCGACCAGCGAATAGGCATGGGTGGTTCAGCTACCTCGAATGCGGCCCGACCGGGCGCTGGGTCGCGGCGAAGTCGCTCAGCCGTGATGTCTGATGCCGCGTGGTGCAGGACGTGGTGCGAACTCCTGAAAACCAATGGTGGAATTCGAGTGTGGTGCGGGTGTCGGTGTCACTAGAAGCGCTGCTAGAGGGCCAATGCGACGCTGAATGTCTTCCTCGTGATGAGAAGGTCGTCGGTTCGATACCGACAGTCGGCTCCACCTCGCCCGACTGCGGACCGGACTCAACACGGGTCGAGACAGCGCGCGGTGGCGCGAAGCGCTTGCCTAGGGCAACACTGGCAGGGTGGGCAAGCTGACACCCGACCTGCTCGGGCCGGTCGGACTGGCGCTGACCCGGGCCGTCGAACAGTTGCCCGGTCAGCACGCCATGCCTGGTGGATCCCGCTACGAATTGAAGTGGGACGGGTTCCTTTACTGAACTTGTCAACCAAGCCAGCGCCCCGCCGGGTGTCGTCTGAGGGACGCCACCGACTACCGAAGAACAACGCTGCCAACCGCTTTGGTGACTGTGGCTGCTGCAGTTTCGATGTCGTCGGGTGTGGTCCAGCGGCCCAGCGATAGTCGGAGTGCCGCTAGCGCGCGCGGCTGGTCGAGGCCCATGGCGCTCAGCACGGGGGACGGGGTGTGGATGCCGCTGTGACAGGCCGAGCCGGTGGAAGCGGCGATGCCGGCCGCCGCGGCGAGGAGTTCATGGCCGCGGATGCCGTCGATGCTGATGTTGAGGGTGTTGGGCAGCCTGGCGTGTTCCGGACCGTTGAGGTGGACACGTCCGGGCAGGGCATCGCGCAGGCGCTGGCGGAGGAGGTCGCGCAGCTGTGCGAGCTGCGCGCCGCGGCCGCCAGCGATTTCGTCTGCGGCGAGCTCGGCCGCGGTGCCGAGTGCGACGGCGAGGGCGACGTTCTCCGTACCGGATCGCAGGCCGCGCTCCTGCCCGCCGCCGTAGACAACCGGCTCCAGTTGGACGCCGTCACGGACGTACAGTGCCGCGACACCCTTCGGGGCGTACATCTTGTGGCCTACGACGGTCAGTAGATCGACTCCGAGCCCGTCGACCGCTACCGGGATCTTCCCGGCGGCTTGGGCTGCGTCGGTGTGGAACAGGGCGCCGGCGCGGTGGGCGAGGTCGGCGAGTTCGGCGATCGGCTGCAGCGCTCCGGTTTCGTTGTTCGCCACGGCCACCGAGACGAGCACGGTTTCGTCGTCCAGTGCAGCGGCCAGCGTCGCCGGATCGACGAGGCCTTCTGACTCGATTGGCAAGACGGTGACCCGCACGCCGTGCAACCGGTTCAAGGCACGGCAGGTCTCGAGGACCGCGGGGTGCTCGGTCGCCTGGGTGATCACATGGCCGCGGGTTGTCCTGGCGGCGAGTGCCGCGCCGCGCAGCGCCAGCAGGTTCGCCTCGGATCCCGAGCCGGTGAACACGATCTCGTCGGCACTGGCCCCGATCAGCGCGGCGACCTGTGCCCGAGCGTCTGCCAGACCCATCCTCGGGTCGGTGCCGTAGGTGTGGCTGCTGGAGGGGTTGCCGAAGTGCGTCGTCAGGTGCGGCAGCATCGCGTCGACAACGCGCGGGTCGACTGGGGTGGTGGCGTTGTAGTCCAGGTAGATCGGTGCGCCGGTCAGTCCGGGATGGGTCACCTGTTCCTCCTCGGATGTGTCTCGTACATGCGGGCGGCCACGACCAGGCCGGACACAGCAGTCAGGGCCGCGACCGTCCAGACGGCGGCAGGGATGCCCCACAGGTCGGCGACGACTCCGGCGAGCAGGGCGCCGGCGGCGAAGCCTCCATCGCGCCACAGCCGGTAGACCCCGACGGCGCGGGCGCGCCAGGCGGGGTGGGCGACGTCGCCGATCGTGGCCAGCAGCGTCGGGTAGACCATCGCGGTGCCCAGACCGAGCAGTGTCACCGCGGCGATCCACTGGCCGAAGGTGTCACCGGCGGCCACCATCGCTAGTGCGACGGCCTGCAGCAGCATGCCGGTCGCGATCAGCCATTTGCGTCCCCACCGGTCGGACAGGGCCCCGGTGGCTAGTTGCCCGAATCCCCAGACCGCGGGATACAGCGCGCCGAGCAGACCGATCCGTGCCACGGGCAGGCCGTGGGCGGCGAACAAGATGGGGAACAGGCCCCAGGCCATGCCGTCGTTCAGGTTGTTCACCAGCCCGGCTTGGGAGGCCGAGGACAGGGCCGGTTCGGTGAAGCTGGTCTGCTTGAAGACCTGCGCGGTCGTCATTCCGCCGTCCGGTGCGGCGCGCGCTGCTTCGTGGTCGGCGTAGCCGCGGGTCTCTCGCACAGCCAGGGTGGACAGGCCGAGCCCGAGTGCGGCGAACGCGGCGCCGAGCAGGAACGGTGCTGGGCGCAGCCCGTAGGCGTCGGCCAGGTAGCCGGTGGCCATGGCGGTGGCGGCGACGGCGAGGTAGCCGGCGGCTTCGTTCAGCCCCATGGCCAGGCCGCGTCTGGCGGGGCCGACGAGGTCGATCTTCATGATGATGGTGGTCGACCAGGTCAGTCCCTGGTTGATCCCGAGCAGGACGTTGGCGGCGATCACCCAGCCCCAGTTCGGTGCCCAGATCAGCAGCAGCGGAACGGGTAGCCCGATCAGCCATCCGGCGACCAGAACCGGCTTGCGGCCGTAGCGGTCCGACCAGGTGCCGGCGAAGAAGTTGGTGGCCGCCTTCACGGCGCCGAATGCGAGGATGAAGGTCAGGGCACCGGTGTATTTGGTGAGACCGAAGGTCTGGTCGGCCAGTAGAGGCAAGACGATGCGTTCCTGGCCGAGCATGCCGCCGACCAGAGCGTTGACCGCGACCAGCAGGACGAACTGGGCGAGGTTGGCGCGCAGCCCGAGCTGCGGGCTCTTGGCCGAGGTCGTCATGCCAGCGGCCGGCCCGAAGCGGCGGCGAGGTCGTCGGGGCCGCCGTCGAGCACTCGCACGTCATGGTGTCCCGCCCGCTGCAGCAGGCTGGCGCCGGTCATCGCCCGCTCGCCGTGCCCACACATCACCACCATCGGGCCGGGTTCGAGGTCTCCGGCACGTCCGGGCAGCGTTCCGAGTTCGAGGTGCTCCGCGCCGGGGATATGCCCGGAGTGGTATTCGCTGTCTTGGCGGACATCGAGCACGCGGCCGTCGGCGACCTGATCAGGCTGCAGCAGCGGCGTCATGGCGGTCTCGCCGCTCCAAACGGCCATCCCGCCTGAGAGTTCGCCCTGTGGTAGACCGAAGCCGATCTTCACCGCCTGCCAGGCCAGGTCGTCCAGGTCCTGATCGCGGTTGCGCACCACCAGGTAGGCCGTGTCGGGATCAAGCAGCCAGCCGAGCCAGGACGCGAACTGTGCGCGCAGGGCGATCGAAATCGCGCAGGGGATATGACTGGCGGCGAAGTCGCCGATCGGGCGCACGTCGACCACCACCGCGCCCGCGTCGACAGCGGCGTTGAACTGGTCGGCGGGCAGCGCCGGCACGCGCAGTGGGTGTTCGAGCAGGGCGGGACCGCGACGGTTGGCTTCTGGCAGGTGCAGGAAGTACGGCGGGAAGCTGCCCAGCCCGGCGAGTAGTTCCTCGACGAACGTGTCCTCGTCCGGCGCCTGCAGCAGAGGGTTCGTCTGCTTCTCCTGCCCGATCGTGGTGATCCGCTCGCCGCTTCCCGGCGCTGAACAAAACGATCCGGCCCCATGGGTCGGCCAGACCGTCGTTGCCTCGGGCAACGCGGCCAGCCGCCGCAGCGACCGGTACTGCAACCGGGACAACTGCTCCGTCTGATCAGGGCCGGCCAGATCGGTGCGGGCGGCGCCACCGACGATCAGCGACCCACCGGTGAACACCCCCAGACGCTCAGGCCCGTCGAGCAGCTCGAACGACAGGTGCTCACCGGTATGGCCGGGCGTCGCCACGGCACGCAACGTCATACCGCCCAGGTCCACCTCATCACCGTCGACCAACCGCTGGTGGGTGAACTCCCGGCCGCCGGCGGCCGATGCCAGCAGCTTCGCGCCGTCGAGCGCCGCGAGTTGCACCGCACCGGACAGAAAGTCGGCATGCAGGTGAGTGTCGGCAGCGAAAGCCACCGTCAACCCGCGCTGTTCGGCTTCGCCTCGCAGCGTGCGCAGATCCAGGGACGGGTCGACGGCAAGGGCACGCCCGTCGCCCAGATCGACCAGGTACGACGAGTTGCCCAGCCCGACGTCTACCAGCGCAACGATCCTCTTGCTCAGCTCACCATCCACTCCTACACTATTCCATGAATCTTTGGAGGAATGTCAATGGGTGATCAGGTGGCCAAGGCGGCACTGTTCGAGCAGTTCGCGCAGGTCGGCAAGGCGCTCGGCAGCGCCAAGCGGCTTGAGTTGCTGGATCTGCTGGCCCAAGGTGAACGGTCGGTGGAGGTGCTCGCCGGGCGGGCCGGGCTGGGGCTGACCACCGCGTCGAATCATCTGCAGTTGCTGAGGCGGGCCGGGCTGGTGGTCGCTCGTAAGGACGGCACGAAGGTCTACTACCGGCTGGCCGGAGGCGACGTGGCCGCGCTGTGGGGGCAGCTGCGCGACGTTGCCTCGGTGCACCTGGCCGAGGTGGAGCGCGCACGGCGCGCCTATCTGGGCAACGATGACGTCGCCGAGGTGACCCGAGACGAGTTGCTGCGCCGGCTGGAGGCCGGTGATGTCACGGTCGTTGATGTCCGCCCCGGCGAGGAGTACGCCGCCGGACACATCCCCGGCGCGGTCTCGATCCCGGTCGATGAACTCGCCGACCGGCTGGCCGAACTGCCTGCCGGTACGACGATCGTGGCGTACTGCCGCGGCTCCTACTGCGTGATGGCCCACGAAGCCGTGCGCACTCTGACCGCCGGGGGGCGGTCCGCTGCGCGGCTGAGCGAGGGGATGCTCGAGTGGCGTTTGGCCGAGCTCCCCGTTGCGAGCTGAGCGCATCAGCCGCGACCGATCTACTGCCAGGAGGGGGCAATGGGCATCGAAGAGACGTTGAACCGGGCGCGTTCGGGCCTTGCGCGGCTGGATCCCGTGGCGGCCTACGCGGCCAGCCAGGACGAAGCGACGTTCATCGTCGACACTCGGCCCGAGTTCCAGCGGCGTGAAGCCGGCGAGATCGCCGGGGCGATCGTCATCGAACGCAACCACCTGGAGTGGCGCCTCGACCCCAGCAGCGCCGCCCGGATACCCCAGGCCGTCGACGCGAACATCCGGTGGATCGTCTTGTGCGAAGGCGGCTACTCCTCAAGCCTGGCAGCCGACTCGCTACGCCAGCTCGGCCTCCACCGCAGTACCGATGTCATCGGCGGCTTCAACGCCTGGCGAGCAGCCGGCCTGCCGATCGTCCACCCCGAATCCGCCTCGCAGCCCAGGTTCGGCGGCGTGAGCCCGAGCAGCTGAGTCGGCGAGACTAAGCCTCGATCCACCGATGGGCAGATTGTGGTTCGTGGATCTCGTTGACGGTACTGCTTGGGAGGGTGGGCGTGGGTGATCGCCTGGCGTTGCTGC
>NZ_SLWM01000050.1:0-21871 GCF_004342085.1 Kribbella orskensis
GGCCCCGGCCCCAGGGCCCCAACACCCACAGCCCCACCAACACCCCTGACCTCCGCCAGCCAAAACCATTCCCCAACAGGCTCTGTAAGGCGCCATCGGTCGGACAACCCGGCAGCGAGCGGCGTACCGAGAAAAGATCTCGCGGAGCGGAATTACTGCCCGGCGAGGTGACGTTCTCACTGGAGAAGGCAGGATAGAGGGGCCTACCCGCCTGTTGGCCAGTGAGAAGGAGACGAAGATGCTGCGACCGGACGACCTCTACGAGATCGTCGACGAGTCGGTGGCGACCGGCCCGGCGGCGACGCCGAAGGTGCTGGTGCATTCGCTGGACGGGTTCATGGACGCCGGGCAGGCGGGCCGGGTGACCGCCGACCACTTGCTGGAGGTGCTGGACAACCGCCTGCTGGCCAGGTTCGACGTGGACCTGCTGCACGACTACCGGGCCCGCCGTCCCGAGGTGACGTTCGCCGAGGACCGGTTCATCGACTACACCCCGCCGCAGCTGTCCCTTCACCTGATGAAGGACGACGCCGGCGTGGAGTTCCTGCTGCTCGAGGGTGTCGAGCCCGACAACCACTGGAACCGGTTCGCCGGCGCAGTACGGCAGCTGATCGAGCGTTACAACGTCACGCTGACGGTCGGCGTTCACGGCATCCCGATGGGCGTTCCGCACACCCGGCCGCTGGGCCTCACGGCGCACGCCACCCGGCCCGAGCTGGTGACGCGGTCGAACATCTGGGACGGCGAGATGCGCCTCCCGGCGAGCGCCGCCACCATGCTGCAGGTCCGCCTCGGCGAGGCCGGCAAGGACGCGATGGGCTTCGCGGTCCACGTGCCGCACTACCTGGCCGAGAACCGCTTCCCGGGCGCTGCGCTGGCCCTGGTGCACGCGATCTCCGCGGCGACCGGCCTGCTGCTCCCTAGCAAGGCGCTCCTCGACGAGGCTGCCGTCACCGGTCGCCTGGTGGACGAGCAGGTGGAGGCCTCTGAGGATGCGTCCGCCGTGGTGAACGCCCTCGAGACGCAGTACGACGCCGCGGCTGGTTCGGTCAGCCGGGGGAGTCTGCTGGCGGGGTCGACGCCGTCGGCCGAGGAGCTCGGCGCCGAGGTCGAGCAGTTCCTCGCCGAGCTGAACCGCGACGACGACAACTGATCCGCGATCCAACAGCAACGCCCGAAGAGCCTCAGGGTTCTTCGGGCGTTGCTGTTCGCTGTCAGGCCGTGGGGCGTAGTGGGTGACTTGATGGCTGAGCGTTCACCGAGCTACCGGGTGTGACCGAAAAGCTCACCGAAACAGCCGAGGTGACGACAACCACACCCCGTACGCCGGTCCGCCGCCGCCCGGGTGACCCGTCGGAACGGCTGAAGCTGTCAGGATGAGACATGCCCGAGTCGCTGGAGGACCTGGTCGAGCTGCTCGACCTGGAGATGATCGACGTCGACCTGTTCCGTGGCCGGCAACCGCAGACCTCCGCGCAGCGGGTGTTCGGCGGGCAGGTGCTCGGCCAGGCGCTGGTGGCGGCCAGCCGTACGGTGGATCCCGAGCGGATCGTGCACTCGCTGCACGGGTACTTCCTGCGCCCGGGCGACACCTCGGTACCGATCGTCTACAGGCCCGAGCTGATCCGCGACGGGCGGTCGTTCAGCAGCCGCCGGGTGGTCGCGTCGCAGAACGGCAAGACCATCTTCTACATGTCCGCCTCCTACCAGGTGCCGGAGCCGGGGCTGGACCACTCGGACCCGATGCCGACGGACCTCGTCCCGCCGGACGAGGCGCCGACTCTCGCGTCGGTCTTCGAGGCAGCCTCAGGGCGCAAGGCCGAGGACTGGAACAAGGAGTGGGCCGCGCTCGACGTACGGCTGGCCGGGCGCACCGGGCGGCAGTTCTGGATCCGGGCTGCAGGCAAGCTTCCGGACGAGCCGGCCTTGCATGCTTGCGTTCTGGCGTATGCAAGTGACCTGACGTTGCTCGGGGCAAGCTTGCTCCCACACGGCATCATCATCGGCGACCGCCGCATCCAGCCGGCCTCCATCGACCACGCCCTCTGGTTCCACCGCGACTTCCGCGCCGACGAGTGGCTCCTGTACGACCAGGTCTCCCCGTCCGCCTCGGGCGCCCGAGGGTTCGCCACCGGCCGCCTCTTCAGCCAAGACGGTCGCCTGGTCGCCTCAGTAGCCCAGGAAGGCCTGATCCGCCCCGTCGGCCTGGACCTGGACGACTAGTTCCAGACCCGCGAGGTGCCTCGCCTGATCCACCCACCGCCGCATGTCACAGGTGGCCGTGCTGTCTCGTCTCGGGTGTCGAAGACAGGTTCTGAGAAGAACACACCACCTGACAGCAAGGAACTGGTCATGAGTGAGAAGACCACACACCAGAAGATCGCGCTGGTTACCGGGGCGAACAAGGGGATCGGCCGTGGGGCTGCCGAGCAACTCGCTGAGCTGGGTATGACGGTCCTGATCGGCGCCAGGGACGCGCGGCGCGGCGAGGAGGCTGCTGCGGCGCTGCGCGCGGCCGGCGGCGACGTGCACGCGGTCACCCTGGACGTGACCGACCCGGCCACCGTGCAGGAGGCCGCGAAGCAGGTCGAGGAGCGCTTCGGTCACCTCGACGTGCTGATCAACAACGCCGGCATCACCGGTTCCGGGCAGGTCTCGCCCCAGGATGCCTACGATCAGGTCCCCAGCTCCGTCGACCTGGACATGGTCCGGGCGGTGTTCGAGACCAACGTCTTCGGCGTGATCGCGGTGACCAACGCCATGTTGCCGCTGCTGCGGCGGTCGCCGGCGCCGCGCATCGTCAACGTCAGCAGTCATGCCGCGTCGCTGACCATCACCAGCGACCCGGACGGCCCGTTGGCATCGCTGCTGTCGTCGGCCGCGTATTCGCCGTCCAAGACCGCGCTGAGCGCGCTGACCGTGCAGTACGCCAATGAGCTGCGGAAGGACGGCATCCTCGTCAACGCCGTCGCCCCCGGCTACGTCGACACGGACAGCAACAACCACACCGGGTTCCTCACGGTCGCGCAGGGCGCCGAGGTCCTGGTGCGCCTGGCCACACTCGGCGCTGATGGACCGACCGCCGGGTTCTTCAGCGCGGAGGGCCCCCTGCCCTGGTGATGCCGGCCCTGGTGATGCCCGCCCTGATGTCACAGCTGGGAGGGCTGTCTCGTCTCGGGTTCGGAAGGCAGTTTCTGAGATATGGAAAGGTGATGGTCATGCGAGTGTTCGTGGCTGGTGGGACCGGGGTTCTGGGGCGGCGGCTGGTGCCGCAGCTGGTTGCCCGTGGCCACCAGGTGACGGCGACGACGACGAGCGCGGCCAAGCTGGGCCTGCTGGAGCAGCTGGGCGCCGAGGCGGTCGTGATGGATGGGCTGGATGCGCTGTCGGTCGGTGAGGCGGTGGCCAAGGCGCGGCCAGAGGTGATCGTGCACCAGATGACCGCGATCTCCGTGGCGCATGCCGGCAAACCCGATATGAAGCACATGGATCAGTGGTTCGCCGGCACCAACCGGCTGCGCCTCGAGGGGACGGACCACCTGCTGGCCGCCGCCGAGGCGACCGGCGTGACCAACTTCGTCGCGCAGAGCTACGCGGCTTGGAACGGCATCCGTGAGGGCGGCTGGGTGAAGACCGAGCAGGACCCGATCGACCCGATGACGGGGACGCCGGCGGAACCCGGGATGAAGGCGATCGGCCACGTCGAGGACGTGGTCGTCAAGGCCGGCGGCGCAGTACTGCGGTACGGCTGGTTCTACGGGCCAGGGGCCACCGACGACCTGGCCGAGCCCGTGCGCAAGCGGCAGTTCCCGGTCGTCGGGGGCGGCGCCGGATACTGCTCATGGGTGCATCTCGACGACGCGGCGAGCGCTACCGTCCTGGCCGTGGAGAAGGAGGCCAGCGGTGTGTTCAACATCGTCGACGACGAACCTGCCCCGGCCAACGAGTGGCTGCCCTACCTGGCCGCGTGCGCGGGAGCAAAGCGGCCGATGCGGGTCCCCACCTGGCTGGCGCGACCGCTGGCCGGGGAGGTGGCGGTGATGATGATGACCGAAGGGCGTGGCTTCTCGAACGCCAAAGCCAAGCGGGAGCTCGGCTGGGAGCTGCGGTACTCCTCGTGGCGGCAGGGATTCAAGGCTGAGCTGGCATGACCCGCACCGAGGAGTTCGAAGACCTGCGGCCGCTGCTGTTCTCGATCGCCTACCGGATCCTGGGCAGTGTGGCCGAGGCCGAGGACGCGGTTCAGGAGACCTGGCTGCGCTACGAGGCCTCCCCGACACAGCCCGCCTCGGCCAAGGCCTTTCTGTCGGCCGTGGTGACCAGAATCTCGATCGATGTACTGCGGTCGGCCCGCGTCCGGCGGGAGGAGTACGTCGGGCCGTGGTTCCCGGAGCCGCTGCTGACCGACCCCTACCAGGATCCGGCGCGTTCGGCGGAGCTGGCCGACTCGCTGTCGATGGCGGCCCTGTTGTTGCTGGAGCGGCTCAGCCCGCTCGAGCGGGCGGTCTTCGTCCTGCGGGAGGTGTTCGGATTCGACTTCGGTGCGGTCGCGTCGGCGGTGGGGCGCTCGGAGGCGGCGTGCCGCCAGCTCGCCGTACGAGCGCGCCGCCACATGGACGCGGGCCGACCCCGGTTCGATGCCGACCGAACCGAGCGCGAGGAGCTCGCCGGGCGATTCCTCGACGCCTTCCGGGACGGGGACGTCGACGGGCTGACCGAGTTGCTGGCCGCCGACGTCCAGCTGGTCGCCGACGGTGGCGGCAAGGCCCCGCAATGGGCCGACCGCTTCAGCGGTACCGAGAGCGTGGCCCGGGTGCTCGCCAGGCTCGTCTCGCTGTTCGTTCGGATCGGAGCGAAGGTGGAGCCGCACGAGGTGAACGGCCAGCCGGGTGCGATCTTCCGCGACCGGGACGGCAAGGTCCTCAGCACCTGGGCGCTCGACGTTCTCGACGGCCAGGTCCAGACGATCCGCACAGTGAACAACCCCGACAAGCTGGGCCATGTGGGTCCCGGGGCGGACCCCTGGGCGGCCTTCCGCGAAGCGATCCAGGCCCGCCGTCCCACCGACTCGGAATAAATCGGTTCCCTCGTCTGCTAACTTATTCATCATGATCAAGCGCGTAATGGTGACGACGACGTCGGAGTTTGTCCCGGCGCGCTGACAGCTGACTGTTGATCGAAGCCCCGGGGCGAGTGCCCCGGGGCTTCGTCGTGTGGGCACTCGTCTCGACCATCTGAGGAGTGTTCACATGTACGACCACCGCAAGCTCGGCCGGGAGCTCGGCCTGTTCGACTCGGATCCGCTGATCGGTGCCGGTCTTCCGTACTGGCTGCCTGCCGGTGCGGCGATCCGGCAGGCGATCGAGCGGTACATCGTCGACGTCGAACGACGGGCCGGCTACCAGCAGGTGTATTCACCCGTGCTCGGCAAGCGCGAGCTCTACGAGATCTCCGGCCACTGGGCGAAGTACAGCGAGGATATGTATCCGCCCATGGACGTCGGGGGAGAGCAGGTGGTGCTGCGGCCGAGCCTGTGTCCGCACCACGCGCTGATGTTCCGATCGCGCGCGCACAGCTATCGCGAACTGCCGCTGCGGATGTCGGAGCTCGGCGGCATGTACCGCTCGGAGCTGTCCGGTGTGCTCGGTGGGTTGACCAGAGTTCGGGCGATCCAGCTCAACGACGGGCACATCTTCTGCAGCCTCGACCAGGTCGCCGAAGAGGCTGGTGCGGCGCTCGCGTTGATCAACCAGGCCTATCGCGACCTGGGCATCAGCGCCTCCCGCTACCTGTTGTCGCTGCCTGCCGAGGACGCGAAGTTCGGCGATCCGGCCAGCAAGTACGTCGGGGACGCCGAGAGCTGGGAGCGAGCCTGCGGCCTGCTGAGGGATGTCCTCGACGGTGCGGGAATCGCCTATGAGGACGCGCCTGGAGAGGCCGCCTTCTACGGGCCGAAGATCGACATCCAGGTCGAGGATTCGGCCGGTCGCGAGTCCAGCCTGTCGACCATTCAGGTGGACTTCCACCAGCCGGCCGCGTTCGCGCTCGAGTACATGGGTGCCGATGGCAACAAGCATCGCCCGGTGATGGTGCACCGCGCGATCGTCGGCAGCATCGAGCGGGCCGTCGCCCAGTTGATCGAAGTACACGGCGGTGCGTTCCCGTCCTGGCTCGCCCCGGTCCAGCTCCTCGTACTCCCCATCTCTGACAAGGAGGAGGAAGCCGCCGCCAAGGTTCTTCGTCAGGCGGTTGACCTCGGTCTTCGAGCAGAGATCGCGTACGCAGAGGAGGGCAGCCTGGGCGCGCGGATTCGCGAGAACCGGCTGGTCCCGCATCTGGCGGTCATCGGAGCACGCGAGGCTGCCGCCGGCGAGATCGCCATCCGCGACCGCGACGGAAGCCAGCACCCCGCGGCACCAGCGTCCGCAGTACTGCGGGATCTCGCGGCGAGCGCTGATCCGTTGGGGAGGGGGTGAACCTCCACGCCATCAAGTGCGCGCGCCCAGCCCGGGGCCGAGCATGCCGCAGCCCGGGGAGGCCGCGATTGATGGCCTGGACGTCCGGTCAGCGGGGCTGGAGTTGGCCGACGAGGTGGGTGACAGTGTGGTCGTCGTTGTAGAGCGCGAAGTCCACGCCCTCGCCGGTCCGCTGGCTGCCGAACTGGACTCGCGACGGGAGTAGCAGCGGTTTCCGGAAGTCGACGCGGACCGTGTAGGCGTCTGGCAGACCGCCGCCGCGCTGGATCGACGCGAGCGAGGCCGCCTTCGCCCACATCCCGTGGGCGATCTGGCGCGGGAACCCGAAGGCCTGCGCCGAGAGCTTCCACAGGTGGATCGGATTGCGGTCACCGGAGGCGGCGGCGTACCGGCGGCCGAGGTTGCCGTGCAGGTCCCAGAACGCCGACGGCTCCAGCGAAAGGTCAGGCAGTAGATCGGCGTGCGCGGACGGTGTGCCCGACGACCGGCTGAGCAAGGTGGTCGAGTCGGTCCACACCACCTCGTCGTCCACCCGTACTTCGCTGAGCACGTCGAAAATGGTGCCCTTCGGATGCGGCCGCTCGGGGCTGCTGTGCACGCGGATCGCGTAGTCCGCGTGCATAGGCAAGGGCTTCAGTTGGGTGATCGTGTTCGCCAGGTGGACGATCCCCATCGGCTTGTACGGGAACGACGGGTCCGACATCAGGTCCAGGTGCAGCGGGAACGCCAGAACGTGCGGATACGTGACCGGCAGGGCGGGTCCCGCGCTGAACCCCGTCACGTCCCGGTACGCCGTGAGGTGGTCCTGGTCGATCGCCGCGTGCGGGAGTTCCAGCGTCAGGCCGTCGGTGTCGGGCTCGTACTCCGCCTTGCGCAAGGTCGCCTTCACCGTGCGGGCGTAGAGCGAGCCGAACCCGGGGGTGTCGTCGTACCGTCGGGTGGGCATCTCACGCGCCGAGCATGCTCTGGCCGCAGACGCGGACCACGTTGCCGGTAACTCCCGCGGAGGCCGGATCCGCGAACCACGCGATCGTCTCGGCGACGTCCACGGGCAGCCCGCCCTGCTGCAGCGAGTTGATCCGGCGGCCGACCTCACGGATCGCGAACGGCACCTTCGCGGTCATCTCGGTCTCGATGAACCCGGGTGCAACCGCGTTGATCCTGATCTGCCGATCGCCAAGCCGCGGCGCGAGCGACTGGACCAGACCGATCACACCGGCCTTGGAAGTCGCGTAGTTCGTCTGGCCGTTGTTGCCCGCGATCCCGGCGATCGAGGCGACGCCGACCACCGAGCCACCATCGTTCAGTGCGCCCGACTCCAGCAGCTGCGCCGTGATCCGCTCGGGCGCGCGCAGGTTGACGTCGAGCACCGCGTCCCAGGCGTCCGTCCGCATGTTCGCGAGCCGCTTGTCCCGGGTGATGCCGGCGTTGTGGACGACGATGTCGAGGCCGCCGAGCTCCGCACCGGCCGCCGCGATCCGCTGCGGGGCGTCGATCGAGGTGACGTCGAGCAGCAACTCGCTGCCGCCGATCGAGGACATCACCTTGCGCAGGTCGTTGGCGTTCTGCGGTACGTCGACGCCGAGCACGGTGGCTCCGTCGCGAGCCAGGGTCTTGGCGATCGCGGCCCCGATACCCCGGGCCGCTCCGGTGACGAGCGCGACCTTGCCCGCGAGCGGCGCGGCCGGGCCGTTCCCGACGAGCGGACCCGTACCGATCCGGGCCACCTGGCCGCTCACGTACGCCGACTTGGGCGACAGGAAGAACCGCAGGGTCGAGTCGAGCTGGTCGTGCGCGTCAGGTGCGACGTAGACCAGGTTGACCGTGGCTCCGCGCTTCACCTCCTTGCCGAGCGACCGGGTGAATCCCTCCAGCGCACGCTGCGCGACCTGCTGCTCGGGAGTCGCCGACAGCTCCGGAGTCCGTCCGACCACGATCACCCGGCCCGCAGTACCGAGCTGGCGGATGACGGGGGAGAAGAACCGCTGCAGCGAGGTGAGATCCGCGGTGGAGGTTGCGCCGGTCGCGTCGAACACGAGGGCCTTGGGGCGCAACTCGCTCGAGGCGACGCCCTCGGCCGCGGTACTGAAGGTGGCTCCGATGTCCCGCAGCACGGCCTGGATCGCCTTGCCGGTGTCGGTCTCGGTGATCGCGCCGAACACCACCGGCCCGTCGATCACCGACGAGCCCTCGGTCCAGCGCGGCAGCGGGGTCGGGTCGGGCAGGCCGAGGTTCTTGACCAGCGTCCGGCCCAGCGGCGTCCGGGTGAAAGTCTGGTAGCGGTCCGTCATCAGTTGCTCCTGCTTCTTCACTTCTCGAGGATGGCGACGACGCCCTGGCCACCGGCGGCGCAGATCGAGATCAGGCCACGGCCACCGCCGTTCTCGTCCAGCTGCTTGGCCAGCGCGGCCACGATCCGCCCGCCGGTCGCGGCGAACGGGTGCCCGGCCGCCAGCGAACTGCCGTTCACGTTCAGCTTGGACCGGTCGATCTCGCCCAGCGGGGCGTCCAGGCCGAGCCGTTCCTTGCAGAAGATCGGGTCCTCCCAGGCCTTCAGGGTCGCCAGCACCTGCGATGCGAACGCCTCGTGGATCTCGTAGTAGTCGAAATCCTGCAGGGTCAGACCCGCTCGCGCCAGCATCCGCGGTACGGCGTACGCGGGAGCCATCAGCAGGCCCTCGGCGCCCTTCACGTAGTCGACGGCCGCCGTCTGCGAGTGGGTCAGGTAGGCCAGGGGGCGCAGCCCGTGCTCGGCGGCCCACTCGTCGGTGGACAGCAGCACCGTGGACGCGCCGTCGTTCAGGGGAGTGGAGTTGCCCGCCGTCATCGTCGCGGTCTCGCCCTTGCCGAAGACCGGCTTCAGCTTGGCGAGCTTCTCGACCGTGGTGTCAGGCCGCAGGTTCTGGTCTTTCTCGAGACCCAGGTACGGCGTGATCAGGTCGTCCTGGAAGCCCCGGTCGTACGCCGCGGCCAGGTTCATGTGGGAGCGGTACGCGAGCTCGTCCTGCGCCTCGCGGGTGATGCCCCACTCGAGCGCGGTGAGGGCGGCGTGCTCGCCCATCGACTTGCGGGTCCGCGGCTCGGCGTTGCGCGGGATCTCCGGGATGATCGCCTTCGGCCGGACGCGCGTGAGCACCTTCAGCCGGTCCTGCAGGCTCTTGGCGCGGTTGAGGTCGAGCAGGATGTTGCGCAGGTCGTCGTTGACCGCGACCGGCGCGTCGGACGCGGTGTCGACACCACCCGCGATGCCTGCGTCGATCTGGCCGAGCGCGATCTTGTTGCCGACCAGGATCGCCGCCTCGAGACCGGTGCCGCAGGCCTGCTGGATGTCGTAGGCCGGGGTGGTGGCCGCGAGCTTCGATCCGAGGACCACCTCGCGGACCAGGTTCCAGTCGCGTGCGTGCTTCAGTACTGCGCCGGCGACGACCTCGCCCAACTCCTGGCCGCCTAGTCCGGTGCGGTCGACCAGGCCGTTGAGGGCGGCCGTGAGCATGTCGGAGTTGGAGGCGTGCCGGTACGTCTTGTCCTGCCTGGCGAAGGGGATGCGGTTGCCGGCGACAACGGCCACCTTGCGGGTCTCGGTCACGGGTTCTCTCCTGCTGTTCGTGAGGTGGAGCGCCGGGCGGTGGCCTTGACGGTCTTGCCGGCTTTGCCGTTTGCGGTGATGCCGGCCTGGCCGTTTGTGGCGGACCTGGTCGGCCTGGTACCGGCGAAGGCGAGGCGGCCGACCGCGGTGGCGAGGGTCGCGGTGATCGCGGTGGACCGGACGGTGGCGATGTCGGCCTGGTGCACCACCGGGTGGCCCGGGATCTTGTCCGGCCCCGGCCCGGTGCGGGACACGATCAGGCCCATCCGGGCCATGTGCATCGCGCCGAGGGTCTGGGTGTAGAGGTGGTTGGCCAGGTAGTCGGTGTCGACCTCGTCGAACACGCCCGCCTTCTGCCCGGCCTTCAGGATGGCCGAGATCCGCTCGAGCGCGGTGGCCATGGCAGTACCGAGCTTGGTCATCACGGGCTCGGTGATCTCGCCGAACAATTCCTCGCCGGTCCGCCGGAGCAGGCTCATCGCACAGTCCGCGAAGGCCGGATACTCCAGGCAGAAGTCGACGAAGACCTCGCTGAGCGAGCGCAACCGGTTCATCGGCGCCCGGCGCGGCCCGTCCACGGCCTGCAGTCGCTCATCCAGCTCGCCGAGGTAGTCGACCAGGGTGAGCGCGAAGAGTTCTTCCTTGCCGGCGAAGTGCCGGTAGATGAGCGCCTTGTTGATGCCGACGCGCTTGGCGATGTCGTCGATCTGGGCGTCGATCGTGCCGCGCTCGTCGAACAGTTCGCGGGTGGCGCGGATGATGTCCCGCTCCCGGTCGCGCCGACGCTCCGCCGTGGTCCGGCGGCGTCCGATCGCGAGCAGCGCGGAGCTCATGCACCGATCTTAGTCACACCGGTACCCCTCGGTGCAAACGATAGTTACACTCGTGGGTAACATCCTTGCCGAACGATCACCCTGCAGCTCGCTCCGGAGGAATCGATGACCATGACCGAGTCTTCGTCGACCAACCCAGCCGCGGCCGGCGGCGGTGCCGGCTCTGCCGCTGGTACTGCGCCTGCTGCCGGCGGCCCAGCGCCGGTGCCGGTGGACGTGATGGGTCTGGCGGGCGAGCTTGCGGCCGAGCGGTCCAAGCCGGAGTGGCAGACGTTCAACCTGAACCTCAACGACGAGCAGCGGGAGATCCGCGACTGGGCGCACGAGTTCGCCGCCTCGGTGATCCGGCCCGCCGCGTCCGAGTGGGACGAGCGCGAGGAAACCCCGTGGCCGGTGATCCAGGAGGCCGCGAAGATCGGCCTCTACGGCATGGACGCCAGCATCAACCTCTTCATCGACCCGTCCGGCCTGCTGATGCCGCTGGTCCAGGAGGAGCTCTTCTGGGGTGACGCCGGCATCGGGATGTCACTCGTTGGCACGGGGCTCGCGAGCTCCGCCGTCTTCTCCAACGGCACGCCCGAGCAGTGGAGCCAGTGGTTGCCTCGTTGCTACGGAACCGCCGATGACGTTCGTGTTGCCGCCTTCTGTTCGTCGGAGCCCGGCGCCGGTTCGGACGTATCCGCCATCCGCACGAAGGCGACGTACGACGAGAAGACCGACGAGTGGGTGATCAACGGGCAGAAGGCCTGGGCCACTAACGGTGGAATCGCCGACATTCACGTGGTCGTCGCCACCGTCGACCCGTCACTCGGCAGCAGGGGCCAGGCGGCGTTCGTAGTACCGAAGTCCGAGGTTCGCGGGCTGGAGCAGGGGACCAAGCTGAGGAAGCACGGGCTGCGGGCGTCGCACACCGCGGACGTGTTCTTCGACAACGTGCGGGTCCCGGCCGCCAATGTCCTTGGTGGCAAGGAGAAGCTCGACGCCCGGCTGGCGAAGGCGCGCGAGAACAACGGCTCGGCCTCACGTGGCAACGCCTCGATGGCGACCTTCGAGATGACCCGGCACATCGTCGGCTCCCAGGCGGTCGGCATCGCGCGAGCGGCGTACGAGTTCGCGCTGGACTACGCCAAGGACCGCGAGCAGTTCGGCCGCCCGATCATCGACAACCAGGGCATCGCCTTCAAACTCGCCGACATGGCCACCGAGATCGACGCCGCCCGTCTCCTCGTCTGGCGAGCCGCCTTCATGTCCGCGGCCCTGATGCGCGGCCAGCAACCCGACTACCGCAACGGCGAAGGCTCAATGGCCAAACTCAAGGCGTCCGAGGTCGCGGTCAAGGCCACCGAAGAAGCCATCCAGATCCTGGGAGGCAACGGCTACACCCGCGAATACCCAGTAGAACGCATGCACCGAGACTCAAAGATCTACACCATCTTCGAAGGCACCTCGGAGATCCAGCGCCTGGTCATCTCCCGAGCCATCTCCGGCATGCGCATCCGCTGACGTTTCCGCAGGTCAGAGGCCCATTCCAGGGTCTTCGAGGTGCGGCCCGCCGTCCCGGTCCCAGGTGTGAATAGGGGAGCGGTCGGCGGCCTGTTCCGTCACAGTTCCGTGAGAAGGAATGGAGAAGAGGCGAGCTAGCCGGGCATCCACTGCTTTGCGCGCCCGCTCGTGGGAGGACGGGAGCATGTGGGTGTACAGGCGGAGTGTGAAGCCAGGGTCTCCGTGACCTAGGTACTCGGCGAGTTCTTTGATGTTGACGCCGTCGGCCAGGGTGATGCTCGCGTAGTAGTGCCGCAGCGCGTGCATGCCGGTGTCGCGGTTGGTCTTGTAGTGACGCCTGCCGCGGGCGTCCTTCTTCGGCATCGGGATTACCCCCGCCTGGGCGAGAGCTGGCTTCCAGACCAGCTCGTCGTACGTGCGAGCGCGGAGGTGCTTGTCGTCAGTCCACCGGAACAGAAGCTTCACCGTCAGCGGCTTCCCGTCCAGCTTCTCCCAAGGCAGGGTGTACGGCCGGGGCTTGGCTGCCTCGATGTGCTCCTTGAGTGCCAGCGCCGTCCATTCAGGCATCGGCACTGTCCGCTCGGTGTCATTCTTCGGTAGCGCGAACACGAAGTCCCTGCCTAGCTTCTTCACCTGCCGCCGTACGTGGATGACCATCTCGGCGAAGTCGATGTCTTGCGTGGCAAGTCCGAAGAGCTCGCCTTGACGTAGCCCACATGCCGCGCCGACGGACGCGATCGGCCGGTACAACGGTGGATGGCATTCGACGATCCTGAACACGGTCTCATCGCTCCACGCGACGACCCTCCCGGTCTTCTCCGCTGGGACCTTCACGACTCGTGCTTTGGCCGGATTCCGTTTGATCGACTCGTCGTCGACCGCGAGTTCCAAGGTCCCGTGCAGAACAATGAACGCGGTACGCGCCGTCGATGATCCGAACCGCGCGTCGAGATCCGCGATCCACCCGGCGATCTCCGACGGCTTGATACTCCTCAATTGCCGCCGCCCAAAGACCGGAGCAACGTGTAGCCGCAGAGACGACTCGTACCTAATCGCGCTGGCCGGATCCACCACCCGTGACCTCAGCCACCGTTCGGCAACCACCTCGAACCGGACCTTGCCAGCGTTCGGATCGATGTACTCCCCACGCGCCCGATCTGTCTCCATAGCCGCCGTATGGCGCTCGGCAGCCACCTTGGTGCGGAACACCTGCGTTCGCTCGTTCCCTTCTGGCTCCAGCCATCCAGCCATCCACCGCTTCCCCCGTCCCCACCTCTTGCTCCGCTCCCGCACGACCGTGCCATCGGCCTGCTTCACGGGATGGGTCCACAGATCTTTCACATAAGCCATCACCCTCACGCCTTCCAGTCGACTGCCAAACCTTGAGGTTCAACGTCTGGGCGGCTTGCAGAAGGAACCCTGACCGGCTAGCCGTGAAGCTCGACGCTCACCCGGCATGACCGAACTGTCGCGCGGACTGAAGACAACCGCGGATGGAGAGGTGCCTGATCCACGCATCTTGGTCCGGAGATGCTCCGGCCCGTGCGATGGCTCCGCGAGAGTGGGGAACAGTGGTCAGCGCACCGTCGCTGACACCCCACACGCCATGCAGATCCTCGACACAAAGGTCGTCCGTGGGCCAACCACACGCCTCGTGCTCAGCGGCCAGCGGTGACTCGAACCTGGTATCCGCTGATTACCAGCCGAGGAGACCTGTCCATTGCCGGCACTTGCCAAGAGCAGCATTTGACCTGCGCTTTGGTCGTGCGAAACCTCTCAGCCTTGAGCGTGATGACTCATCGATTCGCGCCGAAAACCATGCGTAAAAGCATGCGTTCGCAGCTTCCGAGACGTCGAGGCTGTCGGCCCATTCCCGGCCGACCGCGCGCCACCTCCGACGCCGCACAGCCCCCTGTTCGCCCAGCTCAAGGCTCTGCCCTGGGCGCAGATCCCGGCTCGGGACCAGCGCCGCGACCGCGGCCATGGAGAAACCGTACCGTCCAAAGCCGTCACTCTGCACATCCCGGCGGGATCGCGTTCCCGACGCCCTGCAAGTCGTGCGGATCACCCCACCCTCGGCGGCAAACCAGCCGCGAGACCGCCTACCTCACCGCGTCCCTGCCCGCCGCCGACGCTCAACCCGCCGACCTGCGGACCGGGCAAGGCCCGCCGGCGACTGTCCTGAGTGGGCGCCTGCCGAGAGTGGCGGTCAGGGGTTCTGGGCGGGAGACGGCCGGAGGATCGGCAGAACACGGTCCGTCTTGGTTTGGTAGCCGGCATAGCGGGGCTGGCTGTCGATGATCCGCTGCCACGCTACCTCGCGAGGTTCCCAGTCTAGTTGCTCAGCGGTCACCCGGAAGTGATCACCGGCCACCTCGATCCAGACCTGATCGGGATGCGCCGCGATGTTGTGATACCAGCTGGGGTTGCGCGCTGACCCGCCCAACGATGCGACGACCAGCCAGCTGCCGTCACCGTCTGGAAAGCGGGCAAGTGGGTTCTGCCGTTTCTGCCCCGTTTTGACACCGACGGTCGTCAGGTACAGCAGGTCCATGCCCATGAACCTGTCCCCGTTGCGTCGATGGGACTTGGTCATCATGCGGCCGATGAACCGCGTGAACGCGTTTGACCCAGACGGAGCACGGGTGCCGTGGGTCCCGCTCGGGGTCTTTTCAAAGCTCATGGCGCGTGTCTCCTCTGTCACGATTAAGAGCTCGACCGCTGCCGGCACCGAGCGCCTGCCCGCCCCCGTGCTGGCCAGTCTCACCGACTTGGCGCTCCGTTCCGAGGGTCTGGCCATGCCACCTCACCTCGGGGGCTAGGTACTGCGACGTCACGTCGGGATTGTGCTGGTTGAAGCCCCTCTGCGCGTACTCACGAACGATCTCGATGTTCGATCGTGATCTCGTCTCGCTCGCCATGATCGACTCCTTCCGTCAGCGAATTCCTGTGTGTTGTTATGCATGTAACGGTGCAGGCAGGCGGGCACGCTCCTGCGCCTGCTGCATCGGGAATACACCCTTGGCATCGAGACGTCCCTCGCTGAAGCCGGCTTCGGCGACATCCGATCTGGGGATGCGAAGGTGTTTCCGTTCGTCCCGCCGGAGGGTATCCAGGTTCGTGAACTCGCCAGCCATGCTGGCGTCCGCAAACAGACCATGGCGCAATCTGTCGAACAGCTCGAGCGGGCCGGCTATCTCGAGCGGCGCCCCAACCCCCGCGATGGACGCTCCCCGCTGGTCGTACTCACCGAACGGGGAAAGGCAGTACAGCCGGTCGCAGCGGGTGCGGGGGACCTGATCGAGACCCGATGGGCTCAGCTGGTCGGTCCCGATGAGTTCGAGAATCTCCGTCACCTGCTGCATGACCTACTGGATCAGATCGGTGAGACCCACCCCGACGCTGCTATTCGTCTGACGTCGCTCAGCGACACGTCGCTGGACTGACCCAGACCTCACCGCGTGACCACCGCCTGACGGGGAGGAAGATAGAAGAAATGGGAGAGCTTGCTCTTCGCTGGCGTTGACCAGCGCCCGCTGGTCAACGCCAGCGTGGACTTCCTTTCGGCGGCGCTGCGGGAGCACGGATCTTTAGTGAGTCCGCGCGAAGTTGTGCGGCTTGGCTGCTCAGATGTGGCCTTCTGCGCCGGCCCGGCGGCGGTGGCGCAACTCAAGGTCGGCGAGCTGTCCGCGGGCGGTGATGGTGGCGACCGCGGTGATCCGCAACCGTCGGGGGTCGGTGAGGCGCAGTTGGGCGCCGGAGAGCGGTCGCCTTCGGCGGTGAGGCGTTCGCGCACGTGCTGGATCGTCAGTTCGTCATCGCTCATTCCCGGCAGGGTCGGGGGTGGCCCGACGACGGTGACGCCGGCGAACCGTTCAGGGCGTTCTTCGGCGGCCCGGCCGGCCTCCCACAGGGCCTGGCGCCTGTCGAGGCCGAGGCAGTCGAAGACTCCGGCGGTGGCTAGCGCTTCGATCTGGGGTGTGGTGAGGCCGGTGCGGCGGACGAGGTCGGCCATGTCGGTGTACGGGCCGTGCAGCTGGCGCTGTTCGACGATTCGCTCGGCGTCCTTGGTGCCGATGGTCTTCACGCCGGCCAGCCCGAGCCGGACGGCATAGGCGCCGTCGCGTCGGTGCTCAGTGCAGGTGTCGGGGGCATCGGGGTCGAACGGGCCGATCGGTGGTTGCGGGTCAGTCAGGCACGACGCCATCCCGCTTGGCCCGGTGTGCTGGCCGTCGACCAGGTCCTCGGGCTCGGCGTTCACCCCGGAGCGCTGCAGATCCGGACGCCGTACTTCGACGCCATGCCGTTTCGCGTCCGCGACCAGCGATTGCGGGGAGTAAAACCCCATCGGCTGTGCGCGGAGCAGCGCGGCGAGGAACGCGGCGGGGTAGTGCAGCCGGAACCAGGTGGAGGCGTGGACGAGCAGGGCGAAGCTGATCGAGTGGGATTCGGCGAACCCGAAGTTCGCGAAGGCCTCGATCTTGGCGTAGATCGCGTCCGCGGTGTCGCCGGTGATCCCGTTGCCGGCCATCCCTTCGTACAGCTTGGCCTTGAGGGAGGAGATCTTCTCGATGCCGCGTTTCGAGCCCATCGCGCGTCGCAGCAGGTCGGCTTCGTCGCCGTCGATGCCGCCGACGGCCATCGCCATCTGCATGAGCTGTTCCTGGAACAGCGGGACGCCTTTAGTCCGCTCGAGGACCGGTTCCAGCAGCGGGTGCGGGTAGGTGATGGGTTCCTGGCCGGTCATCCGCCGGACGAAGGGGTGCACGGCGCCGCCCTGGATGGGGCCGGGGCGGATGAGCGCGATCTCGCAGGCGAGGTCGTAGAACCGCGCTGCCGCAGCCGGGGGAGGGTGGCCATCTGGGCGCGGGACTCGACCTGGAAGACGCCGACGGAGTCGGCTCTGCAGAGCTGGTCGTAGACGCCTTGTTCCTCTTTGGGGATGGTGTGGAGTTCCCACTTCTCGCCGAGGCGGTCTTCGACGAGGTCGATCGTGTATTGCAGGGCGGCGAGCATCCCGAGGCCGAGCATGTCGAACTTCACCAGGCCCATGTAGGCGCAGTCGTCCTTGTCCCACTGCAGCACGGTCCGGTTCTCCATCCGGGCGTGCTCGATCGGCACCACCTCGCCCACGGGCCGTTCGGTGAGGACCATCCCGCCGGAGTGGATCCCCAGGTGCCGCGGGAACTTCAGCAGCTCGCCGGCCAGCGCGACGACGGGGGAGGGGATGTCGTGGTCGGTCGAGGTGATCTCGGGTGACCAGCCGTCGACTTGTTTCGACCAGGCGTCTTGCTGTCCGACGGAGTAGCCGAGGGCCTTGGCCATGTCGCGCCAGCTCGACCGACCGGGCGACGGCGCAGGGGAAGTTCCTGAACTTGGCGGCCATCTCGGCACCGGAGTGCAGGAATGCTGAGGGGCCGGCGGGTAGCCAGCCGTCCATCTCGTCCAGGCTGCGGCGGGCGCGGACGGCGGCGAGCGCCGAGGCGAGTTTGTGGTCGCGCGTGGTGGCGTAGTGCACGTTGCCGGTCGCGACCGTGGGGAGCCCTGCGGCCTGGGCGAGCTCGGTCAGGGCGCGGTTCTCGGTCGACGAGGTCGGCATCCGGTGGTCGATCAGCTCGACCACGACCCGGTCCCGGCCGAACAGCGCGATCAGCTGGTCGAGCTCGCGCCGCGCGGCGTCGACGCCGGCAGCGATCGATGAAGCGCTGGTGAGAGCACTGCGCACGGCGCCCTTGCGGCAGCCGGTCAGGATCAGCCAGTGGTCGCGGCCGCGGGCGGCCAGGTCTTCCAGGTCGTAGATCGGCCGGCCTTTCTCCCCGCCTGCGAGGTGGGCTTCGGTGATCGCTCCGGACAGCCGGTGGTAGCCGTCCTGCCGCTCGGCCAGCACCAGCAGGTGCGAGCCTTCGGGATCCGCGACGCCGTTCTGGGGACCGGTCAGGCCGAGGGCGAGCTCGGCGCCGTAGACGGTGGTGACGTCGTAGGACGCCGCGGTCTCGGCGAAGCGGGCCGAGCCGTAGAACCCGTCGTGGTCGGTCAGCGCGATCGCGTGCAGACCGAGCCGCACGGCCTCCTCGACCAGTTGCTCGGGGGAGGAGGCGCCGTCGAGGAAGCTGAAGTTGGAGTGGCCGTGCAGTTCGGCGTAGGGGACGACCTCGCCCTCGGGCGGCTGTGGCTTGTCGTCGGCCGGCGGAACGTACGGTCCGCGGTGCTGACTCCAGGCGGGGGAGTCGCCGCCATCGGCCTCGACCGGGCGGCCGCCGTGCGAGTCCGGGCGTGAGCGGTCGGACAGCTTCTGCTCGAGCTCCGACCAGCGGATCGGGGGGTTCTGGTAACCCACCGCGCCACCTCCCAGACCGTCCGTACACCACTCTGCGAGGGGTGGCCAGTTCCACTCCCGGTCAGTAGAACATGTTTCCCTTAAGCTTTGAAAATGATTCTCGGGGTGTGACCTGGGAGGTTGCGTCGTGGACGGTGTCCATGACGGGGGAGCAGGCCACCGCGACCGTCGAACTTGACGTGGCTGGCGCGGCCCGAATCGGGTCCGCAGGCGGACTTGCGACCGCGCCCGAGAAGGGCGGCCAGTTGTTCGGTTGCGTCAGCATCCTCGGCTGGGGTGACGACCGCTGCATACATTCGAGCCCGGGTACCGGCTGGGTTGACGCGGTCGACGTGAGGTAGGACTGCGGCTGCGAGTCCCTCCGGGGCTTCGGCAGGTCGATCTGTGGCTGGGGCGCAAGTTCACGGCTGCAGTTCGCAAGGACGTGGCGGGCATGGTTGACCGGTTCCCGATACTTGCCCCGCTGCGTGTACCGCTCAGGGTGGTTCTGCTCGTGGTTCCTCCACGGCAGGGCAAGGATCTGGACAATTTGGCCCTGTCGGTACTCCCGGCGGTACGGGACGCCCTGAACGGGCCCGACATCACTGCTTACGAGGTCATCGAATTGAAGAGGACCGCCGCAGATCCAGAGGCCGGCCTTCTGCGGTTTGCGTTGGGCAGTGGCAGCCAACACGGGAGCACGTGGCAACGAGCGACCGACTATGTGGCCAGGTGCTTCGAACTCGGATGCGTTGATGGAGGGTAATCATCGACGCCTGGAGCTCCTCAGACGGGCGGCATCGCCGGCTCACCAGGGGATCAAGTGGGACACTCGGATCTACGTCCGGAACTTGAAGGGGTGACGAGAGTGACTGCGCTGTCCTTGGTGCGATGTGCACGGCGAGCGATCTTGTCGGTGCTTGGCTCCGGGGATCGGCGCGACGACACGCTGCTCGCCGAACTCAAGGACATCCCCGTCAATCGGCTGGACGAACTCATGGCGAAGAACACCGCAGCCGGTCGCGGTGCGAACGGCAGGCCGGCTTGGCTGGCGGCGAATCATGCGACGGTCGAACGCGTCATCCTTGTGCCGCACAATTACGCGTCGCCTGGGGTTCTCCGGTGCAACGCAGCGGTTCTCGGCAAAGGAGAGAACGATTGGCTGTTCTCGGTTGACGTCAGCCTGGCCGATTTCGACACGCTGCCGGGGCTCTCGAAGAAACCAATCAGGACGTGCTGGCGGACCTGCTGACACGTCTGCCGGTCCTGCCACTCGACGAGGATCAGGAGCGAAGTTGGGAGCTGGCCTGAGCCGCAGAGCACTGCACGCCGCTCGAGGAATACTGCACTGTCGGATAACGCCTATCCCCAGCGTTGCGCCCAGACCGGCGGCCGGAAGACCTCCTCATCCTCGGAACCGGTGCGGACACATGATGCGTCCATCGAGCGGCGAGGAGCGGGTGACGTTCTACCCCGCCCAGGGATCCGGACCCTGTCTGAGGATGGCGACTTCGCGGGCCTGGCCAGTCGGCCAGAGGTCGATCCGGTACAAGAAGTGATCGCCCGGACCGCCATTGGTGACGATGTCCGGGGGTTCGGAGGGGACATAGGAAACCCGGGCGCGTAGCAGCACGGCAGGCACCGTCAGAGTCGGACCTTCGGCAGGATCGACTCCGGGACTGTAGACGGTCAGTTCACCGTTGGGAACGTCGAGGTCGGCCTCCACGACGTGCTCAGCCGACGGCTCGAGTACGGGCGCGGACGCGTGGACGTTGATCAGTGATTCGACAAGGTCATCGCGTGCGGTGCCGACCGAGATCGAGTGGGCTTCCACGCCGATGCGATGGATGTGGACTGCCTCGTGGGTCCAGCCGGCCGGTGGCAGGTTTGGATCCATGGCGTGCGTGGCCATCCAGTCGTCGTACGCTGGGAAGTCCTGAAGGTAGAACTGCCCGTGATCAGCATCGATCATGAATCGCAGCGAACCGTTGGCCACCGGACGAGGCTAGCGGGTCTACCCGGAGGAACACGGCACAGTTCGGCCAACGCCTACTCCCAGCGTTGCGCCCAGACCTGCGGCCGGAGGACCTCCCCACGTTGCCGGCCCGACTAGAACATGTTTTCCCTTAAGCTCAGGTTCTGGGATTGAACGGTGACCTGGGGGTTTGCGTCATGGACAGTGTCTGTCACGTGGTCACCGCTCATTCGCGGTCGGGCGTTGCGAACGTCACGCGTGTCGTTCGAGGATGCGTTTCGTGTTCTGCCTGATCCAGCTGTCGGGGTGCTCTGCAGCTATGCGGCTGAAGGCCTCGGCATCAGAGGGTTCCCATGACTTGGCCGCGGCCCGCAGCGCGTCAATGAGTCGGAAGTCGGACCAACGTCCGAGGTCCTCCTGGATGATGGTGCGACAGAAGGCGCCGACTCTGGGGTCCTTGATCTTGGCCAGGGAATCGAACCAGTATGCCCGGAGATCTTCGCCGTCGTCTGGGTCCTGTGGCGCGAAGGTTGGTTCGCTGCACATCTCGAGTACGAAGTCGAGGTCTGCAGCCTTCACGCCGTATCGGTAGGTCTGGCTAACGCGACGCAGCAAGTCGCGGTTGGCATAGCCACGGTCACCGTTTCGCCACTTGTCGGCGGAGGGTGCCGCGATCTGTGTCAGCATCGCATGCACTCGCTGCAAGTGGTAGGAGGTCCGCAGGGCAGCCACCAGGACCTCAAGAACAGCAGGGCCGGGTGAGGAGTCGATGATGCGCTGGCATCCCGCAAGTCTCACCTCGTCAGGTGTGAGCACCCAGTCATCCCCAAGGTGTGCGTTTTCGTCGAGTTCGATGTGGAGTTCTCTCGCCACGTAGGACTCGGCCTCCACCCATCTCTGGCCGTAGTCGAGGTTCGCCAGGAACTCGTCCGTATCGCGAGATGATGACACCGTCACTCCTCAAGATGCCCGATTTCTTCACCCAGCTTGCACCTGATAGCAGACGCTTCAAGTATCGACACTTCGCCGGCCTGGTGAGGTGGCGGCACGGAGGTCGCCGTGTGCGCGGGCGAGGGCGGTTCGGAGTTTGAACCGTCCTGGGTTTGATGCACCCCTCGGTTATGTGTGAGCGACCGGTTGGTCGTCACGGGTTCGTGCATAGTAGTCAGCTTCGGCTTCGGC
>NZ_SLWM01000051.1:0-17873 GCF_004342085.1 Kribbella orskensis
TGGTCGCTGCTGATCGTGAAGGCCCTGACCCCTTCCCCGCCTACGCCACGCCGACAGTGACGAACGGCTCACCCACGCTCAACTCCGAAGAGCCAGTACGTCGGCCAGGGCACCAAGCTCGCCAAGGCCGGGTTCCAAGTGATCTCGTACTCCAGCCGTGGCTTCTGGGACTCCGCCGGTGGCATCGACATCGCGGGGCCGCCTACCGTGGCCGATGTCAGCGAGGTGATCGACTGGGCGGTCGAGCACACGGCGGCTGATACCGACAGGGTGGCCGCGGTCGGCATCTCTTACGGCGCCGGCGTCTCCTTGCTGGCCAGCGCGCAGGATCCCCGGATCAAGGCGGTCGGCGCACTCAGCGGCTGGGCCGATCTGATCGCCTCGCTCAACCCCAACGAGACGGTCGCGCTGCAGTCCGTCGCGGGACTCCTTGCGCTGGGCAACATCACCGGGCGGCCCGGGCCCGAGATGCGATCGCTGCAGGCCAAGTTCCTGGTTGGCGATTACGACGGCGCGATCACGGAGGCGAAGCAGCTCGCGCCGGTGCGGTCCGCGGCGACGGTGATCGACCGGATCAACGCGAACCAGCCGGCCGTGTTCCTCGCCAACGCGTTCGAGGACTCGATCTTCCCGCCCACGCAGTACACCGACTTCTTCACCAGGCTCACCGGGCCGAAGCGACTCCTCCTGGCGCACGGCGACCACGCGACCCCCGAGTTGACCGGGGCGATCGGCCTGCCCAACGAGACGTGGGACGAGCTGGCTCCCTGGCTGCGGCACTACCTGACCGGCGCGGACAATGGCGCCGATGCGGAAGCGCCTGTCCAGCTCAAGTCGCAGCGCAACGTCTGGCGTGGCTACCCGAACTGGGCTGCCGTCGGATCGCCGAAGACTTCGTACCTGTCGAAGCCGGCCGGGTTGTCCCGGACCGGCGGGCTGCAGAGCAAAGCTGCGACCGGCTGGTCCAATGGCATCGGCGCAGGCGTTCCGACGTTGGCCGACAGCGGGATCGCACTGGTATCGGGCGCATTGCAAGGGCTCCTGTCGATCCCGGTGGGAGTCGCGACGCCACTGGTCGATCGCACCTTCGCGGGGGTCTGGTCGGGCCCGACCTACAGCTCGCCTGCAGTACTGAACGGCACGCCGCGGCTGCATGTCACCGTCACGCCGAGCGGCCGCGACACCTCGCTCTTCGCCTACCTGTACGACGTTGACGCGCTGGGCGTCGGGTCGCTCGTCTCGCACAAGCCGTACACGTTGCGCGGGGCAACACCCGGCCGCGCCGTACCGTTCGACTTCAAGCTGGAGGCGACGAGCTGGGAGGTCGCGGCGGGGCATCACCTCGTGCTCGTGGTGGACACGGTGGACCCGCGCTACCTCGGTCGGAGCAGGCTCGGCACCTCGGTCAGCTTCAGCTCGCCCCCGGGTGATCCGGCCTGGCTCAGCGTTCCTGTTGCGTAGATTGCAACCACAGTTCCTGATCCGTCGTCCTCGGTCGCAACCTGCTACGCCGTGAACGAGCAGGCGGCGGGTGGCGTCACCGCGGTCGCGGTTGATGCTCCGGGCAAGTTGCGAGTGCTCAACCGTCAGCCGAACGGCGGATTCGCGCCGTGCCATCCCGCACTGGTTGCTGATGGCAAGTACTTGCTGAGCGCCAACTACGGCTCGGGGGACATTGCCGTTGGCTCTGAGCTCCCAGGCCACAGTAGAGGCCGGCGCGGGACCGCGGCACCTGGCCTTCCATCCGAGCGGGCAAGCCGACGCCGGGGCAGTGGTATCACCTGACCGGTGTCCGCGACGCCGCGCAGGGCGAGCTGAGGCTGTACGTCGACGGCGCGCTTGTGGCCACCAAGAGCGCTTGCAGCCTGGACGCCACCCCCACCGGCAACACGGTGATCGGCCGGGCCGAGTTCGGCGGCAACCAGGTCGACTACCTCGACGGGACCGTCGACCAGGTGCACCTGTTCGACCGCGCGCTGACCTCGACGGAGGTGAAGGCCCTGTACGACTCGGGCCGCTGACAGTTCGGCGCGGACCGGTTCGCTGCGGGAAGGGGCTTGCGTTGCGACGGCTCGGCTGGGACGTTCGAGATGCGAGGTCGTCGCAGACCCCCGATCCTGGTAGTGGTGCCGACCAGGGAGGAATCACTGCGATGACCGCTCCCAGCCAACTGCTCTCACCCAGGATCATGACGAGATTCCGGCCACCCCGCTTCGGGCTCGATGGTTCGCCGATCGGCGAACTGCCGGGTCCGGACGGTGACGCGATCGCGACGGCCACCATCGACGCGGCGTACCAGGCCGGGATCCGGTTCTTCGTCACCTCGCCGCTCTACGGCCGCGGCCAGTCCGAACGCCGCTTCGGTACTGCGCTCGCCCGCCGGCCGCGCGGGGAGTTCCTCGTCTCGACCAAGGTCGGCCGGCTCGCTGATGGCAGCGTCGACTTCTCGGCCGACGGGATCAAGCGGTCGCTGGTGGAGAGCTCCGACCGGCTCGAGCTCGATGTCGACCTGGTGTTCCTGGACGACCCCGGAGAGCACACGCAACAGGCGCTCGACGAGGCCTATCCGGTGCTGCGCGAACTCCGCGAGCAAGGTGCGATCACCGCGATCGGGGCCGCGATGGACGACTGGCGGTTGCTCGACCGGTTCGTCCGCGATACCGACCTCAACGCGGTTCTGCTCGCTGGTCAGTACTCCCTGCTCGACCGTTCCGCGGCACCCTTGCTCGATCGGTGCCAGGCTCGAGGGGTCGCCGCGATCGTGTCCGGAGTACTGACTCCGCAGGTGCTGCAGACCGACCGGCCGGAGCACGCGACCGATGCGGCCACCATTCTGGCGCGCCGGATCTCGGCCGTCTGCGAGCGGTACGGCGTATCCCTGCCGCAGGCCGCGCTCGCCTTTCCTGGAAGGCATCCCGCCGTCACCTCGGTGTTGATCGGAGCTGCCAGCCAGGCGGAGATCCGCGCGGACGCGGCGCTGGTCCGACAATCTGTTCCGGCCGCGCTCTGGAACGACGAGGAACTGCTCAGACTCCTGGACTAGTCGAGCCCGGGGTGTGCGCGAGCTCGTTGCTCAAGGCAAACGATGTTGGAATGATCGAGCTGCGACGCAATCGGGATCATCGCCGGCACCGACCATGCCGGCCGGCTCGAACTGCAGAACTTGGTGATCGACGGCGGCCCGACTCCCGGCCGCGGTCGCCGCCCGGTTGGTGACCAAGGCAACCACGATTCGCGATTCCCCGTAGATCTTCCCAGGTAAGCTGGTGTGAGGCCCGCCGGTCTGGCGGGCCCCGGACGAGATGGCGCCGTACCCGGTGGAGCAAAGACGGCGCCCGCCCCTGGAGGGGCCTCGAGATGCATCCTGTCGACGTCCTCGAAATCGCCGGAGCCGTGACAATCCTGGTCGCGTTCGCCGCCTCCCAGGCGGGCCGGCTCGAACAACGCACCTGGACCTACCAACTGCTGAACCTCGTTGGCTCCGCGGTCCTAGCCGCGATCGCCGCGGCCGAGAGTTCCTGGGGCTTCCTGCTCCTGGAGGGCAGCTGGGCGGTGGTCAGCCTGATCGCGGTGATCGCCCTCTTCCGTCGCAAGCCGGACCTACACTCCAAACCCAGCTAGCCCTACTCGCAGGGCGTTGGTGATACTTCGGCCGAGTGGCGACGGTCGCGACGAGCGCGAGCATGGAGCGGGGTGATCCAGCGGACGGCCACCGCTCATCAACCTCGCCAGCAGGCCACGGGCTGGGCGTTGCCAGGCGGCGCGCCGACGAGCGCTACCGATGCCGACGGCGCGCCCTGGTATGGCGCACCAGTCCCGCGTTGGTGGTGGGTGCTGCGTCAGTGGTGGTGCTGCGCCGACGGTGATGCTGCGTCAGTGGTTAGAAGCGGTCGCCCGGGTTTGTGGGGGTACCGCCCGGGCTCACGGGACCTTCGGTCGGGATCGGGCCACTGGTGGTGCCGCCGCTCGGGGACGGGCCCGGCGTCGTGCTGGTGCCCGGTGAACCCGGGCCGCTCGTGGTCGGCGAACCGGTGCCGGGCGGCGGGGTGGTCGGGGTGACTGTGACCGTGGCTGTGCCGCTCGGGCTCGGGATCACCGGCTCCGGGTCCACCTCGGGGGCGTTGCGGAACAGCAGCCAGGCGACCAGAACCGCGATCGCCATGATGATCGCCATCGTCAGCAGCGACAGGATCAACGCGAGCGTGGAGGCGGGCCGCAGTACGGCGGGCCAGGGGAGCGGCCAGATCCGGAACAGGCCCGGGCGCCGGCGGTTCTCCCAGTGGTGCCGGTAATCGGGTCCGCGGAACCGGCCGAGCTGAGGGATCCGGTCCATCAGTACCGCGGACAGCACCTCCTCGCCCCGGCGTTCGGCGATCAGCCGCTCGTCCGCGGCGGCGCTGGAACCGTCCTCAGGGCGAACCGGGCCGAGCGCGACCCAGAGCGCCAGGTCGTCATCGTCCACATCGTTGTGCGCGAGGACCGCTTCCTGCGGGAGATCGTCCACCGCGGTGACGAACCGATCCCGCGCAGCGGCGTCGTCGGCTGAGCCCTCGGTCATCATCGCGACCACCGCGTCGCGGCCGGTCTCGTCACTCGCCGAGTACAGGTAGCCTGCCGCGTTCGCCCCCAGCCGCGCGCGCAACCAGAAGTCCCCGACCCGCGGCGGATCCTCCGGCAGCAGCGGCAGAGCGTCCGGGAGCACCCGCGCCGACCCCGCGTCCGGAGCTGTAGCCGGCGCGGTCGCTGTGTGGGAGTCGGTCGCGGTCATCACCACCAATCCCACCACACACCCGGTAGCAGTGTCGCCCAAGCCCACCAACACCCTCCCCGTCACCCGCCCGTACGCCGTACCCGACCGGGCACGCACCGCCTTCGCCTGTGTCCTGCGGAGTCGGCACACCGCCGCCTGCCCGCTGCGTATGCCGCACCCGAGTCCGCTCGCACGCCGCCCGCGGCCGCCCGTACGCCGCCTGCGTGGAGGCCGTACCCGGGCTCCGGACCGGCCCAGCACGCACGCCGCCGCCCGGGCTTGGCCACGCCTCACCCGAGCCAGCGGCCCCGCCGCCTCGCCGGGCCCACGCCGTACCCGAGCCTGGGCGCACGCCCCACCTGCGCCAAGGCGAACGCCCTGCCTGCGCGAGTGCGGGCGCAGTACCAGGGGCCTATTCGTACGGCGTACGGGGTGGAGGGTGTTCGGATTTGGGGTGGTGGGGAGGATAGGAGGGGAGCCGGGCGGGGCGTGCTCGTGCCCGGACCCGGCGATCTGATGGAATGGCGGCAGTTACCGAGCGCACACAAGGTCCGTGTGGACCCCGGGAGGACAGGCATGACCGAAACCACTGTGCCGGCAGGGTCAGTGGCCCAGCAGTCCCATTTGATCGGCGAGGCCATCAACGAGGTCAAGCGCGTCATCGTCGGCCAGGAGCACATGGTCGAGACGCTGATGGTGTCGTTGCTCGCCAAGGGGCACTGCCTGCTCGAGGGCGTTCCCGGCGTCGCCAAGACGCTCGCCGTCCGGACCTTCGCCTCGGTGGTCGGCGGCTCGTTCGCCCGGATCCAGTTCACCCCCGACCTGGTGCCCTCCGACATCGTCGGTACCCGGATCTACCGGCAGACCCGCGAGGCGTTCGACATCGAGCTCGGCCCGACCTTCGTGAACTTCGTCCTCGCCGACGAGGTGAACCGGGCGCCGGCCAAGGTGCAGTCGGCGATGCTGGAGCTGATGGCCGAGCGGCAGGTGTCGATCGGCGGCCAGACCTTCCCGATGCCGAAGCCGTTCATCGTGATCGCCACCCAGAACCCGATCGAGTCCGAGGGCGTCTACCCGCTGCCCGAGGCGCAGCGGGACCGGTTCCTGGTCAAGATCGACGTACCGCACCCGCGCGGGCACGAGGAGTTCGAGATCCTCCGCCGGATGAGCGTGGACCCGCCGCAGCCGCGGCAGGTGCTGAAGCCCGAGACGATCATGGAGCTGCAGCGCTCGGCCGAGCAGGTCTTCGTCCACAACCTGGTCGCGGAGTACGCGGTACGTCTGGTGATGGCGACCCGGACCCCGTCCGACTTCCACCTGCCCGACCTCGAGCCGATCATCGAGCTCGGCGTCAGCCCGCGCGCCACCCTCGGCCTCATCTCGGCCGGCCGGGGGCTCGCGCTGATCCACGGTCGCGACTACCTGCTGCCGAGCGACATCCAGACCGTCGCGCTGGACGTGATGGGCCACCGGCTCGGCCTGACCTTCGACGCGGTCGCCGACAACATCGACCCGCGCGCGGTGATCGAGCGGATCCTTGCCACCGTGCCCCCGCCGCAGCCCGTCTGGCGCGACGGCAACGACGGCACCGGCCGGCCGGAATTCGTTTAGTGTCCCGCGTCCGAGGTGACTTGGCGCTTGCGGCGCCCAGCCACGCACCTCACGGCACCGGCCAAGCATCCACGATGCTCCGCATCGAGGACGCTCGTCCGGCACCGCGATGCACGCACCTGACCACCGCAATCACTCAAGCCACCTCGGACGCGGGACACTGAGCCATGGCCAACCGACCGGACCCTCGGACCGCGATGACGATCTCGCAGCTCGCTCCCGAGCGCGCCCTGCGCCGGCTCGAGCTGACGGTCGTACGGCGGCTCGAGGGTTACCTGCACGGTGAGCACCTCGGCCTGCTGCCAGGCCCTGGTACCGAGCTGGCCGAGGCCCGCGAGTACCAGGTCGGCGACGACGTACGCCGGATGGACTGGGCCGTCACCGCCCGTACTACGGTCCCGCACGTCCGCGACCTGATCGCGGACCGCGAGCTGGAGACCTGGGCGATGGTCGACCTGTCCGCCTCGATGGACTTCGGCACGTCCCAGATGGAGAAGCGCGAGCTCGCCGTCGCCGCGGTCGCGACCGTCGGGTTCCTCACCCACCGGCTGGGGGACCGCTTCGGTGGTCTGATGCTGCGCGACTCTACCCTGCGCCGCTGGCCCGCTCGGTCCGGCCGTCTGGCTCTGTACGGGCTGTTGCGGGCGCTGCTCGCGGAGACCGACCATGGCGATCACCAGGCCCGCAGCGACCTGGCCGGCGCGCTGGACTCGATGGCGCGCACGCAGCGCAAGCGCGGCCTGCGGGTGATTGTGTCCGACTTCCTCACCCCCGAGGACGGCGAGGTCGACAGCCGGATGGAGCCGTCCTGGGAACGCCCGATGCGCAAACTGACCGCGCAGCACCAGGTGCTCGCGGTCGAGATCATCGACCCGCGCGAGCTGGAACTACCGAATATCGGCGTCGTCATGATCGGCGACCCCGAGACCGGCTCGATCCGCGAGATCGACACGCGCAAGCGCCGGGTCCGCGAGGAGTACGCCGCGGCCGCGCTAGCGCAGCGGGAACGAACCAGGACCGCCCTGCGTAGGGTAGGTGCTGGGCACCTGGTTCTGCGCACCGACCGTGACTGGGTTGCTGACACCGTGCGATTCGTCCTCGCCTACCGGCGAGTGGCGCCCCGCCTGCACCAACCGCCGAAGGGAGTGGCTCGCTGATGGAGTTCCTGTCTCCGGCCCGATTGTGGTTCCTGCTGTTCATCCCGCTCGTCGTCGCGGGGTACATCTTCCTGCAGCACCGGCGCGCGCAGTACGCGCTGCGCTTCACCAACATCGCGCTGCTGGACCGGGTCGCTCCACGCCGCCCGCAGTGGCGTCGTCATGTTGCCGTGGTGCTCGCGCTGCTCGCGACCGCGTCCTGCATCCTCGCGTTCGCCCAGCCGAAGGCCGAGGTCAAGGTGCCGCGCGAGCGGGCCACTATCGTCGTCGCGATCGACGTCTCGCTCTCGATGATGGCGACCGACGTCGACCCGAACCGGTTGGAGGCGGCGAAGAAGTCGGCGAAGAACTTCGTCGACCAGCTGCCCGCCAAGTTCAACGTCGCGCTGGTCAACTTCGCCGGTACGGCGTCCATCATCGTCCCGCCGACGACCGACCGGGCCACCGTGCAGCGGTCGATCGACGGTCTCGAGCTGGCCGAGTCCACCGCGACCGGCGAGGGTATCTTCACCTCGCTGCAGGCGCTCACCCAGGTCCCGCCGGACCCGGAGCACCCCAACGACCCGGCCCCGGCCCGCATCGTGCTGCTGTCCGACGGCAAGCGCACGGTCGGCCGCACCGCCCAGGAAGCCGCTCAGGCCGCCAAGGCGAAGAACACGCCGGTCTACACGATCACCTTCGGTACCGACTCCGGCTTCATCGAGATGGACGGCATCCGGCAGCGGGTCCCACCGGACCGTGCCGAACTGCGCAGCGTCGCCGAGATCACCGGCGGCGAGGCCTACACGGCCGAGTCCGCGGGCGAGCTCGAGGACGTCTACAAGGACATCGGCTCCTCGGTCGGCTACGACAAGGTCGACAAAGAGGTGACGTCCCGCTTCGCCGGCATCGCCATGCTCTTCACCCTCGCCGCAGCAGGCGCCTGCATAGCCCTCGCCTCCCGCTTCCCGTAAGCCTGCCCGCACGAGAGCCCGCCATACTCCGGTACGGCGGGCTCTCGGCGTTCGCGGGCCTAAACGCGCTGAGGTCAGGGTGGTTCGCCGTTTCGGTGGCGGGCTGTTCGGCCGGTGGCGCCGTACAAGACGCAAGCGGCCGAACAACCCGCCAGCCGGGGTCTATTGGGGTTGCGAGTGCGGGGGTTCGTCGGCAGGAGCGCTGCACCACGTTGCCTGACGCGCAGATATCGCCACGACGCTGTGAGGTCGGGATCTACCGCCTGGTGGTCCGCTCGTCCGTCTGAAAGCGACGGGCCGGCAGGACTGTCCGAAGTACGGGGATGGATTGCGACACGACGGTGATGTAGTTGACACGGCGAGGTTGCTGGTGTTGGAGGGGTAGGTGGTGCAAGATGGTGCTCGCCGTCCGGGATTGACGAAGACGTGTTCGAGAACGCTGGGGAAGGCGCCCCTCGAGCACAGGAGGTCCCGGTGGCGACGACTCGTGGCGTTCTTTACGTCCACACGGTGCCGTCAGCGTTGTGCCCGCATGTCGAGTGGGCAGCGGGCGGCATCCTTGGCGTGCCTGTGAAACTCGACTGGACGCCGCAGCCCGCGGCCCAGGGCACCTACCGGGCCGAGCTGTCGTGGCAGGCCGAGGCCGGTACGGCGGCCAAACTGGCGTCCGCTCTGCGCGGCTGGCAGAAGTTGCGCTTCGAGGTCACCGAGGAACCGAGCAACGGCGTCGAGGGCGAGCGCTATTCCTTCACCCCGACCCTCGGCGTCTTTCACGCGACTACCGGCGTTCACGGCGACATCATGGTGCCCGAGGAGCGGCTGAAGGCCGCGATGCTGAAGGCTGCGAGCGGTGAAGCCGACCTGACCGAGGAAGTCGAGCGTTTGCTCGGCCGCCCCTGGGACGACGAGTTGGAGCCCTTCCGGTACGCGGGCGACGGCGCCCCGGTCCGGTGGCTGCACCAGGTTGTCTGAGGAGCCTGAGAGGAAACCTGAGAACTTCAGAAGAAAGCGCTCAAAGGTGGAGCTTTCTTATAACTTTTCGATGATGCTGTGTGTCAGACGTTCCACCAGGGTTGGGAGGAGCCGTGGCCGCTGGGCCACCGGGTGTCGGGACACCCCCGGTTGTCGCAAACAGCGGCCGCACCACTTGAAGGGCGCGGACCTCACGGTCCGCGCCCTTCACTTTTGTGCTCTTTTACGTCCGAAGAAGCGAGGGGCTATAGACCTCGCTTCGTCGGACGTAACGGGACAGAGGGCTTACAGCGGGATGTTGCCGTGGCGGCCGCGGACCCGGCCGTCGGCTTCGGCGTTGGCGATCGCGGTGGCCAACGCGGTGCGGGTCTTGGCGGGTTCGACGACCTCGTCGACGACGCCGATCTCGATGGCGCGCTCGATGCCGCCGGCAATCTTCTCGTGCTCGGCGGCCAGCTCGGCCTCGACCTGCGGGCGCAGCTCGGGGGCGACCTCCGCGAGCTTGCGGCGATGCAGGACCCGGATCGCGGCGACCGCACCCATCACGGCCACCTCGGCCCGCGGCCACGCGAACACCCGGGTCGCCCCGAGGGACCGCGCGTTCATGGCGATGTAGGCGCCGCCGTACGTCTTGCGGGTCACCAGGGTCACCCGTGGTACGACCGACTCCGCGAAGGCGTGCAGCAGCTTGGCGCCACGCCGTACGACGCCGTCCCACTCCTGGCCGACACCCGGCAGGTACCCCGGTACGTCGACCAGCACGACCATCGGTACTCCGAGCGCATCGCACATCCGCACGAAGCGGGACGCCTTCTCCGCCGACAACGCGTCGAGGCAGCCGCCGAGCCGGAGCGGGTTGTTCGCGATCACGCCGACGGTCCGGCCACCGAGCCGGCCCAGCGTGGTCACGATGTTCGGCGCCCACCGCTGGTGCAGCTCGACGCCGGACTCCTCGTCGAGCACCCCGCCGACGAGCGGGTGGACGTCGTACGCGCGCTTCGCCGACTCCGGCAGCAGCCCGGACAGATCGGTGTCGGACACGTCGGTCGACATCTCGCCCTGGTTCGCGAACAGGTCCGCCAGCTGACGGGCCTTCTCGATCGCGGCGGCCTCGGAGTCGGTGGTGATGTGCACGACTCCCGAGCGCCGGCCGTGCGGCTCGGGACCACCCAGCCGCAGCATGTCGACGTCCTCGCCCGTCACCGAGCGGACCACGTCCGGACCGGTGACGAAGATCCGGCCCTCCGGCCCGAGGATGACCACGTCGGTCAGCGCCGGCCCGTACGCCGCACCGCCCGCCGCCGGGCCGAGCACGACCGAGATCTGCGGGATCTTGCCCGAGGCCTGGGTCATCTCGTAGAAGATCTTGCCGACCGCGTGCAGGCTGAGGACTCCCTCGGCCAGCCGGGCGCCGCCGGAGTGCCACAGGCCGATGACCGGCAGCTCCTCCCTGCGGGCGACCTGGTAGGCCTTCACGACGACGTCGCAGCCCTCGTCACCCATCGCGCCACCCATCACGGTCGCGTCCGAGCAGAACGCGACCACGGGAGCACCGGCGATGGTGCCGCGGACCGCGAGCATGCCGGACAGGTCGTCCGCGGTGATCAGCTCGAGGGTTCCCGGGTCGAGCAGCGCCGTGAGCCGACTGACCGGGTTGCGGGGGTCGTGCTCACGGGGCAGCTTCGCCGGTTTGACGGGGGCAGTGGTCATGGGGGTCCTCCCGGTCAGGCTGACTGGCGGTGTCAGCTGGAGTTACGGCGTCAGACGGAGTGACTGGGGCCGTCTGACCGACAGCGCCAGACGGACCTCCCGTAGCGGACTGACGGATCGCGTCAGACCGACCTGCTGCGTCACACCGACTTACTGCGATCAGGTCGACGAACTACGTCAACCTGACTTACTGCGTCAGACCGATTTACTGCATCAGACAGATTTGAAGGCGAGGGCGACGTTGTGTCCGCCGAAGCCGAAGGAGTTGTTCAGTGCCGCGATGTCCCCGTCGCTGAGCTTGCGCTGCTCGGTCGCGATGTCGAGCTGGATCCCGTCGTCGACCTTGTCCAGGTTGATCGTCGGCGGCACCACCCGGTGGTGCAGGGCGAGCACGGTGGCGATCGACTCGACCGCTCCGGCCGCGCCGAGCAGGTGCCCGATCATCGACTTCGGTGCGGTGGCGATCGCGTGGTCGGCCGCGCCGCCGAGCGCCTTGCGGATCGCCACCGACTCTGCGATGTCACCGACCGGCGTGGAGGTCGCGTGTGCGTTGATGTGCACGATGTCGCCGGTGGCCAGGTCGCCCTCGCGGAGCGCCTGCAGCATGGCGCGCTCGGCCCCCGAACCGGTCGGGTCGGGCTGCACGATGTCGTGGCCGTCGGCGGTGATGCCGGCGCCGGCGAACTCGGCGTAGATCTTCGCGCCGCGGGCGACCGCATGATCGTAGTTCTCCAGCACCAGTACGCCGGCACCCTCGCCGAGCAGGAAGCCGTCCCGGTCGACGTCCCACGGCCGGGAAGCCCGCTCGGGGTCGTCGTTGCGCTTGCTCAGCGCCATCATCTGGCCGAACGCGGCCATCGACAGGCCCGCGATCGAACCCTCGGCGCCACCGGCGACGACGATGTCGGCGCGGCCGAGGCGGATCTGGTCGGCGGCCAGCGAGATGGCCTCGTTGCTGGAGGCGCAGGCGGAGACCGGCGTCTGCACACCGGCCAGGGCGCCCAGCTCGAGGCCGACGTTGGCGGCGGCCGAGTTCGGCATCAGCATCGGGATCGCCAGCGGCGACACCCGGCGCGGGCTGGTCTTCAGCGCGTCGTAGTTGGTCAGGGTGGTCAGCAGGCCACCGATACCGGTTGCGATCGCCACGCCGAGACGGGTCTTGTCCAGCTCGACGTCGGCCAGACCGGAGTCGGCCCAGGCTTCGCGGGAGGCGACGATGGCGAACTGGGCGTTGCGGTCCAGCCGGCGGGCCTTGACCCGCTCGATCACCTCGGTGGGCTCGACGGCGGCGGGAGCGGCGATCTTGACCGGCAGCTCGTCGACCCAGTCGGCGGTCAGCAGCTTCGCGCCGGACCGGCCGGCCAGCAGGGCCTCCCAGGTGCTGGGGATGTCGCCTCCGACCGGGGTCGTGGCTCCGAGCCCGGTGACGACGACTCGGGTCTTCGACATGGTTACCTCATCCTTCGGCGAGAGTAAGCGGGTGGTTGAGCGGGGTCAGGATGCCGGTGGTCCGGCTGGAACGGCCAGCGCCGGCGGCGGCCGGACCGGAGTACGGGCTGGGCGGCCGCTCACCGGGCAACGGCCCGGTGAGGCGGCCACGGCTGCCAGCACGATCGAGAAGAACTCGATCAGCCGTTCTGGGCGCGCTCGATGAACGCCACCGCGTCGCCGACGGTCTTCAGGTTCTTGACCTCGTCGTCGGGGATCTTGACGCTGAACTTCTCCTCGGCGGCCACCACGACCTCGACCATCGAGAGCGAGTCGACATCGAGGTCGTCGGTGAAGGACTTGTCCAGCTGGACGTCCTCGACCGGGATGCCCGCGATCTCGTTCACGATCTCGGCGAGGCTGGAGCGGATCTCTTCGGTGCTGGCCATCTGTTGTTCCCTTTCGGATTTCTTCTGTGTGCTTGCAGTCCGCCGGGACCGGCCACCTGAGCCGTTCCCGGACATCTATTAAGGGAGGCGGATCACCTGGGCGGCGAAGACCAGGCCCGCGCCGAAGCCGATGATCAGGGCGAGATCGCCGCTCTTGGCCTCACCGTTCTCGCGCATCGTGCTGATCGCGAGCGGGATCGAGGCGGCCGAGGTGTTGCCCTGCCGCTCGATGTCGCGGGCCACCTTGATCTGCTCGGGCAGTTTCAGCGTCCGGCGCATCGCGTCGGTGATCCGCATGTTCGCCTGGTGCGGGATGAACAGGTCGAGGTCCTCGGCCTTCACACCGGCCACGTCCAGCGCCTGCTGCGCGGTCTTGGCCATCTCGAACGAGGCCCAGCGGAACACCGGGTTGCCGTCCATCGTCAGGTGCGGCCACTGGTAGCTGCCGGCCGCCTCCTGCCAGGACTCCTTCTGGCTGATCACGTGGTGCTGGGTGCCGTCGGAGCCCCAGACGACCGGGCCGATCCCCGGCTCGTCGGACGGCCCGATCACGGCAGCCCCCGCGCCGTCGGCGAAGATGAACGCCGTACCGCGGTCGGTCCGGTCGGTGATGTCGCTGAGTCGCTCGACCCCGATCACCAGCACGTACTTCGCGCTGCCGGCGCGGACCATGTCGCTGGCCAGCGAGACGCCGTAGCAGAAGCCCGCGCAGGCGGCGGAGATGTCGAAGGCCGCCGCGGTGGGAGCGCCGACCGCGACGGCGAGCTGGGTCGCGATCGCCGGGGTCTGGTAGAGGTGCGTGACGGTGGCGACGACGACGCAGCCGATCTGGGCCGGGTCGATGCCGGAGTCGGCGAGCGCCTCCTTGGCGGCGTTCGTCGACATCATCAGGATCGTCTCGTCCTCGGACGCCCAGCGCCGCTCCTTGATCCCGGAGCGGGTCTGGATCCACTCGTCGCTGGAGTCGATCTGCTCGAGGATCTCCGCGTTGGTCACCACGCGGCGCGGCCGGTACGAACCGAGACCCAGTACCGCGGTGTGCTCGGCGCCGGTGGAGACGTTGATCTGTCCGGTCATGTCAGTTCACCGCGCTCGGGTGGAGACGGACCAGCGGTTGACCGGGGGCGACCGGGTCACCTTCTTCGACCAGCCACTCGACCACGATGCCGCCGTGCGGGGCACGGACCTCCAGCTCGTCGCGCAGACTCTTCACGGTCGCTACCACCTCTCCGGCTTCCACGGTGTCACCTGCCTCGCGCGGCACGTTCGCCGCGCGGGTGAAGATGCCCTTCATCGGGGCGACCAGCAGCCGCCAGGTCGGCGACGCGTCGATCTCGGACGGGCTGCCGTGCTTGTCGACGAACGCGCGGGCGTCGTCGAGCTGGTCCGGCGTCTTCAGAGCGAAGGTCTCGACACCCTTCAGAGCGCGCTTGGCGATCCCGGTGAGTGTGCCGGCCGGGGTCATCTCGAGGATGCCGGTGACTTGCAGGTCGGCCATCGTCTGCATGCACAGGTCCCACCGGACCGGCGCGTTGACCTGCTGCACCAGGCGGCGCAGTACATCGCGGCCGTCGTGCACGATCTGGCCGTCGCGGTTCGAGATCAGCCTGCTGCGCGGGTCGTGCGTGGTGATGGAGCGGGCGTAGCCGGCCAGCGTCTGGACGGCGGGCTCCATGTGCTTGGTGTGGAAGGCGCCGGCGACCGAGAGCGGGATCAGCCGGGTCCTGGCCGGCGGGTCCTCGGCCAGCGCGGCCAGCTCCTCGACAGTGCCGGCGGCGACGATCTGGCCCGGGCCGTTGTCGTTGGCGGGGGTCAGACCGTACTGCTCCAGCTTGGCCAGGATCTCGTCGCGATCCCCGCCGAGCACCGCGGTCATCGAGGTGGCGGTCAGCGCGGCGGCCGAGGCCATCGCCTTGCCGCGCTCGCGGACCAGCACCATGGCCTGCTCGGCGCTGATCACCCCGGCGCCGACGGCGGCGGCGAGCTCACCGACGCTGTGGCCGGCCAGCGCGCCCATCTTGGTGAACGCGTCACCCGGATGCGGGAACACCGCCAGCGCGGCCAGCATGCTGGCCGCGACCAGCAGCGGCTGCGCGATCGCGGTGTCGCGGATCGTGTCGGCGTCGGCCTTGGTGCCGTAGTGGGCGAGGTCGAGACCGGCCACCGCGGACAGCCAGTGCAGCCGGTTCTCGAAGACGGGGTCCTCGAGCCACGGCTCGAGGAAACCTGGGGACTGGGCGCCCTGCCCGGGCGCGACGATGACGAGCACGTGACAACTCTCCCTGAGTCAGGCTGTCCGTGGGCTACAAAGCAGCACGAATTCTACCGGCCAGACTTTGTAGGGATCCTACAAAACGTACGAACCCGGCTCCGGGTTGAGCAGGCGGCCCAGGGTCAGTGCGACACGTAATGTGAAAGCGTCTCGGGGGTTCGTCGGCGAGTAGCCCGTGATTTCGCCCACACGCTTCAACCTGTACCGGACAGTATTCGCGTGGATGAACATCGCCCGGGCCGTCGCCTCGATAGAACCACCTGAATCGAGGTATGCCGTGACGGTGTCCAGGAGGACTCCGTCGCCCATGGTGAGCGGGCCATAGACGTCTGAGGCCAGTTGGCGCCTGGCATGCCCGTCTCCCGACAGGGATCGCTCGGGCAGGAGTTCATCGGCTTGCACCGGTCTCGGAGCACCTGGCCACGCGGGTGCCGCGCGGAGTCCCGCGACCGCCGCACGGGCCGAGGTGACGGCCGACATCAGGTCTTTCACGACCGGCCCGACGACGATCGGACCCGGGCCGAACCACTCGGCGAGCTTTTGTACGATCTCGACAGGTTTACTCGTACCACCGAGTACTACTACCAGTCGATCGCCCTGCATCGCGCACAGAGCGTCAGCACCCGCCTCCCGCGCAGCGTGCCGGACCGAGTCCGCCACGTTGGTGCTACCACTCTCGGCTGAGGGAGCCCGGCCGACGACTACGGCGACCTCGGACGACCCCGTAGTACCGGAGCCGGTCCAGCCGAGGGCGGAAGCTCTGGAGCGCACGGATTCGTCTGCTTCACCACGGATCACGGAGTCGACCACCAGGGCCTCCAGCCGGGCGTCCCAGGCGCCGCGCATCTCCGCCGCCTGGGCGTACACGGTCGCGGCCGCGAAGGCGACCTCGCGGGCGTAGCGCTGCATCGCCTCGCGCACCACCGGCACGTCGTCCTCGGGGAGAAGGTCACCGATCGTGTTCTCGATCATCTCGATCGTGGTCCGGACCAGATCCACCGTCTGGTGCAGCGAGATCACCCGGGTGAACTCCCGCGGCGCCGAGCCGAACATCCTGGTCGGCATCGACGAGTGCGTCTCCGGATCCCGGAACCAGTCGACGAACGCGGTGATCCCCGACTGCGCCACCAACCCGATCCAAGACCGGTCCTGCGCCGACAACTCCCCGAACCAAGGCAACTTCTGGTCCATCGCGGCAATAGCAGCCGTCGCCAACGCCCCGGTCGCCCCCTGCAACCGCTCAGCCCGAGCCTCGTGCCCCTTAGCCACCACGCCCCGACCCTAGCCGCACTACGTCCGTCACCCACGCCACTCCTACGCCGCGGCTCCCACCCACCGCGGTTCGCCGCTCCTCGGTCGCGGCTCTCTTGGCTGCGAGGTGTCTAGCCGGCGCGAGCGGATCCGGAGTGCGGGTGGTTTGCCCGCACCACGCCTGCGTCGCCGCTCCCGCCCGCTCGTGCTGGCCCGAGCCTGCGTCGTGGGTAGTGACGTCGAGGCACACTCCGTCGGCGGGGCGGATTCGCAGTACGGGTGGTGGGTCCACTCCGCTCCTGCGTTGCCGCTCCAGCCCGGGTTCGCCCTCCTGCGTCGCCGCTGGTGAGCGCAGGGGGTGTCTAGCCTGGCCGGTCTTCCGGAGGACGAGTGATCTGCCCATGCCCGCTCCAACGACGACGCCGCCGCTCACGCGGTACCTCCGGCGCGCTGGTGACGGCGCGGTCCTCGCCGGGGTGGGTGTCCGGGAGGGGCCAGTTGGTCGTCGCGACTCCGAGGTACGGGTCAGGTTGCGGGTCCGCGGCGGAGGCAGGCAGGCGGGCGATGGACTCGCGAGAGTGGAAGATCCTCAGTTGCCAATCCCGTACGAGGCGCCCTGCGTCCTGTGAGAGCGTCAGCCAGGCGGGGCGCATGGCGGTCTTGGCCGGGGCTCCGTGGAGCGCGTGTCAGGAAGGCGCCAGGGCTCTGCTCGGAATGGGGAACCGGGACTGGCCTCGGGGGCGGGATTGTCGATCGGGCTGGAGTCGATGGCCGTCCTCGCGGAAGACCGGTCGTGGTCGCCTCACGGGTTGAACCGCACATCGACGTTCTCGGCGGCGGTCTGTGTCGGCGTGCCTGTCGGTAGGCCATGGTCGCCCCACGGATCGAGCCGTGCGTCAAGGGCTTCGAGTCGTGCGTCCGCGTCTTCTGTGATGGCCCGCGTCGCGGCATCGGCGCGATCTGCAGCCGGACCATCTGCGGCGGCTCCTGGCGGGTTGCCGGCGTGGCGCAGCGCCCTGTGACCCGGGGGCGGGTCGCCGGGTGGACGGGTCTGGCTGCCAGGCCCTGGATCGGGCGGGTCGGTGTCTGCCCACGGGTCGAACTGCGCGGCCGGGGTGTTCCCGGTGGTGGTGGTGGGTGCCGGGTGGTGGGCGTGGTTGCGGGCAGCGCTGTCCGACGCTCCGCGGTCGCGGTGGCTGGTGGTGGGGGTGCGGTAGCGGGTTCGGGTGGGGTGTGGTTCGGCCCAGGTGGGGCGGGCGACGGTGGCGGTGCCGTGGTGGAGGGTGATGGTCCAGTGGCCGTGGTGGGTGTCGATGTGGT
>NZ_SLWM01000052.1:0-13763 GCF_004342085.1 Kribbella orskensis
CTCGTGTACCCCGAAGGGCCTTACCGCTCGACTTGCATGTGTTAAGCACGCCGCCAGCGTTCGTCCTGAGCCAGGATCAAACTCTCCGTTGAAATTTATATAACAAACCACACTCAAGGAGTGTGGAGAGTCAACACATCGAGTAGATCCTCTGGATATCTCAGAAACAATCAAACTGACTTGAATCATAGTTATTCAAAGGAATCCGCCACAAACAAAAGACAACCCAACACCCAAAATCCCGGAAGGGACCAGGGCGAACAAGATCATCCAATGCCGTGAACGGGGTTAAAGCTGTATTTCGGCATTGACTTTCGGCACGCTGTTGAGTTCTCAAGAATCGGACGCACACCGCATCCCCAGCCTCTCGGCCTGGACTCCGGGGCAACCTGCGCTACTCTACCGGATCAGATCCATCGGGTCAAGACCCAAGATGTTCCGATCTTCACCCCGCGCCTCAACTGTCGACCCGAGCCCGATGGGCACGTTTCGACCTGGGTTAGCTTTGGGGGGTTCGGAGCGTCCGGCCGCTTGCGCGTCCCGCACTCGCTCCAACAAGAAGAACAGTACGTGGCGGGCCGGTAGCCGGTCAAATCGGTTTCAGGTGCACCTGATCACACGGCTGTAGTTTGCCGCCGGCATCGAGATGCAGGGGGTGATCCCGCACCTCGACGACGCCCGGCGACGGGTTGTCAGCTCGAGGCCGACGAGGCCAGAACCCCTGCGAATGAACGCTTCCCGCGCCGCAGTACCAGTGCTCCGCCGGGCAGCAGGTCGTCGGTTCCCGGCACGTACTCGGCGTCGCTCACCTTCACGTTGTTCAGGTATCCCCCGCCCTCCGCGACGGTCCTGCGCGCGGCCGACTTGCTGGCCACCAGGCCCGCCTTGACGAGCAGGTCGCCGTACGTCGGCATCGGTTCGCCGGCGGCGAGCTCCACGTGAGGCGCCTCGCGCAACGCGGCTACCAAGGTGTCCCCGTTGAGGGATGCCAGTTCACCCTGTCCGAAGAGTGCCTTCGACGCCTCCTGCACCCGGCGGGTCTCGTCCTCGCCGTGCACCAGCGTCGTGACGTCCTCCGCCAGCACCCGCTGAGCCTCCCGGGCGTGCGGACGCTCCTCGGTCGCCTGCTCGAGCGCGGCGATCTCCTCAGCTGTCCGGAACGTGTAGAACCGCACCAGCTGCATCACATCGCGGTCGTCCGTGTTGAACCAGAACTGGTAGAACGCGTACGGCGAGGTCAGCTCCCGGTCCAGCCACACCGTGCCCGACTCGGTCTTGCCGAACTTGGTCCCGTCCGCCTTCGTCACCAGCGGGGTCGCCAGCGCGTGGGCCTTCGCCGACTCGGTACGCCGGATCAGTTCGACCCCGGCGGTGAGGTTCCCCCATTGGTCGCTGCCACCGGTCTGCAGGGTGCACCCGTAGCGCCGGTACAGCTCCAGGTAGTCCAGTGACTGCAGCAGCACGTAGCTGAACTCCGTGTAACTGATCCCCTGCTCAAGCCGGGCCTTCACGACCTCGCGGCCGAGCATCCGGTTCACCGGGAAGTGCTTGCCGATGTCGCGGAGGAAGTCGAGCGTGTTGAGGTCCTTGGTCCAGTCGTAGTTGTTCACCATCCGCGCCGGGTTCGGCAGGGACGGGTCGAAGTCGACGAAGCGCTCCACCTGGCTGCGGACCTTCTCCACCCACTGCTGGACGACGTCCTTGGGGTTCAGCACCCGCTCGGACGATTCCTTGGGGTCGCCGATCAGCCCGGTGGCGCCGCCGACCAGCCCGATCGGGTTGTGGCCGGCCAGTTGCAGCCGCCGCAGGGTGAGGAGTTGCAGCAGGTTGCCCATGTGCAGACTCGGCGCGGTCGGGTCGAACCCGACGTACGAGGTGATCGGGTCGGCCGCCATCGCGGCTCGCAGCGCGTCGGGATCGGTGGAGTGCGCGATCAGGCCACGGCTCTCCAGGTCGTCGAGCACCTGGGTGCGGCTTGCGGTCCCGCTGTCGGTCACTGGCGTTCTCCTCGAGTCACGTCGGATCACCGACAAGTGTCCTGTACCCGTTCCAGCCCCCGTGGGTCGGGAGGGGTCAGGTCGCCTCGGGCCGTGACAGTACTGCGCGCAGTTGCGCGACCAGGGCGTGTCCGTCGGGCCCGTGCACGGTGGCAGCCGTCGGGCGATGGGGATCGTGGGCTCCGGGGTCCGGGTTCGGCACCGGGAGACCGTGGGACAGCACCTGCTCGGCCGGGGTCAGCTGGCGGATGCCGATGGCCCGGACGTGCTCGGGATGCGTCTGGGCGAAGTCGCCGTACAGCTGTGGGTCGTGCTGGCCGTCGTCGCCCACCAGCACCCACCGCACCTTGGGGAACTCCGTGGCCAGCCGGCGCAGCGCGGTGCGCTTGTGCTCGCGGCCGCTGCGGAACCAGCCGGTGTTCGTCGGTCCCCAGTCGGTCAGCAGCATCGGGCCGGCCGGGAAACCGTGCCGCGCGAGAAACCGGGTCAGCGTAGGCGCCGTGTTCCAGGCTCCCGTCGACAGGTAGAAGATCGGCGCGCCCGGGTGGTCGGTGAGCAGCTCGGCGTACATCTCGGCCATGCCGGGGACGACCCGGCGGGCCTGCTCGTCGCGGACGAAGGTGTTCCAGGCGGCGATCATCGGACGCGGCAGCATCGTCAGCATCACCGTGTCGTCGATGTCGCTGACCAGGCCGAAGGTGGCGTCCGGGTCGGGCACGAACACCTTGCCGCGGGCCTGCCGCTCGCCGTGCACGCCGAGGCTGATCTCGTGCCAGCCGGGCGGCAGCACCACCGGCACGCTCAGGTCGATGAACCCGCCGCGGTCCGTGGTCCCCTCGAAGCTCTCCCCTGCGACCGTGACGGCCACCTGTACTCCGGTCGCCGGCGCCGTGACGAAGACCCGCCAGCCGCGCACCACCTGGTCCTCGTCGTACCGGGGCTGGTTGCGCGGGTCGCGGCTGAGCACGACGCGGGCCATCACCCGGGTGAAGTCCTGGGTGCCGTAACCGACGTGCGGGATGATCCGCTCCCGCCAGCCACGCCTGCGCAGGATCGCCTGCACACCGGCGTTGAACCAGTCCTCCAGTCGGGAGGAGTAGTGCGGACGGGCCATGCCACGAAACCTACCCGTCCCGGGGGCTCGTACGCGCACCCGCCGGACTGTCCCCGGCGACCTTTACTGTCTCGATATGACTCCGACCACTGCCGCCCTGGGGATGTGCTTCCCCCGAACGTTTCCCGCCGCGCTCGTCACGGATGTCGCAAGGCGCCTCGAGCAAGGAGGCGCCGACGAACTCTGGGTGATCGAGGACTGCTTCTACACGGCCGGGCCGTCGCTCGTCGCCGCGGCGCTGTCGGTGACGGAGCGACTGACCGTCGGCCTCGGCATCGTGCCGGCGGTCGCCCGGACCGCCGCTGTCACGGCGATGGAGTTCGCCACGCTGTGCGCGCTCGGACCCGGGCGGTTCCTGCCGGGCATCGGGCACGGCGTACAGGTGTGGATGGACCAGATGGGCGTGCGGCCGAAGTCGCCGCTGACCACGCTCGAGGAGGTGACCGTCGCGGTCACCCGCCTGCTCGCGGGCGAGACGGTGAGCATGGACGGCAAGGTGGTCTACCTGCAGGACGTGAAGCTCGACCAGCCGCCGGCAGACCCACCGCCGATCGTGCTCGGCGTGCGTGGACCGAAGTCGCTGGCCCTGGCCGGCCGGGTCGGCGGAGGGGTCGTGCTCGCGGAGCCGGCCAGCCCGTCGTACGTGCGGGCGGCGGTCGAGGCGGCCGGTGCGCCGGAGGGATTCGTCGTCGCGGCGTTCAGCGCGTTCTGCGTGCGCAGCGACCGCAAGACGGCGTACGAGTGGACCGCGCCGTGGCTGGCCGGGCTGATCGAACAGAAGAACCCGGCACTGCCCGCGCTGCCGTTCTATGACGACCTCCTGAAGCGGTACTCTGAGTCCGGCGTGCCGGGGCTCGTCACGATGCCGCAGGACTGGTGGACCGAGCTCGGCCCGATCGGCACGCTCGACGACGCGGCGGCGCACATCGAGGCGCTGGAAGCCGCCGGGGTGCACCACATCGGTCTGTTCCCGGACCCCGAGGTGGAGCACGGCCTGCCGATGTTGGAGCACGTCGTCGCGCTGGCCAACCGGTGAACACCAGCCAACCGGTGAACACTGGCCAACCGGCCGATCAGGAGCGGCGTTTGGGAACGTGCGGGCGGTAAGGGGAGACCGTGGGATCGCCGGGGATCCAGAAGCGCCAGGGTCGGTCGGCGGCCTCGCGGAGACCGACCCGCGGACCGGTGGACGGCTCGCCCTCGAAGCCCGGGCCTTCGAGGAGCTGCATCGGCGACCCCGGGTCCAGGAGGTCCGCGCCGTTCGCCTCCCGGTCGATGCCGAGCGCAACACATAACCGTGCCGGTCCGCGCGCCAGATCCCGGTCCGGATCCGCCTTGGCCTGTCGGCCGGGCGGCTTGCCCGGCACCACCCCGCCCGGCGTTCCCGGTCCGGTGATGCCCCTCTTCCCCGGCAACACCTCGCTCGTCTTCCCCGTCCTGCCGAGGGTGGCGGGCCCGGACGCCGACTGGTTGAACTTCGCTTGTGCAGTGTCCGGTTGGCCTCGGCGCTTGCGGGCGAGGTCGTGGCCTTCGACGATCTCGCCGGCCCGGAAGAGGACCGCTGACGGTTGGCCGTCCGGGCCGGCGCTGACGTTCATGCAGAAGTGCATGCCGTAGGTGAAGTACACGTAGAGGAATCCCGGCGGCCCGAACATCACCGCGTTGCGCGCCGTCTCCCCGCGGTAGGCGTGCGACCCCGGATCGTTCGGGCCGTCGTACGCCTCGACCTCGGTGAGGCGTACGGCGACGGTCCCTTCGTCGGTGGTGCTGCGCAGGACCATACCGAGCAGCCTCGGCGCGACTTCGAGGACCGGGTCGGCCAGCAGCGCGCGAGGTACAGGCATGCAGCGACTCTAGTTGGCGGGCCTAGGACCCTAGGCGAGGCGCCGGGCGTGGGCGGCGGCGCGGCCACGCAGCTCGGCCAGTTGCTCGGCGACGCGAGGGCCGGCGGTGCCGCCCCGGCCGTTGCGGGAGGCAACGGATCCCTCGACGCTGAGGACCGAGCGCACCTCGGGCGTCAGCGACGGCGAGATCGCGGCCAGGTCCTCGTCCGACAGGTCCCACAGCTCGATGCCGCGCTTCTCGCACTCCTGGACACAGGCTCCGGCGAGCTCGTGCGCGACCCGGAACGGCACCTTCTGCCGGACCAGCCACTCGGCGATGTCGGTCGCCAGCGAGAACCCCTGCGGCGCCAGCTCCTCCAGCCGCTCGGTGTTGAAGCGCAGCGTGCGGATCATCCCGCTGAACGCGGGCAGCAGCACCTCGAGGGTGTCCACGGAGTCGAAGACCGGCTCCTTGTCCTCCTGCAGGTCCCGGTTGTACGCGAGCGGCTGCGCCTTCAGCGTCGCGAGCAACCCGGTCAGGTTGCCGATCAGCCGGCCGGCCTTACCACGGGCGAGCTCGGCGATGTCCGGGTTCTTCTTCTGCGGCATGATGCTCGAGCCGGTCGAGTACGCGTCGTCCAGCTGGACGAACCCGAACTCCTTGGTCGCCCAGATGATCACCTCCTCGGCCTGCCGGGACAGGTCGACGCCGACCTGCGCGGTGATGAAGGCGAACTCCGCCACGAAGTCGCGCGCCGCGGTGCCGTCGATCGAGTTCGGCGAGGAGTCGGTGAAGCCCAGCTCGGTCGCGACGAACTGCGGGTCGAGCCCGAGCGAGCTGCCCGCCAGCGCCCCCGACCCGTACGGCGAATCGGCGGCGACCCGGCTGTCCCACTCGGCGAGCCGGTCGAGATCGCGGATCAACGGCCAGGCGTGTGCCATCAGGTGGTGCGACAGGAGCACCGGCTGCGCGTGCTGGAGGTGGGTCCGGCCCGGCATCGCGACGCCGAGGTGCTTCTCGGCCTGCTCGGCGATGGTGGTCACCTGGTCCAGCACGAGCCGGCTGATGATCCGGCCGTGGTCGCGAAGGTAGCTCTTGAACAGCGTGGCGACCTGATCGTTCCGGGACCGGCCGGCACGCAGGCGGCCACCGAGCTCGGCACCGAGCCGCTCCAGCAGGCCACGTTCCAGCGCGGTGTGCACGTCCTCGTCGTCCTCCGCCGGGAGGAACGCACCTGAGAGGACATCGGCCAGTAGCTCGTCGAGCCCGGCGAGCATCTTGGTGAGATCCTCGTCGGTCAGCAGTCCGGCGCGGTGCAGCACCTTCGCGTGCGCCTTCGACCCGGCGATGTCGTAGGGAGCCAGTCGCCAGTCGAACTGGGTCGACTTGCTCAGGGCCGCCAGCGCATCCGCGGGCCCACCCGCGAACCGCCCACCCCACAACGCCGCACTCTCACCGCTACCTGTACTCACACCCATATCCTCTCAATTGGTCATTCACTTGCCGAAGGCCTCCCGCCACTCACGGGCCGACGCCTCGTCGTAGAAGCGGCTGAACCGGCAGTTCCAGGCGATCTCGTTCACCAGCGAACTCGAAATGTTGTCGAGCACGGCGCCGGTGATCAGCAGCCGGCTACCCACCGTGTAGGGAAAGCCGTCAACGTAGTCGTTGTCTGGGCTGGGCGGGATGCTGCCCTGCAGGAGCACCTGGGTCGGGGTTCCACCGGCAGGCTTGAACCACTCCCTCACCTTGAAGGTCACCACGGAGTAGCTCTGCCGTAAGTAGTTCGGGTAGGCCGTTCCGGGCCTGGCGATCGACACCACCGTTCCGTCGAAGGCGAACGGCTGTTTCTTGAGCTGCTGCGGTGAATAGCGGTAGGCGCAGGACGACGCTGCCCCGTCGTCGAGGTACCTGGGCGCCGACGCAGTCGGCCGACTGACGGCCGGCGTGGGTTGGTCGCCCGCGACCGGTGGATCGCCGGCGACCGGTGGTTCGTCTCCGAACGGTTTGACCACAAACGTGCCGATCACCGCGACGACAACGACCACCGCGGCAGTTGACAGAACTGGAAGCATTGGACGCCGTCGCCGGCCGGCCGTGGCCCTTTGTACGGCGTGCTGCGCGCGGGCGAGCGTTTCCGGGGAAGCTGGGTGTACTTCGCCGGCTGCGGTGAGGGTGTCCCAGCCGGGGATGGTCTTCAGGTCGTCGTCGGTCATGAGTCGGCTCCCAGTTTGTGGTCGGTGGTCTCGTCCACTACTTGCGCCGATTCACCCAGTCGTTCGTCCATTCGTCGGCGGGCACGGTGTAGCCGGGAGCGAGCCGTCCCGGCGGGGATACCGAGGACCTGCCCGGCTTCCGACGGGGTCAGGTGCTCCCAGGCGACCAGGAGCAGGAGTTCGCGTTCCACTGCGGGGAGAGAACGTAGTGCTTCTCGTAGAGCCGGGACCAACGCGGCGGCATCCAACCGGGCATCGACCGCCGCACCCTCGTCCGTCGGACGGTCGGCCCGGAAAGCCCGCCCCAGCACGGCCCGCAGCTTGTGGCGCCGGTAGTAGTTCTGCAGGATGTGCCTGGCGATTCCGAACAGCCAGCCCCGAGCACTACCGAGCTCCGGGTCGAAGGTGTCCCGGCTGCCGAATGCTGCCAGCCACACATCCGCCAGCAGGTCGTCCGCCACGCCCCCACTCGTCCTACGGCTGAGGTAGGCGTGCAGGTCGGCGCTGTGCAGGTCGACCAGGCCCTCGAAGGCAGCCGGAGCCAGTCCCGCGACCGGCTCCTCGTCCGCTGTCATCTCGTCCCCTCCTGAGCCGTCCGCCACGAACCGCTCGCCAGGTACTTGGCACGAAGGGGCTGGAGCGTTCGCGGCTACTTGGCCTCGCTGCGGGCAGCCAGGCTGAGGAACCTGGCTGCGAGGGCCTCGCCCCCGGCCGGGTCGCGAGACACGACCATCACGGTGTCGTCGCCGGCGATGGTGCCGAGTACGTCGTCCAGTCCTACGTGGTCGATCGCCGACGCGAAGTACTGGGCCGCACCCGGCGGGGTTCGGAGGATGACCAGGTTGGCGCTGCCCTCGGCAGAGACCAGGAGCTCGGACGCCACCCGGCCGAGCCTGGCCTCGAAGGCGGCCGCCTCGCCGGCGCGCGGAGTACGGTCGCCGCCTTCGCCCGGTACTGCGTACACGAGGAGGCCGGCGGAGTCGCGCACCTTGACCGCGCCGATCTCCACCAGATCGCGGGACAGGGTCGCCTGACCGACGACGAGCCCGGCAGCCGCTAGGAGGTCCGCGAGCTCCGTCTGGGAGCGGACCGGCTGACGACCGAGCAGGTCGACGATCCGCTGCTGACGCGCGGTCTTAGTGGTCGGTACGACGATAGTCATGAGCTGAAGTTCCTCGCCAGGAGCCAGGAGAGCAGCGCCTTCTGCGCGTGCAGCCGGTTCTCCGCCTCGTCCCAGACCGCTGACTGTGGGCCGTCGATCACGGCGGCCTCGATCTCCTTGCCCCGGTACGCGGGCAGGCAGTGCAGCACGATCGCGTCGTCCTTCGCCTTGGACATCAGTTGCTCGGTCACCGCATACGGAACGAAAGGTGCCTCCCGCAACTCCGCCTCGAACTCCTGGCCCATCGACACCCAGGTGTCGGTGGCAACGACATCCGCGCCGGCGGCCGCCTCGAGCGCGTCCGCCGTCCAGGCCACCGATCCGCCCGTGGTGGCGGCGATCTCGGCCGCCTTCGCGAGGATGGCGGCATCGGGCTGGTAGGTCTCGGGTGAGCCGACGACCACATGCATCCCGGCGGTCGCACCGCCGAGTAGATACGAGTGCGCCATGTTGTTCGCGCCGTCGCCGAGGTAGGCGAGCTTCAGGCCGGCGGTGCCACCCTTGTGCTGCCGGACGGTGAGCAGGTCCGCGAGGATCTGGCAGGGGTGGAACTCGTCGGTCAGCGCGTTGATCACCGGCACCCGCGAGGCACCGGCCATCTCCTCGATCCGGGTCTGGCCGGAGGTCCGCCAGACGATCGCGCCGACCTGGCGGTCGAGCACCCGCGCGGTGTCCGCGATCGGCTCACCCCGGCCCAGCTGCGAGGTCTGCGCGTCGATGATCAGCGGTACGCCGCCGAGATCCGCGATGCCGACCGCGAACGAGATCCGGGTCCGGGTGGAGGTCTTGTCGAAGATCACCGCGACGGTCTGCGGCCCGGCCAGCGGCTGGTGCCCGAACCGGTCGGTCACCATCTGCTGCGCGAGCGTCAGGACCTCGTCCTGCTCGACCGGGCTGAGATCGTCGTCCCGCAGGAAGTGCCTGGTCATACGCCCTCCACCTGGTCGAGCATGCTGGGCAAAGCCGCGACGAAACTGTCAGCGTCAGCCTTGCTCAGAATGTACGGCGGCGCCAGCCGAACCGCGTCCGGAATCGGGTTGTTCACCACGAAACCGGCTTCCAGCGCCAGCGCGGCGATCCGGTCCGACACCGGCTGGGTCAGCTGGATGGCGAGCAGCAGGCCGCGACCGCGGACACCGGCGATCAACGGATGGTCGAGCGCCTCGATCGCCGATACCAGGTGGTTGCCAACGGCATTCACATTGTCGAGCAGGCCGTCCCGCTCGATCACCGTCAGTACTGCGAGACCGGCGATCGCCGCGACCGGGTTGCCGCCGAAGGTCGTGCCGTGGTTGCCGGGCTGGAGCAGCTCCGCGGCGGCGCCGAACCCGAGGCAGGCGCCGATCGGGATGCCCGCGCCGAGGCCCTTCGCCACGGTGACGAGGTCGGGGGTGATCCCCTCGGCCTGGAAGGCGAACCAGTCACCGGTCCGGCCGACACCCGTCTGGATCTCGTCGATCCACAGCAGCGCGCCGTGCTCGGCGGTGATCTGCCGCGCTGCCTGCAGGTAGCCGTCCGGCGGGACGATGACGCCGTTCTCCCCCTGGATCGGCTCGAGTACCACCGCAGCCGTCTCGTCGTCCACCGCGGCGGCGAGCGCGGCCGCGTCGCCGTACGGGACGAAGGTGACGTCGCCGGGCAGCGGTGCGAACTGCTCCCGGTACGCCGGCTTCCAGGTGATCGCGAGCGCGCCCATCGTCCGGCCGTGGAAGGCGCCGACGGTGGAGACGATCTTGGTCCGGCCGGTCTTGCGGGTGATCTTGAAGGCGGCCTCGTTCGCCTCGGTGCCGGAGTTGGTGAAGAAAACCTTGCCCTCGGTGTCGAACAGCGACAGCAGCTTCTCGGCCAGCGCGATCTGCGGCGCGGAGGCGAAGAAGTTCGACACGTGGCCGAGGGTGGCGAGCTGGCTCGTCACCGCGGACACCACGAACGGGTGCGCGTGGCCGAGCGAGTTCACCGCGAGCCCGCCGAGCAGGTCGAGGTACTTGCGGCCGTCGGCGTCCCACAGGTACGCGCCCTCGCCGCGGACCAGGACGCGCTTCGGGGCGCCGAAGGTGTTCATCAGGGCATTGGTGTAGCGCTCGGTGAGCGCGGACCCAGTGCCGTCGACGGTGAGCAGTTCGGTCATGACGGGATCACCTGGGTTCCACTTCCGGCGTCGGTGAAGATCTCGAGCAACAGCGAGTGCGGCACCCGCCCGTCGATCACGGTCGCCCGGGACACCCCGGACTGGACCGCGCGCAGGCAGGCCTCCATCTTCGGCACCATCCCGGACGCGAGCGAGGGCAGCAGCTCGGCCAGTTCGGCGGCGTCGATCTGGGTGACGATCTCCTCGCTCTCCGGCCAGTTGCGGTAGAGCCCGGCGACGTCCGTCAGTACGACGAGCTTCTCCGCGCCGAGCGCCACGGCCAGGGCGGACGCGGCGGTGTCGGCGTTCACGTTGTGCGCCTGGCCGTCCTCGTCCGGGGCGATGGTGGAGACGACCGGGATCCGGCCGGCATCGATCAGGTCGACCACGGCCTCGGGGCGGACGTCGACCACGTCGCCGACCAGGCCGATGTCGACGGACTCGCCGTTGATCATCGCGCCCCGCCGCTCCGCGGTGAACAGCCCCGCGTCCTCGCCGGACATGCCGACGGCGAACGGGCCGTGCGCATTCAGCAGGCCGACCAGTTCCCGGCCGACCTTGCCGACCAGGACCATGCCGACGACGTCCATCGCCTCGGGCGTGGTCACCCGCAACCCACCGCGGAACTCGCTGTCGATGCCGAGCCGGGCGAGCATGGCGCTGATCTGCGGGCCGCCGCCGTGGACGACGACCACCCGGACCCCGCAGTGCCGGAGGAACACGATGTCGGAGGCGAACGCCTGCTTGAGCTCGTCGTCGACCATCGCGTTGCCGCCGTACTTGACCACGATCGTCTTGCCGTGGAACTCCTTCAGCCAGGGCAGCGCCTCGGTGAGCACGGCGGCCTTCTCGACCGCGGACGCCTGGCTGGCCGCTGTGGTCGGACTCGTCGTGGTCACGAGGAGTACGCCGAGTTCTCTTCGACGTACGCGTGCGAGAGATCCGTGGTGAGCACCGTCGCCGACGCGTCGCCGGCGTGCAGGTCGATCACCACGTCGATCTCGGGGCCGCTCAGATCGGCCTCGGAGCGATCCACACCCTTGCCACCGGCAACGCAGATGGGGGCGCCGTTCAAGGTGATGTCGAGCAGCGCCGGGTCGAACGCGGTCGGGGCGTTGCCGACGGCCATCGCGATCCGGCCCCAGTTCGGGTCGGAGGCGAAGAAGGCGGTCTTGCAGAGGTTGTCCTCAGCAACGACCTTCGCGGCGGCGACGGCCTCGGCTTCGGTGGCCGCGCCGTTCACGGTGATGCTGACGTGCTTGGTGACGCCCTCGGCATCCGCCTGCAACTGCTTCACCAGGTCTGCAGCCAGGGCGGTGAGGGCCGCCTCGAACTCGTCTGCTGCCACCGTGACACCGGAGGCGCCCGAGCTGAGCAGCAGCACGGTGTCGTTGGTGGAGGTACCGCCGTCCACGTCCAGCCGGTTGAAGGTCTTGCCGACCGCGTTCCGCAGTACATGGTCCAGATGCGGCGGGTCCACCACCGCGTCGGTGGTGATCACCGACAGCATGGTCGCCATGTTCGGGGCGCACATGCCGGCGCCCTTCGCGAAGCCGCCGATGCTCCAGCCGTCCGGGTGCCGCAGTACCGCCTGTTTCGGCACGTTGTCGGTCGTCATCACCGCGGTCGCCGCTGCGAGACCGTGCTCTGCAGTCGATCCCAGTGCGTCGACGCACTGGGAGATCCCCGGGATCAGCTTCTCCATCGGGAGCGCCTCGCCGATCAACCCGGTGGAGCAGACGCCGATCTCGGCCGCGCCGACCTGCAGGACCGCCGCGAGCTCTTCGGCGGTCGCATGGGTGTCCTGGAACCCCTCGGGTCCGGTGCACGCGTTGGCGCCACCCGAGTTGAGGACCACTGCCTTCAGCTTGCCCGCGCTGAGGACCTGCTGGGACCAGAGCACGGGAGCGGCCTTCACCTTGTTGGTGGTGAAGACGCCCGCTGCGCCGTTGTCCGGCCCGTCGTTGACGACCACGGTCAGGTCCGGCTTGCCGGCCGGCTTGATCCCCGCGATCACCCCGGCCGCACGGAAGCCGGCCGGCGCGGTGACTCCGGCGCTCCGATCGACCTGGGCGGCGTGCGGGGTGACGGCGAGGGTCACGGTGCTACTCCTACGAGGGGAAGGGCCAGGGTCTCGTCGAGGCCCGCGGCCAGGTTCATGCACTGCACGGCGGCGCCGGCGGTGCCCTTGGTGAGGTTGTCCATCACGGCCACGATCACGGCGCGGCCGGTCCGCTGGTCCAGCGTCACCTGCAGCTGGACGGTGTTCGCGCCGAGTGTCGCCTGCGTCTGAGGCCACTGTCCCTCGGGCAGCAGGGCGATGAACGGCTCGTTGCCGTAGGCATCTTCATAGACCTGCCGGAGGGACTCCGCGGTGGTGCCTTCGGCGACGGGTGCGCTGCAGGTGGCGAGAATCCCGCGCGGCATCGGCGCGAGCACCGGGGTGAACGAGACGGAGACCGCCGCGTCCGTGACCGCGGCCAGGTTCTGCTCGATCTCCGGGGTGTGCCGGTGCACGCCGCCCACGCCGTACGCGGTCGCCGAGCCCATCACCTCCGCGCCCATCAGGTGGGCCTTCGGGCCCTTGCCCGCGCCGGACGTCCCGCTCACCGCGACCACCACCAGTTGGCCGGGATCGACGAGACCGCCCTGTACTGCGGGGAGCAGCGCGAGCGTGGAGACGGTGGGGTAACACCCCGGTACTGCGACGCGGTTCGATCCGCGCAGCTTCTCCCGCTGACCGGGCAACTCGGGCAGACCGTACGGCCAGTGGCCGGCGTGCTTGCCGCCGTAGAACTCCACCCACGCCTCGGCGTCGATCAGCCGGAAGTCCGCGCCGCAGTCGATCACGGTGACGTCCTCGCCGAGTTGCTCGGCGATTTCGGCGGACTGCCCATGCGGAAGCGCCAGGAACACCACATCGTGACCGGCGAGCGTCTCCGCCGACGTCTCGACCAGGGTGCGCCCGGCGAGAGGCAGTAGGTGCGGGTGATGCCGGCCCAGCGTCGTCCCGGCACTGCTGCCGGCGGTCAGCGCCCCGATCTCGACCTCCGGGTGCACGGACAGCAGGCGAAGCAGCTCACCCCCGGCATATCCACTCGCACCGGCTATCGCGACCTTCAGACTCATATGAATGAGTATGCCATCCATCGGAAGAATATCCAACCGACCCACTCCGGAATGGCGGGTTGTTCGACCGGTAGCGGGGTGTTCGACCGCTGGCGCCCTACAGAGCCTGTTGGGGAATGGTTTTGGCTGGCGGAGGTCAGGGGTGTTGGTGGGGCTGTGGGTGTTGGGGCCCTGGGGCCGGGGCCTGCACCCT
>NZ_SLWM01000053.1:0-11755 GCF_004342085.1 Kribbella orskensis
GGGGACGAGTGCGCCACTCGGAGTACCGCATCGCGTGGCCCAGCGCCCGGACAGCTGTCTCCGGGAAGGGAAACACCGGCAGCGCGGAGCCATCCCCGAGCACGACCTGCGGCTCGGCATTCGGCGCACCGAGGCAGGTGACCACCACGGGGATGGTCGAGTCCGCAGCAGCCCTGGCGATCGCGGCGTACGTCTCGCCGACATCACCGGCGCGGGTCGCCGCGTAGGTGACCAGCACGGCGTCCGCCTCGCCGCTGTTCAGGATGACGCGGACGGCGTGCTCGAGGGTGGCGGGCGTCGCCGCGGCGCCGAGGTCGACCGGGTTCCCCGCGCCCACGGCTCCGGTGTCATCGGTCAACTCGGCCGCCGTGACGGCGCTGAACTCCGGTACTTCGATGTCCAGCGCGCTGGCCGCGTCTGCGGCCAGCACTCCTGCGCCGCCCGCGTTGCCGACGATCGCCAGACGGCTGCCGCGTGGGAGCGGGCGGCCGGACAGAACCCGCGCGGCGTCGACCAGTTCTTCCAGGGTCTCCATCCGCAGCACCCCCGACTGCGCGAACAACGCGTCGACGGCAGTGTCGGGAGTCGCTGCCGCGGCGGTGTGCGAGGCACCCGCCCGGCGGCCACCGCTCGACCTGCCACCCTTCACCACCAGCACCGGCTTGGTCCGTCCCACCAGCCGGGCCAGCCGGCCGAACTTGCGCGGATTGCCGAACGACTCCAGGTAGAGACCGATCACGTCGGTGCGCGGTTCGTTCCACCAGTGCAGCAGCAGGTCGTTGCCACTGACATCGACTTTGTTGCCCAGGGAGACGAACTCGGAAATGCCCAGCCCGGCACGGCTGGCGTGGTCGAGTACCGCGATCCCGACGGCGCCCGACTGCGCAGCCAGGGCGAGCGAACCGGGCAACGGACGGACGTTGGCGAAAGTGGCGTCGAGCCGGATCTCCGGTGCCGTGTTCACGATGCCCAGACAGTTGGGGCCGATCAGCCTCAGGCTGTGGCGCCGGGCAAGCTTCAGCAGGTCGCGCTGGACCTGCCGCCCATCGGCACCGAGTTCGGAGAACCCCGACGTCAGGATCACCGCGCCGCTCACGCCCGCGAGACCGCAGGCCTCCACGACCGCTGGTACGGCCACCGACGGAACGGCGATGACCGCCAGATCTACCGGCCCCGGAACGTCCGCGATCGACGGGTAGGCGGGGATCTCGCCGATCCGGTCCGCGTGCGGATTGACCGCGAAAAGGTGCCCGGTGAACTCGCCATCGACGAGATTCATCAGCACCTCGTGCCCGATCCCGCCGGCCTCGCGGCCGGCGCCGATCACCGCCACCGAGTGTGGAGCGAGCAGCGGCTTCAAAGAGCGCTCCTCTGCGGCGCGTTCCCGCTCAGCCATCCGGTCCAGCGTGCGAGCGGCGTAGGCGGTGTCCATCGACAACTCGACCAATCCACTGTCCAGTCGGTGAACCTCGGTGAAGCCCGAGTCCATGAAGACCCGCAGCATGGGGCCGTTCTCGGCGAGTGTGTCCGCGTGCAGATGGCGAATGCCCCGTTCACGGGCGACTGCGGCCAACTGCTCCAGCAGCAGCGTGCCGATCCCGCGTCCGTGGACCGCGTCGTCGACCAGGAAGGCCATCTCCGCCTCATCCGTGCGCATCGGTTCGTAGCTGGCCACACCGACGACCTCACCGTCGACCTCGGCCACCAGGGCGACATGCCCGTCCAGTGGATCGGCGGTCGTCAGATGACGCGTGTGCTGGTCGGCCGCAGAGCGGCTCAGGGCAAAGAACCGCAGGTAGATCGTGCGGTCCGAGACCCGGTGGTTGAGCTCGTCGAGCGCCTGCTCGTCATCCGCCCGCACCGGACGGATGTGTACGACGGAGCCGTCAGCAGCGAGGGCGTCCCACCCGGCGACCGCGGCCGTAGCGCCGGTAGCGGACTGGTGGTCACCACCGGCAACGTGCTCGGTGTGCTCGGACGTGGTCATCTTCGGTCGTCCTCTCGGACTCGGGTTGTACGGCCACCCCCAGTTCAGCCTGTGAGAGACCTCCTCAGGCAGGGCCGGAGGGACATCCAGCGCCGGACCTTCGGCCCTGTTTGCGGCGGGTGCCCGCTCGTACGTTCAGGCTGGGGCTCAGTGACGATCCCGCGAGAGGAGCCGGTGATGGACGCCGCGATCAGGACCGAGGGGCTGTCTAAGAATTACCGGTCGCATCGCGCCCTGCGTGAACTGAACCTGGAAGTTCCCCGCGGCGTCGTGTTCGGGTACCTCGGGCCGAACGGCGCGGGCAAGACCACCACGATCCGGATCCTGGCCGGGCTCATCTCCCCCACCACTGGCTCCGCGACGGTCCTGGGCAACGACGTGGTCGACCGCTGCGAGGACGTTCAGCGTCACCTCGGCTACCTGCCGGGTGAGTTCGTCGGCTATCCGGACCTGACCGGCGCCCAGTACCTGCGGTACCTGGCCAACCTGCGCGGCGGCGTCGACTGGTCCGAGGTCGACCGGCTGGCGAAGCGGTTCGAGCTGGATCTGGGCAAGCGGTTCAAGACGCTGTCCCACGGCAACAAGCAGAAGCTCGGCATCGTCCAGGCGTTCATGCACCGGCCGGAACTGCTCATCCTCGACGAACCGACCTCGGGTCTGGACCCGATCATGCAGCGCGAGTTCCTGGCCCTGCTGCGGGAGACCAGGGCGGACGGCAGGACGGTATTCCTGTCCTCGCACATCCTGTCGGACGTGGAGGCGGTTGCCGACACGGTCGCAATCCTCCGCAGCGGTGAACTGGTGATCACCCAGTCCGTCGAGGCGTTGCGACAGCAGGCGTTGCGCCGGCTGGAGCTGACCTTCTCCGACCCACCGCCGGTCGACCAGCTCAAGCGGGCAGCTGGTGTCCAGGAGATCAACTGGGACGGCGGCGGCACCGTCCAGGTGGAGGTCGCCGGCTCAACCGCCGAGCTGCTCCGGATCGCCGCACCTCACCAGATCATCAACGTGGTCAGCCACGAGGCCGACCTGGAAGCGATCTTCCTCGACTACTACACAGCAAGGAGCTGAGCTCGGTGTTCCGCAACGTGTTCTGGAAGACGCTGTACGACCAGCGCCGAGGCCTGGCCGGCTGGTCCGCGGCCATCCTGATCCTGGTCGGCCTCGAGTCCGCCCTCTGGCCGTCGATGCGTGAGCTGACCGATCTGCAGGAGATCTACTCCAAGCTCCCCGAGGAACTCGGCAAGCTCTTCGATCTGCAGTCGATGACGACCGGACCAGGATTCCTGAACGCCGAGCTGTTCACCTTGCTTCTTCCGGCGCTGTTCCTGGTCTATGGCATCGGGCACGGTGCCCGGTCGGTCGCAGGCGAGGAGGAGGACGGGACCCTCGACCTGCTCCTGGTCATGCCTATCACCGGTGCAAGGATCGTGGTGCAGAAGGCATTGGCGCTGTTCACCTGCCTGTTCACGCTCGGACTGGCCTTGTTCGTCGCCACCACGAGCATGAGTCTCGTCTTCGACGTCGGCATCAGTGCCGGCCAGGCAGCCAGCGGCTCACTGGCCATGACCCTGCTCGGAGCGGAGTACGGCGCTCTCGCCCTGGCCGTCGGCGCGATCTTCGGCCGGAGGTCGACCGCCATCGGTGTCGCCTCGGCGGCAGCCACTGCCGCCTACGTGCTGTATGCGGCCGGGCTCATGATCGACGCTGTCGAGCCGTGGCGACCGCTCTCCCCCTTCGACCAGGCCTTGACCGGCGGTCCACTCGGAGCCGACCTGCCCGCGGCCTACCTCTGGCTGGTCGGCGGCGCCGCGGCGCTGGTCCTGATCGCCATGCCTGCCCTTGACGGCCGCGACATCGCTGCACACAACTAGATCTGGAGCGGGAATCAGAACCACGCCCCGGTCCGCATCCGCCTCTTCTGGCACCTGGAACAACCCGATCGCATCATCTGGCGCAACGAGATCTCTCTGCACCAAGGCCCCTTCGAACTCGTCGAACGCTACGTCTGCCGGCCAATCGACCAGGCCTCCGGCTGATCGAGGACTTTCGGCCCTGCTCCCGCGGCCTGTTCACGACCAGGCTGGAGCTGGAGGGAACTCACATGACCACGATGCCGCAGACCGACCGCTACGTCTTCGACTTTGCCGAGGGCAACAAAGACCTGAAGGACCTGCTGGGAGGCAAGGGCGCCAACCTTGCCGAGATGACCCGGCTCGGACTACCGGTCCCACCTGGCTTCACCATCGCGACCACGGCGTGCCGTACCTACCTGAGCACCGGAGACGCACCCACTGCGCTGAGCCAGGAGATCGGCGAACACCTGAACCGGCTCGAACAGGTGATCGGCCGGAAGCTGGGTGATCCCGATGACCCGCTGCTGGTATCCGTGCGATCCGGCGGGAAGTTCTCGATGCCCGGGATGATGGAGACGATCCTCGACATCGGGCTGAACGACCAGTCTGTCCAGGGCCTGGCGAAACGCTCCGGCGACGACCACTTTGCTTGGGACTCGTATCGACGGCTGCTGCAGATGTACGCCCGCACCGTGCTCGAAGTTCCCGACGAGCTCCTGCAAGCCGCCCTCTCACCCGGCTACGCCGAGTGGGACGTCAGCACGCCCGAGCAACTGCCGGCCGCTGCCATCGAACGAGCCTGCGGCGCGCTGCAGGAGGTCATCGCCGACTACTCCGGCCGCCCGTTCCCACAGGACCCGCTGGAGCAGCTGGACCTCGCCGTACGCGCGGTGTTCCGCTCGTGGGTAACGCCGCGGGCCACGCTGTACCGGCATCAGGAGCACATCCCCGACGACCTCGGTACCGCCGTCAACGTGATGGCCATGGTCTTCGGCAACCGTGGACCGGACAGCGGAACCGGGGTGGCCTTCACCCGCGATCCGGGCTCGGGAGAGCCTGGCGTCTACGGCGACTACCTCCAGGATGCCCAGGGCGAGGATGTCGTGTCCGGCGTCCGCAACACCGTCCCCCTCGCCGAGCTGGAGTCGATCGACCCGCGCAGCTACGCGCAACTGCTGACAGCCATGGCGACCCTCGAGCACCACTACCGCGACCTGTGCGACATCGAGTTCACCATCGAGCACGGCCGGCTGTGGATCCTGCAGACGCGGGTGGGAAAGCGCACCGCCGCGGCCGCGTTCCGCATCGCCGTCCAGCTCGTCGACGAAGGCGTCATCACGCTCGACGACGCACTCCTGCGAGTCACCGGCGACCAGCTCGGTCGGCTGATGTTCCCGCGCTTCGACAGCCGGCACGACGTCCCGGTCATCGCACGCGGTATCGGCGCCTCGCCCGGCGCGGCGGTGGGGGTTGCGGCCTTCGACTCGGTGGCGGCTCAGCGGCTGGCGAGCTCAGGGCGAAACGTCATCCTGATCAGGCGCGAGACCAGCCCCGACGATCTGCCGGGCATGGTCGCGTCCACCGGGATCCTGACCACTCGCGGCGGGAAGACCTCCCATGCCGCCGTCGTTGCCCGCGGCATGGGTAAGACCTGCGTCTGCGGCGTCGACAGCCTGGTCGTCGATCCCGTCGCACGCCGCGCGGTGGCACCGGGCGAGGTGGTCATCGAGGAAGGTGATCTGCTGTCGCTGGACGGGCTGACGGGCTTCGTGTACCGCGGAGACGTCCCCGTCGTCGCATCGCCGGTGGTCGAGTACTTCGAGGGCCGCGTCGCACTGGCCGACGCGGACGACCTGGTTCGCGCCGTCGACCGTGTCCTCCGCCACGCCGATGTCCGCCGTACGCTCGGTGTGCACGCCAACGCGGACACTCCGGGGGATGCGCAACGCGCACGTCGGTTCGGTGCCGAGGGCATCGGTTTGTGCCGTACCGAGCACATGTTCCTCGGCGATCGCCGCCGGCTGGTCGAACGGCTCATCCTGGCCGAGGGCCCGACGGAGCAGGAGGCGGCTTTCGACGAGCTGCTGCCGCTGCAGCGCGCTGACTTCGTCGGGATCTTCCAGGCGATGGACGGCCTGCCGGTGACCGTCCGGCTGATCGACCCGCCACTGCACGAGTTCCTCCCCGACTTCACCGAGTTGTCCGTCCAGGTCGCCCTCGACCGAGCTGCGGGGCAACCCGATGAAGAGGCGGAACGACTGCTGGCCGCAGTACGCCGGACGCACGAGAGCAACCCGATGCTCGGCCTGCGCGGAGTACGGCTCGGCATCGCCATTCCGGGACTTTTCGCCATGCAGACGCGCGCGATCGCGGAGGCGGCCGCGATCGTGACAGCGGAAGGCGGGACGGTCCGGCCCGAGATCATGGTGCCGCTGGTGGCAAGTGAGCAGGAGATGCGCCTGGTACGGCACGAGATCGAGAGCGTGCTGGCCAAGGTCGCCGAGGAGACCGGCGGCGCCGTCCCCGCGCGCATCGGAACCATGATCGAGGTGCCCCGCGCAGCTCTCCAGGCAGGTCCGATCGCCCGCTGCGCCGACTTCTTCTCCTTCGGCACGAACGACCTCACCCAGCTGACCTGGGCCTTCAGTCGCGACGACGTCGAGGCATCCTTCTTCCCCCGCTACCTCGACGCGGGCGTGTTCCCGGTCTCGCCGTTCGAGTCGCTGGACCGCACGGGCGTCGGCCGACTGGTCCGGCTCGCGGTGGAAGAGGGCCGGAAAGCCAATCCAGACCTGCTGATCGGGGTCTGCGGCGAGCACGGCGGAGACCCGGACTCCATCGACTTCTTCGCGGCAGCCGGCCTGGACTACGTCTCCTGCTCACCGTTCCGGATCCCCGTCGCACGACTCGAAGCCGGCCGCGCAGCCTCCGCCGGCACCACCACAAGTGACACCCGCTGACGCGGCTGCCGAGCCAGCAGGCGCAGTCGCCACCAGTCGGCGACTGCGCCTCGACATCAAACCGTCTGCGCCATCCGGATCAATAGGTCGGGTGGACGATGTCGCTGGACGGCCGCGTCTGACGTTGGGCGGAAGCTCCCGGGCAATCGCCTCAAGCATCCGGGGCGCCGTACGGACGAGGGCAGGTTCAGGGTCCCGAACCTCACGGCCGAAGGTCCCTCAGGCCCGGGACTCATGCCCACTGTGCTGGTCGTCGCAGGCTGGCGATGCTTGAACCGCCCGGACGATGCGGGCGGCTTTGGTGGCGCACGCCGGGAGGCGTGGGTGGAACGGATGCGGAGGAATCGGGATGACGATCAAGGTGTTCCTGCTCGACGACCACGAGGTGGTCCGGCTCGGACTGCGCCAACTGCTCGAGAGCGAACCCGACATCGAGGTCATCGGTGACACTGGTACCGCCGCCGGTGCGACCGTGCAGATCCCCGCTCTGCAACCCGACGTGGCAGTCCTGGACGTCAGGCTCCCGGACGGCGATGGCGTGACCGTCTGCCGGGACATCCGGTCTGCCATGGACAACCCGCCGGCCTGCCTGATGCTCACGTCCTTCTCCGACGACGAGGCGTTGTTCACCGCGATCATGGCCGGAGCGGCCGGCTACCTGCTCAAGCAGGTCAGCGGGACCGACCTGGTCGGCGCGGTACGACGCCTGGCGACCGGCGAATCGCTGCTCGATCCGGCGCTGACGATGGCCGTGCTGGAACGACTGCGGAATCCGGTCGAGGACGAGGACCCGCTCTACAAGTCGCTCACCGAGCAGGAGCGCAGAATTCTCGACCTGATCGCCGAGGGCAAGACCAACCGGCAGATCGCCCAGGTCATGTTCTTGGCCGAGAAGACCGTCAAGAACTACGTGTCGGGACTCCTACGCAAGCTGAACCTGGAACGGCGTACCGAGGCCGCGGTCTACGCCATCGAGCGGACCAGGACCAGTCACCCGCGTTGACCCCGGATGCGGCGGAGGTTCTTGGCTATGGCATCCACTGTGAGAAGGACGACTGCCGCGCCGCCGGCCCAGAGCCAGCCGGTGGTCGACGGCCAACCGCCGCCCAGGAGGTGCGACAGCTGTGGGATGCCGAGGAATGCGAGGAGCAAGGCCAGCTCCACGACGACAGCTACGAGTAATGCGCGGTTACTGCCGAGCGCTAGCCGGGTGACCGGTCTGGTCTCGCTCCGGCAGGCGAAGGCGTTGGCCATCTGGGCTACCGCGATCACGGCGAACGCAGTACCGGAGGCGGCGGCGAGAGAACTGGTGGACGGGGTGTCGCCGTAGCGCCAGCCGGCTCCCAGCAAGACCGTGACGAACGCCGTCATAGACAGGAACGCCTCGGTTGCCCCGAGGACCGCGAAGGCGCGGAACAGCAACGCTCGGTCGACGATCCGGCGGTGCCGGGCCGGCCCCTCCAGCGCATGCCGTCCGGGCGCCTCGACGCCCAGAGCGACGGCGGGCAGCATGTCGGTCCCGATGTCGAGTGCCAGCACCTGCAGCACACCGATGGCGAGCGGTATCGAACTGCCGGTCAGCGCCCAGACGGCGAAGGGCGCGAGCTCGGCCACGTTGTCCGTCAGGTGGTAGGTGAGGAACCGCCGGACGTTCGAGAAGGTCGCGCGACCGAGCCGGATGGCCGTGACGATGCTCGCGAAGTGGTCGTCCAGCAGGACCAGATCCGCGGACGCCCGGGCGACGTCGCTGCCGGACGCGCCCATCGCGACGCCGACATCGGCTTCCCGTAGCGCCGGCGCGTCGTTCACGCCGTCGCCGGTCATCGCCACGACATGACCGCGGGCGCGCAGGGCGCGAGCGATCCGGAGCTTGTCGGCCGGAGTGACCCGGGCGACCACAGCGCCCTCGGGCCGGTCCAGCAGGGCTCCCAGCTCCTCGTCGCCCGCCGGCAGGTCGGCACCGTTGACGACGATGCCACCCGGCAGCAGCAGGCCGACCTCGCGGGCGATCGCGGTGGCGGTGGCGGCGTGGTCCCCGGTGACCATCGCGATCCGTACGCCGGCCGTCCGGCAGGCCTCGAGCGCGGGCTGCACGTCGGTCCGGGGCGGATCCTCGAGGCCGACTACCGCGAGCAGTTCCAGCACGTGGGTAGTGAGGTCGAGCCGGCCGTCACGCACCAGGGGCTCGGTGGAGCGGGTGATCGCGAGAACGCGCCGCCCGCGCCCGGCCAGCTCGTCCACCGCCGCGAGGGCAGCGACGGCACTGGAGTTGCAGTAGGGCAGCAACGCGTCTGGCGCCCCGATCACGGAGGTACCGCCGGGCATGACGGCGGCGCTGTACCGTGTCTCGCTGCGGAAGCTGACTCGCTCTGTCACCTGGGACGGATCCACCACGGTCGCGCCGAGCCGGCGTGCCAACACATCCAGGGCGACCTCCATCGGATCTCCCTCAGCCACCCAACGGTCACCTTTGCGCACCGCGCGGCCGCGCACGCAGGCCACTGCCCCGGCTGCCGCCGTGACCGCGAGCTCCATCGCCGCCGCCGGACCGTGACCACTGCCCTCGGGGCTGTATCCCTCGCCGTCCACCACCACGGTTCCGGCCGGGGTCCACACCTCCTGCACGGACATCTGGTTCATCGTCAGCGTGCCCGTCTTGTCCGTACAGACGAAGGTCGTCGCCCCGAGCGTCTCGACCGCATCCAGCCGCCGTACCAGCGCGTTACCGTGAGCCATCCGCTGCGCTCCGCGAGCCAACGAGAGGGTGACGGTCGGTAGCAGACCTTCCGGCACCAGCGCGACCATCACTCCCACGCCGAACAAGAGCGCCTTGGTCAGGCCGAGACCGAAGAGCATCGACACGCCTGCGAGCGACACGCCGACCGCGACAGCGATGATCGCGATGATCCGGACCAGTCGATGCAGCTCGACGGTCAACGGGCTGTCCGGGCGATCAGCGCTCTCGGTCAGGGCCTGGATGCCGGCCAGTCGGGTGGCGTTGCCGATGGCAGTGACGGTTGCCTCTGCCTCCCCCTGGACCACGAAGGTTCCGGCCGACAGGTCGGCACCCGGCTGGGGCCGGACCGGCACGCTCTCGCCGGTCAGCATCGACTCATCCACTGCCAGGCCGTGCCCGATCTGAACGGTCAGGTCGGCGCTGATCTTGTCGCCCGCGGCGAGCAGCACGAGGTCCCCCCGGACGAGCTGTCTCGCCTCCACGCTCATGAGCTGCCCGTCCCGGGTCACCTGGACCCGCGCGGGGAGCAGTTCGCGCAGCCGTTGAGCGGCCCGGTCGGCTCGGTACTCCTGAGCGAACGCGAACACACCGTTCAAGATGACGATCACCACGATCGCCAGAGCCAACGGCGCCAGCCCGGCCAGCAGCGCCAGTACGGCCGCTACCCAGAGCATCACCGCGAAGAGATGGGTCAGCTGGGCCAGCAGCAACCGCCAGGCCGGAGTGCGCCTGGCGGCGGGTAGCTCATTGGGACCGTCGGCGGCCAGCCGCCGGGCAGCCTCGACCGACGTGAGCCCCTCCCGTGCTGCCGTCACGCCACCGTGTTCAGCGGCGCTTCCGGTTCCTCGCGATGGCATCGGCCGAGCAATCGTCATATCTCGAGCGTCCCGTCCATGTCCACCACCGGACAGAGGCAAAGGACCTCACCGAACGATCCGCGAGCCATCCGACGGAAGTTACCTACGACCCGGCCGAACGGACCTTCGGCCCTGGTAGCGCTGCTGTCGTGACTGGCAAGGTTGAACGACACGTGGCGAGCCCCGAGGAGCGAATATGCATCAGATCACCGACAAGCCGCTGACGGCCGACGAGGTCCTGGATCTCGACGCCTACTGGCGTGCGGCGAACTACTTGTCCGTCGGACAGATCTACCTGCTGAGCAACGCACTGTTGACCGAACCGCTACGGCCGGAGCACATCAAGCCCAGACTGCTGGGCCACTGGGGCACCACCCCCGGCCTGAACATGCTCTACGCGCACCTCAACCGGGTGATCAGGCAGCGCGACCTGAACATGATGTACGTGATCGGGCCCGGGCACGGTGGTCCGGCGATCGCCGCGAACACCTGGCTCGAAGGCAGCTACAGCGACACCTACCCCGACGTACCGCGGGACGAGCATGGGATGAACCACCTGTTCCGCCAGTTCTCCTTCCCCGGCGGTATCCCGAGTCACGTGGCTCCTGAGCTGCCAGGCTCGATCCACGAGGGCGGTGAGCTCGGCTACTCCCTCAGCCACGCGTACGGCGCGGTCCTGGACAACCCGGATCTGGTGGTCGCCTGCGTGGTCGGTGACGGCGAGGCCGAGACCGGCCCGCTGGCGGCGTCCTGGCACTCGAACAAGTTCATCGACCCGCGGACCGACGGCGCCGTACTGCCGATCCTGCACCTCAACGGCTACAAGATCGCCAACCCGACGATCCTGGCCCGGATCGGCGATGACGAGCTCACCAGCCTCCTCGAGGGCTACGGGTACCGGCCGTACCTGGTCGACGGCTCCGATCCCGAACTCGTCCACCAGGCCCTCGCGGCGACGCTCGACCAGGTGCTCGGCGAGATCGCCGAGATCCAGGCCAACGCCGAACCGGATGCACCCCGCCCGACCTGGCCGATGATCGTACTGCGCACGCCGAAGGGCTGGACGGGTCCGCGGCTGGTCGACGGAGTTCAGGTCGAGGGCACGTGGCGCGCGCACCAGGTGCCGCTGTCGGGGGTTCGTACCTCCCCGGAACACCTTGCGATGCTGGAGGACTGGCTTCGCGGCTACCGGCCGGAGGAGTTGTTCGACGATGTCGGCCGACCGACTCCTCAACTGCTTGACCAGGTTCCCGAAGGTCAGCACCGGATGGGCTCCAACCCGCACGCGAACGGTGGCCTGCTCTCACGTGATCTCGAACTTCCGAGGCTCACCGAGTACGCCGTCGACGTACCGCATC
>NZ_SLWM01000054.1:0-10530 GCF_004342085.1 Kribbella orskensis
CGTGGGCAGCCGAAATGAGAGCGACGAGCCGAGCGCCTGGACCAAGCCTCGCCAGGATCGGTCCTACAGGCAATTAAACAAGCAGCCGATGAGCGTGCGTCGCAGCGCCCACCATGGGCGCCCCACTTCGCCCAGATTGACGCGTCGTCGAACATGACCCGATTGCGTCGGAGACTTGCGGACCTAGGTGGCGCGTCTGGGAAGAATGCTCCCAGCCGCGACAAGAGAGAGCGGACACTGGAGTCGCGGGCTCCCAGGGAGTGAAGCTCAGCCATTTGCAGGGACAGGCCGGCCGAGATCGGTCGACCCCGCAAGCGGTCTCCACCCCTCGAGCACGGTCGTTCCAGGGCAACAAGGCGTGAGCTAGGCCGGGTCCGAACGCATCCGAACGACTTGGAAAACCGTGGCAGGATGTCGTCCAGTAGTCACTGGCGGTGGGGCCTGCTCAGTTCGGGCCAAATAGCCCACCATCCGGTGCTCGCGATCCGGGCGGTCCGATAGGAGGTACGCGGCGGTGGTTGAACCCGGCACGGCCGAGCTGCCACCTGCGTCCCCATTAGGTAAGCCCGCGCGCGAGCCACAGCAACCGCGCGAGCCGGACCCTCCTCTGACGGGGATTTGGACGCCGGAGCGGCAATCACTGCGTGCCGCGCTGCTCAAGCAAGATGCAACTATCGGCGGGTTGTACGAAATGGCCGTGGATGGCATGGACCCCGCGGGGTGGTCGATGCCGAGGCTCGTAACCGTTGCGCACTGTGTCCGCGAGATCTGTGGTGCGCTGCCGCACATCCTCGGGATAGACGGGCTGCCGCCGCGTTCGGACACATCAGCCGCCGGTCGTGAGCTATCGCGAGTCTGGGGTGAGCACCTCGACGAGTTGGGTGCGAGCGAGGAGGCGGCGGCCGTTGCCGATGACACGGCCGAACCGCAGCAGCCGAAGGCGCTTGTGCGGCGAACTGTTCCCGACGCGCTGGTCGTTGCCGCGGCCGCCTACGTCGTCGCCGATGTCGAGGGGTCGCGCAACGCGCGGAAGGTGCGCGGCGCGCTTGTGACCGGGATCGTCACCGAGAATCACGCCAACATCGCTACATTCGCGAGAACGCAGAGCTTCTTCATGGGTTACGTCCACCTCAGCCGGCCTGTCCGTGCGCTGCCTGCACATGGAGCGGCGTTGGCGCATTTCGAGCGAGTCGAGATCGTCCTGCGTGCGCGCGTCGAGCAGTTCTTCAAGAGCCTCGCCGCAGTTGAGACAATGCTCGTGGCAGCTAACCGAAAGAGGGGCGACGCGTAGTGCGTGCCGACGACGACCTCGGCTACGAGGCACCCACGAAGCAGCAGGTGGCGGACGCCCTGCTCGTGCTCGGTGCCGACGAGCAGCATCGGCGACTCTTCTACCAGGGATTGCAGAATCCGTTGTGGGTGGAACCGCTGGACAAGCTCGGTGCGTTCGACGATGTGCCCGCGCCGTTCGAGGACGCCGAGGGCAACCTCAGATCGAAAGTGTGGTCCGAGGGTGAGTACCTCGTCCGGATGGCTGAATTTGTCCCGTCGAAGGTCACGCCGATCCTCGTCAGGATGGCAACCACGGAAGACCCCTTTGCTCGACGCATGGTCGTGTCAGCCACCGCCCGGCTCGATGGCGAGAACGCAGCCAAGCTGAGCAAGATTGTTGGCGAGTACCTGAGCACCGATCGTAGCCGCTTGGTGCCGCCGCAGGAGATCGTCCGAATCATGGAGGCACTCATGACGGACGGCAAGTGGAAGCAGGCGCTGCATCTCGCGTCCTGCGCCTTTGGTCCGCGCGAGGCGACCGGCACTGATGGAAAGGCGGTTGGCTTTGGAGAGGGCCGCGTAGTTGTAGGGATCGATGATTTCGCCTATAGCGAGACGCTTGCCTCGGTGTCGATTGCGATGGCGCCGCTTGGTGCGAGATGGCTCGCCGAGCTTCAGCGGTGGCTCCAGCGTTATCAGGTACTTGCGCGAGGTCTCGAAGCGGCTGGCGACGACTCAGGCGCGGTTGAAACCGACCGTAGTTACGTTTGGCGTCCTTCGATCACCGCTCACGAACAGAACAACCACTTCGATGATGTCGGGAACGGTCTAGTCGACGCCCTTCGTGATGCTGCGATCCGTGCGCTCGCCGACGGACTGCCGGTAGTCGATGTGGTCCGACCTCTCATGGAGAGCCGCCAGCCGCTCCTACGTCGCGTTGGCATCCACCTCATCACGGTTGCAGTTGGCCTGGGCCTGGATAGTGCGCAGTCGCTTGCCGCTGATGTCCTCGGTGATGAGCAATACCTCGATGTCGACTACCGCCACGAGTACGCAGAGTTCGCAAGGCGCGTGTTGCCGGTTGCGGCGAGTGATGTCGTCGCCGCCTGGACGCGGACTGTGCTCGACGGCCCGACTGCCACGGACGACGAGATCAGGGGCTGGCTTTCGTGGCGGTTCCCGGAGACTGACGTACCGCAGGAGGCTGTCGACGAGCGTCGGCGCGTCTGGCAGATGCGAATCTTGAGCTCCATCGCAACGGATATGCCTGAGGCCGCTGTTGCTCGTCTGACGGATCTGCAAGCGGAGTTCGGTGAGTGGGAGCACGCCGAGTTCCCGAGGTTCGTTAGCTCCGGGGTTGGCGAGAAGGCGCCGGGTGAGGTCGACGACATCGCTTCATGGAGCCTCCCGGAGGTCGTCGCCTTCCTGCGGTCGTGGAGCGAGCCGGTGGAGCGGGTCTTCCATGGGCCCACTTACGGCGGCGTGACGTTCGCACTCATGCAAGACGTAAAGGCTCGACCTATCGAGTATGCGAAGGCGGCGGGTATCTTCGCCGACACGGACCTTCGCTACATCGCGGCGCTGTTTAACGCGTTCCGCGAGATCGCCGACTCGGGGGCGGAGTTTCTATGGGCGTCCTTGGTGCGATTGGGCGCCTCGCTGGTAGAGATGCAGCCGGCCGAGGCAATCGATGGCGACATTCATGGTCGGGGGTCCGATCTCGCATCGGTGCACGACTCGTTGTTGTCGATGCTCCTGGGCGGCCTGTCAGCCGGTGGCGACACGAAGCCCGTCGTCGATGTTGACGCTTGGCCCGATGTGGTTCGGATCGTCTCTGCACTGTCACTCGACCCCGATCCGACTCCGGAACACGAGGCCGAGTACGGCGGGTCCAACATGGACCCGCTCACCCTCTCGATGAATACCGTTCGCCCAAATGCCCTGCGTGTCGCCGCACGCCTCGCCCGGTTCAGCAGTGGAATGGATGAGCGGGGTACGTCTGTCCCCGAGGTCAACAAGGCAGCATTGGACGTACTTGATGGGCGGCTCGGATCGGAGCGGGACTCGAGTCTGACCGTCGCTGCCGTTTACGGCGAGGCTCTCAGTTCGTTGGCCTGGAGCAACTCGGCCTGGACTCGCGAGCGTCTGGCTCGGCTATTCGAGGGGGATGGCGACTACACCAGCGTCGTTATGTCGACCGTCCTCGCGGCGTACACCCCTTCGGCGTTCTTGCTCGACCTCCTCCGTCCGTGGCTAGCGCAGTGGCTGGACCGCCTTGCAAACGATGAGCCGGTCAAAGTCGGGTATGAGTCACACCGGTCGGCGACGGAGTCGCTGGGTGACCACCTCACGTTGCTCGCTGCGCGCGGAGAGATCGAGCTCGACGACCCGTTGCTTCTCGCGTACTACGCGCGCGTCGATGTGGCCGCTCGCTCCACAGTGCTCGGCCACCTCGGGTGGATGCTCCTGCACGAGAAGGCCCCGGAAGAGTTTCTTGCTCGCGCCCGGGCTATCTGGGACTGGCGGGCGAACGCGGTTGAGGGCTCGGAGGACCAGTCGCGTGAGCTAAGCGGCTTCTACTGGTGGGTGAGGTGCGGTCAGTTCTCACCGACGTGGTGGATGCCGAGATTGGTCGTTGCCAGCCAGGTTCCCGGGTTCGACGGGCGCGGGATGATTGGCGAGCAGATCGCGGAAGCTGCGCAGGCTGACCCCCGCGCTGCATTCGGTGTTCTCGCGGCGTTGTTGAAGTCGGGTGAAGGCGACTTCGAGCGTTACGACTTGATCGAGAACGCACCTGCCGTGTTTGCCGCTGCTCTCGATGTCGACGACGTCGATCTGACAGCGAGGGCCGAGGCACTTCTCAACGATCTTGGCCGGGCAGGACACCTCACGATGCTCCAGCGGGTCAACGAGCTGCGGGCACGCGGCTGAGAGCCGCCTATACACCTAGCAATGGTTCGGCAGAAAAGTCACAGTGTCATTTCCCTGAAACTGACAACGCCTTTCAAGCACTCCTACGGCACTACCGATGCGTCTGCGACCACGACAATGGAGCATCTCGGCGAGAGCGCAACCACACCGACGGCCGGCATCATCCCGTCGCGAGTGGGCGCACACCGAACGTCCGGATCTGCCGCCGAGAGTGAAGCACAACCATGCCGATGTTAGTGCCGTGATTGCGATGAGTTCTGCAACACTGTTCGCGGTGAATGAGACGTTGGAGGAGGCCCTGCTGGCTGAATGGACTGCCCTACGCTCTCTATGGGGTGGAGACGACAGTTGGGTCGGTGACGCGCTACGCCCAGTCATCGAGTCCGCCTTCATTACTCCCGAGCTACGCGCGCTGTTTCCGTTCACCAGCCATAACAGCCTGTGCTTCAGCAGGTGCTCCTACTACCCGTTCACCCTCGATTCACCCTGCATCGCGGCCTGGCCAGACGAGTACATCGTCCAAGCATTGCGGGCTGCGACTGATGAACCGCCGCTCGAGCCCGTCCATACGACCGACCTCGATCTGGCGATCACGACGGTGATAGACAACCTGCCGCCAAACCGTGCCACATGGCTGGGCGATGCAGATCATCCTCCGGACTGAGGCCCGAACGCACGGACATACCGCGATCCGCGCGCTCATGCCGATGAGCGGACGGGGGCAATCCGCCCAGTTAGACGCAGCGCTCGAGCGTGATCCGCCTATAACCGGCCGGCTTCAGACGGCGTGCTAAGAGTCGATCCCGCCTGGGGACCGTCCTCGCTTCAGGCTTCCTGGTCACAGAGCGTCGTCCAAGCCGGTGTTTCGAACCCTATAACTGGCCTGCTGCGGGCGAAGGCCCCCATTCCCCGGCAGTGCCGTCTTGTTCGGCCAGTGCCGTATCTAGCTCTTCCTCCAGTTGCAGTTTTCGACGTGAATCAGCGAACGACGCCTCAATCGAATTGCGGGCCAGCCTGGCCAAGTCCGCGGGCTCAAGATGCCCAGCTTCGATCAACGCGTCAAAGTTGTCGTCGAGGTATCCACCGAAGTACGCGGGATCATCCGAGTTGACCGTCACCTTGAGGCCACGCTCCAGCATCGCCGCAAGAGGGTGCGAGGAGAGCTCGTTTACGACCTTCAAGCTGACATTCGAAAGCGGGCACACTGTGAGCGGCACTTGATCCGTGACGAGACGTCGGACGAGCTGATCGTCCTCGAGGCAGCGATTTCCATGGTCGATCCGATTGACGGCCAACACGTCGAGCGCCTCCCAGATGTAGTCGGGCGGGCCCTCCTCGCCCGCGTGAGCGACGCGATGGAGGCCCTCGGCTTGCGCCCGCTCGAAAACGCGTGCGAACTTCGATGGTGGGTGGCCTACCTCTGCGGAGTCGAGGCCAATCCCGATGAACGGCACGTCGAGGGTCAGAACTGCCTCGAGGGTCGCCATCGCCGACTCCTCACTCTCGTCGCGCAGGAACGCCACGATGAGGCCACTGCTCATGCCGTGAGTCCGTAGCGACTCCGACAGGGCGCCTGCCACCCCCTCCATGACTTCTCGCAGCGGGACGCCCCGCGCTGTGTGAGCCTGGGGGTTGAGGAAGACTTCAGCGTGCCGGACCCCCGCAGCTCGTGCGCGATCCAGATACGCGGTCGTCATGTCCGAGAAGTCTTGAGCAGCCAGCAGCACGGCGACGTTCGCATAGCAGAGGTCCAGGAAGGACTGCAGGTCGGTGAAGGCATACCGCGACCTCAGTTCGTCGATGTCTTTGTAGGGCAGGCTGACCCTATTCCGTTCGGCGATCGCGAAGATGGTTTCAGGTTCGAGAGTGCCTTCAAGGTGAAGATGGAGCTCTGCTATCGGCAACATACGGGCCTGCTTACCACGTTTCTTGGCCGGCCACGCCGCAGTGGCACCGCTCGACCATGCGTCTATCCGCCGCGAGTCAGACGGCCTGCAACGCACTCTCATGCCGCGCATGGTGAACTGGTTGATTCAGGGATGCGTCGGTTCGGCACTGAGTACATGGATACCTCACATTCGGGGCCGGCCGTCTCCGGTGTCGTCGTCGCTACATCTCCGGTGCTGCGGTTGGCAGTCGCCGCCTACCTGGCGCGGTTCCAGGGCCAGTCGCGGGTCCACACCGAGTCGGACTTGCGGGGCTACATGATCTGGTGCGAGTCCCGCGAGCTCGATCCGTTCGCAGCGGCCCGACCTCACATCGAGCTCTACGTCCGGTGGCTGCAAGAGGTCCGCCGATACCGGCCATCGACGGTGTCACGTCGCATGTCGGTGGTTGCCGGCTTCTACCGCACCTGTGTGATCGACGGCGTCCTCGAGCACTCGCCGGCCGACTACGTCCGCCGGCCGAACGTGCCAGCCGAGTCCCCGACCCTCGGCCTGACCCACTTGCAGTTCGAGGCGCTACTCACCGCCGCCAAGAACTCGGCCAACCGATGCGACTTCGCGCTTGTCACGATGCTGGGGCTCCTCGGTTTGCGGATCTTCGAGGCGACCGGCAGCAACATCGAAGACATTGGCGAAGAGCACGGCCACCGGGTACTCCGAGTGCGCGGCAAGGGCGGCAAGGTCGTCCTGGTCCCGCTACCGCCTGCCGTCGGCCGCGCCATCGAGCGGTCCGTCGACGAGCGGACCGCCGGCCCGATACTGCTGTCCTCCCGCGCTACCCGTATGGACCGACACTGCGCCACCCGACGTCTGCGCCGACTAGCCGAGCAAGCAGGCGTCAAGCTCCCGCGCATGCACCCGCACATGCTCAGGCACACCTTCGTCACCACCATGCTCGACGCGGGCGTCGACCTGCGCGACGTGCAGATCGCCGCCCGGCATGCCGACCCCAGAACCACGATGCGCTACGACCGCGCTCGGAAGAATCTCGACAGGCACCCCAACTACATCCTCGCCGCCTACATGGCGTCCGGCACCTGACCATCCGCGTCCTGGCGTGCCGATGAGCGGTAGTCCCCCTACGATGCGCACCTGTGAGCGAAGCACAGGAATTTGACATCAATGCGCGCACCGAAGCGCCACTGCACGGCAGCGAAGTCGCAATCTTGCGTGGATCACTGGCGTACCAACGCGACACGCTCCGGTGGAAGTGCTCCGGTCTGACCCAGGAGCAGTTGGCGCAGCAATGCCCGCCGACCGACATGACGCTGGGGGGCCTGATGAAGCACCTCTCGCTCGTTGAGTCCCAGTGGTTCGATCACTGGTTCCGCGACGCAGGGTTCGCGCCGCCCTTTGACACCGTCGACTGGGCTCTCATCGAGAACGACTGGGAATTCGAATCGGCTCGTGACGACACTCCGGAGGAGTTGCGGGCGCTCTTCGACGAGGCCGTCAGCCGTTCAGACGCGGTCATCGACGAAGCGCTCACTCGCGGTGGACTCGACGAGGAGTCAGTACTCACGAGCCCGCAAACCGGTGAGACCTTCACCTTGCGGTGGATCCTGGTCCACATGATCGAGGAGTACGCACGCCACAACGGCCACGCCGACTTGATCAGGGAGTCGATCGACGGTCAGACCGGGTGAACGGCACCGAGTGACGAGTTCGGGGCCACGATTCGAAGCCCGAGCAACGCACTCACATGCCGCCGAGAGAGGAAAGCGCGGTCATGCCGATGACGGCGCGTCACCCAATGGCTCGACGATGGGCCAACTTGGCTACCTTCGCGACCTCGTCGATGGGTAGCGGGCCGTCGAGCCCATTCACGTCAGCAGTCATGACCGAGGTGTAGGTCCCGACGCTGCACATTTGGCCCGATACCGCCTTCGGATCCGAGCGCGTGGGGATCACCGAGACGGCAAACGACGTTTTCGGCGGCCGGCCCTGCAACTCCAGCATCTGCGAAAACAAAGAACACGCCTCGTGTGGGTCGAGGTCCTGTCCGGCCTCGAGAAGTGCCACCGCGGCACGAAGCTTTCGCATATTCTCCGCATCTGAGAACTGCCCCGAGGCCTCGAGGGCCCGGACCATCTCTGGAAGGGCTCGCGCCCACTCGGAGGCGTCGATGCCAACCGCCTGTACGTACCGACCGTCGGGCCTCGTCCATTGGCAGTTGGGTAGTCCACCTGCCAGGCCGGGATTCGCGTCTCCAGCGCCCCGCATGAGCTGCGCAATTTCGGATGTTGTCAGCAGGTCGCAGGCGTCAGGTGCAGCGGCCGAGCTCGACGCAGCCGCTGGAGAGGACGCTGCCGTGACAGTTGGCGTCGACTCCGAGCGCGGCGAAGACGTGTCCGCCGAAGAGCAACCAGTTGCCAGCGCGAGCGCCAACGCAGCCATGAGAATACGCACCACGAGATTGTCACATGCGGGACGGCCCATGACCGGGCACATCCTCGACCGCTTTGCAGATCGACTTGCCGCGGATACGTAGGCCGGCGATGAGCCGGTCAGCATCCACGAGTCCGATCCTGCAGAGCCAGATGCGCATTGGATCTCAGAGCGCGTGTTCGCCCGCATCGTGTTCGTGGCTCGCACATACGAACTGCACACGCCCCGATGCTGGGCGGCATCGATCGGATGACGCTCGGACGGCAACAGTGCGAGTCGTTGCCTGACGAACTGACGTTCGTTCGGAAAGGCTCAATGACGACGTCGCCACTGCCGCAGCACGTCCGCCGCCGTCTACGTGCGTGGGAGGCTCAACCGTCCATTGGGCGAGGTCAAGGTGTCCGTAGAAGGCCCCTGACGAACATCCGGATCTGCCGCATTCACGACGCCGCCAAGCATCGCTCGACCTCGATCGGCGACATGTCGTAGGGCAGTCGCGGTGGCGGACCAGTTCACTCCGACTTGCAGTCCGTCGTTCTTGAGCCCCTGCAGCCACCGCTCGCGGAAGTCCGACAGGACGATCTCGACCGGTTCCCGAGTACGCAGGAACAGTCGCGATGACCTTCTCCGCCCGGGACCGCGCAGACCAGAATGGCATCGCCCTGAGACCATCCCCCGTCGCCGGCGCGGGGAAGCCGCCCTGATCGCGAATGGCCCAGACGCGTTGACTCGTCCTGGCCTCCCGGAAGAACGCGGCGGCACGCGCTGCACTGGTGCTCACGAAGCCATGCTCGCAGAGGCCGCGCGACAAGCAGTCATCTGCCGCAGTCAGCCGCCAACCGAACCCGACCGAATGAACGCCAACACGCGCGGGAAGATGTGGCAGAACTCGCCCCCGCCCCAAGAGTCGACGAGCCCACCAGCTCGCTCCATCGCGTCCCACAAGGGCTCCGCCGACCGAACTAAGTCCTCAGCAGTCGCTGCGTCAACACCAAGCACGGCGCACACCTCCGCGATGATCTCGCGGCGGGAATCGGCAGGCAGATCAGCAAGCGAGTCTCGGTCCATTGTCAAACGCTATGCCGTCCCGCCGCATCCGTCCTCATCTGCCGCTGTCAGCGCGCGGTCATGGCGATGTGCGGATGCTACGAACGACCGACGCGAGAGGTTGATACGCGTCGTGCTGCCCAAAGAGATGACCGCCTGCGTGGCTTGCTCCGAAGTCGGCACTGCACCGTCGCGCCACTCAGGGCCTGCGCGAAGATGGTGGCCTCGACGTCGTGCGGATCGCCGTCGGGAAGTCAGTCCAGCGCTGCGATCACCCCGAGCAGGGTTGCCACGTACCGGATGCCAGACGACCGCAATTCACATACTCATGAGTCGCGCCCGAGAGTCAAGCGGAGGCCATTGTCGTCTACCCACCAATAGCCTCCCCGTACCTCGGGAAGCTGGCCGGTGAGCAATTGGTCCAGCGCAGCCAGAACCTCATGAACCCACGGAGCAAGCGCGGCAGGTGCGTCGATTGGCTCTGCCATGCCGACAGCGGCGGCCCGACGCAGGAAGGCGGGATCTGTCACCTCGACAAGGGCATCATCGTTGGCGAGGCGGCCCTCGATCGGCGGAATCGCCGCGCGGATGAGCTCGACGACGTGATCGTTTGTCGCGTAGTCGTCCAACGCTGCGTCCACGGCACCCGTGACGCAGAGAGCAGCGTTCAGCGCCCATCGGTTCAACAAGGCGTCGAGTTCAGGTTCGCTCGTCGTCACCGGGTCAAGCTCGGCCACGAGCAGCGCAAGGACGACACTCACCACCGAATCGCGAGTCCAGAACGACTGCCCACGGAAATCGACGTTGCTCGTGCCCATGGCAGGAGACTAGGACGCCGCGAGACCATCCGGACATGGCTCCCCTCTGTGTCAAGGAGGTGCTCGTTTCCCGCCTTGGTCAGGGTGCGCCGGTCCTCGCCGGTGTCAAGCAAAGTGCGCTTGACGCC
>NZ_SLWM01000055.1:0-9976 GCF_004342085.1 Kribbella orskensis
CCAGCGGCGGTGGATCGTGAAAGTGACGAGAAGGAGAAGGCGATGACAGAGTCGCGAGTAGTGGCAGGCATCGACGGATCGCCCGCTGCCGAGACCGCGATCAGATGGGCGGCCGCGGAGGCCGCGTCCCGCGGCACCGGGCTACGGCTGGTGCATGCATTCGTCTGGCCCGAGTTCCCTGTACCGCTGGGTCCGAGCGACATGGCGCCCGGGCTTCGGGCAGCGGCGGACAAGATCGTCCGGGAGTCGGTCGAGCTCGCGCGGAAGCTCGAACCCGGGATCGAGGTCGCCGGAACGCGCGAAGACGGCTTCCCGTCGCCTGTTCTGATCAGGGCCTCGCAGCACGCCGACGTCGTGGTGATCGGCAGCCGGGGTCTGGGCATCGCCCTGGGAGCGCTGGTCGGCTCGACCGGTCTGGACCTCGCCGCGAACGCGCACTGCCCGGTCATCGTCGTTCGCCCCGATCAACCGACCTACACCGGCGACCACGTCCTGATCGGGTACGACGGATCGTCGCCGAGCTCGCTCGCCCTCGATTTCGGCCTGGACTACGCGAGCCGGCACGGCCTGCGAGTACGGGTCGTGGCAGCCCAACCCGTCCACAGCGAGCAGCATCGAGCCACCCGGGAGGAACTGGACGCCGACGTCCGAGGACGACCGGGGGGGCTGAACGCCGAGATCATCCACATCGACGGACATCCTGCCGAGCAGTTGCTCCGGCTGTCCGCCGACGCCCGGCTGATCGTGCTCGGCTCGAGAGGCCGGGGCGGATTCGCCGGCATGTTGCTCGGCTCGGTCAGCCAGACGGTCCTGCACCACGCCGTCTGCCCCGTCGCTGTGATCCCGGCGGCCGCGATCGGAGGTTGATCCCGATGACCACCACCTCAGGAAGAATCGTTCAACCCGACTCCGCGGTGGTCTGGCGTGCCATCCACCGCGGATACCTGGCCGTGTTCGGCATCGGCGCGTTCGTGCACATCGGTTTTGCGCTGTGGAACCAGGACAGCTACCGGCCGTTCGCCGACACAGCCCTGTTCGACTGGGTCTACGACGGATGGCAGAACATCTTCATGGCCGACCCCCGGCTGTGGGCGCTGCTCCTCGGCGCCGGCGAACTGCTGATCGCCGCGTTGCTGATCTTCGCCCGCCGGCTCGGCTATCTCGCCGTGATCGCGTTCCACCTCGCGCTGATGCTGTTCGGCTGGGGTTTCTGGCTGTGGTGCGTCCCCGCCCTCGCGTTCGCGGTACCGGCCGCCGTCCACGCGTTCCACGCCGAACGGAGGTCACCGCAATGACCAGACGCTCGACGGACGTGCCCGTGCTGTGCACCTCCCGCGGACCGCTCGCCCGGGGGGACCAGATGTATGCACTCCGCAAGATCGTGAAGGTGCTACGGCAGACACCCCAACCAGTGCTGCACGCTCAGGTCGTGCTCACTGTCGAGGCGAACCCTGCTCAGGACAGGCCGGCCAGGGTCGAGGTCGGCGCTGTGGTGGCCGGCCACACGATCCGTGCGCATGCCATGGCAGATGACCTGCACAAGGCCGCCGATCTGGTCGTCGATCGGCTCCGGCGCCGACTGGACGCCGTCCGGGCGCGGCGGCGAAGCAGGCTTCGGCGGCACGGGACAGAAATCCTGCAGTGGCGGCACGGTGGGCTGCCGTCGCGTCCCGTAAACGAGCCTCGACCAAACGGCGCCGGATCGCATCCGGTCGTCAAGCGCAAGACCTTCGTGCTCGCGCCGATGACGCCGGGCGAGGCAGCCGATCAGATGGAGCTCCTCGACCACGATTTCTATCTCTTCGCCGACCGCGACACCGGCGCCGACGCGGTCGTCTACCGGCGCTGCAACGGGGACTACGGGGTTCTGGGTCCCATCGGCAGCGCGGGACCGGACGGGAGCGGTGTGAGGCCACCGGTGTTGACGCCGGAACAGGCACGCGAACGCCTGGATCTCACCGCCGACCGTTTCGTCTTCTACCGCGCGGCCTCCGATGAGAGGGCCCGGGTCCTCTACCGCCGGTACGACGGCTGCTGCGGGTTGCTCGTCGCGGCCTGACCAGCCTGTCGACACGGGGCTTTGGACCCTGCCGGGCGGCCGCTGCCGGACACATCGTTGGAGCACAAGGACTTTCGAGCAGGACGAGGTGAGAACGATGATGATCCGCGAACTGATGACAGCGCCCGCGGTCACCGTCACCGGCGAGACGTCGGTCGCGGCGGCACTGCAGCTGCTGGACACCGAGAAGATCACCGCGATGCCGGTGGTCGACCACCGGGGAGCACTGGTCGGACTCGTCAGCGAGGCAGACCTCGTCGGCGACGCGGACCTGATCGAGGACCGGGCTCCCAGCACCGCGATCCGGACCAGCGGCCTGACACCGGCCCGGCGCGTCGCCGAGGTGATGACGCATCTCGTCGTCACCGTCGATCCGGACGACGACCTCGAGGTCGCCATCGACCTGATGCGGACCACCATGATGAAGAGCCTGCCAGTGGTCCAGCACCGCAAGGTGGTCGGCATGCTCAGCCGCAGCGACATCATCCACCTGCTGGCCGGTCGCGACCAGCGGATCCGGGACGACGTCGCCGATCTGCTGGCCGCAGAGAACCAGGACTGGCAGGTCGAGGTCCACGACGGCATCGTGACGGTGACCGGCCCCTCGGACCCGCACCAGCGCCGGCTCGCCGAAGTCCTGGCCGGCACCGTCCGCGGCGTCGTCGCGATCCGCGTCAGCCAGCGAATTAGCTGACCGCGGCCACCAGCGATCCCGACCCGCGGCTGTGAGCCAGATCGGACAAGGCCCGATCAATACGCTCGAACGGTACGACGGTGGTGTGCGCGGCAATCGGCAGCCGCGCCACCAGCCGGAACAACTCCTCGCCGTCGAGCCGGGTGTTGGCGGTCACGCTCCGCAGATCGCGCTCGCGGAACAGGTCCCGGTCGTAGTCGAGCGCGGGCACGTCGCTGAGATAGATCCCCGCGACCGCGACCGTGCCGCCCGGTTTCAGCGCGCGTAGTGCCAGCGGGACCAGCTCCCCGGCCGGCGCGAACACGATCGCGGAGTCGAGCGGCAGCGGCGGGACATCCTGAGCGGCGCCGACGAACGCGACACCCAACGCGCGGGCCAGCCGCTGGTTTGCCTCTCCCCTGGTCAGAACGAAGACCTCCGCGCCTTGGGCGGCCGCCACCTGAGCGGTCAGGTGAGCACTCGAGCCGAACCCGTACAGACCCAACCTGCCACCAGGCGGCAGATTGGCCCGCACCAGTGCTCGATAGCCGATGATCCCGGCACAGAGAAACGGCGCGAGCTCCTCGGGCGCGCGGTCCGCGTCCAGCCGGTAAGCGAAGTCCTGCGGAACGGTCGTGTAGCGGGCGAACCCGCCGTCGGCATCCCAACCGGTGTACGTCGAGCGCGGGCAGAGGTTCTCCGCCCCTCGCCGGCAGAACTCGCACGACCCACAAGTACTCCGCAGCCAGGCGATCCCGATCCGGTCGCCCATCTCGAACCTCTCCGCGGCAGAACCACGGGCCACAACGTCGCCCACCACCTGATGGCCCGGTGCCACGCCAGGCCTGCGAGGGACCAGGTCCCCTTCGCACAGGTGCAGGTCTGTCCGGCAGATCCCGCAAGCCAGCACACGGACCAGAACCTCCCCCGGCCCCGGCTCCGGCACAGGCAGCTCGACCAGGCGCAGCGGTCCTTCGTCGATCGGCGCCGGTCGCCCGACGACCCAGGCAGGCATGCGGTCGCTCATCTGCCGACCATCTCAGAATCTTGACCTGGGCGGCAGAGGCCGACCGGGCCTTTCGGCGGCCGATCCGGGACCCGAGGCCCTGCCGGCGACCGGTCGGACCGAGCAGCCTTGAAGTGGACCGGTTCGCCGGTTCGCCGGATCGCCGTGAGAGGAGCCGTCATGATCGCCTTCTGGATCGTCCTCGCCGCGCTGGTGGTGCTGCTGGCGTTATGCATACGCATCGTCAAGCAGTACGAGAAGGGGGTGCTGTTCCGCCTCGGCCGGCTGCAGGCTGTCAGGGAGCCGGGCCTGCGGCTGATCATCCCGCTGGTCGACGTGCTCCATAAGATCTCGCTTCGCGTCGTCACCCGGCCGATCCAGTCGCAGGGCATCATCACCAAGGACAACGTCAGCGTCGACATCTCCGCCGTCGCCTACTACAAGGTCGTCGACGCCGCGAAGTCGGTGCTGGCGGTCGAGAACGTGGCCGCCGCCATCGATCAGATCGCCCAGACCACGCTGCGCGGTGTCGTCGGCAGGCACACCCTGGACGAGACCCTGTCCGAGACCGAGGTCATCAACGCCAACATCCGCGAGATCCTCGACGAAACGACCACCGAGTGGGGTGTGCTGGTCACGCTGGTCCAGCTGAAGGACATCCAGCTGCCTGACAGCATGAAGCGGGCGATGGCCCGCCAGGCGGAGGCGGAGCGGGAGAAGCGAGCCAAGATCATCGCCGCCGAGGGCGAGGCGCTGGCCGCAGCGTCCCTGGGCCAGGCGTCGGACACGATGATGGCCCACCCGCTGGCTCTCCAGCTGCGCAACCTCCAGACCCTGGTCGAGATCGGCGTGGACAAGAACTCGACCGTCGTCTTCCCCGCTCCACTGATGAGCACGATCGGCGAGCTCGGCACCTTCCTGAACCGCGAGTCCGCGGCGGCCGCCCGGCCGGCGCCGAAAGCCGTGGGCAACCCCAATGGCTCGTCGGTCGGCACGGGCGGCTGAGCGGCCGCCCCGCCCACTGCGCTTCCGGCACGGCCGGCGCGCAGAGGCCCGACCGCGCTTGCCTACCTGCGGAGCGCGGCGGGACTACTGGTGCTGATCGCGGTGGTGGACTACTTCGTCCTTCCGAAGCTCGCGGGCACCCGACAGTCGCTGCACCTGCTCGGTGAGGTCAGACCGTGGTGGGTTGCCTTGGGCATCCTTCTCAAGGCGGCGAGCCTGGTCTGCTACTCACTGTTCCCCCGCAGCGTACTGCGCAACAGTCCCCTGCGGTTCGGCTGAATCTCCGCTCGGACCTGACCGGCTTCGGTGTGAGTCATGTCGTGCCGGGCGGAGGCGCCACCGCGACAGCGCTGCGGTCCCGGCTGCTGGTCTCAGGCGGCGCGAGCGTCGAAGACGTGACCGCCGCGATCGCCGCCGAAGGTGTCGGAGCGTGGCTGTCACTCGCAATACTGCTCTGGGTGGCCTTGATCCCGGCGGTGGTGCTGTTCGGGCCGACCGCCCCCTACCTGATCGTTCTCCTGATCGGCGCCCTGATCGCTCTCTGTGCGGTCGTCGCGATCCGGGAGCGGTCCCGACTGGCCCGACCGGCGAAGCGCGTCCTGGGCTTCGTGCTGCACCGGCTGCCTCGCAGGCTGCAACCCCGCGTGCAGGCGACCGCCGACCACCGGCGACAAGCAAAGGAGCCCGATCATGCCTGCCAGCATCGTTGCCAGGTACGACGGCTCGCAGCCCAGCGAGACCGCGGTCTGGTGGGCAGCGGCCGAGGCCTCGCGCCGGCAGGCGAGACTCCGGCTGACGTACGCGCTGCCGTCGCCGCTCGTGAGCAGCCCGCCGGGACTACCCTCCGTGCCGCTGCCGACCGATCTGCTCCGGGAGGCGGCCGAAAGCGTGCTGGCCGAGCTCGCTCAGCGGATCCGCTCGATCCATCCGCAGCTGCCTGTCGACGCCGTGGTGACTTTTGTCGGCGCCTCGCAAGCTCTGCTGCAGGAGGCAACCAGTGCTGAGCTGGTCGTGCTCGGCTCGCATGGCCTGGGCGGGTGGCGGGACCTTGCGATGGGATCGGTGTCGGCGCACGTCGCGACGCACGCGACCTGCGCGGTCGTGGTCGTCCCGCCGCGGTGGGAGTCGGGCGCGGTCCCCGGCGGAGTCGTGGTCGGCGTCGACGGCTCGGAGCACTCACTCCAGGCGATCGGCTTCGCCTTCGAGCAGGCCAGGCGTGCACCGCTGACCGCCGTGATGGCCTGGCAGGACCCGTTGAGCACCGGCCCCCGACTATCCGCTCCCACCGGTCTACGACCTGGACGCGCTCGAGCAGCAGTGCGTGGTGTTGCTCGCCGAGTCGCTGGCCGGGCGCCTGGACAAGTACCCGGACGTGACGGTGCACGAGCAACTCGTCCGCGGCACAGCCCGCGAAGTGCTGACCGCCGCCGGCCGATCGGCCGCGCTGCTGGTGGTCGCGTCCCGAGGCCGGGGCGCGTTTCGTGGTCTCCTGCTCGGCTCGACCAGCCGGGCACTCGTGCACCACCCACCTTGCCCGGTGGCGGGTAGTGCGCTGACGCAGGACGACTGACGTGGGTGGGAGCCACCTGGCGCAGTGATCGGTCAGCGGTCGATCTCGTGTTCGCGAAGGCGGGCCCGGGCCTCGTCGAACTCCTCGTGGGTGATTTCGCCGGAGGCCAGCCGGCGCTCGAGGATGTCGAGTGGTGACGGGTACCGGGTCGCCGGATGTGGCGGCGGCTTGCGGATCGCGCGGACCGTCGCAGCGACCGCTCCGCCGATCACCGCGAACCAGACCGTCAGCCCGAGCAGGATCCAGCCCAGGCTCGGATCGAGCGCATCGTGCATCATGCTGATCGCCTCATCCTTCGGCGGATGGGACCAAGCACCGGCCGGAGCTCCCGGCCCAGGTCCACACCCCACTGCTGCGCCCGAGCCAGCTCGTGCTCCTCGATCGGGCCGGTGGTGTCGTCGACGAAGAAGGTTGCCGGCGGCACCATCGCCCTGAAGTCCCGGCGGCGCAGGAGTTTGGCCGCGGACCGAGCGGCCGAGCCGGGCAGCCGCCGGATTCTGGTGATGCGGGTGTCGAAGGTGGCTGAGATCGTCGCGGTCGTGCGGTCCGGGAGGGCGCCGAGCCACTCCCGGATGCCGGTGTCCGCCGGCATCACGACATCGCCCCGGTTGACGGCATCGGCCCGAGTCGACGGCCGGCTCATGCTGAACGCATGGGTCGGACCGCCGACGACGAGGAGCCGCACATCAGGGGCTATCTCGGCCGGCGCCCGGTCGACGCGCACCAGATCGGTGTCGATGACGGTGCGGAGCCCATCCCCGATCGCCTCAGCGACCTTCCAGGTGTTGCCGAACATCGATTCGTAGACGATGAGGGCACGTGGCGTCCCGGACATGATCAAACTCCTAGTGTTACCTCGGTGGCACGGCATGGGGCCGGCGGCGCTCCACGAGCCGATCCCACGGCAGCGGTCAGACGATGCGGAACGATCGCGACCGGGCACGTCATCGCCGCAACGCAACGCCGCGCGACCGGGTCCGGGATCGACAGCGAGTTGTCGTGCGCACCTACGACCATCAGCCCGACATCCGCACTCTCGCGCACCAGTACCTCGGCGGCCGGCCGGCTGCTGAGGTATCGGGTGACCTTCACCTCGGGGAACTCACCGATCCAGGCCGCCACCGCCTCACTGATGCTCTTATCGGCCCGGCTGAGCCACGAGTGATCGACGTCCTCGTCGTTCCCAGCGTGGTCCGGCGGCAGTCCGGCCCGTACGACAGTCAGATCTCCCCCGCGTTCGGCGGCGGCCAGGAAGGCGAACTCCACCGCCTCGGCCGACAGCGCCGACCCGTCGACACCGACGGCGACCTTGCGGTCTACCGCGGACGGTCGCCACGACAGGGGTACGACGAGTACCGGGCAGCCGACCCTGGCAGCCAGGTTCAGATTCGCCTGAGCGGCCTGCAACCGCTGAGGACCGCGCTTCGGAGTCCTGCCGACGATCAGCAGCCGCGCGTTCCGGGCCGCCTCCGCGAGCACGTCCGCCCGCGCGCCTTCCTTCGACACCGTTCCCAGTTGCAGGCCATTGCGATAGCGATGCCTGACATGCCCGGCGGCCACCCGCAGCCAGGCATCAGCCACCTCACCCGGTGGCTTGGGCAACTCACTCGCGCGCATCGAGGAGGTGCTGTGCGTCCCGGAGGAATTGACCAGCACCAGGTCGGCACCAGATCGAAGCGCCTCCAAGCACGCATAGTCGATCACGCGCAGCCCTTCGGCCGCGCCGTCCACCTCGACGACAACATGCCCACTTCGTACCTGGCTAGCCATCTCACGCCTCCTCAGCTCGTGCGCCGGGTGTGGTTTCGCTCCAGCACGATCGCCCAGGCGGCAAGCCTCAGCAGCTCGGCATCGTCGACGACGTAGCCGGAGCAGTCCACCGCGGTAGGCGCGGCCGGGGCCGGAGCAGCCGCACAACTCTCGCGCTCGATGCCGATCGACACCGCCACGTCCAGCTGACTCGAACCACGAGCCTCGCGATCAGCGATCGCCTCGTCCGTGAAGAGTGCCGCGAAACACCGTTTGCAGGCGGCCAGTACGTCGCTCGTCGTCCTCAGGTCCCGGAACATCTCCAAGCGTCCGGGACTGCCGACGCTGCGTACCGTGACCACAGTGCCGTCGCCCCCCAGTCGGGCGTACCCGGCCGCGATCGCATCCGCGACGGGGTCCGGCCACTCCGCATCCGCGAACGCCGTACGGATAGCGGCGCCGACCGCGATCAGATCCCGGCCGGCCCGCCATCGGCGAAGCTCCCCCGCGATGTACGGTCGCAGCCGGGCCGACCTCACGAACTCGTGACAGGCGGCCATGGTCACGGCGAACCCAGTGGACGCCCCAGCTTCCTGGCGCCGTTGGGGCACCAGACGCACCGGTTGGTACAGCCGGGTGGTTCCGGACTGGCTCATGGCCGACCCCTTCCGGACGCGATTGCCTACGACTACATTCCATCGCCGCGTGCGACCACGCCCCAGGGCCGAAAGTCCCCGTCCCTCCCGACTCAAACAGGTCCGAAGGCCGTTGGTCCCCCGGCGATCCGGCCGTCAGCCCGCAGGTCAACGCCGAGCTGAGACCGGCAAGCTCCTGGTTCAGCCGTCCGCTGGTCGTCGTCCTGGAGCAGACCGACGACGTTCCCGTCCAGGTCGCGGAACAAGGCGAACTGCCCGATGCCGGCGACAGCGGTCGGCTCGACGACGGTCGTCCCACCAAGCTCGCCGGCCCGGTCGTCCACCGCGATGTAGACGGTGACGCACGGCGGCATCTCGCCGTGGGTCTGCAACAGGCCGCCGCCGATGCTGACGTCGTTCCCGCCGCCCGGGATCAACGAGTACTCCGGCCCTGCCGGCTGCAACTGCCAGCCGAACAACTCGCTGTAGAAGGACACCAGCCGGTCGAGATCGAGGCCACCGATCTCGAAGTGGACCACTGGTTTCGTCATCGTCGTCTCCTCCTCTGTCTGCATCACTGGCTGGCGCGTGGCTCATGGACGGCGGCGACGGGGCATGGTGCGTGGTGCACTACGCCGCGGGCGGTCGAGCCGAGCAGCAGGCGTGCCAGCCGCCCGCTGCCCATCCGGCTGACGACCTGCATGCTCGCGCCTGGCCGCGCCGCGGCCTTGACGAGCGTTGCCGCCGGCTGACCGGTCAGGACTTCGGTGCTGTTTGCCGATCGTCTCGTCATGGCCGGCCAGGTAGTCCGCTATGTCGGCGACCAGGCGCTTGGCGGCCCTTTCGACGCCGGGAGCGGTGGACTCGGGGCCGAAGGGCAGCTTGTCCTCGATGACATGCACGGCCCGGATGGGCTGCCCCCGCAGGTGGGACTCCCGCAGCGCCCAGTCGAGCGCGCCGCTGTTCCGCCAGGATGGGTCGATCCCGACAAAGATGTTCGGTCGGTCGTTCATCGTGGTCTCCTCCTTGCGCGTCGTCGCTTTCAGCGCCACGGACCTGGTGCTGTGACGGTGTCGTCGAAGGCATAGGTGAGCCGGTCGACCACATCGACGACACCGTCGATCTCCCGCACGTGCTGTTTGGCCGGCGCGATCAGGCTGCGGCGATCCAGCTGGCCGGTCAGTGTCACCACCCCGTCCTTGACCTTGATCTCGACACCGAACGGGTCGTCCCACAACGCGCGCTCGAGAGCCTCGCGCCGCACGTTCTCGAGCAACCG
>NZ_SLWM01000056.1:0-9397 GCF_004342085.1 Kribbella orskensis
ACGAGCTGTCGATCCCGACGTAGATCACAGGTCTTGTCCTTTCCACTCGTTCTCCGACTCGATCGTCCGGCTGAACAGGCGGTCCGGGCAAGGGCTGTGGTCATCGACCGACGTGCCGAAGGACCCGGCTGCCGCCCGTTCCGGTCAGTCAAGCGGCCAGTTGCGCCACTCTGTGGTAGATCGCCGGCCTGGATGGCATCGTTGAGAAGTGGGCGACCTCCTGGGTCGTGCCCCGGGGTCGGGTCTCGCAGATCAGCGACAGGAGACAGCACATGGCAGTACGACTGGGAATCCTCGCTCTGCTGGAGGCGAAGCCCGGCAAGGGCGATGAGCTCGGGGCTTTCCTGATGGGGGGCCGCGCGCTCGCCGTGGCAGAGGAAGACACTGTGACGTGGTACGCGTTCAAGATCGATGACACCCATTACGGCATCTTCGACAGCTTCGAGGCCGAGGCGGGACGCGATGCCCACCTGAACGGGGAGATCCCGAAGGCTCTGGGTCAGGTCGCCGATGACCTGCTCGCCGGCGAACCCGACATCCGGACCGTCGACATCGTCGCGGTGAAGTAGCAGCGCCCGTACGCCCGCCCTGATCAGCACGATCGCGTCGGCGTCGGCCACGTTCGCCGGATTCGGGCTAGGCGAGCTCTGGTACCGCCGACGGGTCGAGGGACCGGCCGGCGGCCACGGCTTCGTCGTACGCGTGGTGGCCGAGAGCGGCCACGGCTGCTTGCTCGGCCGCATGACCGGCCCGCTCTGGCTCACCATCGCGGCTCTCGGGCTGCTCAAGAAGAACTGAAACACCGGCGCCCGAAGCATCAGCCACGAACCGATCCGGGACGCGGTCCGCCCCGAACGCCTGGGGAAGCCCTGGGGGACTCCACTGCAAACGGCGGATCGCGGAGGGATCGGATCATGCGTATGCCCGGACTGCACAAGCTCATCAAGCGACACGGGCGACGACACCCAGGACGGCATCGCCGTGGGCGGCCTGCGACCCGCAGTCGCTACCAGTTCGCGGGTGCGGCCGCCGCGGTGGTCACCCTCGGAGCGTTGGCCTCCGCGCCGTTCCCCGACCGTCCGGCGACCAGCGGGTACGACGCGGCCGGGGCGGCGGCGGCACCAGCGGCCGATCCGTTCATCGAGGACGAGGTGCTGGACGAATTCGTCGCGCCGGAGCAGCTGGACGCGGTCCCCGTCGGGCCCGATCGGGTGGCGAAACCGGTGCAGATGGTGCTCTCGGGTGCGCCCGTGATCAGGACGCTCGGTGAGAGCGGGATCCCCGCCGTCGCCTTGCGGGCGTACAAGCAGGCCGAGGCGCGGTTGGCAGTCAGCGACCCCGGCTGCGGGGTGCCGTGGACGGTGCTCGCTGCGATCGGGCGGGTGGAGTCCAACCACGGCCGGTTCGGTGGCGCCCAGCTGCGCGAAGACGGCTCGGCGACCCGGCGGATCCGCGGCATCCCGCTCGACGGCCGGCCGAACGTCGCACTGATCCGCGACTCCGACGGCGGCGCGCTCGACGGCGACACCGTGTACGACCGCGCGGTCGGCCCGATGCAGTTCATCCCGTCGACCTGGCGCGCGGTGAACGCGGACGGCAACGGCGACGGGTTCGGCAACCCGAACAACATGTTCGACGCCGCGCAGGGCGCCGCCCAGTACCTGTGCACCGGTACGTCGAACCTCCGCAATCCGGCCCAGGCCGCGCAGGCGGTACGCCGCTACAACAACGCCGACTCTTACGTCCGGGTAGTGCTCGCGCTGGCCCGCATGTACCAGACGGGCCGTGTGGTCGGCCTCCCGTCAACCGGCGACCAACTCCCAGACGAGCCCACCGATCCACCGGCGGTGCGCCCCTGGCCCACCGACCCACCGCCGGCGGTGCGGCCCTGGACTACCAACCCGCCGCCGGACGGCACAGTGCTCGCCAAGCCCGCCCCAGCACAACGGACCGAACCCGCGACACCACCACGAGCAGCGACCCGCCCGCAGACGACGACGCCACCGCCGAACCGGCCGAACCCGGCCTCCCCCCGACCCGCCAAGCCCGTCGCCCCTGAACCATCCGCGACCACGACCTCCGAGCCGCCGGCCGCGCGACCACCACAAGCGCGACCGACGACCAACCCGAACCCGTCGGAGACAACGCCACCGTCCGAGCCGGCACCGACCGAGCCGAAGGCGTCCCAGCCGAAGGCGTCCGAGCCCAAGCCGTCGGAGTCCGACTCGCCTACTCCGGCACCGTCCGCCGAACCCACCCGGGCGCAGCAGCCGACCACGGCCGCGGTCGGCTGGGCCCCGGCCATGCGCCAAGTAGTCGGCCGAGCCCTGGCCAAACCTGCCTGCCCCCCAACCCCCACTCCCCAACCGGACCAGCCCTCCGAGACCTGCCCCCACGACCCCGCGGAACCGTCCCCAGCTCGGGACGGCAAGAACCGGGAACGGTGCACACCGCAGAACGTGTGCAAGGTCCCGGGTCCCCCGCGTCCGTCGGCCAGATCCGGGCGCTGAGCGCCCGCGATGCGGCTGCGCTCATTCAGAACGGGTGAGGTTGATCCGCCAACCTGCCCACGCGAGCACACCGACCGGGATGGGGAGCCAGAAGGACACGAGCCGATAGAGCAGCGTGCCGACCGCGGCCGTGCTGGCGCTGATCCCGATGAGCACGAGCAGAGCCGTGAGTCCAGACTCGACGAAGCCCAGACCACCTGGAGTGAGCGGCACGATCGCGAGGGCCTGGGCCACGACGTAGGCCAGCAGTACCTCCGACGGGCGGGCGTGCACGCCGAATGCGGCGAGCGCCGCAACCAGCGCGGCGTAGTCGAACATCCGGTTCGCCGCGGCAGCGAAGACAGCACGCCACCAACGGCCTGCGATGGCACTGGCGATGCGGTCGCGCTGCGCGACCAAAGAGGCGCCGACCGAGTCGGCGGTGATGGTCCGCTTGACGAGGTGTCCGAGGTGTCCGCTGAAACGCCCAGCGGCGACGACGAAGCCGGTCCAGGTGAGTGCTGTCACACCAACACCCACGATGACCACGGCGATGATCAGCGAGACCAGGAGGCCGAGTTGGAGCTGCCGAGCAGGCGGCGGACCGATGATCAGAGCCGGCACGGTGATGATGGGAAGCAGCATGAGGACCGCGGTCGTCAACAGCCCGACCGCGGCGAGGGTCGAGGCCACCACCGGTGCGGGTTGGCCGGCCTGGATCAGCACACGCGCCTGGACGACACCGCCGGCGGCCGGGCCCCCCGGCACAACCTTGCTGGCCGCGTTGCCGGCCAATTGCGCCGAGGCCACAGCGCCCCAGCGAGGCAGGGGCACGCCGGCGGCCTCATCAGCGGGGGCAAGCGCCAGGCGGGTCAGCCACCACAGCGACGCCAGGCTGCACGTCTCCAGCACCACCAGGACCAGGAACCACCACGGCTGGACATCTCGCAGCCTTGGCCAGGAACCGAAAATGGAGAGCAGGCTCGGCGCGACGATGTAAAGGCCGATCCCGGTCATCGCCAGACCGACCGCGCGTCCACCCCACCGTCGTACGAGCGTCCTGTCCCACCGCCGCATGGCTCTCCGCCCGTCGGTCCGCCCACCCGGTACGGAGGTAGGCCCGGCCATATCCGTGCCACTCGAGCATAAGTGTCGCGCGGTCGTCGGTGCCGACGACGGCGCCGAAGTCAATGCAGTCGCTCGGGTTACCGGAGGTGCCGAGAGGCTGTGCCCAATTGTTTTCAGCGTCGGTGCAGGACCTTCGGCCTGAAACGAGGCGTCGTCAGGCGAGGCAGCGCCCGGCGTCGAGGGGCTGGCCGGCGGCGGTGAAAAGTTCGGCGGCCTCGAGCAGCCGGCGGCGCGCGGCGTCGCGGTCGCCCTCGGCACTGTGCAGGTGCGCCCGGGCCTCGGCGATCGCCGCCTGCCACGCGGTGCCCTTCCACAGCGCGGCGGACCGCTCGGCCGCGGCGAGGTGCCGGCGAGCGTCGTCGAGATCGCCGGCGTCGGCGCAGGCCGTCGCGGCAGGTACCGCGAGCATGATTGAGCAGAAGGTGCAGGCGTCTTCCTGGCCGAGGGCGGCCACGGCTTGGTCCACGACGGCGCGGGCGCTGTCCACGTCCGGCGCGGCGCGGATCATCGTCCCGTACACGCGCTGCAGCAGGTGCAGTGCGATCGACGACCAGCGGGCCAGCGGGAGCGCTCGGTGCAACAGCCGCGTCGCCTCGGCACGGTCCCCCTGCGCGAGGCGCACTTCGGCGAGCCGCTGCAGGCTGTGGGCCTCCCCCGCGGTGGAGCCGATGTCGTGGTGCAGGTGCGTGGCCTCGGTCAGCTCGGACTCGGCGAGGGCCAGGTCCCCGGACAGCAAGGCCGCCTCGCCGCGCAGCGCGGTGGCGAACGCGACGGCCCGCAGTACGCCGGATTGACGCGCCGACTCGCGCAGGGTGGCACCGATCGCCAGCACCTCCGCGTACGGCGTGGGTCCGTACAGCAGGAACTCCGCCACGCACAGGTGGCTGTCGAACATCGACCGCGCCAGGTCCGGCCGTTGCGCACCGGCACGCAGTTCGACGGCGAGCCGACCGAACCACTCCCCGCGCAGGTGCGCGACCAGACCCTGCAACGAGATCAGGTCGTACATCCGCCAGTCACCGGGGTCGGCCACCCCGATCCGGCGGCGCGCCTCGTCTGCGGCCGCCGCGGCCGCCGGCAGATCGCCTGTCAGATAGGCCAGGATCCCGCGCTGGAGCAGCAGCGCGGCGTCGTCAGCCGATCCGTCCGGCTCCAGGCCGTCGAGTGCCTCGGCCGCGGTCGCGTAATCGCCGGCGAAGGTGGCAGCCCGAGCCAGCCGTGGCAGCAGGCGCCGCCGTTCAGCGGCGTCGCCTGTGGCGCTCAGCGCCTCCCGGTAGGCGAGTACGGCGCCGGCATCCCCGGTTGCCAACAGCATGTCCGCCCGCAGGGCAAGCAGCGGCCCGCGCTCCGGGTCGCGGACTTCCTGGCGCACCAGGTCGATCAGCCCTAGCGCGTCGCGGTAAGCCCCGATGGCAGCGTCGGTGCGGGCGGCCTGCAGCACGAACGGTGCGGCAGCACCGACGTCGCCGGCCTGCAGCAGTTGGTGGCCGATCCGTGCCGGGGACGCGTCGAGGCCGCGCAGCGCCTCGGCGGCCCGACGATGGAGCGGCAGCAGGCGGTGCGGGGGCAGTCCGTCCAGCAACGCGTCGCGCACGAGCGAGTGCCGGAAGCGGTAGCCGGCGCCGGTCCGCTCGACCGCGCCGGCGGCGAGCGCGTCGTCGAGCAATTGGTACGCCCGAGCCTCGCCGACGCCGGACATGGCGACGTACTCGTCGGTGTCGAACGAGCCACCCAGCACTGCCACCCTGGTCAGAGCCCCGGTCGCGTCACCACTGAGGCCGCGGAGTACCAGCGCACCCATCGGGCCGGCGCGGTCGTCGGCCGCCACGGCCGTACGCGCCAGCTCGACAGCTGCGAAGGGGTTGCCGCCGGCAAGCTTCACTACCCGCTCGAGCAGCACCTGATCCTCACCGACGGCCCGGCCGGCCAGCCGGCGGATGTCCTCGTCGGCCAGCGGGCCGAGGTCCAGCGGCACCGACGTACCGCGGCCTATCAAGCTGCGGCGCATCGCGTCCATCGCCGGAGGCAGCGGCCACGAGCGGTGCGCGACCACGATCACGATCCGCTCGCCGACCGAGGTGCGGGACAGATAGTGCAGCAGCCGCAGGCTGGCCTCGTCGGCGTCCTGAGCGTCGTCGACGACGAGCACAGCGCCACCGCCAGAGGACGCTAGCCGCAGCAGTTCGGCGGCACTGACGAACAGCCGCTGGTGGCGGCTCTCGCCGGTCCAGTCCGGGGAAGTGCCGCGCAGGGCTCCCTCGATCTCGACGCGGTACTCGTCGGCCAGGCCGTCGAGCAGGGCCGGGTGGCGACGGCACAGGTCCGCGAGCGCCTCCAGCGCCGGCGCGTACGGCCAGGCCCCCTCGATGCCGGCGGCCGTGCCGAACCCCACCCGCAGCCCACGCTCTTCGGCCCGCCGGTCCAGCCACCGCAGTACGGCGGTCTTACCGATGCCCGCGGGCCCGGATACGAAGAGCGTCCGGCCCTGGCCGTTTCTCGCGGCAACGATGAGGCGGTCGATCCGGTCGAGCTCGGGGTCGCGGCCCAGCGGCGGCCATTGACCCTCAGGTTGCGGGGCGTCAATGGCTCGCAGCTCGGCGCGCAACGAGGCGACGGCTGGGCTCGGGGTGACCCCCAGCTCGCCGCGCAGTGCTCGCTCCAGCCGCTCCAGCTGTCGTAGCGCCCCGCGCCGGTCGCCGCTGTCGGCGAGCTTCCGCGCAAGGGCCAGGCTGGCGTCCTCGTCGGCTGGGTCGGCAAGGGCGAGATCCTCCCACCGGCCGGCGCGGCGCAGTACCTCCTGATGTAGCCCTCGCAAGCGATCCCGTGGGCCTTCCAGCCATGCCTCGTACGGGTCCTCGGGCAGCAGGTCGCCGGCCCACAGATCCGCCGCGGCTGCCGCCACGGCCGTACCGTCTGCGTTGCCGCGTCCCTTCGTATTGCCGCGTCGGTCCGTACTGCCGGGTTCGTCCGGGGCTGCGAGGGCCTGCTGGGCGCGTCGCTCGAACACCTCGGCGTCGACGACCACATACGCGTCGGGGAACAGGGACACGAAGTCACGGGCCAGGACCAGCGCCCGCGGATCACCGAGCGAGCGCCGGGCGTAGTACGCGGCTTTGTGCAGCCGTGGCGCGGCGTCGTCGATCCCGGTGCCAGGCCACAGCGCGTCGATGACCTGCTCGCGGTGCAGCGCCCGGCGTGGAGCGAGCGCGAGGAGTTTGACCAGCGCCGCCGCCTGGCGGCGGCGCCACTCCTCGGCGGGGACAGCCCGCCCATCGACCCGGACGGCGAAGCCGTCCAGCAGGTCGATCTCGACGCGCATCGCTTCTCCCATCCGCGAGTCTAGTCCCGCACGCGCTGCCCTGACGTTTGCTCTGTCTGAGGCCGCTCTATCTCACGTCCTCGCTTTCCGACACCTGCCCTGACCGACGCCTGCTCCGTCAGGCTGTGCGAGTGGGGGCCAGATCGAAGCCACGGATCGCCTCGACCTCGTCCGCCATCACCGAGGACAGCCCGCGCAACAGCCGGCGGGCCTCGGCGAGGTCCCACTCGTGGGAGGCGAGGCGATCGACGATCGGCTGCATCGGCAGGGCCATGCGGTCCCGCTGCGCCTGGTAGTCGGCAAGCGCGATCCCCTCCGCGTGCTCCGATGCCGACCCGGAGACGATCGCGACGGCGAGCAACTCCGCGTCGCGCAGCGCGTCGGTGATCCCGTGAGTCGAGAGCGGGTCCACCCAGCAGCCGGCGTCCCCCACGAGCGCCCAGCCGGGTCCGTACGGACGACGCAGCCGCGCCGGCATCCCGCGGAAGAACCGCACCGCCCCGTACGGCGGCGCCGCCGTACGATCAGCGAGTTCGCCGTCGAGCCGCGCCAGCAGCCCGCGATGCGCGGCGGCAGGACCGTGGTCGCGCGTCGCGTCGGCGAGTACGTCCTGCGGGCCGCCGACGAACACACACGCGACGCCGTCGTTCGTGGGAATGGCCCCCGCGGACAACGCATCGCCGTAGTACCAGTGGTAACCGTCCAGGTCCGCAGCCGGCCAATACCCGTAGACGTACGACCCGGCGTGGGCGCCTGCCGCGATAGTCGGCGCGGCCGACCGACCAGCCACCACAGAGCCGCGTCCGTCGGCGCCGACAACCAGCCGTGCGCGCTCGGTCCAGCTAACCCCGCCATGGTCGCGCAGGACCACACCGACCACCCGGCCAGCGCCGTCACGAGCCAGGTCTGTGACAGCCAGCCCGAAGCGGAACCGCGCACCGGCCTCCTCCGCGGCGTCGACGAGTATGGCGTCGAGGACGGTACGGCGCGGCGCATACAGGGCATCAACACCGGCATACGGTTTCAGCGAAACCGCCATGGACTCCGCGCCGTAGTGGAACGTCGCCCGGCGTACCGGCGGCGCGCCGGTCGCCGCCACCCGGTCCAGCAAGCCCCAGCGCCGCAGCTGCAGAACTCCGCCGCGCATCAGCGCATGCGTCGACACGGTGTCCGAGCCGCGGCGGGCACGTTCCACGACCAACACCCGCAAGCCGCTGCGGGCGAGCAGTAGCGCGGTCGAGGCTCCGGCGACGCGGCCGCCGACGACGATGGCGTCCCAGCTGGCGCCGGCCCGGCTCCGCGGGTTCACGATGACTTCACTGGAGTGCTGACATCGATCTGGACATCGGTGCCGTTGACAAGCACGTCGTACACCGCGGAACGGCTGCGGGACCGCTGCACGAGCGCCGCCAGTTCCTCGGGCGATGCGTCGCCCTCGACGTCGAAGTGCACGCGGATCTGCCGGTAGCCGTTGCGGACCACATCGGACAGGCCGAGTACGCCGAGCAGGTCGATGTCGCCTTCGACAGTCGACGACACCCGCCGCAGGGTGATCCCGCGGGCTGCGGCGATGTTCACCAGGCCCGCAGTGAGGCACGTGGCGATGGCATGCAGGAGGAACTCCACCGGGGTCGGGCCCTGGTTCGACCCGACGAGTACGGCGGGATGGTCAGCGTCGTACGCGAACGGGTCGGCGCGCGACCTGTCCTCCTGTCCGGCGCCGTAGAAGCCCTGGATGACGGAGCGGCTATGGGTGCCGCTGATCCATTCGTTGTTCGCCCGGAACTGGAACTGGGCGATCTCCGGCGCCCCCTTCACCGCGTCGAGGGTGGCAAACAGCGTCGGGACGTCGACGCCGTTGCGTGGAGGCCGTTGAACCGTTGCGGTCATGGCAAGACTCCGTTCGGTTGATGGACCATGACCCCGCCGACGCTAGGAATGCCGCCTTCCCCCAACCTTCCCCACAACTTCCCGACTCCTCGACTCAGGGGAGCCCAGGCGTGATGAGGGTGGGCGGGTCGGCGCTTTGGAGAGCGCCGCGTCGGCCCGGGCCAACGCGCATCGGGTGACCCGGGGACCTAAAGGCAGCAAGGTCGGTCCACCCGGAGGTCGGCGATTCAATCTCGAGGATTCGATCCCGGCCGATGTGCACCCGGCTTGGCCGTTACGTCTGGGCGGCCACAGCCAACTGAAGGAACTCGCGGGGCCTGCCCCTCAGCATCCGCCTCCCGCAGTCTCGCGTCCGATGGAGCTGGGACCGGCCGGGCGATCGAGTGGTACCGCCGGGCCGCCCGGCAGGTAGATCAGTCGGCCGGGCGGGTTCGAGGTGCGGGGCAGTCAGTCGGCTGGGCGGGTTCGAGGTGCGGGTCAGTCGGCTGGGCGGGTTCGAGGTGCGGGTCAGTCGGCTGGGCGGGTTCGAGGTGCGGGTCAGTCGGCTGGGCGGGTTCGAGGTGCGGGGCAG
>NZ_SLWM01000057.1:0-6894 GCF_004342085.1 Kribbella orskensis
GCTCGTCTTCTCCGGGTGCGGGAAGTTGACCTTGACCACGTCCGCACCGAGCTCGCTCGCGACCCGGGCCGCGTAGTCGACAGCGTAGAACGAGTTGTTGCCACCCTTGGCCGAGATCGCGGCACCACGGGGGTAGGCCCAGACGATCAGGGGCATCCCGAGTCGCTCTGCGTCCGCGCGCACCTTCCGGTACTGCGCAAAGTCGGCCTCCTGGGCGGGCGATCCGACGTACAGGGTGTAGCCGACCGCGTCGGCGCCGAGGCGGACGGCGTCCTCCACACTCGCGTGCACCGGCGACAGAGCCTCGGCGTCGGAGGGGATGTCGGTCTTGCCGTTCAGCTTCAGGATCAGCGGCACCTCGCCGGCGTAGTCCCAGTAGAACTTCTCGGCCAGGCCGATCTGGATCGCGATCCCGTTGAAGCCCCCGGCCACGGCCAGCTTCACGATGTAGGCCGGGTCCGAGGCCTGGGGGTTCGCGAAGAAGTCGCGCGGACCGTGCTCGAGACCCTGGTCGTAGGGCAGGAAGAAGGCTGAGCCGTTGCGCAGTCCGTGGTCGAAGAGGATGCGCCGCAGGCGCGTCTTCTTGCCGCTGTTCAGTCCCAGCTCACGCAAGGACGGCCTGGTCTGCATGATCGTCACCTCCGGTTCGAGCGCGGCGAACGCGCGCCCCTCGGGTCAGATGAAGAGGAGTTGGGCGCCGTCGGTCATCTCGATGAAGTCCGAGGCGCTGATGATGGCCTCGACGTCTTCGTACAGGTCGGACTCGTCGAGCTGCATCATGTCGGCGGACATCCGGCAGGCCCACAGATGTCCGCCCGAGGCGACGATCTGCTCGAGGAACTCCGGTACGCCGGGCACACCCACGTCGTGGATCTGCTTCTTCATCTGATGCGTGGCCATCGCGGTCATCCCTGGGAGACCGCCGAGCCCCTGCGGCAGATGGGTGGCGGTGTTGCCGAGCATCGTGAACTTCAGGTCGTTCATCCGCGACTTGGTGATCATGTCGAAGCCCCAGAAGGTGAAGAAGAGGTGCGTCTCCACCCCCTCGCCCAGCGCGGCGTTCGCGAGGATGAGACCCGGGTAGGCCATGTCGAGATTGCCCTTCGAGCAGATGATGGCCAGCTTGCGGCCTTCGGTCGCCGTGTCACCGAAGTCGGGGACGATGGTGGGCGCGTTGTCGATCGTGGTCATGGCGGTTCTCCCTCAGACACAGCCGCGGGGCTTGGGCAGACCGGCGATGTAGGCCATCTTCTTGGCCGGCTTACCGGGAAACAGGACGAACAACTGCTTGATCGGAATGCCCGCAAGCGTCGACACACGGCGCAGCGTGGCGGTCTCGCCGCGCTGCGGGTAGTCGGCCCGCAGGAAGCTGATCGCCTTCCAGTGCGCGTCGGTGAGTTCGATGCCGATCTGCGCGGCAAGTTGTGCGGCCAGCTCTTCGGTCCACTCGCCGTACTCGGTCAGGAAGCCTTCGGCATCGACATGGACCTCAGCGGGTCCGATGGTGACCACGGGCATGATCAGATCTCCTTGTCAGGTTGCTTCTTGCCGGTCATCGAGAGGTGCGTCGGGACCGGCAGCCGGCGTCCGGGCAGCAGCACGTGCCAGTAGATCCATCGGAACGCCAGCTTTCCCCAGTGGTTGCGGGCGTTCTCCCGCAACAGCCCGAGCGGACCGACGACTGGCAACGGGAAGCTGCCGGGGAGCGGCTCGGTGTCGTAGTTGAAGTCGATCAGCAGGCCTTTGCCGTCACCGGATTCGACGAAGCAGTTCGCGTGCCCGTCGAAGTTGCCGGTCATCGGGTGACCCTCGACGTACTGGCAGAAGTTGCCGGTGAAGGTCTCCGCGGCGAAGTGCGCCACCGACCCCGCCTTGGAGATCGGCAGGTCGGCCGCGTCGCCGAGCACGAAGACGTCGGGGTACGCGGTCGACTGGAACGTGTGCTTGTCCACCGGGACGTAGTTGAGTTCGTCGCCCAGCCCGGACCTCGCGATGAAGTCGGCGCCCATGTTCAGTGGCACGGTCACCAGCAGGTCGAACTCGATCTCGCGTTCGTCGTAGGAGATCAGCACCTTGCGCTCGGGGTCGATGTGCTCGACCAGGAAGTCCGGCTCGACGACGATCTTGCGGTCGTCCAGCATATCCCCCAGCCGCGCCGAGGCGATCGGTTTGGTGAAGGCGCCCGACAGCGGTGTCGCGTAGACGATCTCGACCTGGTCCCGCATCCCGCGGGAGCGGAAGTACGCCTCTGCCAGGAAGGTGAACTCCAGCGGCGCCACCGGGCACTTGATCGGCTGATCGACGATGTGCACGACGAGCCGGCCACCGGTGAAGTCGCGCAACGCGTCCGCCAGCGCGACCGAGCCCTCGTAACTGTAGAAGTCGAAGATGCTCTTGCGCCACTCCGCTCCAAGCATCCCCGGGGTCTGGTCCGGCCGCGGACTGGTGCCGGTAGCAACTACCAGGTAGTCGTAACCGACTGCCGTTCCGTCGCTGAACCGAACCGTCTTCGCGACCGGGTCGATCCGCTCGATCTCGCCCGTCAGGAACTGGATGCCGGAGCGCAGAAGGCGACGGCGTGACCTGGTCAGCTGCGCGAGCCGGTAGACGCCGAACGGGACGAACAGCAGCCCGGGCTGGTAGAGATGGATGTCATCACGATCGACGACGGTGATCTGCCACTCCCGTAGCGGCAACCTGCGGCGCAGTTTGTTCGCGACCATCGTCCCCGCTGTCCCGGCTCCAAGAATCACCAGACGCTTCATCGACGAGTCCCTTCTCGATCCTCACTGCCGACGCTATGACCACGGCCTCCTCCGGATCAGGGCCGTTGGACCCGACCCCGCGACCCGAAGGACCCACCAGGTACGTCAGACCCTGCCGAGGACCTGATCGATCGTGTCGGCCGCAAAGTCCAGATCGGTCATCGGCCGGGCGACCACACAGAGATCCACCGACAGCTGGTCGATGTCTCGTACCTCCCGGTAGATGATGGCGCGGTCGTTGTACAGCGACGCCCAGCACCGTTTGCAGGCAGCCAGCAGGGCCTGCAGGCCGGTCACGTGAAGGAACACCTCCTGTGGGCCGGTGAAGAACTCGTCGAGCGGCTCGCCGGCCGCCGTACCGCTGACCTGCAGCTCTACGTCGGCGCCGCCGAGCTTCTGGTAGGCCTCCTCGATGGCCGCGACGACTCCGGGCGGTATTTCCGCATCGCAGAAGGCCGTACGGATGACTGCTCCGACAGCGACGATGTCGGCACCCTCGCGCAGGCGACGGATCTGTGTCGCCGCCATCGGCCGAAGTCTGGCGGACCTGACGAACTCCCGGTAGGCCGGCGCGGTGGTCGCGAAACCCCTTCCGTCGTCCGACCAGGTGATGTGCGGCGAATCGATCATGATCACAGCTCCTCTGTCCGGTTCTCAGAGACCGCGAGCCACGATCTCGGTCAGGTCGAGCAGCCGGCTGGTGTAGCCCCATTCGTTGTCGTACCAGCCGAAGACCTTGACGATGTTCCCGTTCGCCTGGGTGAGGGGCGCGTCGAAGATGCAGGACGCGGGGTCGCCGATGATGTCGTGGGAGACGATCGGATCCTCGTTGTAGCGCAGCAGACCTTTCAGGTAGCCCGACGCCGCGTCGGCGAAGGCCTGGTTGACCTGTTCGGCCGTCGCCGGTTCGGCCAGCTCGACGACCAGGTCGGTGAGGGACCCGTCCTCGACCGGCACGCGGACCGCGACACCGTCGATCTTGCCGGCCAGCTCCGGGATCACCAGGCCGACCGCCTTGGCCGCGCCGGTGCTCGTCGGGATGAGGTTCACCGCGCCCGAACGTCCCCGGCGCAGATCCTTGTGCGGCGAGTCCAGCATCACCTGGTCGTTGGTGTAACTGTGGATCGTGGTCATCAGTCCGTGTTCGATCCCGAAGGCCCGATGCAGCACGGACACCATCGGCGCCACGCAGTTGGTGGTGCAGGAAGCGTTCGAGATGATGTCGTGCTCGGCGGGGTCGTAGGTCTCGTCGTTCACGCCGAGCACGAGGGTCGCGTCCACGCCCTTGCCGGGTGACGAGAGGATCACCTTGCGAGCGCCGGCGGCCAGATGCGCGGCAGCGGCCTCGCGGGTGCGGAACCGGCCCGTCGACTCGATCACGATGTCGACTCCCACGCTCCGCCAGTCCAACGCCGCCGGGTCCCGCTCAGCAGTCACCCGGATGGTCCTGCCGCCGATGGTGAAGCTGTCGTCGGTGTGGCCGACCCGCTCCCGCAGTACGCCGTATGTCGAGTCGTACTGCAGCAGGTTCGCCAGGGTGGCCGTGTCGGTGATGTCGTTGATCGCGACCACCTCGATCGTGGTCGTCTCCCGCTCGAACACAGCCCGCAGGAAGTCCCGCCCGATCCGCCCGAACCCGTTGATCCCCACTCTGACAGTCATCTCTGGTCTCCTCAGCAACAATGCTTTCGACTGGACGGGACGCCGCGAGGCGTCCTCCCTACCTTCATTCCAGACCGCAATCGATCGCCGGATCAGGGCCGAAGGTCCTGGCTCCGCGGGCATTGGCCCCGCAGCCGGTCAGTACTGCGTTCGGCTCCAGCGCGGGTCCGAAGTGCGGCCGGATCGGGTCGCTCGGCCACTTCCTGCCCATCGGCCACGTCTTTCCCATCGGCCCGAGGACTGAGGACCTTCGGCTCTGCTGACGTCTTCAGCCGAGGCGTGTTCTGAAGCCATCCAGCACGAACGGGAGGACGAGATGGGTATCGAACAGCCCCAGACCCGAACGGCTGTCGTGCAGCCGACCGCGGTCCGGCGCGCGACACTCGCCCAGGCGGAACTGGTCAACTGGTTCGCCGAGGCCTACGGGGAGGTCGCCGCGTACCTGGGCCTGCACGGCTTGACGCCGAAGGGTCACCCCTTCGCCCGCTACCACGTCCGTGCCGACGGACGGTTCGACGTCGAGGCCGGCTTCCCGATCGCCGGACGGATCGCCGGCGACTGCTCTGTGCAGCCTTCGACACTGCCCGGCGGCGAGTTGGCGGTGGTGTGGTACATGGGTCCGTACGACCAGGTGGGCAAGGCCTACGCCACCCTCGCGGACTGGATCAGCAGCCAGGGTGGCGAGGCCGACGGCGAGGCCTGGGAGATCTACTACGAGCCGCCGACCGGAGATCCGTCCCACTGGCGCACCGAAGTGGTACAGCCGTACCACCTGGTCAGCGGCGACGGCTGATCGACGGGATGAGGGCGATCAGCTGCCCGGTTCCTGGCGCATCAGGCCGATGATGTTGCCATCAGGGTCGCTGACCATGGCGAACTGTCCGACGCCGGGAATGGTGGTCGGCTCGACGACGGTCCTCGCGCCGAGCTCGCCGGCCCGGTCGAGCACCGCCGGCAGGTCGTCCACCGCGACGTACACGGTCACGTACGGAGGCATCTCGTCCCGGGTCTGCATCAGGCCGCCGCCGATGCCGACACTGTCCTCGCCGGCCGGTACCAGCGCGTACTCCGGTCCCGCCGGCTGTGGCCGCCAGCCGAACAACTTGCTGTAGAAGGATGTCATCCGCTCGAGATCGCTACCGCCGATCTCGAAATGAATCACCGGATTCGTCATCACTGCCACCTCCGCTGGGCACTGGTCTCGAGGGTCGACGCAGTGGTTACAGCTCCACCGAACGCCGGTGACGTAGTCCGGCACAAGGCCCAAGTCCTCCCATGGAATGCCCCAAAGGTCCCTACAGCCGCAGCGGTGCGGCAGGCACTGTGGCTGGAAGGGGGCGGACTCATGTCAGAGGAGCTGGGCGGAGCAAGACGCCGGCGGGTCGCGCGCGAGGTCGTGCTCATCCTCACCGGCATCGCGCTCTACTTCGGCGTCCGCGGCCTGATCGCAACGCGGGTCGACCTCGCGTACCGCAACGCCGAGCGCGTCGTCGACCTCGAGCGATCCGCCGGCATGTTCGCCGAACCTCACCTGCAGAACGCCGTCGTCGACCACGCGTCGCTGGTCGACGCGGTCAGCTACGTCTATATCTACGGGCATTGGCCGGTCATCGCCATCACCTTGGCGTGGCTCCTGATCAGGCACCGCCACGACTACTCGACGTTCCGCAACGCCATCCTCATCTCCGGCGCGATCGGACTGCTGATCTTCGCGGTGTTCCCGGTCGCACCACCACGGTTTCTGACCGGCTACGGCTTCGTCGACACCGTCACCCAACAGACATCGGCCTACCGCGTGCTGCAACCGCCCGCGTTCGTCAACCAGTACGCCGCCGTGCCCAGCCTGCACTTCGGCTGGAACCTCCTGGCGGGCATCGCCTGGGCCAACCTCGCCGGCCACTGGACCGCCCGCCTGTTCGGCTGGCTGATGCCGCCGGCCATGCTCGCCGCCATCGTGCTGACCGCGAACCATTACCTGCTCGACGGCATAGCCGGCGGCGTGATCGCCTTGCTGGCCCTACTTGTGGCGACCTGGCTGGCCCGACGACCGACTGCCATCCCGCCCAACGACCCGGACGACCGAGGACTTTCGCCCCTGCTGCCGCCTCCCCCGATTGCTTGTCCTGAAGACATCCCAGCCTTACCGGCCCGCGGGAGTGAACGATGACCGTCACCGAGCTCAAAGGGCACGCGCCGATCGCGGTCCACGCCGATGGAATCCTGCCGACCGATACCACCGCGCAGATCCACGCACGGCTGACGCACGTCCTCGGCAAGTGGGCGAAATACAGCCGCGTGCGGGTGACGCGGCTGTCCCAAGCCGGAATCGTCCGCCCTGTGCTGATCCAGCTGAACCTGGACCTCCCGCACGGCCGCCTACGCGCGCAGGTCGCCGCACGGACGATGCCCGACGCGACCCTGCTGCTCGCAGTGCGCACCGCCGCGCAGCTTCGCCATCTCCCCCCGG
>NZ_SLWM01000058.1:0-6749 GCF_004342085.1 Kribbella orskensis
GAGATCATCCACATCGACGGACATCCTGCCGAGCAGTTGCTCCGGCTGTCCGCCGACGCCCGGCTGATCGTGCTCGGCTCGAGAGGCCGGGGCGGGTTCGCCGGCATGTTGCTCGGCTCGGTCAGCCAGACGGTCCTGCACCACGCCGTCTGCCCCGTCGCGGTGATCCCGGCGGCCGCGATCGGAGGTTGATCCCGATGACCACGACCTCAGTGCAGAAGGTGCAACCCGGATCTGCTATCTCGCCGTGATCGCGTTCCACCTCGCACTGATGCTGTTCGGCTGGGGCTTCTGGCTGTGGTGCCGTCCCCGCCCTCGCGTTCGCAGTACCGGCCGCCGTCCACACCTTCCGCACCGAACGGACCGCGCGGCCCGGGTGACCCGGGTCTTTGGACCCTGCCGGGTGGCTGTTGCCGGGCGCATCGTTGGAGCACAAGGACCATCGAGCAGGACGAGGTGAGGAAGATGCTGATCCGGGAGCTGATGACGGCACCGGCGGTCACGGTGACCGACGAGACCTCGATCGCGGCGGCACTGCAACTGCTGGACGCCGAGAAGATCACCGCGATGCCGGTGGTGGACCGCAAGGGATTCCTCGTCGGCCTCGTCAGCGAGGCGGACCTCGTCGGCGACGCCGAGCTGATCGAGGACCGGGTGCCGATCGCCGCTGTGCGGACCACCGGCTCGTCACCGGCCCGGCGGGTCGCCGAGGTGATGACACATCTCGTCGTCAGCGTCGATCCCGAGGACGACCTCGAGGTCGCCATCGACCTGATGCGGACCACCATGATGAAGAGCCTGCCAGTGGTCCAGCACCGCAAGGTGGTCGGCATGCTCAGCCGCAGCGACATCATCCACCTGCTGGCCGGCCGCGACCAGCGGATCCGGGACGACGTCGCCGGCCTGCTGCTCGCCGAGAACCAGGACTGGCAGGTCGAGGTCCACGACGGCATCGTGACGGTCACCGGCCCGTCCGACCCGCACGAGCGCAGGCTCGCCGAAGTCCTGGCCGGCACCGTCCGCGGCGTCGTCGCGATCCGGATCAGCCAGCGAATCAGCTGACCGCGGCCACCAGCGATCCCGATCCTCGGCTGTGAGCCAGGTCGGACAACGCCCGATCAATGCGCTCGAACGGTACGACGGCGGTGTGCGCGGCAACGGGCAGCCGCGCCACCAGCCGGAACAGCTCTTCGCCGTCGAGTCTGGTGTTGGCGGTCACGCTCCGCAGGTCGCGCTCGCGAAACAGGTCCCGGTCGTAGTTCAGCACCGGCACGTCGCTGAGATGGATCCCCGCGACCGCCACCGTGCCGCCAGGCTTCAGCGCCTGCAACGCCAGCGGCACCAGGTCCCCGGCCGGCGCGAACACGATCGCGGAGTCGAGAGGCAGCGGCGGGACGTCCTGAGCTGCGCCGACGAACGCGACACCCAACTCGCGGGCCAGCCGTTGGTTTGCCTCTCCCCTGGTCAGAACGAAGACCTCCGCGCCTTGGGCGGCCGCCACCTGGGCGGTCAGGTGAGCACTCGAGCCGAACCCGTACAGACCCAACCTGCCACCAGGCGGCAGGGCAGCCCGCACCAGTGCTCGATAGCCGATGATTCCGGCGCAGAGGAACGGCGCGAGCTCCTCCGGCGCGCGGTCCGCGTCGAGCCGGTAGGCAAAGTCCTGCGGGACAGTCGTGTAGCGGGCGAAGCCGCCGTCGGCATCCCAACCGGTGTACGTCGAGCGCGGGCAGAGGTTCTCCGCCCCTCGCCGGCAGAACTCGCACGACCCACAGGTACTCCGCAGCCAGGCGATCCCGATCCGGTCGCCGATCTCGAACCTCTCCGCGGCGGAACCACGGGCCACGACGTCGCCGACCACCTGATGGCCCGGTACGACGTCAGGCCTGCGCGGGATCAGGTCCCCTTCGCACAGGTGCAGGTCTGTCCGGCAGATCCCGCAAGCCAGCACCTGGACCAGCACCTCTCCCGGCCCGACCGCCGGCACCGCCCGCTCGACCAGGCGCAGCGGACCCTCGTCGATCGGACCAGGTCGGCCAACGGCCCACACCTCCATCTGTTCGCTCACCTGTCGACCATCTCAGAACAACCGCGTGGACGGCAGAGGCCGATGGGCCTTTCGGCGGGCCGATCCGGGACCCGGAGCCCTGCCGGAGACCGCTCAGACCGAGCAGCCTTGAACTGGACCGGTTCGCCGGATCGCCATGAGAGGAGCCGTGATGATCGTGTGGGGAAGCAATGGCTCGCCGGTCACCACGGGCGGCTGAGCAGGCGGCCCCGTCTCCTCCGCGTCCAGCACGGCCGGCGCGCAGAGGCCCGACCGCTTTTGCCTTTCTGCGCAGCGCGGCGGGGCTACTGGTGCTGATCGCGGTGGTGGACTACTTCGTCCTTCCGACGCTCGCGGGCGCGCGCCAGTCGCTGCACCTGCTCGGAGAGGTCAGGCCCTGGTGGGTTGTCCTGGGCATCCTTCTGGAGGCGGCGAGTCTGGTCTGCTACTCGCTGTTCACCCGCAGCGTCCTGCGCAGTAGCCCGCTGCGGTTCGGCTGGATCCTCCGCTCGGACCTGACCGGCTTCGGTGTGAGTCATGTCGTACCGGGCGGAGGCGCCACCGCGACGGCGCTGCGGTTCCGGCTGCTGGTCTCAGGCGGGGCAAGCGTCGACGACGTGACCGCCGCGATCGCCGCCGAAGGTGTCGGCGCCTCGCTGTCACTCGCAGTCTTGCTCTGGGTGACCCTGATCCCGGCAGTGCTGCTGTTCGGGCCGACCGCCCTCTACCTGATCGTCCTGCTGGTCGGCGCCCTGATCGCACTCTGTGCGGTGGTCGCGATCCGGGAACGGTCCCGACTGGCCCGACCGGCCAAGCGCCTCCTGCGATTCGTGCTGCACCGGCTGCCCCGCAGGCTTCAACCCCACGTACAGGCGACCGCCGACCAACTGAGGGACCTGCTGACCGACCGGGACGTGCGATCAGCGTTCGCGCTCTGGCCGACAGCCAACTGGCTACTCGACGCGGCCGCCCTGTGGGTCTTCCTGGCCGCCTACGGACACGTGATGGATCCGATCGGCCTCTTGCTCGCCTACTGCATCGCCAGCCTGCTGGCCGTTCTGCCGATCACTCCGGGCGGGCTCGGCATCATCGAAGGCGTCCTGATCCCCTGGCTGCTCGGCTTCGGGGTCCCGGCCGGTGTCGCCGTACTGGGCGTCGTGTCCTGGCGGCTGATCCAGTTCTGGGCGCCGATCCCCGTCGCCGGCCTCTGCTACCTGTCCCTACGAACCCCGGGCTGGCGGAACAGAGTCCCCGGCCGGACTCGGCCTCCCAGGTGACCAACTGCCGACTCCACGCCGCACACGACCGAACCCACGGCCGATGGCCTTTCCAGGGATGGTCGGTCAGACGTCGAGTTCGTGTTCGCGAAGGCGGGCCCGGGCCTCGTCGAACTCCTCGTGGGTGATTTCGCCGGAGGCCAGCCGGCGCTCGAGGATGTCGAGTGGTGACGGGTACCGGGTCGCCGGATGTGGCGGCGGCTTGCGGATCGCGCGGACCGTCGCAGCGACCGCTCCGCCGATCACCGCGAACCAGACCGTCAGCCCGAGCAGGATCCAGCCCAGGCTCGGATCGAGCGCATCGTGCATCATGCTGATCGCCTCATCCTACGGCGGATGGGACCAAGCACCGGCCGGAGCTCCCGGCCCAGGTCCACACCCCACTGCTGCGCCCGAGCCAGCTCGTGCTCCTCGATCGGGCCGGTGGTGTCGTCGACGAAGAAGGTTGCCGGCGGCACCATCGCCCTGAAGTCCCGGCGGCGCAGGAGTTTGGCCGCGGACCGAGCGGCCGAGCCGGGCAGCCGGCGGAGACTGGTGATGCGGGTGTCGAAGGTGGCTGAGATCGTCGCGGTCGTGCGGTCCGGGAGGGCGCCGAGCCACTCCCGGATGCCGGTGTCCGCCGGCATCACGACATCGCCCCGGTTGACGGCATCGGCCCGAGTCGACGGCCGGCTCATGCTGAACGCATGGGTCGGACCGCCGACGACGAGGAGCCGCACATCAGGGGCTATCTCGGCCGGCGCCCGGTCGACGCGCACCAGATCGGTGTCGATAACGGTGCGGAGCCCATCCCCGATCGCCTCAGCGACCTTCCAGGTGTTGCCGAACATCGATTCGTAGACGATGAGGGCACGTGGCGTCCCGGACATGATCAAACTCCTAGTGTTACCTCGGTGGCACGGCATGGGGCCGGCGGCGCTCCACGAGCCGATCCCACGGCAGCGGTCAGACGATGCGGAACGATCGCGACCGGGCACGTCATCGCCGCAACGCAACGCCGCGCGACCGGGTCCGGGATCGACAGCGAGTTGTCGTGCGCACCTACGACCATCAGCCCGACATCCGCACTCTCGCGCACCAGTACCTCGGCTGCCGGCCGGCTGCTGAGGTAGCGGGTGACCTTCACCTCGGGGAACTCACCGATCCAGGCCGCCACCGCCTCACTGATGCTCAGATCGGCCCGGCTGAGCCACGAGTGATCGACGTCCTCGTCGTTCCCAGCGTGGTCCGGCGGCAGTCCGGCCCGTACGACAGTCAGATCTCCCCCGCGTTCGGCGGCGGCCAGGAAGGCGAACTCCACCGCCTCGGCCGACAGCGCCGACCCGTCGACACCGACGGCGACCTTGCGGTCTATCGCGGACGGCCGCCACGACAGGGGTACGACGAGTACCGGGCAGCCGACCCTGGCAGCCAGGTTCAGATTCGCCTGAGCGGCCTGCAACCGCTGAGGACCGCGCTTCGGAGTCCTGCCGACGATCAGCAGCCGCGCGTTCCGGGCCGCCTCCGCGAGCACGTCCGCCCGCGCGCCTTCCTTCGACACCGTTCCCAGTTGCAGGCCATTGCGATAGCGATGCCTGACATGCCCGGCGGCCACCCGCAGCCAGGCATCAGCCACCTCACCCGGTGGCTTGGGCAACTCACTCGCGCGCATCGAGGAGGTGCTGTGCGTCCCGGAGGAATTGACCAGCACCAGGTCGGCACCAGATCGAAGGGCCTCCAAGCACGCATAGTCGATCACGCGCAGCCCTTCGGCCGCGCCGTCCACCTCGACGACAACAGGCCCACTTCGTACCTGGCTAGCCATCTCACGCCTCCTCAGCTCGCGCTCCGGGTGTGGTTTCGCTCCAGCACGATCGCCCAGGCGGCAAGCCTCAGCAGCTCGGCATCGTCGACGACGTAGCCGGAGCAGTCCACCGCGGTAGGCGCGGCCGGGGCCGGAGCAGCCGCACAACTCTCGCGCTCGATGCCGATCGACACCGCCACGTCCAACTGACTGGAACCACGAGCCTCGCGATCAGCGATCGCCTCGTCCGTGAAGAGTGCCGCGAAACACCGTTTGCAGGCGGCCAGTACGTCGCTCGTCGTCCTCAGGTCCCGGAACATCTCCAAGCGTCCGGGACTGCCGACGCTGCGTACCGTGACCACAGTGCCGTCGCCCCCCAGTCGGGCGTACCCGGCCGCGATCGCATCCGCGACGGGGTCCGGCCACCCCGCATCCGCGAACGCCGTACGGATAGCGGCGCCGACCGCGATCAGATCCCGGCCGGCCCGCCATCGGCGAAGCTCCCCCGCGATGTACGGTCGCAGCCGGGCCGACCTCACGAACTCGTGACAGGCGGCCATGGTCACGGCGAACCCAGTGGACGCCTCGGCCTCCTGGCGCCGTTGGGGCACCAGACGCACCGGTTGGTACAGCCGGGTGGTTCCGGACTGGCTCATGGCCGACCCCTTCCGGTCGCGCTTGCCTACGGCTACATTCCATCGCCGCGTGCGACCACCCCACAGGGCCGAAAGTCCCCGTCCCTCCCGACTCACAACGGTTTCGAAGGCCGTTGGTCCCCTGGCGAGCCGGCCTGCGTCACTGACCGTCGCGTGGCTCGTGGACGACGGCGACGGGGCACGGAGCGTGGTGCAGGACGCCGCGGGCGGTCGAACCGAGCAGCATCGCGGTCAGCCGGCGATGGGTCCGTCCGCCGAGAACCAGCAGCTCAGCCTTCGTCTCCTCGGCAGCCGCGATCAGGCCGGCGACCGGGTGCCCCGTCGCGTCTCCGCGTGGATGTCGAGCTGCGGGTACTTCACCCGCCACTTGTCGGCGATGGCTTGCAGACGCTTGTCGCTCTGATCGAACCACCCGTCGTAGAGATCCGTCACCGAAGCGGCGTCCCAGCTGTACATGCCCGGCAGGTCCCAGACCCGCACCAGCCGGAGCGGAGCCTCGCGCTGCACAGCCGCGGTCGCCGCGAAGGCGAGGGCTGCGTTGTCCTCCTCCGACTCGTCCACGCCGACCACAACAGGTGCGCCGGGGTGGTGAGGGTTCCAGGCATCCGGAACGACCACCACCGGGAGCTCCGCGAGGTGGGTGATCGCCTCAGCCGTCGAGCCGATCAGCAGGCGTGCCAGCCGCCCGCTGCCCATCCGGCCGACGACGAGCATGCTCGCGCCGGCGTTCGCGGCAGCCGTTCCGAGCTTCGCGGCCGGTCGGCCAGTGAGGATGTCGGTGCTGTGGCCGATCGCCTCGTCATGGTCGGCCAGGTAATCCGCTACGTCGGCGACCAGGCGCTTGGCGGCCCTTTCGACGCTGGGAGCGGTGGACTCGGGGCCGAAGGGCATCTTGTCCTCGATGACATGCACGGCCCGGATGGGCTGCCCCCGCAGGTGGGACTCCCGCAGCGCCCAGTCGAGCGCGCCGCTGTTCCGCCAGGATG
>NZ_SLWM01000059.1:0-5025 GCF_004342085.1 Kribbella orskensis
GGACCGCCTTGGCCCTGGTCTGCTCGTCGTACTTGCTCGGCATAGATGCCACCTTCCCAACGAAGAAGGTGCGCATCAAACCCGGGGTGGTTCACGGCGTGCGGTCGGGTGGCACAGGGTTTTCGCACATGCCGCGACCGGGAGAGTGAATCGCGGGTGGTAGCCGCAACGTGCGTTCCGCGGAGGTGCTCACACGGCTCACCAGTCTGGCGACAACCTGACACGTGCGGGGCGGGCCCGATCGATCTCCACCACACCCGCCTGCTCGAGCACGACCGCGACCCACGCAGCTGTTGCCCGTGCCATGAACATCTTCAGATGTGCGTCAAGGGTGCCCTCAACCGCATCTACCGAATAGGTCGTGCCGATGGGCACCCACGACCGGCCGCGCAGCACGTCTGGAACCTCCTCTACCGCTCTCCACGGCAGAGGGGTCCACGCCTCCTGCTGACCTAGCAGCAGCACCAATCCGTCGCTGGTGTATCGCGCCATAGAGAACCGCCCCCGACCCGTAGGAATGGTCAACGGTTCGCCGGTTTTGACGCTGTTCTTATCGCGGCTTCGACGCGGCCTGCCATGGATCCATCATCGGGTGACCGCATCCTCGGTGTCGAACGACCTCATCTGCCGCAGAGAGTGATGCGAGACCAGGCAGATGAGCGTTGGTGCCTGACATCCTGTGGGGCGTGAGCTCTGATGACTTCCGCGAGCCGTGGTTTCGACTCCAGCCCGAGCAAGCTCTCACGTTCGAGCGCGAGGCAGAGAAGGAGATCGCACCGGGCCATGTGCTGCACGGCATCGCCCTGAGCGCAACGGCCAAGTGTGAAGGCTGCGACGACGTGGTGTTCCGAGCGTCGGACGGCACGTTCGCGATAATTCATCTGACCTGGACGCTGAAACCCGAAAGGCCGCCGTGGCCACAGACGACACGGCGCGGCAGCTTCATCGCCGTGGAGACTGCGATGGATCAGCACGCGCACTGAGTTCGCTCCTTCCGTTTGGCGGGGCAGAACACCCGATCATGCTGCGGTCCGCTCTGCAGCGCTGATTTCTCTGCCCCGCAACGTCCGCATCTGCCGCAGATAGTGAAGGCGTGGACCTGCTGGTACGACGACCGTCTCTCCCAGACCCTCCGCCCGTTCATTCGCGTGCCGGTGGTGGACCGCGGTCTTCGACGATGGCATGCCCAGCGAAGAGCATGATGGCTGCATGCCCGATTTCATGTGGGTCCCGGCCAATCAAGCATCGACAGAGGACGTCGAGGCGGTCTTCGCCACGGGTGGAGCCCACAAGTGCCGTTGCCAAGCGCTGAAGGTGCCCGGCTGGATCTGGCGGGACACGACCCAGGAGCAGAGGGATGCCGCGCTGCTGGAGCAGACCGCCTGCGGTACCACCGGACCGACGTCGGGGCTGATCGGGTACGTCGACGGCGAGGCGGCCGGCTGGGTCGCGGTCGAGCCGCGGGAGAACTACCCGAGGCTGTGGAGCCGGAAGCAGGCGTGGATGCGGATGGACCCCGAGCTTGAGGGCGTCTGGTCAGTCACGTGCTTCGTCGTGCGCAAGGGCCGGCGTCAGTCGGGGCTGACCTACGAGCTCGCCGCCGCCGCCGTTGAGTACGGCGAGCAGGTCGGCGCCCGCGTCCTGGAGGGGTACCCGATCGAGCCGCCGCCGGGCAAGACCGTGATCTGGGACGAGGCGTCGGTCGGGCTGGTGCAGGTCTTCCTCGAGGCTGGTTACGAGGTGGTGGCTTCGCCCACCCTGCGGCGGCGTGTGGTGCGGCGACGACTGGGCAACCATTCATGACCGTCGCCCGACGAAGGGACCATGTCGCTCGGACGTGCCGCAGATGGCGTGCGCTGCGGCAACCGGATTTGCCGCAGAGCGGTCGACGTCCGCACTGTTTCCTTGAGACTCTTCATCCCGTGTTCGATGCCCCCAGGTTCCGCTATCACCCCGACCCAGTGGGGACAGGGTCCGCGGTGCGATCAGACGAGGCGTGTGACGTCTGCAATCGGCCAGCCGGCCTCAAGTACACGGGGCCTGTCTATGGGCGTCAACCGGAGGTCCTTTGCCTGCGGTGCATTGCGGACGGCACGGCCGCCGTCAGTCTCGGGTTGCCGGACGGCAGCCAAGCTGAGTTCACCGATGTTGGCTGGGGCGTGCCCGACGACGTGCCGAAGGCTGTCCTCGAAGAGATCTCGCAGCGGACACCCGGCTTCATCAGCTGGCAGCAGGAACACTGGCTCTATCACTGCGCCGATGCCGCAGCATTCCTGGGACGTGTCGGTTGGGACGATGTCAGACGCCTGCCAGATGCACTCGCCTCCCTGCGGGCCGAGCTCGCCCAATTGGGCGTGGATGCATCCGCTGCCGACGAACAAGTCGCCGCAATGCATCGCGACGGCGATCTGACCGGCTACCTGTTCCGATGCCTCCACTGCGGCACCCACCTGGCCTACTCAGACGCCAGCTAGACGCACGGATCTGCCGCATTCCGCGCAAGCAGCCGATGTGCGTGTGCTTGCGCATGCGCCAGGCCGAGGGGGAAGATCCCGGCGTGACCACCCCACCCTCCGCTGACGGCGAATTCGCGTTCGAGGTCCATGACGTGTTCCACCTCGGTCAGGACCATGCAGGTGAGGCAACTCTCGTCGGGCCAGTCACTCGCTCAGCCAGTAGCTCTCTTGCGCTTGGTGACACGCTTGAAGTCCCGACCGAGGACGGCGAGACGCGGCAGGTGCAGTGCGTCGAGTTTCCGCTGGTGAACCTCGGACGTGATCGCGCCGAGTGGGTCCGCGTCTCGGTTGCGGGGCTCGGTGCAGACAGAGTTCGCATCGGCGGCACTGCCGCCAAGTTCGCTTGAGCACCGTCCGCTCATGGCCGCTGTCCGAGCGCCCCATGCCGACCAGTGGATCTATCGCGACCGGCCGCATGCACGCGGTTCAGTTTCCCTGAGGTTCGCCCGACACGTCGGCAGTTGCCAACCAGGCTTCGTCGATCCGGACCGCAAGCGACGACTTGTCCACCAGCAGGGGCAAGTTCCCGCCGAGGGCCCACAAGATAGAGCCCGTCTCGATGAACTCCTGACTGCTGTAGAAGACGCGCCACTGGGGTCCCGCGTCTTCAACACGCACGACGGTAGGAGTCCATTCCATTGCGTGGATGTCGCGTTCCAACCATGCAACGACGACAGCTTCCAGGCCGGCCGGAGTATCCATAGCTCCGATGATCCCTGATGGGTGTCCGGATCTGCCGCCCGCGCGGTCGTAGCCGATGAGCGGGCGACGCGTCTGGGTCGGTCTCGAAGGTCTGCTGTTCGTCACCTGAGACCGCGGGTGGTGGTGCCCGGATGCCTGCGGTGGCATCGTCGTCACCGTGACGTCCCTCGCCGCAGCGCTCGACGCGCTTCCCAAGGTGGAGCTGCACTGCCATATCGAGGGGACGATGCGCCCATCGACGCTGGTCGACCTGGCCCGACGCAACGGCCTTGACCTGCCGACGTCGGACCCTGCGGAACTCTACCGGTACGACTCCCTGGACAGCTTCCTCGAAGTCTTTTGGATGGTCCAGTCGGCGCTCGGGAGACCCGGGGACTGGGCCCGGCTGGCCTACGAGAGCGTGGTCGACTCGGCCGCTCACGGGGTGGTGCACTGCGAGGCGTTCTTCACCCCGGCCCGTCACCTGGCAGCCGGCCAAGACCTGGCGGCGATCGTGGCCGGGCTGGACGAGGGGCTTGCTGCCGGCGAAGCCGAGACCGGGGCCAGATGCCTGCTGATCGCCGACATGGACCGGGCGTTCGGTCCGGCCGTGGGACTCCAGCAGGTGCAGGCCCTTGCCGCTCTCCGTCACGCCGGGGCTCGCGGCACGGAGCGCGTCATCGGGGTGGGCATGGACTCAACCGAGCGAGGCATCGACCCGGCGTCGTTCCGTTCGGCGTACGACGCCGCCAGGGCCGCCGGGTTCCGGCTCACCGCGCACCAGGGCGAGAACTCCCCGGCGTCAGCGATCGCGGCCTGCCTAGACATTCTCGGTGTCGAACGAGTGGACCATGGCGTGCCGGTGATGGACGACTCCGAGCTGGTCTCCCGGATGGTCGGGGAGCGCGTCCCGATCACGGTGTGCCCGACCTCGAACGTAGTCATCGCCAACGTGGTGGACCGGCTCGAGGACCACCCCTACGCACGGATGCGGACCGCCGGACTGCTCGCGACCATCAACACCGACGACCCGGCCCTGACCGATCTCGACCTCGCGCAGGAATACGCCGCGGTGGCGGCCGCGTTCGGCTACGGCTGGGACGAGATGGTGCACATCGCCTTGGATGCCGTCGACGCCTGCTGGCTCGACGACGCGGGAAAGGCCGCGCTCCGCGACCAGGTAACAGTCGCGGCAGGACAGCTCGTACCCGCCGAACCGTGAGACCGACTCTCCTCGCCAACCATTCGACCGTCATCCAGCACAACGGCACACACACCCGCCAGGCCGGAGCGGCACTCGATGGGCCACTGCGATCGGGAAGCGCCTTGTGCTGGCGCAGCGCGCGAGGATGCCTCGTCGTGGATTAGGTCTTGCGCAGATTCGTAGCGGGTCAGACTGACCTCAAGCCGTCGATCGGAAACCCCGAACCATTCCGACCCTGCACGTTCACCCAAGCTATCGAGCAGGGACGTCAGCCGACGCAGGTCCATGCCCGGGAACACCTGCACCGACCTCATGGCCGACAGTGTCTCAGCCTCGAAGTACAACAAGTAGCCGCTGACAGCGCATCTGAGCTCAATCCGAGCAGAGGACGGCCAGTCTGGTAGCCGGTCAGATCGCCAAGAACTCTGGGAACGACCAGATGCCAACGGCCTCCTGTTCGAATCGCTCGAGGTTGTTCATCCACGCCACGCCGGGTGACTCACCGAAGAATCTGAGCGTCGCCGGCTGATCCTCATAGTCTTGGTCGTCGACGGCGACCGACACGCTCACCATGACTCTCATCGATGTGAACTCCGGCAGCGACTCGCCAGCCTGAACTAGACG
>NZ_SLWM01000060.1:0-4783 GCF_004342085.1 Kribbella orskensis
CACCCTCGCGGAACTCCCGATCAAACTTCCGTCGTGCCTCAGCCATCACCCTCACCTTCTAAGAGGATGTCTCCACGCTACGAGGGGAAACCCAGTCGAGTGAGGTCTGGATGATGGTGAGTTCGCCATGATTAGTCACCGTGCTGGCTGTTTCCGGTCGTTTCGGTGTGCGGGTTGCGTGCAGCGATGACGGTGAACAGGGTGGCGACGAGGGCAAGTCCGCCGTATCCGAGGGTGATCTGTGGTAGCGAGAAGGTGTTGGACAGTTGGCCGGAGATGAGGCTGGGGAAGGCGGCGCCGCTGTAGGAGATGAGGTAGATCGCGGTGAAGGTCGGTGCCCGGTCGGCCAGGGTGCTGCCGTGCAGCAGGCCGCGGGTTGCGGCGCTGATGGCGATGCCTTGACTGGCGCCGGCGACGATGGTTGAGGTGATGAACAACGCCAGTGTGCCGCTGGCGATTGCTGTGATGATGCCGATCATTCCGGCCAGGAAGGCGATCATGCCGAGGCGTTGGGCTGCCGCTGGTGTGAACCGGCCGCCGAGGGGAGCGCCGAGAACGCTGGGGGCCATGTAGGCGGCGAACACCAGTCCGGGGACGAGGGGGTTGTGGGTGTGGAGTTGGTCTTCGACCAGCGCGGGCACGAAGGCTTGGTAGAAGGCCCCGGTCGCCCAGGTGGACAGGAACACCGCGGCCGCGACGGGGAGCAGATGTCTGACCCGCGCTGGAACGCGAACCCGGGGCAGCAGTGATCGCCAAGCGCCCGGCGTCGGAGTTACGGTTTCAGGGCTGATCGCGACGAGTGCGGCGGACAGCAGCAGGAGGCCGGCGCAAACCAGGTAGATGAGGTCGCGTGGCCAGGGCCCGAATTGGACCAGGGCGCCGGAGCCGATGGCGCCGACGGTTAGGCCGAGCATGGGTCCCTGGCTGGAGGCGACGGAGGCCAGCCAGGCCGGCCTGGTGGGTACGGTGTCGACGATGTAGGCGGTGAGGCTGCTGCTGGCGAGCCCGGCACCGAGGCCCATCAGGACCCGACCGGCCAGCAGGATGCCGATGGCGTGCACGTTCAGCAGCAGCAGACAGCCCAGCAGGAGCAGACCGAGGCTGGCGATCGCCGTGCGTCGGCGACCGACATGATTGGACACGCGTCCCAGCACCAACAATGCGGCGATAGTGCCGACGGAGTAGGCGACGACCGCCAGCGAGATACCGGCGTTGGTGAACCTGTCCTCAGCTCGATAGATGTTGTAGAGCGGGACCGGCGCGGCGTTCGCGGCAAACGCGGCTGCCAGGGAGACCACCGCAGATACGAACGCCAGCCGGAGCGTTGTGTCCCGCCGAGCCAGTTTGATCACCGGTGCCACGTTGTGCATCGAGCCGTGCCTTTCTCTTGTCATGAACCACCCAGGAGTTTCTGGAGGTTTCGGGGTTGCGCACGTCGACGTAGCTGCGCACCGTGGAGGTGTCGGTGAGCCAGGTCCGCACAGAGACGATGTCGGTCATGGACGCTCCGGCCTGCTTGAGCGCGTCGTGGGCGTTACGCCACACCTGCCGCGCTTCTCAGCGAAGTCCTCGGGAGGTGTTCCGTCGGCCTGAGGCGGGGCGTGCCAGAGGAGATCACGAGGTCGCAGTCTGCTGGAATGCGGTCGACACTGGTGTAGCCGCCACTGTGGGCGGCTACACCAGTGTCGATTCCGCTGATCTTGGTCGTGCCGTTCTCGTCTGAGGTGAGGTCGCCGGCCGGTCTCGGCTTGTTGCCGTATCGTGACTGGCCCCTGGGTGTAGTCCCTGCCCAAGGGCGGGGTTGCCTCGCGACCAGCAGCCTCGCGGGGCGGTTTAGGTGCCCGGAGCAATCGCGCAGGCTGAGACGCAGACCCAGGTACCCTCACGCTTCTGGTACGTGTCCGTGTACAGAGCTTCTTGGTCCACTCCATCGGCGAGCATGGTGTACGTGGCGCGGCCGTGGATCAGAGCAACGTCACTGAGGATGCGGATGTTGACGTCGTGCACAGCGAGATCCTTGAAGGGGCGCGGCTTCGCGATGTAGTCGAGGAACTCGGCACGGTTGCGGGTGACGCCCGGAGTCTGCACGATGAAGTCTTCGGCAAGAAACTCGCTGAAGCGCTTGGCATCGCTGAGCTGGTCGGAGCGGACGTAGTCATTGTTGAGCTGCTCGAGGATCGCCAGATCTTCGGTGGACTGCTTGGTGTCGTTGATTACGTGTTCCTTCTCTGTGGTTCGGCGTTCGCCGCCGGTGAGCTGTCGTTTCGGTGCCGTGTACGCGGTGCCGGCGTGCGAGGTTGTCCCGTCTTGTTTGTGTCGATCCGTCGCGCCGTCTTACCGACAACGTCGCAATCTCGTTCGCGCCTCGACGCCCTCCCGCCGTAACCCGCGCTGGTCAGCGTGGTACGACGTCGAGAGGCGGTGCAGCTAAGGGATGGTGAGCCGACGAGGCAACACGCCCGCGATCGGAAGAATGACCCGGCGGCACTAGCCCGTCTGGGTCATAGGAGTAGTCCAGCGAGATTCCAGGTCGGATCTTGTGAAGGTCGGCCCGGCTTATCCGCAGCACCTCGAGTTGTGCGCCGTGATGTGCCCAGTCGAAGGTATCGATGGCTGTCCTACCGAGACGCTTGGCGCGTCAGGGTGCTTCCGAACAGGACAACGCAGGAGCCGATCAACGAGAGGATGACGATCGGGTAGCCGTCCTCCCAAAAGGAGTTCCGGCATCCGGCCGAAGTTCATCCCATAGATGCCGGTCACCAGGGTCGGCACCGCCGCGATCGCCACCCAGGCGGAGATCCGGCGAAGATCGTCGTTCTGCTGCACGGCCACGCGTGAGGTGTGAGCGGCCAGCGCCGAGTCGAGCAGTGCTCGGCACTGTCGATCTGCTCGCACGCCCGGGCGACATAATTCGCGACGTCGCGGAAGAACGGAGCGGCCGACGAGCTGAGGTGAGCGCCGCCGCGCGAGAACTCCCCGAGCGGATCCCGCAGCGGAACGATCGCGCGGCGCATCTCGAGCACCTCACATTCACCTGGCCGGTCTCCACAGCGTTCGCGTCGTCGACGTACCAGAGTGTCCGAAGTACGACGAACAGTGCGTCGTCGTACCGCTCAATCCTGGGACGTTGCTGTGGTACCCCGGCGTCCTCTATCGCCAGCACATGGAATCCGAAGAGACGCCGAACGCTAGCCATCTCGTTGGGATCCGGTTCGTACAGGTCCACCCAGGCGAAGACAGCCGGATCCTGTTGGAGTGCCTGGTCGGTCGCCGCGAGACTGATCGGCACCTCACGCCTGCGGCCATCTCGATATACGCCACTCTCGATGAGCGTCTGTTCCGTTCGACGTTCCGCACCTCGGCAGTATCGGGCGGGGACCGAAGTGCGCCGATGACTGCTTACGCGACCGCGATCTGCTGTGCATCGAAGGCGACGTAGCTAGTGAAGTCGTGGCCGACCACCTCGATGGCCGAGTGCTTGGGTGCCGGGTAGCACCAGGCGGCATCGGGATACTTCGCGGTGGTGCTCAGCACGTCGTAATAGCGGGCCTGACCCTTCCACGGGCAGGTGTACGGCGTCGGACTTGCCTGCAAGACGCCGATGATCAATGCGTCAGGCGGAAAGTAGCGGCTGCCTTCAACCACGATGATGCGGTCGTCAGGTGCCTCCGCTACCAGCATTCCATCGACCGACGCCTTCATCTGTACTCCTCCGGCCGTGGATGTGGGGTCCTGACCCCCGCGTGGGTTGCCTTGCTCTCTGCTGCCATCACAGTCAATAATCGGACGATACCGTCCACTTTTGTCAAATCGAGCCGGAGGACTGCAGACCCATGATGCCAATGGCTGGTCGACAGTGGAGGCGAGGGCGATGGTGATCCCAGCCCTGGCTGACATCCATGCCGACGACGGCGATCGAGTCGCCCGTGACCAGATCTCCGTGGCAGTGACCGCGGGCCGCTTGGAGTACAACGACGGCGCCTCTCAGGTGTTCGAGCCGGATGGAAACACGACATATGTCGAGGCCGGTCGACCGACCCGCGGTGAGTGGTCCGTCGACGACGACGGCCACTTCTGCTCCTTCTGGCCGCCTAGCTACCGGGCCTCTTACGAGCTGCGGTGGACGGTCGAGAATGGCGCGATCACCGGCCTGCGATTCGTCGAGCTCAGCGGGGGAGCCGAGTTCGTAGGCCACTATCGGCCCGTCCACTAAGCGGGACGGAAACGGAAGAGCGCGCGCGGCGCAATTAGGAGATCAGGCCTGCGCGCCAGTCTGCACGGCCAGTGCCACGGTCGGGGGTCGAGTGGTCGGCTGTCGTGGAACCTCCGCGCGGATGTATCTGTCGAACGGATTGGTCCGTCGATGTCGTTTGCTTTCGCATGGCCCCGGACGTAGTAGAGCACAGCATGGAGCGAGGAACGTAACAGGACCTTTCGACTGGTCCCGTTACGTTCCTCGCCTACTTGACTAGCGGCTACCTCATGGTGAAGACCCTGATCTCCGTCGGGTGCTCGGAGAATGCCAACCTCGTATCGGCGACGAGGTTGCTCGCCACCAGAGGGTCTTCCTATCCGTAAACGACAGTCCGTATGGGACCCGCGGATGTCGTGTCGGCGTCGCGGCGGGTCGCCTCACCTCGCCACGCGGTTGACGATGATTACGAGCACGAAAGGACAGGTCGCTAGCCCTAAGCCTCGATCCACCGATGAGGGCGTTTGAGGGAGCGGGTCGGAACGCGAGAATGCCCTTACGTACTGGAAGAATTTGACTTCTCTAGGGTCC
>NZ_SLWM01000061.1:0-4452 GCF_004342085.1 Kribbella orskensis
GTCCCTGATCCAGATAATGGACCGAAGTTAGACAGCCAGAACAACCAGAGTGGTATTTCAACGATGACTCCACCCGAACTGGCGTCCGGGCTTCACAGTCTCCCACCTATCCTACACAAGTTGTACCGACCACCAATACCAAGTTGTAGTAAAGGTCCCGGGGTCTTTCCGTCCTGCTGCGCGTAACGAGCATCTTTACTCGTAATGCAATTTCGCCGAGTCCATGGTTGAGACAGCGCCCAAGTCGTTACGCCATTCGTGCAGGTCGGAACTTACCCGACAAGGAATTTCGCTACCTTAGGATGGTTATAGTTACCACCGCCGTTTACTGGCGCTTAAGTTCAAAGCTTCGCCGGCCTAAACCAGCTAACCTGTCCCCTTAACGTTCCAGCACCGGGCAGGCGTCAGTCCGTATACATCGAATTACTTCTTCGCACGGACCTGTGTTTTTAGTAAACAGTCGCTTGGGCCTGGTCTCTGCGGCCATCAACGCTTCCACGGGCAAGCCGTGTAACGCATCAGGCCCCCCTTCTCCCGAAGTTACGGGGGCATTTTGCCGAGTTCCTTAACCATGGTTCACTCGATCGCCTTGGTATTCTCTACCTGATCACCTGTGTCGGTTTGGGGTACGGGCGGCTCTAACACTCACTACGAAGTTTTTCTCGGCAGCATGGGATCATCCACTTCCCCTGAACGGGTCCGCCTCGGCTCTCAGGCTATATGAGACACGGATTTGCCTATGCCTCGCCCTACCACCTTGCCCGCGGATCAGCTTGCGCCTACCATCGCCGCGGTTGGACTACCCTCCTGCGTCACTCCTTAGTGCACCTAATACCAGCTCGGGTCGAAACATCCACCACGCAGCCCGAAGGCCTTGCAGCTTCCGTCCCTTAGCATCACCAGGTTCGGTCGGGTCGTGTTAATGCCGGTACGGGAATATCAACCCGTTGTCCATCGACTACGCCTGTCGGCCTCGCCTTAGGTCCCGACTTACCCAGGGCAGATTAGCTTGACCCTGGAACCCTTGATCATTCGGCGGACGGGTTTCTCACCCGTCATTCGCTACTCATGCCTGCATTCTCACTCGTGCAGCATCCACAACTAGATCACTCTGCTGCTTCACACGCTGCACGACGCTCCCCTACCCATCCACACACCTGGACCACACCCGAAAGTGTCGCCGGGTACAAATGTGAATGCCACAGCTTCGGCGGATTGCTTGAGCCCCGCTACATTGTCGGCGCGGAATCACTTGACCAGTGAGCTATTACGCACTCTTTCAAGGGTGGCTGCTTCTAAGCCAACCTCCTGGTTGTCTGGGCAACTCCACATCCTTTTCCACTTAGCAATCGCTTAGGGGCCTTAGCTGGTGATCTGGGCTGTTTCCCTCTCGACTACGGAGCTTATCCCCCGCAGTCTCACTGCCGCGCTCTCACTTACCGGCATTCGGAGTTTGGCTGATTTCGGTAAGCCGGTAAGCCCCCTAGACCATCCAGTGCTCTACCTCCGGTAAGAAACACGCGACGCTGCACCTATATGCATTTCGGGGAGAACCAGCTATCACGGAGTTTGATTGGCCTTTCACCCCTATCCACAGGTCATCCCCCAGGTTTTCAACCCTGGTGGGTTCGGTCCTCCACGCGGTCTTACCCGCGCTTCAACCTGCCCATGGATAGATCACTCCGCTTCGGGTCTAGAGCATGCGACTATTTCGCCCTGTTCAGACTCGCTTTCGCTACGGCTACCCCACACGGGTTAACCTCGCCACATACCACTAACTCGCAGGCTCATTCTTCAAAAGGCACGCCGTCACACCCACACAAGGTGAGCGCTCCGACGGATTGTAGGCAACCGGTTTCAGGTACTATTTCACTCCCCTCCCGGGGTACTTTTCATCTTTCCCTCACGGTACTAGTCCGCTATCGGTCACCAAGAAGTATTTAGGCTTAGCGGGTGGTCCCGCCAGATTCACACGGGATTTCAAGAGTCCCGTGCTACTTGGGAAAACACTCGGAAGTCATCGTCTTACGCCTACGGGGCTATTACCCACTACGGCTCAACTTTCCAGAAAATTCGACTTCAACGATGATTTATAACTCCCCGACCCCACGGCATTGAGGCCTGAATGCTCCCACAACCCCATGTACGCAACACACGCCGGCTATCACACGCACATGGTTTAGCCTCATCCGCTTTCGCTCGCCACTACTCACGGAATCACTATTGTTTTCTCTTCCTGCGGGTACTGAGATGTTTCACTTCCCCGCGTTCCCTCCAGAACCCTATGTGTTCAGGCACTGGTAACTGGCTTTAGAGTGCCAGCTGGGTTTCCCCATTCGGACACCCCCGGATCACAGCTTGGTTGCCAACTCCCCGGGGCTTATCGCAGGCTCCTACGTCCTTCATCGGCTCTTGGTGCCTAGACATCCACCGATTGCCCTTAGTAGCTTGTCACACAACAAAAAACTACAAAGATGCTCGCGTCCACTATACAGTTCTCAAAATACGGGCAGGAAAACCAGCCCCAACCACCACCTACCGTTCCAAGCCACCAATAGAGAGGGAACAAACACCCCTCCAGGAGACCCTTCACAGCGGTTTGGTGAAGGCCGGCCCCAGCCACACAACCACACCGACAACGATCCGCAAGGATCCCATCGGTGCAGCAAGTGACCCAGAAAAACCAGTCCAACCTGATCACTCAGGATCGGCCCGATTCCTCAGGACCCAACAGCGCGCCTCGGCCCTTCCCCTCATCTCGGTCACGTTCCACACCCAACAAGTTGAGTAGTACTAGCGACGATCGATCAGGTTCCAGGCCTAATGGTCAATGTTCCACAGTCCGAAGCACCGTCGCCCAGGAACGAACGTCCTGGCAACGACGAGTAGACAACCACCCCCTGACGGGCCATGGCTGCCAGTGCTCCTTAGAAAGGAGGTGATCCAGCCGCACCTTCCGGTACGGCTACCTTGTTACGACTTCGTCCTAATCGCCAGCCCCACCTTCGACGGCTCCCTCCCACAAGGGGTTAGGCCACCGGCTTCGGGTGTTGCCGACTTTCATGACGTGACGGGCGGTGTGTACAAGGCCCGGGAACGTATTCACCGCAGCGTTGCTGATCTGCGATTACTAGCGACTCCGACTTCATGGGGTCGAGTTGCAGACCCCAATCCGAACTGAGACCGGCTTTTTGGGATTCGCTCCACCTTGCGGTATCGCAGCCCTTTGTACCGGCCATTGTAGCATGCGTGAAGCCCTGGACATAAGGGGCATGATGACTTGACGTCATCCCCACCTTCCTCCGAGTTGACCCCGGCAGTCTCCTATGAGTCCCCACCATAACGTGCTGGCAACATAGGACGAGGGTTGCGCTCGTTGCGGGACTTAACCCAACATCTCACGACACGAGCTGACGACAGCCATGCACCACCTGTATAGGACCCTTACGGACCCCCCATCTCTGGAGGATTTCCCTATATGTCAAACCCAGGTAAGGTTCTTCGCGTTGCATCGAATTAATCCGCATGCTCCGCCGCTTGTGCGGGCCCCCGTCAATTCCTTTGAGTTTTAGCCTTGCGGCCGTACTCCCCAGGCGGGGCGCTTAATGCGTTAGCTGCGGCACGGAGGACGTGGAATGTCCCCCACACCTAGCGCCCAACGTTTACGGCGTGGACTACCAGGGTATCTAATCCTGTTCGCTACCCACGCTTTCGCTCCTCAGCGTCAGGTAAGGCCCAGAGAGCCGCCTTCGCCACCGGTGTTCTTCCTGATATCTGCGCATTCCACCGCTACACCAGGAGTTCCGCTCTCCCCTGCCTACCTCTAGTCTGCCCGTATCGGAAGCAGGCTCGGAGTTGAGCTCCGAGTTTTCACTCCCGACGTGACGAACCGCCTACGAGCCCTTTACGCCCAATAATTCCGGACAACGCTCGGACCCTACGTATTACCGCGGCTGCTGGCACGTAGTTGGCCGGTCCTTCTTCTGCAGGTACCGTCACTCTCGCTTCGTCCCTGCTGAAAGAGGTTTACAACCCGAAGGCCGTCATCCCTCACGCGGCGTTGCTGCGTCAGACTTTCGTCCATTGCGCAATATTCCCCACTGCTGCCTCCCGTAGGAGTCTGGGCCGTGTCTCAGTCCCAGTGTGGCCGGTCGCCCTCTCAGGCCGGCTACCCGTCGACGCCTTGGTAGGCCATTACCCCACCAACAAGCTGATAGGCCGCGAGCCCATCCCCAACCGCCAGAACTTTCAACCCCCACCCATGAAGGCAGAAGTGATATCCGGTATTAGACCCCGTTTCCGAGGCTTATCCCGAAGTTGAGGGTAGGTTGCTCACGTGTTACTCACCCGTTCGCCGCTCGTGTACCCCGAAGGGCCTTACCGCTCGACTTGCATGTGTTAAGCACGCCGCCAGCGTTCGTCCTGAGCCAGGATCAAACTCTCCGTTGAAAT
>NZ_SLWM01000062.1:0-4418 GCF_004342085.1 Kribbella orskensis
GCAACGCCAGGCGATCACCCACGCCCACCCTCCCAAGCAGTACCGTCAACGAGATCCACGAACCACAATCTGCCCATCGGTGGATCGAGGCTAAGGAAGCCCTCGCGCCACGTCTGGTACTGCGGGGTCCAGTGCAACTGGTTGCGGGCGTAGTGGTTGTCCGCGCCGCGGGCCCAACGGGTCCGCTCCAAGTCGACCGGGACCGGCTCGGGTGCGCCGACGGAACGGGCGAAAGCGGGAACCCACTCGGCGGCCGCAGCAGGGGCGTCGTCGACGATGTTGACCGGTCCGCTCGGCCAGTCGAGTGCCTGGACCGCGGCCGCGGCGGCGTCCTCCACGTGCACGAAGCTGCTGACGTCGGAGTTCGGGACGAGCTCGCCGGCGCGGGCCTTGTCGTCCATCAGCCCGCCCTTCGAGAACCAGGTGCCCGGACCGTAGAGCGTGCCGTAGCGGAGAACCACCCACTCGGGCACCTCGGCCACGATCTCCTCCAGCGCGGCCACGCCCTCCACCGACCCGAGCCGAGGCATGGACGCGCCGAGGTCGAGCGGAGTCCCCTCGACTGCCGGCGAGTCGCCGCCTTCATACGCCCAGGCAATGCTCTGCGCGACCACCCGACGAGCGCCGGCGGCGAGTGCCGCGTCGACAAGGTTCCGCGTGCCAGTCTTGCGGATGGTCGAGTTCGCGGCGAAGTTGCCGCTGCTCAGGTCAGTCAGCTGGTGCATCACCACGTCGGGCTGCGCTGCGATCACGGCAGCCGTCAGCGCCGCTGCGTCGTAGACATCTGCCTGCACCGCGTCGGCACCCTGCGTCTTCAGGACGTGGACCTGCGCGTCATGCCGAACCAATCCGGTGACCTGATGTCCGGCAGCGATCAACTCAGGGACGAGGATGCGACCGATCACCCCCGTCGCCCCGGCCAGGAAGACCCGCATCAGTTCGCCTCCGAGAGGTCCGCATCCACGGTCCGCGCTCCGCGTCGATCGCGCCGGGCCTCGAGCTCCTCGGCGTCGACGAGCGTGAGCATCGGCTGTCCCGGTACCCCCAACATCACGACCACGAAGCGGCTCGGCCGGTCGGTGAGGTGGTTGGCGGCCTGGTAGTGGATCAGGTCGCCGCCGGGCTCCCAGAAGGCCTCGCCCTCCTTGATCACCCGCGGCGCCTCGCCTTCGAGCTCGAAGAGCAACTCGCCCTCGAGCATGTAGCCGAACACCGGTCCCGAGTGCCGGTGGGGAGGCGTCCCGGGATCGCCCGGCGGAAGGTCGATGGTCGCCGTCATCACCTCGGCTCCGGCGGGGAGCCGCGGCGGCACCACATCCAGCAGCATCGTCAACTGCGAGTTCGATTCCATCCTTCCAACGTAAAAGCCTGACTGACCCAGGAACTGGTCCACTTCGCCGGCCATTCGATGGTCCATTTCGCCACGCTCGAGCTGAGCAGCGCCGTACCCGAGTTGAGCCGCGCCGTACCCGAGTTGAGGAAGGGGTGAACGGGCGTTTACTGTGGAGGTGAACAGTTGTTCACCTGCGCCGCTCCACCGCAGCCCTGCCTCGTGAGGACCTTCTTGACCGTCCGTCCTGCTGCTCACCCGCGTCTGGTTCTGGCCGCACTCGCCTCCTGTGGCGTGCTGGTGTCGGTGATGCAGACGATCGTGGTGCCGTTGCTGCCCGAACTGCCCTCGCTCACCAACAGCCGCCCGGCCGACGTCAGTTGGCTGCTCACCATCACCCTGCTCACCGGCGCCGTGTTCACCCCGTTGCTCGGCCGGGCCGGGGATATGTACGGCAAGCGCCGGGTGCTGATCGTCGCGCTCGCGTCGATGGTGCTCGGCTCGTTGCTCTGCGCAATCAGTTCCCTGCTGCCGGTGCTGATCGCGGGCCGCGCCTTCCAGGGCGCCGCGGTCGCCGTCGTCCCGCTCGGCATCAGCATCCTGCGCGACGAGTTGCCGCCGGACCGGGTGATCCCGTCCATCGCGATCATGAGTTCCACCCTGGGCGTCGGTGCCGCGTTCGGCATCCCCGCCGCGACGCTGGTGGTGCAGTACGCGAACTGGCACACGATGTTCTGGATCTGCCTCGCGCTCGGCCTGCTCGACATCCTGCTGGTGCTGCTGATCGTGCCCGAGTCGAAGCTGCGCACCAGCGGGCGGTTCGACGTACCGGGTGCTCTCGGGCTGAGCGCGTTCCTGGTCTGCCTGCTGCTGGCGGTGTCCAAGGGGAGCGCCTGGGGCTGGGGGTCGGCGGCGACCCTCGGGTTGTTCGCCGGCGCGGTCGTGATCGTGCCGCTGTGGATCCTGTTCGAGCTGCGGACGTCGGCCCCGCTGGTGGATCTGCGGGTGTCGGCGCGACCGGCCGTTCTGTTCACCAACCTCGCCGCCCTGCTGATCGGGTTCGCCTTCTACGCGAACTCGCTGACCACCGCGCAACTCGTGCAGGAGCCGACCTCGACCGGGTACGGGCTGGGTGCCTCGATCGTGGTCAGCGGGTTGTGCCTGCTGCCGGGCGGTATCGCGATGGTGCTGCTCTCGCCCGTCTCCGCGCGGATCTCCAAGGCTCGCGGGCCCCGCTTCACCCTCGCGATCGCGGCCGCCCTGATGGCCGCCGGGTACGTCGTGCGGCTGTTCACCAGTGAGAACCTGATCGCGATCGTGGCGGGTGCGACCGTGGTCGCGGCCGGAACCGCCGTGGCCTACTCGGCACTTCCGGCTCTGATCATGCATGCTGTGCCCGTGACCGAAACGGCCGCCGCGAACGGCCTCAACACCTTGATGCGCACGATCGGGCAGGCAGTCTGCAGCGCGATCGTGGCCACTGTCCTGGCCAACGTGGTCGCCACCCACGCGGGCCGGACGGCTCCGACGCTCGGCGCCTATCTGATCATCTTCGTGATCGCCGGCGCCGCCGCGCTGGTCGCGGTCGGCCTCACGCTGCTGATCCCGGCTCGCCGGGCCGTGCCGGCGCGCCACCCCGAACTGGCCGAGGCGGGCCGGGCCACGTGACCGACGTCGGCCGTACTGCGATCCTCCGGGCGGCGCGCAGAGCGTTTGCACGACAGCCCTATGCGGCGGTGACCCTGCGGGGGATCGCCAAGGACGCCAATGTCAGCGCGTCGCTGATCGTGAAGCATTTCGGCGGCAAGGAGTCCCTCTTCGACCAGGTCGCCGATTTCAGCGCCGCGGCCGAACTGTTGCTGGCGGCCCCTGATGCGGAGCTCGGCCGCCACGCGGTGGTGACGCTGATCCAGTGGCGTCGCGACAACGGCAGCGACCTGCTGCTCCGGGTGGTCTTCGCCATCGGCATCAGCGACGAACGGAAACTCCTGCGCGAGCGGTTCCACGACCAGGTCGTGCAGGCCTTCGCGGACCGCCTCTCCGGCGACGACATCGCACTGCGCGCCGACCTCATCGTCGCCCACCTCCTCGGCCTCGGCGCCGCCCTCGCCGTCGACAAGACCGGCCCGACCGCCTCCGCCGACCCCGCCCAGGTCGCCGACCTCTACGCCCCCGCCCTCCAGTCGCTGATCAGCTGAGCGCCCGGCCGCAGCGCGCCGTCGTTCCCACTCGGCACAGCGCCCGCCACTCCCACCCGCAGCGCACGTCGTTGCCCACCTCGGACTGGCCGAGCGAGGCCGCCCCCACCCGGCCGAGCACTCGCCACTCCCACCACAGCGCACGTCGTTGCCTAAATCGGACTGGCAGAGCGAGGCAGGCAGTTCCCACGCGGCCGAGCGGCCTGTTCCCATCCCGCGGCGCACGCGGTTCCCACCTCGGCCGAGCGGCCTGTTCCCATCCCGCGGCGCACGCCGTTCCCACCTCGGCCGAGCGCGACCCGTTCCCACCCTGCAGAGTGCGGCCGGTTCCAGCCGCATAGGCGGAGGTGGTTCGCGGTCTCCGCTGCGTGATGGTGCTAGTCGTGCTGGTGTGCGTCAAGAGCGCCTTTGGCGTCCCTTCGGGATCGAGCAAGCTCGACTCTTGACCCACCCCATCCCGACCAGGGAAGGACGCAGCTACGCGGATCCCGCGGGGAGGTCTGAGCCGGGTCCGGTGGAGTTTCAAGGCCGGCGTGTACCGAGCGACAGGCAGTACTGGTCCCCTCGTCTGGTCCCAGGCGTGGGAAGAATGCCAGGGCGGTGTGCCCGGCGACCACTTCCTGTCCATCGGTACACCGGCGGCCCCTGGGGACGGTTTCGTGCCGCTGGGCAGTGGTTGCGCATTGATTCCGGTGATGGCGCTGGCGGTGGCCGGTTCTTCGACCACTGACGGGTTCTTCGACCACTGACGGGTTCCTTCGGCCGCTGGCCGGTTGTTCGCCGACTGACGGCTTCTAGAGCCTGTTGGGGAATGGTTTTGGCTGGCGGAGGTCAGGGGTGTTGGTGGGGCTGTGGGTGTTGGGGCCCTGGGGCCGGGGCCTGCACCCTGG
>NZ_SLWM01000063.1:0-2453 GCF_004342085.1 Kribbella orskensis
GGGCAGCCGAAATGAGAGCGACGAGCCGAGCGCCTGGACCAAGCCTCGCCAGGATCGGTCCTACAGGCAATTAAACAAGCAGCCGCTGTCCGCGCAATTGGGCTAAGCCGCCTGTCAGGGTGTGAGGCATGGACGCTCAGGACGAGGCTCGACCGCAGATCCGCACCTTCACTGAGAAGGATCGCGAGGCGGTCGTGGCGCCTGCCCCAAGATTGACCGAGGGGGTGACTCCGTGGCGTGATCCAAGCGCCGTACTGCGTGCCGTCACCCAGTGGGTCACCGACTCTCTCGGACGCGCGAACTCTGCGGACCGTGCCGTGTTCGTCGCCGAGGTGCGTGGCCGTGTCGTCGGAGCGGTGACGGTGGCCACCAGGCGGCACTTCACTGGTGAGATAGACGCCTATGTAGGCGAACTTGTTGTCGCCTCGGGTGACTCTCGTCATGGTGTGGGAACGGCGCTAATGTCTGCTGCCGAGGATTTGGGGGCGGGCGCGTGGACTGGCGCGGCTGAGCCTGGAGACGGGCGCGGCAAACACAATTGCGCGCGGCTTCTACGAGAAGTTGGGGTGCGAGGACGAAGACGTCCGGCTCAGCCGTCGCCTCTGAGCGACGATGTCCGGATCTGCCGCTGCCGGGTCGACTCGCAGGCCCGCCGGCGGATAGGGTGCGGGCGCCTGTCCGCCGAGAGACCGGGAGGAGCGTCGTGGGCGCGAAAACGGCACTGCTGGCGTTCGCCGAGGGCGACATCCGTCCTGCGTTGCTTGGCGCAACGCCCGCGGAACGAGCCGAGACCGAGGCGTTGGTACGTCGGATCCACCCCGGCTACGGCGTCGTACCCGTCGACAACGGCCCTACGCTGTTGGACTGCGTCTACCCGCCAGACGACATCACCTACGCCACGACACTGGCTGGGGCGGAACTGTACTGCGACCGGAGGCTCGTGCTCAACCGCCCCTCTAAGCTGCCGGAACACCTGCGCCAAGTGGGAGCGGGCAGACGAATCATCATGCATGGGATGCACTCGGTCGTTGACTGGCTCGGTTTCGCGGTCTGGGAGGACGGCGTATTGGTCAGATCGCTGAGCCTGTCGCCCGACGGAGGCATCCAGGAGAACATCGGCGAGCCTTACGACTTCGAGTTGCCATACTGGGCGGGCGCGCATCCAGTCGAACCCGTACCGGGCTGGCCCGACCAGCCGGCGTACCCGTTGCCATTTCATCCCCTTGAGCTGGGCGAAGAAGCGCTGCGCGCACTGTTCGGCTTCGTCATCGAGGGCTTTCCCGACGCGGACGACATCGACGTGGACACTGTTCACCTGCACGGCTTCCGGGTGACAGACCCGTCCGGCGCGGAACAGGCCGCGCGAGAAGCCATGTACGCGGCCTCACGCTCCATGGACCCGCCGCGGATGTTCCGGATGGGCCCGGACGGAACGATGCACGAGATCTCCTAGAAGCCTGCCGACCAACGCCACGGTGCGGCAACAAGCAGCCGCAATCCTCGCTGTCATGCCGCAGACAGCAAGGCGCGGAACTGCCGATGTGCGTGTACAGATGCGATGCGCAAGCGGCCTGTCTATGGGCAGCGGGTGCGGCTATCGGACTCATCCCACTCGAGTGCGAACGGGTCGAGCCAGGACAGCTCCTCCTCGGTTCGGGCGGCAACCAGCACCCAGAATCCGTCGCCGTCTTGGCAGATCATGGCCAGAGCGTCGGATCGGTGCCACACCCGATGACGTGTGCCCGGCCATGACCACTCCGCGCACGGCAACGGAGTGCAAGCATCTTCTATCCGTGAGACCGACGCCTGATCCAGTTGAAGCGCGCTACGGCTCGCGGCCATTGACCAGAGCGCCTCGAAAGCCGCGTGGTGGAGCCAGAACCCCTCCTCGTCCTCCGCAATGGATTGCCACTCTGCTTCGGGCTCGTTCGCACGCTCGACGAACTCCCCAGCATCCGTCCGACCCCAGAGCCACACCCCCTGGTTCTCAACGACCAGGACGTCTACCTCGCCTTCTGTCCATGGCTCGGCGGGCACATGGTTGAACCTGAGCAACGGCTCTACGAGCGCAGCGGCGTCCCGCTGCCGGGGCATCGAGCCGAACCAGAGTTCGACCCAGTCATGAAGGGATGCGGGCACGCTTCACATCGTCCACGAACACAGGCAGGAAGTCGCGCGCGCAGCCGCACTCATCTGCCGCTGTCGGTGCATTTCGGTGGCGATGTGACACCGCGCTTCGTACCCTGTGCACGGCCCCGCCCTAGGTGGGTGGCTGCACCCCCAGCGCCCACCCGAGCAACACCGGAGAGGGAGGCAGCCCGTTCGAGCCGGGCCGGGTGGGCTACAACGTCCGGAAATGCCGCTGACAGCGCATCTGAGCTCAATCCGAGCAGAGGACGGCCAGTCTGGTAGCCGGTCAGATCGCCAAGAACTCTGGGAACGACCAGATGCCA
>NZ_SLWM01000064.1:0-2291 GCF_004342085.1 Kribbella orskensis
CTGGCAGGCCGGGCGGGCGTGTCCGCCGAGAGCCTGCGGTCCGCCTACCCACGCAGCGCCGAGGCGCCTTTCGACAGTGTCCGCAAACGCATGACGACCCTCCACCGGATGCCTGGCGACGATCAGATCCTCGTGGTCAGCAAGGGCGCGCCCGAGGTCCTGCTCGAAGCCGAGGTCACCCCGTACGGCGAGATCGCGCGGGCGCGAGAGGTCGCTTCGGTCCTGGCGCGCCAGGGGTATCGCGTTCTGGCGGTCGCCGATCGCATCATCCCGGGTGGCACCCACCCGGAGCTGATCGAGGCGGGCCTGCACCTCGTGGGCCTCGTCGCGCTCACCGATCCGGTGCGCCACAACGCCGCCGACGTGGTCGCCTCGTTCGGCGCGGCAGGGGTCGACCTGCTGCTGATCACCGGCGACGCACCCGGTACCGCGCAGGCGGTGGCGGACCGGATCGGTCTGGACAGCAGTTCCGTCATCACCGGCTCCGACATCGACGCCGGGCTCGATCCCGCGGCAGTCGCCGGCGCCCGGGTCTTCGCCCGGATCAGGCCGCAGCAGAAGCTCGACATCGTCAAGTCCTGGCAGGCGGACGGGCACGTGGTCGCGATGACCGGCGACGGCGTCAACGACGGACCCGCACTGCGGCGCGCCGACATCGGCGTCGCGATGGGCAAGGACGGCACCGAGGTGGCCCGCCAGGCGGCCGACCTGATCCTCACCGACGACGATCTGGGGACCGTCGTCGTCGCCATCGAGGAAGGACGCCGGATCTACTCCAACGTGCGGACCTTCCTGAGATACGCCCTCAGCGGAGGTCTCGCCGAGGTCCTGGTGATGTTGCTAGGTCCGTTCTTCGGTCTCGCGCTCCCGCTGCTGCCGGCTCAGATCCTCTGGATCAACATGCTCACGCACGGCCTGCCAGGCGTTGCCCTCGGCGCCGAACCGGCCGATCCGCTCGCGATGCGCAGAGGTCCCCGCTCGACCGACGAGCACGTCCTCGGCGCAGGCCTGTGGCAGCGGATCGCGTGGACCGGATCGCTGATCGCCGTCGTCACCATCGGCGCGGCCCTGTGGGCCAGGAGCATCGGCGCACCTTGGCAGACGATGACCTACCTCGTCCTCGGCCTGTCCCAGCTCGGCGTCGCGATTGCGCTCCGGCGTCCCGGCCGACCGGGCGCGCGCCGGCTGCGGTTCCTCGACGTCGCCGTGCTCGGCGCCATCCTCGCCCAGCTCGGCCCGCTGGCCATCACTCCGCTGCGCGAACTCCTCAGCCTCGAACCCGTGAGCCCCGGCCAGCTCGCACTCGCCGCCGCCCTCGCCGTGATCCCGGGAGCAGCAGTCATCCTGCGGCGTCTGTGGCACCGGCGCGCCTGACCACACCGCACAGCAACCCCCGGGTGTTCCACCGTCGGAACACCTGGGGGCTTGCTCCTGCTGCGGGTCAGCGAAGGTGGCGGGAGTACCAGTCCGGCTCGGCGGTCGCGGGGGTGAGGTGGAGCTTGACGTCGACGGCGAAAGCTCCGGTAGGCGCGGCGATCAGCGGATTGATGTCGAGCTCTGCGATCTCGGCGACGGATTCGGCCAGCCAGGCGATCCGGTGCAGGACATCCAGTACCGCGGATTCGTCGGCCGGGGCGGCCCCGCGATAGCCGGCGAGCAACGGGGCACACCGCAGCGAACGAACCATCTCCCCCGCGTCCAGGTCCGTCAGAGGAAGGCCGCGCCAGCGGCGATCGGCGAGCAGATCGGTGAGAACTCCGCCACTGCCGGTCATCAGAACGGGACCGAAAAGGTGATCGCGGACCAGACCCGCCACCAGCTCCACACCGGGAGCCGCCATGGCCTGCACAATCATGTGGGTATCGCCTACGGCCACCGTGATCTCGCGATAGGCCTGCTCGAGCTCCTTCGCGTCCGGGATGCCGATCCGGACCCCGCCGACATCCGTCTTGTGCACGACACCGGGTGCGGCGGTCTTCAGGACCAACGGGTAGCCGACTCGCTCGCCGGCAGCCAGCACCGCTTCGAGGCCGGCGGCGGCCACGGCCGGCACCACTGCTATCCCCGCACACCGCATGAGTTGCTCGGCGTGCTTCGCGTCGAGCCAACCGCCGTCACTCTGCCGAGCCAGGAAGTGCCGGACGATCGCCCGTGCGCCGTCGAAGTCGACTCCGGAGATCTCCGGGACGATTCCCTGGGGACGAGTGCGCCACTCGGAGTACCGCATCGCGTGGCCCAGCGCCCGGACAGCTGTCTCCGGGAAGGGAAACACCGGCAGCGCGGAGCCATCC
>NZ_SLWM01000065.1:0-1682 GCF_004342085.1 Kribbella orskensis
GCTCTTAGCCTGGATCCGTGGACGCGTTGCTGATCCGTCGGCGGGTCAGATAGTGGGAGTGCCTTCTGGGCAAGGAGAATCGGGATTGTCTAGGTCCTGATCCTGTCGAGCACAGAAGGCACTGAGAGTGAAACTACCGCATGCGTGGTCGCAGGCCACGCCGTTGTTCGATGACGAGAACCTCGTGTCGTGTGCCGGGTTGGTGCCGGTGATGGCGCTGGCCGAGCAGGCTGGCCTGTCGGAGCTGATCTCGGGCAAGGTCTCGATCAACCAGACGGCGGTGAAGTCGGCCGGGGCGAACCCTGCGGGCAAGGTCACCTCGATCATCGCCGGGATGGCCGCCGGCGCAGACAGCATCGACGACCTGGACCAGATTCGCTCCGGCGGGATGCCGCGGCTGTTCGAGCAGGTGTACGCGCCGGCGACGCTGGGGCAGTTCCTGCGCGAGTTCACCCACGGCCACGGCCTGCAGTTGGCGTCGGTGGCGCGGGCACACCTGGTCAACCTGGTCGGCTGCAGCGGGCTGTTGCCCGGCATCGGGACCCGGGCGTATGTGGACATTGATTCGCTGCTGCGCCCGGTGTTCGGGCACGGCAAGCAGGGCGCGAGTTTCGGCCACACCAAGATCGCCGGGAAACAGGTCCTGCGCCGGGGCCTGTCGCCGCTGGCCACCACGATCTCCACCGAGCAAGGGGCACCGGTGGTGGCCGGGATCCGGCTCCGCGCAGGCAAGACCGGGTCCGGCAAGGGCGCGGCATCGATGGTCCGCGAGGCGATCCGCACCGCCCGCGCCTGCGGGGCCACTGGCGAGATCCTGGTCCGCGGGGACTCCGCCTACGGCACCAGCGCCGTGGTCGCCGCCTGTGTGAAGGCCAAGGTGCGGTTCTCGCTGGTGCTGACCAAGAACCGCCCGGTGAACGCCGCGACCGCCACCATTCCCGACGGCGCGTGGACACCGGTGCACTACCCCGGCGCGGTCGTCGACCCCGACACCGGGCAGCTGATCTCCGACGCCGAGGTCGCCGAGGTCACCTTCACCGCGTTCGCCAGCACCAAACACCCCGTCACCGCGCGGTTGATCGTGCGCCGCGTCCGCGACCGCGCCAAGACCGACGAACTGTTCCCGGTCTGGCGCTACCACCCGTTCCTCACCAACAGCACCGAACCCGCCGTCGAGGCAGACCTGACCCACCGCCGGCACGCCATCATCGAGACCGTGTTCGCCGACCTGATCGACGGACCACTGGCCCACCTGCCTTCTGGCCGCTTCGCGGCCAACAGCGCCTGGGCGATCTGCACGGCCATCACCCACAACCTGCTCCGCGCCGCCGGCACCCTGACCAGCAACACCCACGCCGTCGCCCGCGGGGCGACGCTTCGCCGGCACATCGTCACCGTCCCAGCCCGGCTGGCCCGACCCCAGCGCCGCCGAGTCCTGCACCTACCCGCGCACTGGCCCTGGACCCAGCAATGGACCACCCTCTGGACGACAGTGTTCGGACCCGCGACCGGACCACCAACCGCGGCCTGACCACCGACCACCCGCCAGACACGGCACCAACCGCAAACCCAACGTGGAAAGGCTGGGCAGACCAGCAGACCCACGCTGCCCGCCCACCGAAACACCCAAATCACCCAAACTCAGACCGCTGAACCAGGCGGCTCCACGGATCGAGGCTTAG
>NZ_SLWM01000066.1:0-1663 GCF_004342085.1 Kribbella orskensis
ATCCACCGATGAGGGCGTTTGAGGGAGCGGGTCGGAACGCGAGAATGCCCTTACGTACTGGAAGAATTTGACTTCTCTAGGGTCCAATTCGCACCAGAACGAAGGGCATCTCGTAGATGCAACTGTCTCACACGCCACGGGCGACGTCGGCTGTGTTCGATGATCGGAATCTCGTGTCGTCGGCCGGGCTGGTTCCGGTACTGGCGTTGGCCCGGTCCGCGGGGCTCCAGGAACTGGCGAAGTGGCATCTGACGCTGCCAACCGACAAGGGCGCGAACGCCGGGCTGAAGGTCACCTCGCTGGTGGCGGGGATGGTCGCGGGTGCCGACAGCATCGACGACATGGCCCTGTTACGCCACGGTGGGATGGGCCGGATCTTCACCAATGCCTACGCTCCCTCGACGCTGGGCTCGTTTCTGCGGACGTTCACCTTCGGCCACATCCGCCAACTCGACGCTGTCGCGTCCCGGTTCCTGGGCCGGCTGGCCGCCACGGCCCCGCTGCTCACCACGGCCGGCCCCGGTGAGCGGGTGATGATCGATATCGATGACACCATCATCGAGGTCCACGGCTACTCCAAGCAGGGCTCTGGCTACGGCTACTCCGGCGTGCGTGGACTCAACGCCTTGCTGGCCACCGCGAGCACGAAACAGTCCGCGCCGGTGATCGTTGCCCAACGACTCCGGAAGGGATCGTGCGGCTCGCCACGGGGCGCGAAACGGTTGATCGCCGACGCGTTGAAGACCGCCAAGGAGCTGCCGAGCGGGTCCAGCCTGCGGCCGCTGGTGCGAGCCGACTCCGCGTTCTACGGCGCCGAAGTGGTCAACGCTGCGCTCCGCGGTGGTGGCGACGTCTCGATCACCGTGCGGATGGACAAGCGCGTCAAAGCCAGCATCTGTTCGATCCCCGACGACGCCTGGACTCCCATCGAATACACCGACGCCGTGTTCGACGAACCGACCAACACCTGGATCTCCCGGGCCGAGGTCGCCGAAATTCCGTTCATCGCGTTCACCTCGAAGAAGCGGTCCGAGCAGGTCTCCGGCCGGTTGGTGGTCCGCCGGATCCCCGACCTCAACCCAGGCGCCGAGAATGGACAGGCGACATTGTTCGACACCTGGCGCTTCCACGCCTTCTTCACCACCACCGACCCCGAGGCAACCGACACCGTGGCCGCGGACAAAACCCACCGCGGGCACGCGATCATCGAACAGGTCCACGCCGACCTCAAAGCCTCCGCCCTGGCGCACCTACCCTCAGGCAAGTTCGATGCGAACGCGGCCTGGCTGGTCCTAGCGGTAATGGCGTTCAACCTCACCCGCACCGCCGCCACCATCACCGGCCCCGTCCTGGCGAAAGCCACCACCGCGACCATCCGCCGCAAACTGATCGCCGTTCCAGCCAGGATCGCCTGTTCAGCCCGGCGAGCAACTCTTCACCTGCCGACCGCGTGGCCCTGGGAAACCGCCTGGCAAGCCCTGTTCGCTCAAACCTGCGGACCGCCACCAGCCAAAACCACCTGACCAACCGCCCACACCGGCCCGACCGAACAGACAGCGGAGACCCTGGCAGCAACGCCAGGCGATCACCCACGCCCACCCTCCCAAGCAGTACCGTCAACGAGATCCACGAACCACAATCTGCCCATCGGTGGATCGAGGCT
>NZ_SLWM01000067.1:0-1634 GCF_004342085.1 Kribbella orskensis
GGACCCTAGAGAAGTCAAATTCTTCCAGTACGTAAGGGCATTCTCGCGTTCCGACCCGCTCCCTCAAACGCCCTCATCGGTGGATCGAGGCTTAGACGTAGATGTTGATCCAAAGCGGAATTCGACTACGTCGCCGTAGGCCACGCAGCCTGATGTCCTTGCGAACGGAAGTCTCCCTCGACCCAGGTGAGTCTTCGCTGCTAGCGGCCATGGACATGGCGTGCTACCTGCGTGATGCTGAAATTTGGCGGGCGACTGAGTTCGCCCCTGTCGGATGGGGGAAGACCGTGCAGAGGAAGAATCAACGACTCACGTTGCTGTTCGTGGTGGTGATGGGCCTACTGATGGCGCTCCCTGTGTCTGCACAAGCGGGGACGAACCAGCTCTCCGGCGACGCGTTGTATGACGCCGCCGCCTGTCCTGCCCCGCCCGCGGGGTACGAGGAGTTTGTCAGCTACCCAGGGCTCGATATGACCGGCAGTCTGGACGGATGCTTGTACACCAGAGCCGACCCGGCCCACGTGACGCCGAGTGGCGCCTACCTGGAGACCGGGGAAGAGGTCTTCGTCGGCAGACTCAATGGTGGTCTCGAAGGAACGTTCGCCACTACCTACAGGTTCGAAGCCAAGTTTGAAACTGATGGAACGGAGATTCACGGGCGTTGTCAACACCCAGTCGTTGCGGGCAGCGGCACTGGCGGCTTCGCCGGCGCCACCGGCCATCTCGACTTCAAGGACATCATCGGAGAACCAGTTACCTACGTCTACCGAGGTCATCTGAAGCTCACGTAATGACAGTTGAGGCCTGAGACTTCGGCGCAATATCATAGGAGCCTGTTCGCGCCCAGGCGGGTTCGTGTTGTCCGCTATCTCAGCTGCTTCCCCAGCGGATCATCGACGTGCTCCTCAGAGTCTTGCCACCTTCTCGGTCTGGTTCTGCAAGTTGAGTGTGTCCACCTGGACAGATGCGATTGTCGGCGTCCGGGGGGCTCGCTGCGTGCGCCTCGTGGAGCATTCGGAACGTCAGCGACGGCGACCTCCATGCCCATGGCCAGGAAATTTGGAGTCAGGCACCCGCACAACCCCAAACTCTCAACAGTCAGACATTGAAGCAGCATTCGACAGCATTCCGCCGGCCTTCCAGACTGGTGACGCGAGTTCGATTCTCGTCACTGCTTCGTCGGTTACTCGGTGAAGAAGTCCTCGTCGATGCGTTTGACCTCGTGCACTTCGCGGCCTGCACGCCCACATTCCGCTTCACCATCTCGGCGGCCAACCGCTTGCCGTCGATCAGGACGAGCCGGCTCTGCACCCGGTCTACGTAGGCCTTCGCCTCAGGGGTAAAGGAGCTGACAACATCGGCAGCAGGTCACCGACCAGTCAGAGGCGGCAACTACCCACTGTCCCGGCAACAGCCACGCTGCACAAAGCCGTTGTGCCTGCGATGCATGGCCGACTCGGATGGCGCCTACGAGCGCTACTTAGATGCTGGGCTGAAACGGAACTCGACGACGTAACGCTCTACTGCTCGCTGAAACGTCCGCACATGGCTCCCCTCTGTGTCAAGGAGGTGCTCGTTTCCCGCCTTGGTCAGGGTGCGCCGGTCCTCGCCGGTGTCAAGCAAAGTGCGCTTGA
>NZ_SLWM01000068.1:0-1429 GCF_004342085.1 Kribbella orskensis
CTGGGTTTCCCCTCGTAGCGTGGAGACATCCTCTTAGAAGGTGAGGGTGATGGCTGAGGCACGACGGAAGTTTGATCGGGAGTTCCGCGAGGGTGCGGTGCGGATTGTCCGGGAGACCGGTAGGCCGATCGCGCGGGTGGCCCGGGAGTTGGGTGTCAACGCGGGCACGTTGGCGAACTGGGTGGCCGGGGACCGGCGGGCCCACGGTGGTGACGGGCAGTTGAGTGAGGATGAGCGGGCCGAGCTGGTGCGGTTGCGGCGGGAGAACGCGGAGTTGGCGATGGAGCGTGATGTGCTCAAGCGCTCGGTGGCCCTCTGGGTCAAGGATGCGATGGGCCGGTAGCCGTGGCCGGGTTCATCGCCGCTCAGAGGGACACCTACCGGGTGCCGCAGGTGGTCGCGTGCCGGGCGCTGGGGGTCTCCCAGGCCTGGTTCTACAAGTGGCGCCACGGCGACGCCTCGCCCCGGCACGCGCGACGCGAACAGCTGAAGATCGCGATCCGAAGGTGGTTCGCTAAGCATCACGGCACCTACGGGTCACCACGGATCACCGCGGACCTGCGCGATGAGGGCTGGCGGGTAAGCCAGAACACCGTCGCCGAGCTCATGCGCGAACTCGGGCTGCGTGCCCGGCGGAAACGGCGCCGCAAGCAGACCACCCGCCCGGGGCGGGGGAAGTGGCGGGCACCGGACCTGATCAGACGCGACTTCGCCACCGACCGGCTCAACCACAAGTGGTACGGCGACGGCACCGAGATTCCCACCGACGAGGGCAAGCTCCACCTCGACAGCGTCCTGGACATGGCGTCTCGGCGCATCGTCGGGTTCAGCCTGGGTGAACACCACAACGCCGAGTTGGCCTACAACGCGCTGGTGATGGCGATCGCGGTCCGCGGCGGCCGCGAAGCTATCACCGGAGTGATCATGCACACCGATCAGGGCAGCGAATACACCGCCGGCACCTTCCGGGCCGCCTGCACCCGGCTCGGCGTCACCCAGTCCATGGGCCGGCCCGGGTCGGCGCTGGACAACGCGGTGATCGAAGCGTGGCACTCCACCGTGGAGTTCGAACTGCGCAGGCTCGAGCACTTCACCACCAAGGCCCAGGCCCGCGCCCGGGCGGCCGCCTGGATCGAAGAGTACAACCACGACCGGCGCCACTCCGCGCTCGGCATGCGCTCCCCGATCGACTACGAACTCACCCTTCATACCGACAACGATCCACAACACCAGGCAGCATGAACGACCGGATCCCCGCGCAGCTCAGCCTGACCTCGTCCTCCCCGGCGTCAAGGCCCAGCCCTCCGGGTGGCCTCCGGCCAGCCTTGCCCCCGGCTCCGGGCGAGCTCCCAAGGGCAGCCAGCGGGACACCGGCCAACCAACCAAAAAACAACAAAACTGAAGTCTCTACGGTTTCAGGGGATTGCCG
>NZ_SLWM01000069.1:0-1402 GCF_004342085.1 Kribbella orskensis
GGGGAAGGGGTCAGGGCCTTCACGATCAGCAGCGACCAAGCAGCTGACAAGAGAAGACCCTGACGTGTCTCACTGTACGTGTGAGTCCGGTGCGTCGTGGTGCGCCCGGACCGATGAAGTGTTCGGTGTCGAGGGCGTGCATGTCCTCGACGCGACTCGCCGCGACGACGGCACGCTGGTGCTCGAGGTGGAGACCGATCAGGTGCTGGCGGGCTGCGTCTCGTGCGGGGTGGTCGCGGTCGGGCACGGCCGCCGTGTGGTGCGCCTGCATGACTCCCCGTGTTTCGGGCGGCCGGTGTTGGTGCGGTGGCGTAAGCGGGTCTGGCGCTGTGCCGAGGCGGCGTGCCCGGTCTCGACCTGGACCGAGGAGCACGGCTTTGCCGGCAAGCGGTCCAAGCTCACAGCTCGGGCGATCTGCTGGGCGGCCGATGCGTTGCGCCACGACGACACCACGGTGTCGGCGATCGCGCGTCATCTGGGGGTGGACTGGCACACCGCCTGGGCGGCAATCAAGGTCGAGGCGACTCGTCGGGTGAACACCCGCGGGCGTCTGAGCGGGGTGCGGACGCTGGGGGTGGACGAGCACATCTGGCGTCCCTCGATGCGCGCCACCAACAAGGCGGTCACGATCATGGTCGACCTGACCCGCGACGACAGCGGCTGCCTGCACGCGCGGTTGCTGGACGCGGTCGAGGGCCGCTCCGGCGCGGTCTACGCCGACTGGCTCAAGACCGAGGGCCTCGAGGTCACCGCGACCGTCGAGCACGCCGCGCTCGACCCGTTCCGCGGCTATGCCAACGCGATCCGCGACGAACTCCCCGAGGCGGTCGCGGTGCTGGACGCCTTCCACGTGGTAAAGCTCGGCTCCACCGCGCTCGATGAGGTCCGCCGCCGGGTCCAGCAAGAGACCCTGGGCCGACGAGGCTTGAAGGACGACCCGTTGTATCGGATCCGGCGGACCCTGATGACCGGGACCGAGCACCTCACCAGCAAGCAGAAGTCCCGGCTCGAACAACACCTACCCCTCGGCGACCCGAACGGCGAGGTGCACCTCGCCTGGCAGGCTTACCAGCGGCTCCGCGCGATCTACCACGCCACCACCGCAACAGGGGGACACCGACTGGCCGAGCACGTCATCGCCACCTTCCACACCTGCCCCATCCCCGAGATCGCCAGGCTCGGCCGAACCCTGCGCGCCTGGCGCGACCAGATCCTGGCCTACTTCGCCACCGATGGAGTGAACAACGGCGGCACCGAGGCCATCAACGGCGTCATCGAGAAGACCAGACGGCTCGCCCACGGCTTCCGCAACTTCACCAACTACCGGCTACGCATCCTGCTCGCCGCCGACGGCACCCGGCCCTATCGACGAACACCGAACCACGCCTGATTCCGAAGAGCC
>NZ_SLWM01000070.1:0-1136 GCF_004342085.1 Kribbella orskensis
CTGATGCGATGAAGGAGCGGGGCCTCCGCTCCTCGTGGGTTCCCGGCGGATGCTGGGGTTGCTCACGCTTCACGACGAAGGAGGCCCCTGATGGAAGCGTACGCGGGACGGCAGTTCGTGGGTATGGATCTGCATCGGCGCCGGTCGGTGCTGGTGCGGACGACGGCCGACGGACAGGTGCTTGAGCGGGTCCGGATCGTCAACGATGTGGATCGGTTGGCGGCGGTGATCGCCCGGGCCGGGGAAGCTCCGGAGGTGGTACTGGAGGCCACCTATGGCTGGTACTGGGCGGTGGACGCGCTGCGGGAACAGGGCGCGAGGGTGCATCTGGCGCATCCGCTGGGGGTGAAGGCGTTTGAGTACCGGCGGGTGAAGAACGACGAGCGGGACGCCGCCGACCTGGCCGACCTGTTGCGGATGGGGCGGCTGCCCGAGGCGTGGATCGCGCCGCCGGCGACCCGGGAACTGCGAGAGCTGGTCCGGCACCGCGCCAAGCTGGTCGGGCTGCGGTCGCATTGCAAGGCCGAGGTCCATGCGGTGCTGGCCAAGTGCGGGGTGCAGGTCTCGATGAGCGACCTGTTCGGCGTCGAGGGCACCGCGCTGCTGGACCGGTTGGACCTGGCGGCGCCCTATGCGGCCAGGATCGGGTCGCTGAGGCGAATCATGGACGGGCTCGACTTCGAGATCGACCACGTCGCCGGCATGGTGCGCGGCCGGCTCGCAACCGACCCGGGCTATGTCGCGGTGCAACAGATCCCCGGGATCGGCCCGACCCTGGCCGCGGTCCTGGTCGCCGAGATCGGCGACGTCACCCGGTTCACCCGGGCCGGGCAGCTGACCTGCTGGGCCGGGCTGACACCCACCCACCACGAGTCCGACACCCGCGTGCACCGGGGCCGGATCACCAAGCAGGGGTCCCGGCTGGTCCGGTGGGCGGTGGTCGAGTCGGTGCAGATCCTGCCCGCGACCACCAGGGTGGGGCGGTTCCGCGACCGCGTCGCTGCCCGCCGCGGCCACAACATCGGCGTCGTCGCCGCCGGCCGCCGCCAACTCGAGTACGTCTACTACGCGCTGCGCGACCACCACGTGCGCGCCCTGGACCCAGCCCTGAACCGAGCCCCGGACAACACCATCCA
>NZ_SLWM01000071.1:0-1057 GCF_004342085.1 Kribbella orskensis
TGGTGCGAATCGTCGCCCAACTCAAGGACCCGATGATCCTGCTGCTCCTCGGCGCAGCCGTCCTGACCGCGACGCTGCGGGACTTCACCGACCTCACGGTGATCCTCGTGGTGGTCACGCTGAACACCGCCGTCGGTGTGATCCAGGAACTGCGGGCCGAGCATGCCCTGGCAGCCTTGCGCCGGCTCGCGGCGCCGCAGGCACGGGTGGTGCGCTCCGGCCGGACCCGGATGATCGTGGCCGCCGAACTGGTCCCGGGCGACCTCGTCCTGCTGGAAGCGGGTGACATCGTCCCCGCGGATCTCCAACTGCTCGAAGCGGTCCGTCTGCAGGCCGACGAAGCTGCCCTAACAGGTGAATCGGTTCCGGTCGAGAAGGACGCACCTGACGAGGTCTTCGCGGGCACAGTGATCACCTGCGGCCGCGGTACCGCCGTCACCAGCCGCACTGGCATGGACAGCGCCCTCGGCCGGATCGCCCGCCTGCTGTCTGGACAGCAGCCGAGGCAGACGCCGCTGCAGCGGCGGCTGCGCTCACTCAGCCGCATCCTCAGCATCGTGGCGATCGTGCTGTCGGCCGTCGTCGCCATCGCCGGTCTGATCCGCGGACTGCCGCTACCGGACATGCTGGTCACGGCCGTCAGCCTCACGGTGGCTGCGGTACCCGAGTCCCTGCCCGCCGTCGTGACGCTCGCATTGGCTGTCGGCGCCCACCGGATGGCGCGGCGGTCGGCCGTCGTTCGCCAGTTGCCTGCGGTCGAGACTCTCGGAAGCGTGACAGTCGTCGCGGCGGACAAGACGGGCACGCTGACCGAGGGGGTCATGCTGGCGGAACGAGTCTGGACGCCGACGGCCGAATACATTGCCACGGGCGACGGCTACGCACCCGACGGCGCCGTGCTGGGTGATCCCCGGCAGGACGGCGACGGTGATCGCGAGTCGCTGGTGCGGCTGCTGCGTGACGTGGTGCTGTGCAACGACGCCGAGCTGCGACCGCCCGACGGCGACCATCCGGGCTGGCTGCCGCTCGGCGATCCGACCGAGGCTGCACTGATCGC